>DASXKW010000087.1:0-29500 GCA_036496625.1 Solirubrobacterales bacterium | reverse complement strand
CCTCAAGCGCCACCTCGCGCGCCGAGTCTGGAAGCTGTTGGTCAATTCCGAAAGAGAGATATCCATGACCACCGTCGACGCTCAGAGAGACAAGCTGGCACCGCAAATCGCGGTAGCGGCTTGACATAGGAGCAACCGATGACAGGCCCGCAGCTCAGCCTCGCAATCTCTGTGTTTCTCGCCTGCGCAGTCGAGGCGGTCGAGGCTTTCACGATCGTTCTGGCGGTCGGCAGCACCCGCAGGTGGTCTTCGACGCTCCTCGGAGTTGTCGTTGCCGGCCTCGTTCTGGGCATCCTGATCGCTGCGCTCGGGCCGGCGCTCACCTCGCTCCCGATCGACGTGCTGCGTGTCGTCGTCGGTGGCCTGCTGCTGATCTTCGGCTTGCAGTGGTTGCGCAAGGCGATCCTGCGTGCCGCCGGGCTGAAGTCGATGCACGATGAGCTGGCGATCTACGAGACCGAGGCGCTCGCAGCGGGCAGCGCAGGCGCGGCGACAGGCGAGTTCGACGGCTACTCCTTCGCGATCGCCTTCAAGAGCGTGCTGCTCGAGGGCCTCGAGGTTGCCTTCATCGTCCTCACCTTCGGCGCCAACCAGCACGATATCGGGCTCGCCGCCGCGGCCGCTGGCGTCGCGGTGGCGTTCGTCGTCGTCGTCGGCCTCGCGGCTCGCGCCCCGCTTGCTCGGGTGCCGGAGAACTCGATGAAGTTCGTCGTCGGGGTGCTGCTGACGACCTTCGGTCTCTTCTGGGGCGTCGAGGGCGCTGGTGCGTCGTGGCCAGGGAACGAGGCGGCCCTTCCCTGTCTGGCCCTGGTGATCTTCACCTCCTCCTGGCTGATGGTGCGAGACCTACGGCTGGGCCAGTCGCTGCTCGCCGGGGCGCCGGGCCGATGATTCGAAGCGCGGTGCTCGGCGTTTGGGAGTTCGTCGTCGGCGACGACTGGAGGACCGCGGCCGGCGTCGTCGCGATTCTCTGCGTTACGGCCCTGGTCGCAGCCGCCGACATCCCTGCCTGGTGGCTCGCTCCGCCAGGGGCTCTGGCGACCTTGTACCTGTCGGTGAGGCGAGGACTGGCTCAGCGAGCTACCGACCAGCCGAGGTGACAGCTCCCTCGCCGTCCCTCTGCCGCCGCCATTTCACGACCCGGTAGACGATTCCGACGACAATCGCCAGCAGCACCGCGTAGTCGAGGTAGCCGAGATCGTGGCGCCAGTGTTCCCAGTTGTCGCCGACGCTGCGACCGATCAACGCCAGCGCCAGCACCCAGGGAATCGAGCCGAGCAGGGTGAAGGCGATGAAGCGCCAGAACGGCATCTTCGCCACTCCGGCGGGCAGCGAGATGAAGGTGCGGATGATCGGCAGCATCCGCGAGAAGAAGACGGTGGCCGAGCCGTAGCGAGCGAACCAATCATCGGCCCATTTCAGGTGTTTTGGGCTGATCTGGATCAGCCTGTTCTTCTCCAACAGGTCGAGCCGCCCGTAGTAGCCGACCGCGTAGGCGATTGCCGAGCCGGCGACGTTGCCCAGCACGCCGGCGGCGACCACCCCGAACAGGGTCAGTTCCCCGTTGGAGACGCTGAACCCGGCGAAAAGCATGATTGCCTCGCTGGGGATCGGGATGCAGGCCGACTCCAGGGTCATCAGCAGGAAGACGGCGACGACGCCGGCGGAGCCGATGAATTCGGTGGCGACGTCGACGATCGGTTCGACGACCTTGTCGGACAAGCTGGCGAGGGTGAGGAGGACGAGCATCCGGCTCGGCACTCTGCTGGTCGACCCTTAAACGCAGATGAGAGCCATCCGGGCGGCCGAAGCGAATCAGATCGGGTTGCGGCTCTCTCATCTGCGGTTAAGCGCGGTGTCCCAGACTGCCGCGCCATGAATGAGATCGCAGCGCCGCCGATAGCCGTCGAACCCCGCCATGACGCTCTCTCCCTGGGCCGTCAGATGCTCAACAAGGTGCCGGAGATCACCCTCTACTTCTGGGTGATCAAGATCCTCTGCACGACGGTTGGGGAGACCGCGGCGGACCTGCTGAACGAAAACCTCGGCCTGGGTCTGACCAACACGACCTACATCATGGCCGCGGCGCTGATCGCGGTTCTCGTCTTCCAGTTCAGGTCGAGGAAGTACGTGCCGGGGATCTACTGGCTCGCCGTGGTCCTGATCAGCGTCGTCGGCACGCTCTTCAGCGACAACCTGGTCGACAACCTCGGCGTCGAATTGCAGACGACGACGATCGCCTTCAGCGCCATCCTCGCCTGCGTCTTCGGGGCCTGGTACTGGAGTGAGCGAACCCTCTCGGTCCACACCATCGTCACCACCCGCCGCGAGGCCTTCTACTGGCTGGCGATCCTCTTCACCTTCGCCCTCGGCACCTCAGCCGGCGACCTGGTCGCCGAGAAGCTCGAACTCGGCTACCTGCCGTCGGTCGGGATCTTCGCCGGGGCGATCGCGATAGTCACCGTCGCCCACTTCCGCTTCAAGCTGAACGCGATCCTCGCCTTCTGGATCGCCTACATCCTCACCCGGCCCCTGGGCGCCTCGATCGGCGACTTCCTCTCCCAGCCGACCAGCGAAACCGGCCTCGGCCTGGGGACGATCCTGACCAGCGTGATCTTCCTCAGCGCGATCCTCGCCCTGGTCGTCTACCTGACGATCTCCAAGCGGGATCTGATCGTGGTCTCGAGCGCGGAGGCCCAGCTGGGCGACGGTGTACCCGGCCGGGACGGGCAGGTGGATACGGGCGAGCCCCGTGTTCTCGTCGTCACCAACAAGACCGACGCCACCCCGGCGGTGATCGAAGCGGTGCGCGAGCGCGCCCTGGCTGGTCCGGCCCGGTTCTTCGTGCTCGTCCCCAACCCCGGCCACCTGGCGTTCGATCGCAGCAGCACCGACACCAGCCTGGGCGAAAAGGTTCTTGCGCGGGCGCTGCCGCTGCTCGAGGAGCCGGCGGGAAGCGAGGTCGAAGGCAGGGTCGCGATCAGCCCCAACGCCTATGACGACATCGTCGAGGAGCTGAAAAGGGGCGACTACCGGGAAATCATCCTCGAGACCCTTCCCAGTCACGTATCGCACTGGTTGCACGTCGACCTTCCCGAGCGAGTGGCGGGCCTCGGCTACCCGGTGAAGACGGTGACGGCCACCCACTAAGCAGCCAGGAGGCTCTCCGCCGCTCTCATCTGGCATTCATCTTCTCTGGGATCGTGTGCGCATGCACGTCTTGGTCGTCGAGGACGAGGTGAAGATGGCGGCGCTGGTTCGCCGCGGGCTGAGCGAGCAGGGCCTGACCGTCGACGTCGCCGGGACGGGGGAGGACGCGGTCGGCATGGCCCGGTCCTCTGCCTACGACGCGATCGTGCTCGACGTCATGCTTCCCGGCATCGACGGCTTCGAGACCTGCCGGCGCCTTCGCCTCGACGGGATCTGGTCGCCGGTGCTGATGCTGACCGCGCGCGGGGCGCTCGAGGACCGCGTCGCCGGCCTCGACGGTGGCGCCGACGACTACCTGACCAAGCCGTTCTCCTTTGCCGAGCTGCTGGCGCGGTTGCGGGCGTTGGCCCGCCGCGGCCAGAGCGAGCGGCCTTCGATCGTCGAGGTCGGAGAGCTGCGGCTCGATCCCGCCACGCATCAGGCCTGGCGGGGGGAGGTCGAGATCGAGCTCTCGGCCAAGGAGTTCGCGCTCCTGGAGGCCTTCATGCGCAGGTCGGGACACGTCCTCAGTCGCTCCCAGCTGCTCGACCAAGCCTGGGAGTACGACTTCGAGCACCGCTCCAACGTCGTCGAGGTCTACGTTCGCTATCTGCGCCGCAAGATCGACATGCCCTTTGGGATCACCTCGTTGGAGACGGTTCGCGGTGCCGGTTACCGACTGCGAAAGGACGGCGGGCGCTGAGTCACGTCTCGATCCGCCTCCGCGTCACCCTCGCTTTCGCTGCCGTGATGGCTCTTGTCCTTGGCGCCATCGGCGTCTTCGTCTATCTGCGCTTCAGCGCCGAGCTAGACAGCACGATCAACTCTGGCTTGCGGTCGAGGGCAAACGACGTCGCCGCCCTGGTCAAGGAGGCCGACTCCGGGCTGAGCGAGGGTCACCAGGCCCTGGTCGGGCGCACCGAGAGCTTTGCCGAGGTGCTCGATTCCAGCGGCCGCGTCTCGGACTCCTCGCTGGCTGTGGGACGCCATGTGCTGCTCTCGTCTGCGGAGCTGGAACGGGCTCTGCGCGGGCCGATCATCCTCAACCGCGGACCGCTGCCGGGCCTGCAGGACGAGTCACGCCTGCTCGCCGTGCCGGTCAGCGCCAGAGGCCAGAAGCGAGTTGTCGTGGTCGGCACCTCGACCGAGTCGCGCAGCGATTCGCTGACGGACCTGGCACAGCTCCTGCTGGTCGGCGGCCCGGTTGCGCTCATCCTTGCCTCGCTTGCCGCCTACGGCGTCTCCGCGGCCGCGCTTCACCCGGTGGAGGCGATGCGCTCGCGCGCGGCTGAGATCTCCGCGGCCGAGCCTGACCAACGCCTCCCGGTGCCCCCCACTCACGACGAGGTCGCCCGGCTTGGAACCACCCTGAACGAGATGCTCGAACGCCTCGGCGAGGCATTGGAGCACGAGCGAACCTTCGTCGCCGACGCCAGCCATGAGCTGCGCGCCCCCTTGGCGATCCTGCGGACGGAGCTCGAGCTTGCCCTCGCAGAAGGTCGCTCGCCCGAGGAGCTGCGCGCCGCGCTGGCGTCGGCCGCCGAGGAGACCGACCGGCTCACCCAGCTCTCCGAGGACCTGCTGACGATCGCCCAGACCGAACGGGGAGAGCTTCCCCTGCGCTTGGCGCGTTTGAACTTGGCTGAGGCCTTCGACGGCGTCAGTCGCAGGTTCTCCCGCAGGGCGGAAGCCGGGGGGAGAGCGATCGAGATCGACGCGCCCTCCTCGCTCGTGCTCGAGGTCGATCGTCTGCGCCTCGACCAGGCGATAGGGAGCATGGTCGACAACGCACTGCGCTACGGCGCCGGGCCGATCGAGATCCGGGCGAGGACGGAGGACGGGCCGATCGAGATCCACGTGCTGGATCGGGGCGAGGGGTTCTCCGAGGAGTTCCTCGGGCGAGCGTTCGAGCGCTTCAGCCGCGCGTCCGCGAGCAGCCGTGACGGCGGCAGCGGGCTCGGGCTGGCGATTGTGCGAACCGTCGCTCGTGCGCACGGAGGCGATGCGCACGCCTCCAATCGCCTCAGTGGGGGCGCCGACGTTTGGCTGACGTTGCCCCGCGATTCCTAGCGAATCGTTCTCATTCGAGTCTCATCTGGCCCGAGTACACCTTTGGTCGAGCAGTGAACCTTCGGCAAAGGAGGAACCGTGAAGGCCAAGACGATCTCGCTGGTTGCTGTTCTCGCCGTGACCGGCTCGCTCGCGGCGGGATGCGGCAGCGGCAGCGGCAGCTCGAGTACCTCGACCGGAGGCCGCACATCGACCCCCGGCAATACCTCGACCGCCGGTGAAAGTCGCTCGAGCGAAAGCCAGGAAGCCGGCGGCGGCGCCGCTGTGCCGAGCGAGGCGCAGGCGGCGGCGACCGGAGACATCCCCGACAGCCAGACCTTCCTGCTTTTCCACGACCCCAGCGCCGGCTACTCGATCCGCTACCCGGAGGGCTGGGCGCGCAAGGGGTCGGGGAACGACGTGACCTTTCAAGAAAAGGCGAACGCGATTCATATCTCCGTTGGCAAGGGCGCTCCTCGCAGCAAGCCCGGAGCGAAGACCACCTACACGCGGCTGAGCGCGCCCGATCCTGTCACCGGCAAGCGCCTGAAGCTCGTCATCGATCGCTACGAATACGGCAACGGAGGCGAGGTCGCGGTCCTCGATCTCGCCACCCCGGTCGGGGTCGACAACGTCGACGCCTACCGGATGATCAGCGAAAGCTTCGAATGGAACCCCTAGGAAGCCTCTACCGTGAGCCGGAGGCCGAGCAGGCGTCGCCGGAGTGGCCGGTGCTGGAGATGCACGACGTCTTCAAGATCTATCGCTCCGCTGCGGTGGAGACCGTCGCCCTGCGCGGGGTGGACCTCGAGGTCCGCAGGGGGCAGCTCGTGGCGATCCTCGGCCCCTCGGGCTGTGGGAAGAGCACGCTGCTGACCCTGGCCGCCGGCCTCGATCGGGCCTCGGCCGGCGACGTGCGCAGCTTCGGCAGCTCGCTGATCGCTCTGGGCGAGCCCGAGCTCGCCGAACACAGGGCACGAGGTGTCGGCATCGTCTTCCAGAGCAACAACCTCTGGCCCACGCTCACCGCCCTGGAGAACGTCGCGGCCGCGCTTCGCCTCGGCGGGGTGCAGTCTCCGGTCGAGCGCGCCGAAGATGCCCTCGCTGAATTCGGGCTTCGCAGGCGTCGGGGTCATCGTGCGATGGCGCTTTCGGGAGGGGAGCAGCAGCGCGTCGCGATCGCCGCCGCCGTCGGCCGCCGGGCGCCGCTGATCCTCGCCGACGAGCCGACCGGCGAGCTCGACGCCGACAACCAGCAGGTCGTGCTCAGCGCCTTGCGGCGGTTGCCCGCTGAACACGGCTGCGCCGTCGTCGTCGTCACCCACTCCAGGGTCGTCGCCGGTGCGGCCGATCGCATCGTCGAGCTTCGCGACGGGGCGGTGCTCCGATGAGCGTTGCGACCGCCGGTGCAACGACTCTCTCTTCTTGTCAGCGGGCATCGGTCATATACGGGGCAGGGGAGGCGCAGGTGCGGGCGTTGATCGGGTTGGACTTCAGCATCGCGCCGGGAGAAAGCGTTGCCCTGCAGGGCCCGTCTGGTTCTGGCAAGACGACGCTGCTGCACCTGCTCGGCGGCCTGCTCGTTCCCAGCGCGGGGGAGGTGCTCTGGAAGGGCGAGGCGCTCTCATCTCTTGACGCCGCTGCCCGCAGCAAGGCGCGGGCCGCGGGCATCGCCTACGTCCTGCAGGGCTCCAACCTGCTGCCCACCTTCAACGCTTTCGAGAACGTCGCCTTCGCCGCCTGGGTTGCGGCGCGAGCTGGGCTCGATGTCCGCTACGCGCCGGCCGAGCTGCTCGGACTGGTCGGCCTCTCCGAAAAGGGCGCTGCTTTGCCCGCCGAGCTTTCCGGCGGCGAGGCCCAGCGCGTCGCGCTCGCCAGGGCGCTCGCCCAATCGCCGGAGCTGTTGCTCTGCGATGAGCCGACCGGCCACCTCGACTCCGACACCGCCGAGCGGGTGCTCGATCTGCTCGAAGCGCTGCAGGAGCGCTTTGGCTTTGCTCTGGCGCTCGCCACCCACGACCGCGGCGTCGCGGCGCGCTGGACGCGCCAGGTGCGCCTCGCGGACGGCCGGATCGCAGCGGAGCGACAATGAGCGTCGCCCTTCGGCTTGGGATTGCGCGTTTGAAGCGCAGACCGGCGCAGACCGCCACCCAGACCCTGGTGCTCGCCGTCGCCGTCGCCCTGCTCGGGGCGATGATCCTCTTCATCGGCCACTCGCTGCGGACGATGACCGCCTCGGCAACCCGCAGCGTGCCGCTCGACCTGCAGGGCCCGGTGGCCAGCTACGGAAAGGCTCGTTCGCTGGCCGGCGGGATCTCCAAGCAGCCCGACATCGCCCAGGCCTCCGCCGTGGCGACGGCTCCCTTCGCCGGAGTCAGCCATCGCGGCGCCGCCGGCGTCACCGACGCTGGCGCCGGGGCGATCCTCGCGGTGCCCCCCGGCTACCGCCACCGCATCGACCCCTTCCGCTTCCTGCGCGGCGGCCTGCGGCCGGGCCAGGTCGTCCTCGACCAGCAGCTCGCGGCGACGCTGCGGGCCAGGGTCGGCGACACCGTCAGCCTGCGCCTCGGCGCCCATGCGCCGCTGCGGAGTCTCAGGGTTGGCGGGGTCGCCCTCGTCACCGCCCCCGACGTGCTCTTCCAGCCGCTCAACCCCCAGGTCGGCCCGGCGCCCGCGCAGCCACCGGCCAACATCGCGATCCTTCCCGTCGCGACCTTTGCCAGCACGGTCGGCGGCGCCCTGCCGTCCCTCGGCGGCACGGCTAACCTCGCCGCGACATCTGTTCCCGGCACGCTCTCCGGAGTCCAGTGGCAGGTGCAGGCACAGGTCGACAGGGAAAGCCTCGGCGGCACCCCGAGCGAAGCCCTCAAGCGCGCCGGGCAGATTCGCAACTCCGTGGAACGGAGCTTCCCGGGCAAGATCCAGTTCATCGACAACCTCTCCGAAGCGCTCGAATCGGCGACCGGGGACGCGCTCTACGCCGAGGCGCTCTTCATAATGCTCGCCGTTCCCGGCGCTCTGCTGGCGCTCGGCCTCGCCTACCTGGCGGCGCTGGGAACGGTGGAACGCGACCGCCGTGAACTTGCCCTGCTCCGGGCCCGCGGTGCGAGCCGGCGCCAGCTGCTCGGGATGGCGGTGACCGAATCGAGCATCGCCGGCCTGCTCGCCGGCCTGCTTGGGGCCGGGATCTCCTTTCTCGCGGTCACGCTGCTGATCGAAGGCTCCGTCGGGCTCAACGCGAGCCGGGCGGCGACCGTCGTCGTGGTCTGCGTCGTGCTCGCCTTCGTGGGCGGGATGGTGGCGCGGCTCGGCACCGGGCTGCGAGCCTTCTCGGAAACGGTGGCCGCCGGCAGACGAGGCTCTCAAGCCGGGGGCGTACCGCTTTGGCGGCGGCTCTACCTCGACTTCGTTGCGCTCGCGATCAGCGGCTTGATCTACTGGCTGACTGCCAGCACCGGGTTCTCGGCGGTCGTCAACCCCGATTCCAACCCGACCCTCTCGCTCTCGATCTACATGTTCTTCGCGCCCGCTCTGCTCTGGATCGGGGCGACGCTGCTGCTGGTTCGGTTGCGAGGGGCGGTCTTCAGCGCGATCGCGAGGCGCCTGCGTGGAAGCGAACAGGTCACCAGCCGGCGCGCCTTCCTGCTCGCCAGCGCTTCCAGGCGCGGCCCGGCGATCAATCGTGGCCTGATCTTCGTCGGCCTCCTGCTCGTCTTCGGGGTCAGCCTCGGAGTCTTTGCCGCTACCTACAACCAGCAGGCAGGGGTCGATGCTCAGCTGACCCTCGGCGCAGATATCACCGCGACGGCGCCGCCGGGGGTCACCGCCAGGAACGGCCTTGCCAAGCGGATCAAAAGCGTGCCCGGCGTCGCGGCCACCTCGGCGGTCGATCACTCCTATGCGTACGTCGGCCCGGACCTCCAGGACGCCTTCGGGATCGAACCGTCAACGATCGGCGCCGCGACGACCCTGCGCGACTCCTACTTCATCGGCGGCAGCGCGCAGACCATGATGAGCCGCCTGAAGAGCAGGCCGGACGGCATCCTCGTCTCCAAAGAGACGATCACCGACTACTCGCTCAAGGTTGGCGACCTGCTCAGGCTGAGGGTGCTCGACCATCGCAGCGGCAGGTTCCGCATCGTTCCCTTCCACGTCGTCGGCACCGTTCAGGAGTTCCCCTCGGCGCCGCGGGACTCGTTCATGGTCGCCAATCTCGCCTACCTGCAGAAGGCCGATCATGCTGGCGGCCCCAACGTCGTCTTCGCCAGCGCCGCTGAAGACCCGTCGGTCGTATCGGCTCGCGTGGCGACGGCGACCAAAGGATTTGGCGTCAGCGTCAAGGACATCCGCCAGCAGTCGGTCCAGACGGTCAGCTCGATCACCACCATCGACCTGACCGGGATCAGCCGGCTCGAGCAGGCCTTCGCGATCGCTCTGGCGGCGGCGGCGATGTGGCTCTTCGTCAATCTCGTCGTCAGCGAGCGCCGCCACGAGTTCGCCACGATGGCGGCGCTCGGTGCCTCGCTGCGCGACATCGGTGCCTTCGTGCGCAGCGAGGCGATCGCGGTGCTGGCGGCGGCCCTAGCGCTGGCGGCCGCGCTCGGCTGGCTGCTTGCGGAGATGCTGGTCGCGATGCTCCAGCACGTCTTCGACCCGCCGCCGGATCATCTCGCCATTCCGTGGGGCTTCCTCGGGCTGCTCGCGCTTGCCGCTGTTGTCGGCGCCCTGCTCGCCGCTGCCGCCGCGGCTCGCTCTTTGCGGCGGCTGCCGCTGGGCGCGATTCTCCGCGAGGAGTGACCTTCTTTCATCTCCTCTTAAGAAGCGACGCTTACCTTGCTCGGCTCGCGATCTTGTCCAGCGATTGAAGCCCACCGCGAAAGCGCAGGAATGAACGGACTCACCAGCCAAGAGCTTCGCCAGGCTCGCAACCGCGGCCGCAGGCAAGACAGCAAGCGCCACGCCTTCTCCAAGGTGCCGGAAGTCACAGCCTTCTTTTGGATCGTCAAGGCGCTGACTACGGCGATGGGCGAGTCGACCTCGGACTTCCTCGTCCACAGCCTCGTGCCGGAGATCGCGGTCGTCCTCGGCGGCATCGCCTTCGTGATCGCGCTCTACATTCAATTCGGCAAGGACCGCTACGTGCCCTGGGCCTACTGGCTGGCGGTGGCGATGGTTGGCGTCTTCGGCACGATGGCCGCGGACGTGCTCCACGTCGGCCTCGGCGTCCCCTATATCGCCTCGACGATCTTCTATGCGATTGTCCTCGCGGTCGTCTTCAGGACCTGGTACCTGAGCGAGGGCACGCTTTCGATACACAGCATCACCACCCAGCGTCGCGAGCTCTTCTACTGGGCGGCCGTGCTTGCGACTTTCGCGCTCGGGACCGCCGCCGGCGACCTGACCGCTGTCACCTTCGGCCTCGGTTACTTCGGCTCGATCTTCCTCTTTGGCGCGATCATCGCGATCCCGGCAGTGGGTTACTTCCGCTTCGGGATGAACTCGATCCTCGCCTTCTGGTTTGCCTACGTGCTGACCCGCCCGATCGGCGCCTCGGTCGCCGACTGGCTCGCGGTCTCCTCCGCCCGCGGCGGCCTCGCCCTCGGCACTGGCCAGGTCAGCCTGGTTCTCGCTGCCGCGATCGCCGGCTTTGTCTACTACCTCGCGAAAACCGGCAAGGACACGCCCCCGGACCAGGGGACGGTCGCCGCGCAGAGCTGCCCCCACGATTCCGCGGAGAGAGCCTTCGGCGGCCTCGATCAAGCTCCCGAGCAGGCCTGAGCGAAGTCCGAGCTAGCCTCTCTGGCGTGAGCGTCGGCAAGGCGTGGACGAGCGGAGCGCTGTGACCAAGCGAACGAACGCGGATGTGACGGCGGTGCGGGCGATCGTGCGCGGGGAGGTGCAGGGCGTCGGCTATCGCGATGCGACGCAGGGGCGGGCGCGTGAGCTCGGAGTGATGGGCTGGGTGCGCAACGGGGAGGACGGCAGCGCGCTCGTCCACGCCGAGGGTCCCGAGGCGGCGGTCGCGGAGCTGGTGGCGTTCCTGCGCGAGGGACCAGCGGCCGCGCAGGTCACCGATGTGGCGACCGAGAGCGTCAAGGTCGAGGGCCACGAGCAGTTCGCGATCCGCGGCGTCAGCGCCGGCGCCTTCGTGGTCCAGGAGCACGCCGCCACCGCCCATCACTTCGACCTGCGTCTGGAGGTCGATGGGGTGATGCGTTCGTGGGCCGTTCCGAAGGGCCCTTCGCTGGACCCCGCCGTCAAACGCCTTGCCGTGCAGGTCGACGATCACGCGATCGCCCACAACGCCTTCGAGGGTCCCACCGAAGGCGGCGGCGTGATCGTCTGGGATCGTGGGCGCTACGAGCAGGGTGGCCGGGTCGCCTGGCCGGAGGCGCTCGAGCGCGGCCACGCGGTGTTCGTCCTGCACGGGGAGAAGCTCCGCGGCGGCTTCGCCCTGCAGCGCACCCGCCCCGGCGAGAAGCCCCAGTGGCTGCTGATCAAGCGCCGCGACGAGGAGGCGCGTCCCGGTTCGGACGTGGTCGCCGAGCAGCCGCAGTCGGTCGCCAGCGGCAACACGCTCGACCAGATCAGGCGATCGCCTACGTAACCTGCAGGCATGATCGCGATCAGGCGCTTTGGCTGGGCGGTCGCCCTGGCGGCGGCCATGCTGGCGGCGGGCCCCAACGCGCTCGCCCTCGCGGGCCTGCAGAGCTACCGCTCGACGATCGAGAGGGTGACGCCGCGCACCCCCGGAATCAGCGCCCAGGTGCGGGAATCCGACGACTTCATCGTGCTCAGCGATCGCGGCGGGCACGAGGCGACGGTCTACGGCTACGAGGGCGAGCCCTACGCGCGGATCCTCGACAACGGCACCGTCCAGGTCAACCGGCGCTCGCCGGCCGCATACCTCGACACCGGCTTCTCGCCGACCGGCCCGGTGCCGGCGAAGGCCGATCCGAAGGCACCGCCGCAATGGAGGACGCGGAGCCACGACGGCAGCTTCGCCTGGTTCGACCATCGCACCCATTACCTCTCGGCCGGCGTCCCCCCGCAGGTGACAGACGCGAGCCGAAAAACCAAGGTCTTCGACTACGAGGTGCCGCTGCGTATCGACGGCCACAGGGGTGCCATCCACGGCACCCTGTTCTGGGCCGGCAGCGCCCCGGGTCCCTCGAAGCTGCGAATCGCTATCGCCGGCCTCGTCGTTCTGTTCGCCGGCGGCGCGCTGGTCCTGGTGACCCGCCACCGCCGCCGGGGCGGCAAGGGCGGGGGGCCCTCGGCTCGCGAGCGCGAGCCCGCCGCGGAAGCGTGGTAGCCGGGATGGAGGCAGCTGTCGGCACCGCCGGGGACGGCGCCCGCGAGGAGGTGATCCGCACGGTGGAGCTCACCAAGGTGTACGCCGGCGCCGATTTTGCCGCGGTGGCCGGGCTCAACCTCAGCGTCCACCGCGGTGAGATATTCGGTTTGCTCGGGGGCCAACGGCGGCGCCGGCAAGACGACCACCGCGGGAATGCTCACCGCGCCACGCGGCCGCCTACGCCAGGAATCAGTGGAATGCATATCTGCGGGTCCTCAATGAGACCTCGCACGACATCGTGGTAGAGCGAGTAACTGCCACCTTTTTGGGGTGCGCAGCTACGGTCCGGGTTGCTCAAAACGCGTGTTGCATCTGGTGTCGCAAATACGCGCACGTTCGGGCCTCAACCGCTTTGAACGAATACGCCCTGGGGAGGGCGCTCCCTTTTCAGGGGACCCCAATACTGATTGCGTGTTTGGAGCTAAGCGACCATGCCCCCTTCCCGTACACCGGCGCCGGCACTGTGTCTCTACATGCCTCCATGCTTCCAGCCGGTGACGCTCTCGGGGAGCAGCCAAAGTATGACCACGCCCGCGGCGATGATGTCGATCACGATCCCGAGCCCCCCGAACCACACTCTAATGAGGTAGGCGAGCACAATCCCAATGGACACGAGTATCAGTATCGCTTTGGTGCTCATGGAAACAAAAACGGGTGGCGACCGTGATCGCCGAAGAGGATTTCGATCACTACGACCAGGGTAGCAAGCGCGAGGAAGACGACCGTGCCAGCTGCCGAGAGCTTGGTAGCTTTCGCCTTAACGAACGGCAGTAGACCCAAGCCCCCGCCGACAGCTGCGCCAACTCCGGCACCGATAACCATCGCGTTGGCCACGTCCAGCTTGTCTGGCAGCCACGAAAGAGTCGTCGCTGCGCTGACGCCGAGCCCTGCCAGGACCGTCTCCACGGTGCGCCGACCATATCATCCTTCGTACCGGCCTGTTCATCTCTCCCCCCTTCTCCCTCCTCCTCCACAAACTTGGGCGGAGCAGGAGACCCCGAATCACCCGGTGAACACCTTTACGAACTACCACAACGCATCCGGCACGGGCCCAGCGATCGCGGCAGGCCAATGGGTCAACGTCTCCTGCAAGATCTACGACCCGACCATCCAGAGCGTCAACCCTGACGGATACTGGTATCGAATCGCCTCATGGTTGCTCTGCGCCTGTGGTGTCAAGCTCTTGTGTCCGGCCAGTCAAGTCGCGGTTAGAGTAGTTTCACGTTCTCAAGCTACGCCGGACGCCACTCGCAGCTTGCTCCTGCTTTCGCGCGAGGCTGTCGCGCAAATGCACGCTGAGACGGCCTTCGGCGATCAAACTGACGCAATCCGAAAACGGCAGGGGCCTTCGAGCCCCGAACTCAAGCTGCCGCAGCCGCCAGAGTGTGTCGGTGGAGCTTCAGGAGGTTGTGTGTGGCGGCGATCAGGCGCCATTCCGAGCGTGCGGCCGCCCGGCCTCTTCGTTTGAAGCGCTCGATCCGCCGGTTCGCCTTGATCTGGGCGAAGACCGGCTCGACCATCCACTGCCTTTGTGAGTAGAGAGCGCCACCGGCCTCGGTGGCGAGCGCTCTTCGCATGAAGTCGTAGGGTCCGCCGAGACGTGTCTTTCGCGGCCGGTCGCGGGTGGTGTCGGGGGCGACGATCGGCGTCATGCCTCGCTCCCGAAGCGCGTCGATGTGATCGTTTGACCAGTAGCCGGCATCGGCGAGCACCACCTCGGGGCGTTTGGTGACTCCGGCGGCTTCAAGCTCTCGCTCCGCCGTAGCGATCATCGGGTCCAGCTGCTGGAAGTCGACCCCCTCGGTGGTGATCTCGGCCGCGACGATGATCTGAGCTTCGGTGCTCACCGCTTGGGCGTTGTAGGCGGGGACGAAGTTGCGGCCGAACTTCATTCGCTTTGCGTCAGGGTCGGTGGTGTTGATCTTGCCCTCGGGTTCGGCCGGCGGCTCGTAGGGCTTGGGCGGGGCGCCGAAGCGGCGGCCGTCCCTCATCACCCCACGGGCGCGGTAGGCCTCGTAGTCGCGGTTGGCGCAGTGCTCGGTGCGCCAGTCCTCGACCAGGCGCCGGCGGCAGAGCTCAAGGCGCTCCTCGCGGGCTCTCGGAACCGGCTCCTCCTGTGCTTCCCGCTCAGCGTCGAGCCGCTCCTTTGCCGCCCTCAGCCATGCCCGCCGGCCACCGCGGCTGGCGAGGTGTTCGGGCAGCTCATCGCCGCGAGCCCGCCGTGGGCCTCGTCTTTTGCTGCGTCGATGCGGCCAGCCTCCTCGAGGATCTCGACGGCGATCTGCTCGTAGGTGCGGATCGCCCCGTCTGAGGCGGCCGCGGCGAGTTTGGTGCCGTCGACGGCGATCACCCCGACCTCGACCAGTCCGGCCTCGGCGCAGAGGCCGAGGATCTGACCGAAGAGGTCTCCGAGGGCCTCTTGGTGGCGGACTCGGAAACGGGCGATCGTCGCGTGGTCGGGAACCTGATTGGCGCAGATCACCCGGAAGGCGATGTCCTCCCGGCAGCGGCGCTCGATTCCCCGCGAGCTTCGCTCGCCGACCGCGTAGGCGTAGGTGAGCAGGGTCACCATCATCTTCGGGTCATGGGCGGCACGGCCGTGGCCGTCGGTGCGGTAGGAAGCAAAGAAGGGCCCGAGGTCGAGCTCCTCAATCGCCTCGATCACGAACCAGGCGAGGTGGTCTTCGTCAAGCCACTCGCGCAGGTCCGGAGGCAACAGCATCGGTTGGTCACGGTCACAGCTGAGGAAGTTCTGGGGCATGGCCCATTTTCTCGGCGCGAACGGACCGAAAAGCAGGGGTTTATGCGACAGCCTCGCGTGAAAGCGGAATGGGGTCGTCCTCGCCGGGCTGGTAGGTTCCTGTAGCTGGCATTAGCATAAGCATCGGCGAAAGGCGTGACTTTGTGGCAAATGGTCGCCTATGAGGTGCGGGATGCACGACACGATGCAGAACGCAGTACCGATGGCTGTCGATACAAGGTCGGAGACGGATGCTGTCTCGTTTAGCGCTAGGCGTATTCGCCATCGCGTTCTGCCTGGCTGCGCTGAACGCAGGCTCGGCGATGGCCGGCACGACTATAGCCATCACGGAACCTGCTTCAAACGTGACAGCATCAGGGGCCTTTCTTCATGGCCATGTTGATCCTGCTGGCGGCCCTCCCATCAGCAAATGTTACTTCGAATACGGTGTAGACACCTCATATGGAGGCATCGGTCCCTGCTCACCTGAACCGCCGTTTACAGCACCTACCAATGTCGTGTATGAACTCGGGGGCCTGCAATCAGGCACCATCTATCACTACCGACTGGTCGCTAATGCAGGGGAAGGATCGGTATATGGCGCCGACCGGACTTTTTGCCCGGGCGCATCATGTATTGGGGAATCTGCCCCGGCACCAGTGCCACCCTCTTCGGGACCTGCGCCACCCCTGGGGCCCATGGGGCCGCCGTCGGCTGGTTGCCCAGAGGTGGCGATCTATGGGGTAAGGGGTTCCGGGGAAGAGTACAGTGCCCGCGAGGTGGGAATGGGTCCTTCTATGCATAAGGTGGCTGGCAAGCTGATCCAGCTCATACCGTCCAGCTATAGAGTGTTGCAAGCTGGCGTTCCTTACAAGGCTGCTGACGCTCGTCTTGCCATCTTCGGCGGCATTGGCAAGGGGCCATATAACGAGAGCGTGGAAGAAGGAGCGGACCTTTTGGTAAACGGTCGCGATGGTTCAGGGGGTCTCAGTCCGTTCGGTGGAATCGGCCCGTTGGTTGCGAAGTGCCCCCATGTCAAGCTCGTGCTCATAGGACTTAGCCAAGGTGCCCAAGTCATAACAACAGCGCTCGCCCAGGCTCGTAAGCCTGGACCAGTGACGAGGCGGATTAGCGCGATTCTCCTATATGGGAATCCTATTCGTTTGCGTAACTTGCCGTATGACGTAGGCACAAATGCGCACGACGGCATACTCGCGGATGGTGGGCTTCAGCCAGGCGGTATCTCCGAGCGACTACCGAACTTCCTGTGGCCGGTCACACGCTCATATTGCCTCAACCACGACCCGATTTGTGCATTCTCGCCGGAAGACTTCGAGAACCATCGACAGGTGCATGAAACCTACGGCGACTCGCAGTTTGTTCGTCAAGGGGCTGTATTTGCGGACGCCGCGATTCGCTCCGATTGATTGACGGTACTGCTCGTCAGGCACAAGCGAGCACGTCTCGCGCGAGAGGAATCTCCTCGTGCCCCCCAGAAGCGACAAGCGGATCGGTCCCATAGGATCTCCCAACCGTGAAGGCAGCAGTCATATTCGAGAATGGCGGCCCCGACGTTCTTCGCTACGAGGACGTCCCCGACCCGCGCTGCCCCGATGGCTGTGTGCTGCTGGACGTCGAGGCGATCAGCATCGAGGGCGGCGATCTCCTCGCCCGCGCCGGCTCGCCGCCGCCGACTACGCCCCACGTCGTCGGCTATCTGTGCGCGGGCACGGTGATCGAGGTCGGCGCCGGGGTCGAGGCTCCCGCCATCGGCGAGAAGGTGGTGGCCCTGAACGCGGACGGCTCTCATGCTGAGAAGCGGGCCGTGCCGGCCGCGATGACCTGGGTCGTTCCCGAGGGACTCGACCCCGCCGCGGCCGCCTGCATCCCGGTCGCCTTCGGCACCGCGCAGGAGTGCCTCTTCACCGCCGCCGACCTCGAGGCTGGGCAGTCTGTGCTGATCCATGCCGGGGCGGGCGGCGTGGGGATGGCGGCCATCCAGATGGCGGCGCAGGCCGGCGCGACGGTGTTCTCGACAGCCTCGAGCGACGAGAAGCTCGACCGCCTCGAGCCGTTCGGGCTCGAGCACGGCATCAACTACGCGAACGAGAACTTCGTCGAGCAGGTCCGCGAGCTGACCGACGGGCGCGGCGTCGACGTCGTGCTGGACTCGGTCGGCGGGAAGAACCTGGTCGACAGCATCGACGCGCTGGCCTACCGCGGGACGCTGGTCAGCGTCGGAGTCGCCGGCCGAGCCGGCTCGGACGTCGAGGCCAAAACGCTGTGGGCGAAGAACAACGCGCTGCGCGGCGTCTACCTGGGCGGGGCGCTGCTCGCCGAGTACCCGAGGGTCTATCCGATGATCTCCGGCTTGATCGGGCGCGTCGCGGGCGGGGAGCTGCACGTTGAGATCGACAGATCCTTCGGGCTCGCCGAAGCCGCCGCCGCCCATGCGTATCTGGAGGGCCGCAACGCCTTTGGCCGTGTGGTGATGGCGCCGTGACGGGCGTCAAGAGTAGGTAGCTTTGGCTCCACTCCAGCTCCCCGGCTTCACCCGGTGACGGGTGAGCCCCTCACAGCGGGGCGGCCATGGTGCACGGGAGCCGCGCTGGGCACGATCCTCCTCGTCCTCGGCTTGGCCTGGATCGACGCGGCGAGCCCGGCGGCAGGCTCCCTGGGTTCCGCTGGCGGCACGCCGGTGGGCGCCGGCCACGAACCCGTCGGCTGCGCCTCGCGCCCCGGTGCGGTCGCTGCGCATGGCCCGCGCTCGCGCGATGACGTCGCGCTCAGCTTCGACGATGGGCCGAGCCTCACCCAGACGCCGGCGATCCTCGCGATCCTCGATCGGCTTCACGCCAAGGCGACCTTCTTCGAGGAGGGCCGCCATGTCCACGGCCGCGAAGCGCTGATGCGCCGGATCGTCGCCGGCGGCGACGAGATCGGCAATCACTCCTACCACCACCCTCGCGACCCCGGCTATGGCGAGCTTGCCGCGACCGACCGCCGCATCCACGCCGCCACCGGCTTCGAGCCCTGCCTCTTCCGCCCGCCCTACGGCTTGGTCGACAACAGGGTGACCGCGGCGGCGAGGCGCGCCCGGCTCGAGATGGTCCTGTGGAGCGTCGACTCGCACGACGACAGGGATCCGGGCGTCGAAGCGATCCGCGCCAACGCCGTCAGGTTCGCCGAGCCCGGCTCGATCGTCCTCATGCACGACGGCGGCCACCATCCGCAGACGGTTCGCGCCCTCCCAGCGGTCATCCGCGGCCTCCGCTCCCGCGGCCTTCGCCTCGTCACCGTGACCGACCTGCTGGGCGGCCACTTCACCTTCGCCCGGCGATGAGGCGCTCCGCCTGGTGGTGATCGTCGGCTGCGCCTTCGTCCAAGCCTCGGCGGGCCCCAGGCGAACCGGCCGCCGCTCCCGAGGTTCCGGCGTAACCTCTGCAGGCATGCTCACGATCAAGCGGATCTACGAGCCGCCCAGCGGTGAGGACGGTCTCCGAATCCTCGTCGACAGGCTGTGGCCGCGCGGGGTCAGCAAGCAGGACGCGGCACTCGATCTTTGGCTGAAGGAGGTTGCGCCGACCCCTGAGCTGCGCGCCTGGTTCGGGCACGCGCCGCAGCGCTTCGAGGAGTTCTCGGCTCGCTACAGGGCTGAGCTGGAGGCGAACCCGGCGCTCGACCGTCTGCTCGACGCGGCGAGGGAAGCCGAGTCGGTCACGCTGCTCTACGCGGCCCGCGACCGGAAATTCAACCACGCCGCGGTCCTCTGCGATTTCGCCCGCGACGTCCTGGCGTGACCCCGACGATCGACGAGCTGACGGTCGCGGACGCGCCCGATGCATGGGCGGCGCTCGGCTTCGAGCTCGACGGCGATGCCTGCGTGGTTGGCGATGCGCGGATCCGGATGGCGGGCTCGGGCTCGGGCAAGGGGCTGGCCGGCTGGTCGTTGCGCGACATCGAGACGACCGAGCTGGACGGGCTGGCGACGACGCGGTCCGATAGTCGCCCGCCGAGCGGGCGAGCGGAGCATCCCAATGGGGTTGCGGCGCTCGACCACGTCGTCGCGATCACGCCGGCGCTCGAGCGGACCGTCGCGGCGCTGCAGGGCGCCGGCCTCGACCTGCGCCGCGTCCGCGAGGAGCCGACGCCCGCCGGCGCTCCCCGGCAGGCCTTCTTCCGCCTCGGCTCAAGCATCCTCGAGGTCGTCCAGGAGCCTGCCGAGGCGATCGAGCGCGCCGGAGCCGATCGCCCTGCCTTCTTCTGGGGGCTCGCGTTCATCGCTCCCGATCTGGACGCGACCGTCGCCGGGCTCGGCAATCGCGCCGGCGAGATCCGCCCAGCGGTCCAACCCGGCCGCCGCATTGCCACCCTTCGCCGCTCGGCGAGCCTCACCGTGCCGGTGGCGCTGATGACGCCGCCATCCGGGCGGACCGGTCCGTAGTTCTCTGTAGCAGTTCTGCTACGATCTGGAAGATGAACCGGATTCCTCAGCGTGAGCTTCGAAACGATGTTTCTGCAGTGCTGCGCCGTGTGATGGCTGGAGAGCAGCTGCGTATCACGGTTGCGGGACGCGACGCGGCCAATCTCGTCCCGATCGAAGATGCGCCGTCGTGGACGGCCGGTTCGCGCGCGCGGGATCTGATCGCCGGCGCTCAGGCCGATGCAGCTCTTTCTGCTGAGCTGGACCAGGCCTTTCCGGATACAACCGAACAGCTTTAGTCGTCGGCTCAGGGCGTGCGGGCGATCCTTGACACCTCGGTCTTCATAGCGCGCGAGCAGGAACGTCCGCTCGGAGAGCTTCCGGATGAGGTGGCGGTAAGCGTCGTAACGCTGTCTGAGCTTCGTCATGGCGTCCTGGCCGCTGCCGGTCATGAACAGATGGCGCGGCGGCTGAGCACCATGGAGATCGCCCGACAGATCGCAAAGCCGCTGGCCATCGATGAGGTCGTTGGAGACGAGATGGCGCGACTCCGGGTCGCCCTGAAAGCCCTCGGCAGGACGATGATGGTCATGGACGCTTGGATTGCCGCGACGGCAATGGCACACGGGGCCGCCGTTTGCACCCAAGACGCAGACTTTGACGCAGCGCATGAGGCCGGATTGCTCGAGGTCGTGTGGGTGTAGGCGGCCTCGGTGAGCGCGCGCCCGGCGTCCTCGGGGTGGGAGCGCTGCCGAGCGGCCGCTCAACCCTGCTGCTCGGTCGGCCGGATCAGGATCTCGTTGAGCGAGACGTGCCAGGGGCGGGTCACCGCGTAGGCGATCGCGTCGGCGATGTCGGCAGCCTCGAGCGTCTTGACGTCGGTGAATCGGCCGCGCACCTGCTCTCGCACCCCGTCGCGGATGTGATCGGTCAGCTCCGTGTCGACGGCGCCGGGCTCGACGATGGTCGAGCGGATCTTGCGCTTGGCGAACTCCTGGCGGAAGGACTCGCTGAAGGCTCCCACGCCGTGCTTGGTCAGGTTGTAGACGCCTGAGCCGGCTCGGGCGATGCGGCCGGCGACGGAGCTGATGTTGACCACGTCGGCACAGCCCCGCTCCGAGTCCTCGGTAGCGGAGAGCAGATGGGGGAGGGCGGCGTGGGTGGTGTTGATCAGGCCCTTGAGGTTGAGGTCGATCATCCGGTCCCACTCCTCGGTCGGCGCGTCCTCGATCGGGCCCAGCAGCATCTGGCCGGCGTTGTTGACGACGATGTCGAGGCGGCCGAGCTCATCGACCGTGCGGTCGACCGCGGCGACTGCCTGCGCCTGGTCGGTGATGTCGGACTGGATCGCCAGGGCGGTGTGGCCCTGGCCGCCGATCTCGGCTGCGAGCCGCTCGAGCCGCTCCAGGCGGCGGGCCGCGACCGCGACCTTGGCGCCCTGGGCCGCCAGCGCCCGGGCCGTCGCCTCGCCGATGCCGCTGCTGGCGCCGGTGACAAGCGCAACTGTTCCGTCAAGTGGGGTTGCCATCTGCTTTCTCGGTCCTTTCGGTCGTTCTCGGTCTTATGAGTTCAAGCTTTCGCTACCCGGGTCGATGAGGCAGGATGCCGACTCCCCGCGATGCGCTCAGCATCCTGCGAAATCGCCCGTGACGGTGGGCGCTCCCGACAGCCCCTCGGCCGGGATCGTCCTTGCACTGACGCCCGTCTACGCTTCCTGCGCCAAGCCGACGGGATCGAACCCCCAGGCTTCGCGAGCTTCCTGCGCTCCGCCCCCCGCTACGTCGGGACCTCGAGGTGCGCAAGCGCTGAGCGGGTCTCGGGATCTCGAATGGCTGCCGTCGTCCGCAGCGGCGACTACGTTCTGCCCGAGTGACCTCTGCTAGCGAGCGGTATCTCCACCTGGCGCCTCGGGCATTCGCGGCGCTGGCGGCTCTCGCGGCGCTGGCGCTGCCGGCCGGCGCGTTCGCCGCTTCGTCGCCGCATCGTCCTCGGCAGGCGCCAAAAGGCGGGACGCTGACGCAGCTGCCGGGGGCGCGCGGCTGCTTGGTCGACCGCTCCAAGCCGTCCGGTGGCTGCGGCAGGGCTCGCGCCCTCGAGGGCCCGGGCCCGTTCATGGGCTCGCGCGCGATCGCGCTCAGCCCCGACGGCAAGAACGTCTACGTCGCCTCCTCGCAGAGCGATGCGATTGCGATCTTCAAGCGCGACCCGCGCACCGGCGCCCTGACCCAACCCGGGGGAGGCGCCGGATGCATCGCCGCCAAAGGCGCCGGCGGCTGCGCGACGGCGGTCGGCCTCGACGGCCCCAACTCCGTCGCGGTCAGCCCCGACGGGCGCAATGTCTACGCGACCTCGCGAACGAGCAACTCGATCGGGGTCTTCAGCCGCAACCAATCGACCGGCGCGCTCGCTCAGCTCCCGGCGGCCGCCGGCTGCATCTCCGGCCTGCCGGCTCCGGTCTGCGCCGCGGGCCGTGCGCTGGTCGGCCCGGACGTCGTCGTGGTCAGCCCCGACGGGGCGAACCTCTACGTCGGCTCCTTCTTCGGCAACGCGGTCGCGGTCTTCGACCGTGACCAGGCCAGCGGCGCGCTCACCCAGCCCGGGGACAGCACGGGCTGCATCGCCGAAGCGATCGCCGGCTGTGCGCCCGGCCTGGCCCTTGGCGCCCCCGAGGGCATGGCGATCAGCGGCGATGGGGCCAGCGTCTACGTCGCCTCGGCGCTGTCCAGCGCGGTCGCGGCGCTGGTCCGCAATCAGGTCACCGGCACGCTCACCCAGGCAAGCGACGGCAGCGGCTGCATCGTCGACAGCCCGCTCACCGGCTGCACCACGGGGGTCGAGCTGAGCGGCGCCAACGCAGTGGCGTTCAACCCGGGCGGCGGCGTCTACGTGACCTCGCTGTTCAGCAACAGCGTCACCTCCTTTGCCCGCTCGAAATCGTCCGGCGTGCTCACGCAGCTGCCGGGCACGTCCGGATGCCTGGTCTACCTGCGCGCCGTCGGCTGCTCGTTCGGGCGAGCGCTGATCGCCCCCGAGGGCCTCGCCATCTCGCCCGAAGGGGCGAACGTCTACGCGGCCGCCTTCAAGACCGGCGCAATCGACGTCCTCGATCGCAGCAAGAGGTCGGGCGCGGTCGTCCAGAAGCCGGGCCGCGCGGGCTGCCTCGCGCCCCGGACGGTCCCCGGTTGCACACGCGCCAGGGCGCTGCGCGGCGTCAGCTCGATCGCGCTCAGCCCCGACGGGCGCTATCTGTATTCGACCTCGTTCGGCAGCAACGCCGTCGACATCTTCCGGAGGAGCAGATGAGCCAGTCGGATGAGCGCAGAGACGGCCTGACCCGCAAGCAGCTGCTCGGCACTGGGGCGACCGCTGCCTCGGCGCTGCTGCTCTCGCAGGGCGCCGGCGTCGAGCGGGCGCTTGCGGCGGCGGCGGGCACGCGCCGCGACGTCGCCGGGATGAACATCATCCTCTTCCTGACCGACCAGGAAAGGGCGATCCAGCATTTCCCGCCCAACTGGCTGCGCCAGAACCTGCCGGGGATGCGGCGGCTGCGCCAGCACGGGCTCAGCTTCGAACGCGCCTTCACCAACGCCTGCATGTGCTCGCCGGCGCGCTCCACCCTGATGAGCGGCTACTTTCCGGCGCAGCACGGGGTCAAGTACACGCTCGAGGAAGACATGGAACCCCCGGTCAACCCGCAGGTCGAGCTGCCGGTGGAATTGAAAAACCTCGCCACCGTGATGAAAGCGGCCGGCTACAACGTCGTCTACAAGGGAAAGTGGCATTGCTCGAAACCGGCGACGCCCGAAGACGCCAAGCCGTCCGATCTCGAAAAGTACGGCTTCTACCGCTGGAACCCGCCCGACGCTGGCGCCAACCAGAGCGTCCCCGAGGCGGGCGGGGGCTTCGTCGACAACGACGGCCGCTTCATCGACTCGGTCGGGAATGTCGCGGATGGGACCGAGGGGATCCTCCAGTATCTGGACGGGGCGGCGGAGGAACAGCAGCCCTTCTTCATGGTGATCTCACTGGTCAACCCCCACGACGTCCTCTTCTACCCGAGCAAAACATTCACCGAAGCGGGCTATGACGAATCGTGGCTGGACGGCAGCATCCACCCGCCCGAGACCGACGAAGAAGACCTCTCGAGCAAGCCCACTGTCCAGGAAGAGTTCCTGAAGATCTTCAACCTCACCGGCAAGCCCAAAAGCAACGCCGAAAAGCGCGCCTACCTGAACTACTACGGCAACCTGATGCGCTCCTCCGACAGCTACCTGGTCAACGTCCTCGACAAGCTGGAACAGCATGGCCTCTACGAGAAAACGCTGATCGTGCGCACGGCGGACCACGGTGAGATGGGCCTTGCTCACGGCGGCCTGCGGCAGAAGAACTTCAACTTCTACGAGGAGGCGACGCGGGTGCCGCTCGTCTACTCGAACCCGAAGCTGTTTCCGAAGCCGGCCCAGACCGACGCGCTGGTCTCCCACGTCGACTTCCTGCCCACGCTGGCGAGCCTGGCGGCGGCGCCGAAGGGCGCCCGCGCCAACTGGGAGGGACGCGACTACTCGAAGCTGGTCCTCAACCCCTCTTCGAACGGCAGCGTCCAGGACTACGTCGTCTTCACCTACGACGACTTCCAGTCCGGCCAGAAAACGCCGCCCTATCCGAAACCGCCGAACCACATCGTCAGCATCCGCGAAGGGCGCTGGAAGCTGGCCAAGTACTACGACGTCAAAGGCAAGGCGCCGCCGCAGTGGGAGATGTACGACCTGAAGACCGATCCGCTGGAGAAAGCGAACCTCGCCTCCAGCGGCCACAAACGCACTCCCAGGCAAGAGGAAGAGCTCAAGCGCCTCAAACGCAAGCTCGCCGAGGTCGAAAAGACCCGCCTGCGGCCGCTGTAGCGAAAATCGGGCGTGCGTTTGCGCTGCCAGGCGACGGCAGCCAAGGGCGCGAGCCGGTTCGGGAGGGGGTACGGTTGTGGCGATGGTCGATTTCCAGAGTCCCACGGACCTCAAGCACAATCGGGGGCTCATCTCAGACCCCGAGGCCTTTGCTCGCGAGGCGAATGCCGCCTCGTGGCTGTTCCTATGCGGTGAGGAGTTCGCGGAGATGGACGGAGGGATGTCCTACGCCAGCGTTCAGGCAGCGGTTGCCGAGTCGGCCAACATCGTCTCCGATCCGCCTCAGGTCATGGATATGGACTTGGCGAGGCGGCACGCCGCCGCGCTTGACGAACTGCCTCGGCCGACCCTCGTAACGTGTCGCACCGGCCCTCGCTCATCTGCGGCGATCTACCTCTATGCCGGGCTCCGGGCTGGCGCCACCACCGACGCAGTGCTTGCGCGCGGCGAGGCGGACGGGGCGCCCTTCGCCGGCTCGGACGAGCTCAGGGCATGGGTGGCGCAAGGCCTCGACGAGCTGTCCTGACCGATGGGACCGTCCGCCGGGTCGGCCGGCGAGGCTGCGCTTTAGGAATTGGGTCTAGATTGCACGCCTCCTGTGACCTCTGCCCCACAGTCCGCCTCGGCGGTCGCCGATGCTGACTTGGGCCGCCTCTACTGGCGGGAGTCGGTGGCTCGCCACGAGCGGCCGTCGCTGCGGCACAGCCTCCTCGACGTGGCCACCTCCGTGGCGCCCTACCTGGCCTTGACCGTCGCTATGTACCTCAGCCTTGAGGTCTCGGTCTGGATAACGCTCGCCCTTGCGATTCCGGCGGCGGGCTTTCTGCTGCGGACCTTCATCGTCTTCCACGACTGCGCCCATGGCTCGTTCCTGCCGACCAAGCGCGCGAATCTGTGGCTCGGCCGGCTCACCGGCCTGCTCGTCTTCCAGCCGTTCGGGAATTGGCGCCACAACCACGCCGTCCATCACGGCACCTCGGGCGATCTCGACCGTCGCGGCACCGGGGACGTGCCCACGTTGACCGTCGAGGAGTACCTGGCTCGCTCCCCGAAACAGCGGCTGGGCTACCGGATGTTTCGCAACCCCCTGGTGATGTTCGGGATCGGCCCGATCTGGTCGTTGATGATCGGCCCGCGGGTCTGGTCGAACGCGATGCGCCCGCGGCAACGTCGCAGCGTGCTCGCAACGAACCTTGCCCTGGCGATCCTGATTGCGGCCATCGTCTGGCTCACCGGCCCGCTGGCGTGGCTGCTCGTGCAGATGCCGGTTGCGATCCTAGCCGGCACGATGGGCGTCTTCATGTTCTACGTCCAGCACCAGTTCGAGGACGTCTACTGGCAGAGCTCCGAGGATTGGAGCTACGCCGACGCTGCCCTGCAGGGGAGCTCCTATCTGAAGCTGCCGAAGCTCCTCCAATTCTTCAGCGGCAACATCGGCTTGCACCACGTTCACCACCTCAGCGCCAAGATTCCCAATTACAACCTGCAGAGCGCCCACGACGAGAACCCGATCTTCCACGACGTTCCGGTGCTCAGCGTTCGCGATGGGCTGCGCTCGATCCAGCTAAAGGTGATCGATACGAAGAGCGGCAGGCTGCTGACTTGGAGCCAGGTCAAGGCCCGAGTGTCGCCCGCGGCCTCCGCCGCAGCTAGCTCCTCGCCAGCTCCCGGTCGATGATCTCGCCCAGCGCGTCATTGACGCCGTCGGCGGGGACGCTGGAAATCTGAGCGGCAGCGGCCGCACCGCGGACGTTTTCCGCCGCCCTCAAGGCGTGCCAGTGGGAATCGAAGGACTCTCCGGCGGTTGCCACCGTGCGTCCGTCGGCGCCGAGCAGGCGCCAGCGCCACTTTCCAACCAGGTCTTCGTATGCGTCGAATTGGGGCATTTCGTCTCCTAATCTAGGATGGGAACATATGTTCGCATCCGGAGCGGCGGAAAAGCGCCCGTCGATGTTCGGCTCTACATGCGCCCGTCGGGCTAGTCTGCGGGAGGCGCAGGCCCTGCGCCGGCTGAAAGGAGGAGGAGATGAAGATGCGGGCTGCGGTGCTCGAGCGCTTCGGCGAGCCGCTCGTGGTCCAGGAGGTCGAGCTCGCCGAGCCGCGGGCCGGCGAGGTCCTGGTCCGGCTCGCCGCCTGCGGGGTCTGCCATACCGATCTCTACACCGCCTCCGGCGCCGACCCGTCCGGCTACGCGCCGGCGGTGCTCGGCCACGAGGGGGCCGGGGTCGTCGAGCGGGTCGGCCCGGACGTCGCCTCGCTCTCGGTCGGCGACCACGTCGTCACCCTCTTCTCGCCCCAGTGCGGCGAGTGCGCGCATTGCGTCGACCCGCGAACCAACCTCTGCATGGCGATCCGCGAGCAGCAGAACAAGGGGTTCCTGCCCGACGGCACGGCGCGGATCTCGCGCGACGGCGACGACGTGCGCCACTTCATGGGCTGCTCGACCTTCGCCGAGCACACGGTGATGCCGGAGATCGCCCTGGCCAAGGTCAGCCCCGAGGCGCCGTTCGCCCACGCCTGCCTCTTCGCCTGCGGCCTCTCGACCGGCCTCGGGGCGGCGATCAACACCGCGGCGGTGGCGCCCGGCAGCACCTGCGTCGTCTTCGGGGCGGGCATGGTCGGCCTCGGAGCGGTCGCCGGCTGCCGCCTGCAGGGCGCCGAGCGGATCGTCTGCGTCGACCTCTCGTCGCAGCGGCTCGAGCTGGCTCGCGGCCAGGGAGCGACCGAGACGATCGAGGGCGGCGAGGGCGCCGTCGAGGAGATCCTCGCGATGACCGGCGGCTTCGGCGCCGACTACACCTTCGAGGCGACCGGCAGCGTCGCCGTGATGCGCCAGGCGGTCGAAGCGGCCCGCATGGCCTGGGGTCTCTGCACCGTCGCCGGAGTGGCCGGCCGGGGGGAGACCCTCGACATCGTCCCGCGCCTGCTGATCACCGGCCGTCGCGTCGCCGGCTCCTCCTTCGGCGGCGTCAAGGGTCGCGACCAGGTTCCCGTCCTGGTCGAGCGCGCGATGGCAGGCGAGATCGACGTCGCGCCCTTCATCTCCCACCACCTCAGCCTCGACGAAGTCAACCGTGGCTTCGAGCTGATGGAGGCCCAGGACGGCATCCGCAGCGTCATTGAGTTCGGCTGACGGTCAGCTGCCGCTCGGCGCGCAGCCGATGCCGCCGACCAGCATGCCGGAGCCGAGGTGGGCGCCGAGGACCGGGCCGACCTGGGTGCAGAAGAGCGGCTCGCCGCCGAGGATCTCGGCACCCTGCGCCACCAGCGCTTCCGCGTCGCCGAGCGATTGGGCGTGCTGCACGAACCACTCGTCGGCGCCGCGGTCGCGGAGCTCGTGCAGGTAGCCGACCATCTGCTGCATCGCGCGCTTGCGGGTGCGGACGCGGCCGACCGGGGTGATCTCGGTGCCGAAGGTGAGGATCGGCTTGATTTTCAAGGCCGTCCCGACCAGGGCCTGCGCAGCGCCGATCCGTCCGCCGCGGCGCAGGTACTCGAGCGTGTCGAGGCAGAACCACATGTCGAGCCCCTCGCGGGCCCTGTGGATCTCCTCGACCACCTCGTCCAGCGCCAAGCCCTGCTCGGCGGCGCGAGACGCGCCGATGACCAGGCAGCCGAGCCCGCCGGCGCCGGTCTGCCCGTCGACCACCTCGACCTGCCCGGGGAGGCCCTTGTCGGCGACGACCCGGGCCGCCTCGACCGCGCTCTCGTAGGTGCCCGACAGGCCGCTGGCGATGTGCACGGAGACGACATCGCGGCCGGCGGCGGCGAGCGGCTCGTAGCAAGCCAGGAAATCGCCCACCGAGGGCTGTGAGGTAGAGGGGAGGTCGTCGGAGCCGCGCAGCTGCGCGTAGAAGGCATCGAGGTCGTACTCGTGCTCGGCTTTCCGCTCGCCGCCCCAGCCCACGTAGAGGCTCACCTGCTCGATCCCCCAGCGCTCGAACAGGCTCGGGGGAAGGTAGGTCGTGCTATCGGTGACGACGGCGACGCTGCCGGCAGGAGGGCTCATGCGCCGGAGACTCTACGCGCAGCAGCCGGTCTTGGCTCGTGCGTTATCCCAATGTGCTCAGGCCGGCCTAAATCGGGTCGGCGACCGGGAGCTCGGCCTCGATGCCGGCCTCCGCCGTGATCAGGATCGCCCCCTCTCCGGTCACGTAGGCCTCCTCGCCATGCTGGACGACGTCCATGCCGATTCCCTCCTCGCGTTCGGAGGCCCGCAGCGGCATCGCCAGGCCGATCAGCTTCAACAGCGCGAAGGTGGCGGCGAAGGCGTAGGCGGGGCCGGCAAGGGCGGCGAGCGCCTGGTGGCCGAGCTGGGCCGCATTGCCGTAGAAGAGGCCATCGGAGACCCCATTCCATTCTCTCAGCGGCTGAAGGGCGACCCTGCCTGCCTATCAGGCTTTTCTGCTGCTTCGGATCGCCTTCACCGTCGCGCCGATCGTCTTCGGCCTCGACAAGTTCTTCAATGTGCTGGTGGATTGGGAGAGCTATCTCGCCCCCTGGATCAACAGCATCGTCCCCGGCAGCGCCTCGACCGCGATGCACATCGTCGGCGTCATCGAGATCGTCGCCGGCATCTCGGTCGCGCTGAAGCCGCGCTACGGCGCCTACCTGGTCGCGGCCTGGCTCGGCGGCATCATCGTCAACCTGCTCACCTACTCGGGCTACTACGACATCGCCCTGCGCGACTTCGGCCTGATGCTCGGCGCCCTCACCCTGGCGCGGCTGGCAAGCAAGTACGACCCGCCGGGATTGAGCGTGAGGCTCTGAGCGAGCCCCTAGATGAGTAGTTCCACGAATTCCTCGCCCCGAGGCCCTCGGCAGGGGTAGCGAGCAACGCG
>DASXKW010000086.1:0-36336 GCA_036496625.1 Solirubrobacterales bacterium | reverse complement strand
CTCCTCCTCGCTCTTGTCGGTGTGCTGGCGCAGCGGGAAGGCGGTGTTGTCGTAGATGTTCATCGAGCCGAAGAGGGCGCCGTCCTGGAAGAGCAGGCCGAACTTCTTGCGCACCTCGAAGAGTTCGTCGTCGGTCATGTTCGGGATCGATTCGCCATGCACGAGCACGTCGCCCGAATCCGGGTACAGCAGGCCGACGATGTGCTTGATCAGCACGCTCTTGCCGGTGCCCGAGGGGCCGAGCACCATCGAGACCTGATCCTCGGGCAGGCCGAGGTTGAGGCCGTTGAGGATGCGGGCGCGGCCGAACTGCTTGACCAGGTCGATGATCTCGATCGCGTCCTCGCCGCCGTGGTCGCGCTTGCGCCCGGTGTGGAAGCGGTAGGGGTCGGACTCGGCCGGGTCGACGCCGGGGATGACGAAGTCCTTCCCCATCGTCAGCCCGTCCTCGCTCACGTAGGGGCCTTCGCGCTGGGGCGACACCGGCTCGGCGGCCTCGGCGGTCGTCTCCGCCTCCGCCTCGAGCTCCGCCTCGTCCCGAGTTGGGTCTTCCATCGACTCAGACATCCACATGAATCTAATCAGCCTCCTATCGGCGCCCGCGGGTTGGCTCCCCAGAAGACCAGGGTGCCAAGCATCCCGATGATGTGAACCAAGACGATATTGAGAACCATCGACTTCGCGGTAGCGGTGCCGACCCCGACCGGGCCCCCCGACGCCGTGTAGCCGTAGTAGCAGCCGACCATAACGATTGCGGTCGCCATGAACATTCCCTTGACCAGGCTGAAGACGAGGTCCGGGGGGTTCTGGAACATCCAGAAGATCAGCAGATAGCCGCCGGAGGAGACGTCGCCGATCTGCTGGACGACGGCGAGGTAGCTGGCGAAGTACATGACCCCGATCCCGACCAGGTACATGAAGGGGAAGGCGATCCAGGCGGCGAGCAGGCGGGTAGCGGCCAGGAAGGTGACCGGAGGCACGCCCATCACCTCGAGCGCGTCGATCTCGTCGGAGATCCGCATCGCGCCGAGCTCGGCGACGATCCCGGTCCCCACCTTGGCCGCCAGCATGTAGCCGAAGGCGTAGGGCATGATCTCGCGCAGATCGCACCAGGCGGAGAAGACGCCGGCGTAGGCAGGGGCGCCCTGGGCGCGCAGCAGGTAAGCCCCCTCGATCCCGCACTGCAGGCCGAGGATGAAGACGAGGCCCCAGATGATCAGGGCAGAGCCGAGGACCAGGATCCCGGCCTGGCGCAGGCTCTCGCCGAAGAAGCGCAGGACGCGGCCGCTGTAGACGAGGCCGGCGACGCGAGAGCCAAAGCGGGCGATCTCGCCGAAGGAGTCGAGCCAGCCGCGCGGGACTTCGAGCCAGGCGTTCATCGGATCGTCTGCAGCTCGGGATGAGTGGCGAGCAGGGTCTGGGTGAAGGCGTAGTTGAAGGCGAAGACGCCCATGAAGGCGATCACCACCGCCTCGTTGACGGCGCGGCCGACCCCGGCGGCGCCCCCGGACGCGGTCATCCCCTTGTAGGAGCAGACGACGGCGATGATCGCGCCGAACAGCATCGTCTTGATCACCGAGCCCCAGAGGTCGGTGATCGAGGCGTTGGAGAAGAGCGTGGCGAAGAAGCCGCCGAGCGGCTGCTTGTAGAGCAGCTCGGTGATGATGCCGCCGCTGATCCCGAAGACGAGGGCGTAGATGTCGAGCAGGCCGGTGATCAGCATCAGGGCCAGAAAGCGCGGCACGACGAGGTTCTTGATCGGGTCGACGCCGAGCACCTGGAGGGCGTCGAGCTCCTCGCGGATCTTGCGGGCTCCGAGGTCGGCGGTGATCGCGGTGCCGGCGACGCCGGCGACGACGACGGCGGTGACGAAGGGGGCGAACTCGCGGATCGAAGCGAGGACGAAGAAGCCGCCGAGGCGGTCGAGCGCGCCGAACAGCGAGAGGAAGTTGGCCGCCTGCAGGCCCGGGGCGCCGAAGCCGAAGGCCACGGTCGAGATCAGCAGGGGGAACCAGCAGAGCTGCAGGGCGAAGAGGAACTGGCCGATGAACTCCTCGCCGTAGGGATAGGGCGGCTTGACCGCGGAGACGAGCGTGCGGGCAGTGAGGATCATCATGTCCCCGACCTGCTCGAACAGGGACTTGGCGGGCAGGAATGCCCTGTCTACCGCGGATCTCAAATCTCGCTCCTCCGGAGGGCGGCGCCGCATCCAAACGGCGCCCAACTCGCTCAAACGAGTTTATGCGATGCGCCGGGGCCCGACCGTTACACGAGTGTTGAGATCGGGCTAACCAGCGCCACCAGCGGCCCGGCGGCGCCCAGGCGCCGTGGTATGTTCCGGCCGCTTTGGGGGCGCACGGCATACACGCACCGCGTCACCGCTTTCGTGCCGCAAGCGCGGCCGTGCTCGGCTTGGCCCTGGCGCTCTCGATTGCCGCCTGCGGCGAATCGTCATCCGACGCGAACGAGGCGAGCGGCACCTTCCACGTCAAGGTCGCGAAGGCCAGCTTCCCGACCAGCCAGCAGATCGGCCAGACCTATCTGATGCGGCTCGGGATCCGCAACACCGGCAGCAAGGTCGTGCCGGCGCTGATCGTCAATGTCTCGGTCGCCGGCAAGGAGGGGCGGACGTCCACCCTGCCCTTCGCGATCCACGACCCGCAGCCGGAACTGGCCCAGCCCGACCGGCCGGTCTGGGTGCTCGCCGCGCACTACCCGAAGTTCGCCGGCTCGGCAGCGCCGGGAGGGGCGGAAACCTCCAACCAGAAGACCTACGACTTCGGCCCGCTGAAGCCGGGCGCGACCGACAACCTGGTCTGGAAGCTGAGCGCGGTGAAGGCGGGGCGCTTCGGCCTGCTCTACGCGATCGACGCCGGCCTCGGCAGCCAGGTCAAGGCGAAGACCGCGAGTGGCATCGCGCCGGGCGGCTCCTTCACGGTCGACATCGGCAGCGCCCCCTACGACACCGAAGTCGCCGAAGGCGGGGAAGTCGTGCCGCGCCGAAAGGGACGAGAAGGCGCAACCGGCTGAGGCGCCGATGGGGACCGGCCGATGAAGCGCCTTGCGCTGATATGCGGGGTTTGTGTGCCGCTGACCCTCGCCGCCTGCGGCGGCAGCTCCCCGCCAGAAAGGACAAAGTCGGGGACGGCGATGTCGGCGGTCGAAATAGCCCAACTGGGCACACCGCGGATCGAGCCTCCGAGCGGGCCACTGCCCAAGCGCCTGGTTGTCAAGGACCGCAAGGTTGGATGGGGTGCTGCCGCGGCGGCGGCCAACGAAGTGACCATCGACTACGTGGGCGCCGACTACAAGACCGGGGTCGAACGGTGGGGCTCGCGTGGCGGCTTGGAAGCCTTCCGGTTCCAACTCGGGGGCTATGCGGTCATTCCGGGCTGGGAACAGGGCCTCAAGGGGATGAGGGTCGGCGGCCGCCGCGAATTGATCGTTCCTTCGAGGTTGGCGACGGGCGAAGGGGCGCGGATCTACGTGGTCGACCTGCTTGCCGTCCATCGTCAGACCAAACTGCCTGTCGCAGTGGGAGCATCCGATGGAATCCAGGATCCCGGCAGGCCAAGCGTCCGGGTGCCGGACCGGCCGGCGCCGAAGAGCCTTGTCGTCGAAGAACTCCGGAAAGGCTCCGGCCCGGCGGTCGAAATACCGGCTGAGGTCACGGTCAAATACCTCGGCATCGACTACAAGACCGGCCTGGCGTTCTTCAACGCCTGGGGCCCCGATCGGCCGAGCCACCTGTCCCTGAGGGACCCACACAGCGTCTGGGCGGTCGGCCTCGACGGGATGCGAGCCGGGGGCCGCCGGAGGCTGATCGTTCCCGCCAGGCTCGGATACGGAAACGGCGCGCTGACCTACGCGGTCGAACTGCTGTCGATCGATTGAGCGTGACCCCGACCGCCGGCCGGTAGCTTTTCCGGGCATGAGACGCCAGGCGGTCGCGAGCATCCTCTTCGCCATGCTTGCGCTGTCGGTTCTGCCGGCCTGCGGCACAGCGAGGGACCGGGCCGGCAACGTGACCGCGTCTCAAGCTCACAGAGTCGCCCTGAAGAAGATCGGCCGGTTCGATCATCCAACCTACGTCACCGGCGCGCCCGGCTTCCCGCACCTGCTCTTCGTCGTCGAGCAGCCGGGCAGGGTCGAGGTCCTGCGCGACGGTCACGGGCTGCGCCATCCCTTCCTGGACATCCGCAGCCTGGTCGACTATGACGGTGGCGAGCGTGGCCTGCTCTCGATCGCCTTCCCGCCCGACTACCGGGCCAGCCGCCGCTTCTACGTCTACTACACGGACCGCGACGGCAACATCCGCGTCGCCGAATTCCACCGCCGCGGCGCAGCGCGGGCGGCGCCGGGGTCGCGCCGCACCGTGATCGAGATCCCCCACCCTATCAACGCCAACCACAACGGCGGGCAGCTCCAGTTTTTCGGCGATCTCCTCTACCTCGGCACAGGCGACGGCGGCTCCGCCGGCGATCCGCCCAACAACGCCCAGAACAAGGACGTCCTGCTGGGCAAGCTGCTGCGAATCGACCCGCGCCCGAGCGGCGGTCGCCCCTACACGGTCCCGGCCGACAACCCCTATGTCGGCAGGCCGGGCCGTGACGAGATCTACAGCTACGGGCTGCGCAACCCCTTCCGCTTCTCCTTCGACACGACCACTGCGAGCCAGCCGAGGATCGCGATCGCCGACGTCGGCCAAAACCGCTTCGAGGAGCTCGACTACGCCACCCTCGCCAGCGCGGCCGGCGCCAACTTCGGCTGGGACGCCTTCGAGGGCTTCACTCCCTACGGCGAAGAAAACAGCGGCACACCCGACCCCGGCAACGCCACCAAGCCGATCATGGCCTACCCCCACAGCCGCGACGGCGGCAGCTGCGCGATCGTCGGCGGCTACGTCGTCGGCCACGGCGGGCCCGCCCCACTGCTTGGCCGCTACCTCTACACCGACTACTGCTCGGGCCAGCTCCGCAGCCTCGCCCCACATCTGGGCCGTGCCGGCGACGACCGCCGCCTCGGCATCACGGTGGCCTCCCCCACCTCCTTCGGGGAGGACGACCGCGGGCGAATCTACGTCTGCTCCCAGGAAGGGGCTGTTTTCCGGCTTGTCATGATCAATCAGGCATAGCTGCGCAAAAGATGCTATGTTGCCCTCGGAATGGAGGGGTACTTCTTAAGTATGAGAGCGTTTTGCGGCCTCCTCGCGGTCGCCGTCACGCTGCTGGCAGCGGGGGGCTGCGGCGGCGGGAGCAGCTCCGACAGTGGTGAAATCTCCGTCCAGACGGGCTCGCTGACGAAAGCGAAATTCGTCAGCAAGGCGAACGAAATCTGCGAAGAACGCAAGCAGCAGTTCGAACGCAAACTTGAAGCCCTGGAGGCAAACCTCCCTGCGCAGGTCTCTAAATCCCAGCAGGCCCAGGCGGCCAAGCTCATCGCCTCCCTGATCAATCCGACCTACAAAAAGCTGATAGACCAGATCAGCTCGCTCGGCGCCCCCAGCGGCGACGAGGAACAGGTCGGCTCCTTTCTCAGCGCCGTGCAACAGAGCCTCGATGAACTGCGCCAGCAGCCCACGAAAGCATTTGAAGGATTGACCCCCTTCGAACGAGCCTCCAAACTGGCCCGGGCATACGGCTTGAGCACATGCGCCGATAGCTTGAGCTGACAGGCGGGCAAGCCGCCTGGTCGCAGGGAGGATTCGGCCGCCACGGTAGCCTCTTTCCCTGATGGCCGAGCGCGATTTCATAGCCGCGACCCGCGAGCGCGTCGTCGTCTTCGACGGCGGCATGGGCGCGACCCTGGAGCAGTTCGAGCTGACCCAGGAGGACTACGGCGGCCTCGCCGGCAAGTGCCACGAGGCGCTGGTGCTGAACCGCCCGGACGTGATCGAGGGCGTCCACGCCTCGATGCTGGAAGCCGGCGCCGAAGTGGTCGAGACCGACAGCTTCCAGGGCTCGCGGCTGAAGCTCGAGGAGTGGGGCCTGGGCGAGCACGCGCTCGAGATCAACGTCAAGGCGGCGCAGATCGCCCGCAAGGCAGCTGGCGAAGATCGCTTCGTCGCCGGCTCGATCGGCCCGACCGGCTTCCTGCCCGCGTCGACCGATCCGACCCTTGGAGCCATCTCCTTCGGCAAGCTGGTCGAGGTCTTCGCCGAGCAGGCCCGCGGCTTGGTCGAAGGCGGCGCCGACCTGATCATCGTCGAGACCGCCCAGGACATCCTCGAGGTCAAGGCGGCGATCTTCGGCGCCCGCGAGGCGTTCGCTGCGACGGGCCGCGCCCTGCCGATCCAGACCAGCGTCTCGCTGCTCCCGAACGGAGGCAAGATGCTGCTCGGCACCGACATCAAGGCGGTGCTGACGACGCTGGCAGCTCTCGACGTCGACGTGATCGGGCTCAACTGCTCGACCGGGCCCGAGGACATGCGCGACGCGATCCGCTTCCTCGGCGAGAACAGCCCGCTGCCGGTCCACTGCATCCCCAACGCGGGGCTGCCCCTGCAGGGGCCCGACGGCGAGACGATGTTCCCCGAAGAGCCGGGGCCGCTGGCGGCGACGCTGGGCGAGTTCGTCGAGCGCTACGGCGTCGGCATCGTCGGCGGCTGTTGCGGAACGACGCCCGAGCACATCGCGGCGATCCGCGAGCGGGTCGACGGCCGGGTGCCCGGCGAGCGCCCGGCGCCGGGACCGATCGAGATCTCCTCGATGATGACCTCCACCCCGCTCGTCCAGGAACCGCGCCCGACCCTGGTCGGAGAGCGCGTCAACTCGCAGGGCTCGCGCAAGGCGAAGGAGCTGCTGCTCGCCGACGACTACGACGGCCTCGTCCAGGTCGCCGAAGACCAGGTCGAAGGCGGCGCCCACGTGCTCGACGTCTGCGTGGCGCTGACCGAGCGCCAGGACGAGGACGAGCAGATGGCCGCAGTGGCGAAGCGGATCTCGCTGAGCCAGCCATCGCCGATCCAGGTCGACTCGACCGAGCCCGACGTGCTCAAGGCGGCGCTGGAGCAGATCCCCGGGCGGGCGATCGTCAACTCGGTCAACCTCGAGGCCGGCCGCGACAAGGCCGATGTCGTCGTGCCGCTGGCCAAGGCTCATGGAGCGGCGCTGATCGCGCTGACCATCGACGAGGTCGGGATGGCGAAGACCGCCGAGCGCAAGGTCGAGATCGCCGAACGGCTGCGCGAGATCGCCTGCGGCGAGCACGGCCTCGACCCGGAGGCGCTGATCTTCGACGCGCTCACCTTCACCCTGACCACAGGCGACGACGAGTGGAAGCCCTCGGCGGTGGAGACAATCGAGGGAATCCGCCGGATCAAGGCCGAGATCCCCGGAGTGAAGACCTCGCTCGGCGTCTCCAACGTCTCCTTCGGCGTCTCGCCGCGGCCGCGCGCCGTGCTCAACTCGGTCTTCCTGCACCACTGCGTCGAGGCCGGCCTCGACCTGGCGATGGTCAACCCCAACCACATCACGCCCTATTCGGAGATCTCCGAGGAAGAGCGCGAGCTTACCGACGACCTCGTCTTCAACCGCCGCGAGGACGCGCTGGAGCGCTTCATCGGCCACTTCGAGTCGAAGGGGGAGGAGGCAGCCGAGGAGGCAGCCGACCCGACCGAGGGCATGGAGCCCGAGGAAGCCCTGCACTGGCACATCCTGCGCCGCAAGAAGGACGGGGTCGAGGGCTGGATCGACCGCTCGGTCGAGAAGATCGGCGCCGTCCCGACCCTGAACGAAGTGCTGCTGCCGGCGATGAAGGAGGTCGGCGACAAGTTCGGCGCCGGCGAACTGATCCTGCCCTTCGTCCTGCAGTCGGCGGAAGTGATGAAGCGCGCCGTCGCCCAACTGGAGAACTACCTCGACCGGATCGATGGCCACACCAAGGGCAAGGTCGTGATCGCGACCGTCTTCGGCGACGTCCACGACATCGGCAAGTCCCTGGTCAACACGATCCTCACCAACAATGGCTACACCGTTATCGACCTCGGCAAGCAGGTTCCGATCGACGCGATCATCGAGGCCGCGGTCGAGAACGAGGCCGACGCGATCGGCCTCTCGGCCCTGCTTGTCTCGACCTCGAAGCAGATGCCCGCCTGCATCCAGGAGCTGCACCAGCGTGGGCTCGACTTCCCGGTGCTGATCGGAGGCGCCGCGATCAACCGCGACTTCGGCCGTCGCACGCTCTACCCGAAGGGCAAAGAGTCCGACGAGGTCTACGAACCTGGCGTCTTCTACTGCAAGGACGCTTTCCAGGGGCTGGACACGATGGACGCGCTGGTCGACGAGCCGGCCCGCGAGGCGCTGGTCGGACGGATCCGCGCCGAGGCGCAGGAGCTGCGCGAGAAGCCGGTCGAGGTCGACGATGGGCCGCCGACCAGCGACCACAGCGCCCGCTCGGCTGCGCGCACCGACGTGCCGATCCCCGAGCCTCCGTTCCTGGGCGCGCGCGAGGTCGAGATCGATCTCGACGACGTCTTCCCCTACCTCGACCGCCACGTTCTCTTCAAGCTGCACTGGGGCGGCCGTGGGGTCAAGGGCGAGGCTTGGCGGAAGCTGGTCGAGGGCGCTGACGGCGAGGAGGGCTTCGCGCCGCGGCTGGAGCGGATGTGGCAAGAGCAGGACTACCTTCATCCACGTGCAAGGCTCGGCTACTTCCCCTGCAACGCTGATGGCAACGAGCTGGTCGTCTTCGACCCAGAAGACCTCGAGCGCGAACGCGAGCGCCTCGTCTTCCCCCGCCAACCCAGGCACGACCGGATCTGCCTCGCCGATTTCTTCCGCCCGCTCTCCTCCGGCGAACGCGATGTCGTGGCGCTGCAGGGCGTGACGGTCGGCCCAGAGGTCACCGAGCTGATCGAGCGCCTGGAGAGCGAAGGCGAGTTCGCCGAGCAGCTCTTCGCGCACGGCCTCGGCGTGCAGGCGGCCGAGGGCTTGGCCGAGTGGCTGCACGCCGAAGTTCGCCGCGAGCTCGGCATCGGACTCGATCAGGGCCGGCGTTATTCATGGGGATATCCGGCCTGCCCCAACCAGTCCGAGCACGAGAAGGTCTGGCGGCTGCTCGACCTCGGGGAGATCGGCATGACGCTCTCCGGCGGGCACGCGGTCCTTCCCGAGCAGTCGACGGTGGCGATCGTCGCCCACCACCCCCAAGCCGTCTACTTTGGGATGAAATCAGGGTTCATCCCAGCTGGCGAAGCCCCCGACGAGCTGATCGCAGGCACCGAACGTGGCGGTGAATTGGCGCCGAGCAAGGCCGCAAAATAGGAGAATTACCCCGCAGCTCGTCTGTCGTGCTGGAAAATGCGCTATTTGCGTTCTATGCTCTAACTGCCGTACGGGCATTGCCCGGGCGGCACTGAGTTACGGTTAGCGCCGGGGCCTCCCCTCTCACTTGGGGGTCCCGGCGCGACATCAATGTCGTCCTTCCTCGAAGGCCCCGCGGTAACACCGCTGCGGCGGGGCCGGGGCGGGCCGAAGCACCGCCCCGGCCCTCGCTGCTCGTCCCCCCGCTGACGACGAATGGGGGGTCGACCGTTGGCTGATCGCCGTGCGCCCCGACCGCGCCGGGCCGAGGGAAGGACTGCCAAGACCGGCTCTACGCTGAACCCCGGGTCCGTTCGGTCAGCGCCACCTCAACCTGGCCTGGCTCCCACTCGTGGCCCCGGAGGTCGCATTGAATAACAGGCGACCGTTTGCGGTCAAGAGCTACAGATTATTCACACCAATATTCGATCACCGAGGCAGATCCAGGCGACCTTTTTGCCTGCAAATTCCAGCAACACTGAGCCGCGCGCGCGCCGCTTTGCGAAAGCTATTTCATTCCCGCAGGAACCTCGCCGGCACGGCGTGGTCACAGTGTGTATTCACCGCTCTACTGAATCGCGCGATGACGCTGGGGCGTCGTCCGCAACCTCAGCCCCGCAGTCCCAAGCGACGCTTGAGGTCGCGCGCGTTGAACATCTGCGCGATCCGCACTACCAAACCGCGGCGACCTCGAGTGTATGGGTACCAGGTGGGCTCGCGCTTGCCACCAAACCTGGTGATGACAACCGACTCGGCGCGACAGTACTTCTTGATTCCGGGTTCGCCATGGCGATAGCCGATCCCGGACTCCCTCCAGCCGCCCATCGGCACATCGGTGGCCAGATAGTTGACCAGCACGTCGTTGACGTTGACGGCGCCGCACTCGACCCGTCGCGCGACCCTCTCGGCTCTCTCCGACTCACCGAAGACGGAACCCGAGAGGCCGTAGCGGCTGTCGTTGGCGAAGCGCAGAGCCTCCTCGGCGTCGCGCACTTTCATCACCCCGACCACCGGCCCAAAGGTCTCGTCGCGCATCACCTTCATCGAGTGATCGACATCGACAAGCACGGTCGGCTCGAAGTAATCGCCGGGCCCCGGCACACGCTTGCCGCCGGTCAGCGCGGTTGCCCCCGAGGCAAGCGCATCATCCACCTGGTCCTCGACTATGGCCGCCTGGTTCGGCGAGGTCATCGCACCGACGTCCTTGCCGTAGGCCCTGCCATCGGCGCCCTGGCGCAGCTTCCCCACCTCGGCCGCGAGCTTGGCGACGAAATCGTCGTAGGCGGGCTCCTCGACGTAGATCCGCTCGACCGACATGCAGACCTGGCCGGCGTTGTACATCCCGCCCCAAGCCGCGGCGTTGGCCGCGCGATCGAGGTCGGCGTCGGCGAGGACGATCATCGGGTCCTTGCCCCCCAGCTCGAGGCTGACCGGGGTCAGCGTCTCGGCCGCGCGCGCCATCACCTTGCGGCCAGTCCTGTCGGAGCCGGTGAACTGGATGAAATCGACAGCGTCGACCAGGGCGCCACCGGTCTCGCCGATGCCCTGGACGCAGTCGAAGACATCGGGGCCGCCGATCTCCTCCTTCCAGGCCTTGATCACTTCGGCAAGGCCGAGGGGGGTGAACTCGGATGGCTTGATCACGACCGCAGCGCCGGCCTGCAGCGCCGGGATCGCATCGCCCAGGGCAAGCACCAGGGGAAAGTTCCACGGGCTGATGATGCCGACGACCGGATGGGGCCGGTACTGAACCCGCAGCTTCTTCGCAGCCATCAGCGGGGAGTGCGGCCGGACCGCTTCCTCGCCGATGAACTTGGCCGCCTTGGCCCCGTAGAAGTTGATCAGGTCGGCGAGGTAGATCGGCTCTCCCGAGGCGTCCGCGCGAACCTTGCCGGTCTCGGCCTGCATCGTGTCGAGCACCCGCTCGGAGTTGTCGAGCAGCCAGTCGCGCAGCTTGCCGAGCCAGTGGAAGCGTCCCTCGATCCCGATCGCCTCCCACTCGGCCTGGTTGGCCCGCACTCGGGCGACGGTTCCCGCCACGGCCTCGGGAGAATCAATCTGGACGGTAGCGATCAGCCCACCCGTCGCCGGGTTGTGAACTTCGAGCTGCTCGGCGGCGGGCTCGCCCGCGCCGTTCGAAGCCCCGACCGCCTCAATGCTCTTCTCGGCTGTGCCGCTCTCCACTGGAAACCTCCTCGTCGTACCCTTGGCTGGTCAGCCAAGGGTACCCTGCCCTGGAACCGGGCCGCCCCAGGCCGGGCTCAATGCTTGGCGCCGCAGGACACCTTCATCACCGGGCGCAGGGTTGCTTCCTTGCCGTTCTGGCCCCTGAACTTGGCCGTGGCGCGATGCGTGTCGGCGCAGAGGTCCGTGGAGTTTTCGAGCAGGCCCTTCTTGCCGCCCTGCATATTGAAGACGATCGTTTCGACCGGGGCGTCGGGGATCGATTCGAAGCTGGTCCTGATCCCTCCATTGACCGAATCCACCCGAGCGTCGGCGTTGATTTCGATCGGCAGCGACGGCGGCCCCTTCAGGGCGATGACCAGATCGGGCAGCGAGTGCGAAGAGGAGCGCAGGATGACCGGCCCTTCGAGCGGTTCGTCGAGGAGCGGGGTCTTGACGACGGCATTGCCGTAGACCGAGCCCGGCGGGCATTGATGGGCGGCGAACTGGACGCGCGTGCAGACGGTTTTGATGTGGGCCTGGTCGAGGAACTCCGAATGCGGCAGGGCCACCGAGGTCGCGGCGATGTTGGCGCCGCCGGCGGGCATTTTGACCACCGCGCGAAGGCGGGGCAGCCCGCCGCGACGGGTGGCGCCGAAAAGGCGGATCGAGAGAGCCGGCTTGAAGCTCAGCTTGGCGCAGTTGACCGCCTCGAAGGGCGAGGACGGATTGGCGCCCGCGCCGCGGGAGGAGGTGAGCATAGCTTCGGTCTGCTTCTGGGCGCAGGACGTCGGGTTGAGGGTGAAGCCGGGCCGGTCGAGCTGGACGTTGATCGTGCGGTAGGTGACCGGGATGCCTTCGATCAGCTGGGGCAGCGGGTCGGTCTTGGCGGTGGCCCGTGCCGTGGTCGGATCCACGTAGACCGCCGAGCGCACGACTTCGTCGCCGAAGTCGAAGGGCCCCGCCTGCCTGGGAACGACGGCGACGATGCTGGTCGGGGCCCCCTTATAGGGGCCGGACAGGTAGACGGCGGTGGGGCGGGCGCCGGGTTGTGGTACCCAGAGCGGCGCGGGGCCGGCGCCGACGGCAGCCACGACCTTGCCGATGCGCGAACCCGGCGGGCACCGGCCGGTCGTTGCCGCCGCCCCTTCGCAGCGGGGGACGCCGGCGAACGTGGCGGCGAAGCCGGTGGGCAGGGAGACATCGAGGCCCTGTGGGTTCTGTTCGCCGTCTTCGCGGCTCAGCGTGAAGAGGAAAGGCGAGTGCCGGCCGGCGACGGGGTCGAGGGAGCCGGCGCTGAGCTTGGGGTTGAAGCCGCCCGTGTTGCAGCCTTCGTCGATCTTCATCGTGGTCGATCCCGTGGCAGGCGGTCCGCCTGACCAGGGGACGAATTCATAGGTCGTGGCATACGTGCCGCAGCTTTGGGGGTTCACCAGCGGGGCCCTGAAGCCCGACTTGAACTCGAGCTTGACTTCGCGCAGCGGCGCCTGCGGAATCCCTTCGGTCTTCGGAGCGCCGATGACGATCGATTCGATCTGACCGGTTTTTTCGTCGACGTGGAGCTGGCCGGGGAGCTTGACGTGCAGGCCGAGGTCGTCGGCGACGATCCAGATCCGGAAGGGATTTTTGGGTTCGGGTTCGCGCAGGTAGATCGCGCCCCTGAGGTTGCGTTCGAGCACCGGGATGTCGAATTCGGTGTCGGCAAGCTTCGAGGCGTCTGGGCATTCCGCGGCCACCCGTTCTTCAAAGCGCACCTGCGCGGGGCTGCAGGTCGCCAATCCGTCGGCGGAGCCGGCGTTGACCGCGAGGCCCTTGGGTAGGTCGATGCGGATCGCGCGCGTCTCGGCAGGTTCGAGGACTTTGACGCCTTCGGAGGCGGGTAGGCGGATCGTCATGTCGAGACCGGTGGGCGCGGCGGCGCGGTGGGAGGTCGGTTTGACCTCGAGGCTGGGCCCGAAGGGAAGGTGATTGCAACCGCTGATCTCGGGAAAGGAGGCCGATTTGGTGTCGAAGCGTTCCGGTTCCACCCAGCTGGAGGCGGAGACGCGCATTTCCAGCGGAACCCCGCAGCGGGTCGGGTTGGTGAGGAAGGGCAGCGCGCGGCCCCCGGGCGGGCGTTTGGGCGAGACGGCGCAGCCCCCGAAGAGCGTTTCCGCGGGCGTACAGCGTTCGGTGTCATGACTCGGGTCGGCGGGCACGCCCCAGGTTGTGGTTTCGGCTTTCAGCAGCCTCGCCGCCGGCGAGGCGTCGGTGATGTCGGCGACGATGCCGTAGTCGCCCTCCGAGCGCACCCGTAGGTCGATGAAGGTCGGGAAGATGCCGGCGACGAATCCCAGCCGGGCGACGACGTCGCCCCCCGGCGGCGTCATCATGTAGACCGGCTCCAGGAGCCTGCCGACTTCGAAGGTCGAGACCTCGGTGACGCCGACCTGGGAGCCGTTGGGACAGCCGCCGCCCGGCAGGTTGTAGGTCGCCAATTCCCCCAGGGTGCATTGCTGAGACACCCCGACCACGTTGGGGTCGCCGATCAGGCCGGGCGGCAGTTCGATGCGAACGTCGCGCGTGGCTGCGAAGCCGTCGTGTTCACCGGCGGGGTTGGTCGGGCTGCTGGCGTTGCGCTTCGTATCGAAGCTGAAGGTGAGGTCGGGGTGGCCTCCGGCCTGAGTGGTTGAAAGCGAGGCGTCGACCGACGCCAGGCCGAAGTCCTGCGGGGCGGCCGAAGCCGGAATCGCAAGGATCGCAACGGCGGCCACCGGGGCGATGGCGACCAGGAAGAGGGCGGCGAGGAACTTCGCGCGGGGGATCATCGCGAGGCCCTCCGCTTGTGGTTGGCTCGCCGCTGCTTGCGGCGGTGGCGCTTGTGAGATTTCACACAGCGGCCTTTGGCGCGGTGCTTGCCCTTCGCGCAGCGGGTGGAGGGTTCTTCGTTGCCATCCCCGGAGCCGCTGCTGGCCGGGCTTGGCAGCTGCGGGGGTTGGCTGCCTTCCCCTTGACAGGCGTCGCCCCGGCAAGGTGCCGGGCTGACCTGAGCGGGGATGCCGCCATCGACGCGGGCGTCGTATATCGACGGGCTTTCGGGGATGTCCGCGCCGACCAACTTCTCGGTGGTGGTAAAGAAGACGTCATGAGCGTCCGCCGGGGTGACGCCATAGAGATGGCTGCCTTCCTCGCCCTGGCCGCTGGAGATCAGGGCGAGGCAGCCGCCTTCGCGTTTGCAGCCTTCGGCGCCATCGGCCTCCCACTCGTAGACGTCCCTGACGCCGTTGGCGTCCTCGGGCAGCAGCGCGTCTTCGCTTTCGAAGAAGACCGCCTTGCCGTTGTCGGTGACGTTGGCGATCAGCGTCGATGCCGTGACGGGGGGGTGGGCCTCGAAGGCGAGGCTCTGCAGGGAGGCATCGGATGTCGGCGGGGCGCCGGTGGGGTCGCAGGAGATGCAGGTGAGCTCCCCTTCGCCGCCGTTCGCGGCGGCGTCATAGCGGTAGACCTCGCTGCAGCGCTCGCCGGCCTGTTCGCGATCGCCACACGCCGCCGCGGTTGGCTCGGTGTTGTCGTAGGAGGTCAGCTGGGCGTGGGACTGGAAGACCAGCACAGCGCCGTCGGGCGTGCTGCGCGTCGGCGAATCGCCCCGCAGGCCCCCTTCGCCACTGCCGCCGACAGCGGCGATCCAGCGGACCAAGTTGATCTGGAGGTGTTCGAAGCCGAGCGGATCCAGGTCGCGCGGGTCGAGGCGGGCGACAAAGCGGATCGACCCGGTCGCCCGTTCCCAGAGGTAGAGGTTGTTCTGGTTGAGCGTGCCTTCGCTTGCATCGTCAAGCACCTCGGTAGAGGTGAAGTAGACGCGGGAGCCATCGGCGGAGACGTTGACGAATTGCGAGTCAGGGGCGATTTCGGTCGTGGTCGACGTTTCGGCATTGAATGCGAAGAGACCGGCGGGCGGCGGGTTGGTCCCGGACGCGACTTCATCGATGTAGAAGACCTGCTTGCCGTCCTCGGAGACGCCGGCGAAAGCGTTGGGAGCTTCGGCCACTTTCAGGGTTTCATGGCCGTCGCGCTTCAGGTAGAGCGCTCCGCCGTCCTTGAAGGCGACCGCCGAGCCGTCTTCGCTCACGCCGACGTAGACGGCGTCTTCGGAGGCGCCAAAGGCGGCTCCGCCGGGTTTGAGCGAGACGACGCTGGCGCTTGGACTGCCTGCGGCGCGATCATAAATCGCTTCGGTGCCCTGGGGCGCCGCTTTGGCCTCCAGGTGTTCTTTGGAAGTGAAGATCACATGGGTTCCGTCGGCGCTGACATAACGTCCCCTTGCCAGCGGATCGGTGTGCGGCGAGAGGCTGCCGCGACCGAGCGCTTCGAAGCTGGTCGGAGTGCGCAGGTAGTCGCCAGCAGGGAGGGTCCCATCGAAGGCTTCCTGGACATTGACCCGCCAGAGCGAGTACTGCTGGGAGGAGGCCACCCCTTCTGCTTCGGGCTTGCCACCCCCAGCCTGGGCGTAGGATGGCCCGACGAGCTCGGTTGTCCAGCCTCCCCCGGGATGCGGACCTTCATCCGTAGTGCGCTGTGCTCGGTAGCCGTCGAGCCGCCCATTGCCTTCGAAACCCGGCAGGGTCGCTTCGGCGAAGAAGCTGACCCGTTCACCCGCCCCTTCTTCGCGCGGTGAGACAAGCCAGTCACTGAACGGTGACTGCTGAGCGAGTGGTGCCGCTCCTCGCGTTTCGGGCGGAGTGACCAACTCGTAGGCACGGCAATCGGACAGGGCGGCAGATCGGCCGATGCGATATTCGGCGTTGGGACATTCTTGTGGCCCGGCTCGTTCCAGGGTTGTGAAGCTCTCCATTTCGAGGCCTTCCACCACCACTCTCTTCGCTTCGTTTTCGGCGATGACGCGGAAGAGGTATTTCGTCCCTTCTGAGAGACCGGTGAGGGGAGATTGCACCACAGCCGTTTTGTCGTCCGGTGCGAGCTCGACTTCGGGAGTGCTCTTTGCGCCTTCGAAGCCTTCGGCTTCGAAGTGTTCCCGGGTGACATAGTCGAAGTGGTATTTCGTCGCCAGCCCAGAGGGGTTGATCCGTGCCCGCAGGGTCGCTTCGGTGTAGAGGATCGGCAGGGTCGTTGCTGGTTCGACCACTGGAGGTCCGAACGCGGCGTCTTCGCCTTGACTCATGCCGTACTTATTCTTTGCGATGAGGCGAAAGTGGTAGGAAGTCGCTTGGGGCGTCAGACCACTAACGACGAGATGGACCGGGACGGGTCCATTGCCATGACCGATTTCTGCGGGAGTCTCGGCGCACGGTTCGATGTGTTCGTAGGGTTCTCCGAATTCGCCCCATTCGAAATCGCATTCATCGAGTTCAAAGCCACGCGGATCGACCGTGCCGCGCAATGTCGCCCCAGTAGCACCCACTCCGTCGGCAACGCCGGTTATCGAAATCGGCGGTTCGCCGAAGGCAAGTGGGCCGAAAGCCCAGAGGTCAAAAGTTTCTGGAGTGGGGTCGTCAAAGGCAACGTAGACATTCCCGTTGGACGGGTCGAATTCTTCACAGGGTGAGGTAGCCGGGGTAAGCGACGGTTTGTGCAGCGAACAAGAGCTGTCCACAGCAACTCCGTACGGCACATGTGCTTCAGTGTTGAAGGAGCCGAATTCGCCAACGAAGGCGCCGGATGCCTCGTATTCTTCGGCCACACCCCGTTCATTGTTGAAGGCGACAAAGTGCCCGTTTGCCTGATTGATCGCAATTTTTGTGCCGGGGGCAAATGGACCCCTAGGGCTTCCTGCGCCTGCTATCCGGGCCAGGATTTCGGTGCCGGAGGGGTCTACGACGTATACAACGCTTTCCGGTTCGCTGAATACGTAGATATCTCCGTTGGCGCCATACACCCCGAAATCACCAGGGTCTCCGAGGCTCAGACCGGAGGCGAAGTCGGGATTAAGGATTCCGGATCCATTTTTAGCCGAATCGAGTTCGATCGTTCCTCCGTTGAAGTTCTGACCAACATAGACATGGTCGGAAGCGGGATTGACGCCGAAAGAGATCAATTCATGTTTGGTTGAAAAGTAAGGTGGGCCGGTCGCGGCGACCGTCGTCGGCCCGCTGTATTTTGTCCCTGGTTTCGGAGGACAGGATTCGGACGTGTAATACACAAGTTTTTCTTGTTGAATTCCCCCGTTTCTATTGAGGGCATAGACGTTGCAAGCGGAATCTACGGCGAGTCTCAGGGGTTTGCCGGAATCCCCGATCGTCGTCAACGGTGTACCGCTTGCAGGGGGATAAACATTTATGGCTGCGTCGGCGGCAACGTAGCGATTGCCGTAGGAGTCAACCGCGACGCTACTCGCGTGTGCGAGCGCAAACGAGAGATCTGGGCGAGGTGGTCTGCTTGGTGCCGGCAGAGGCGCAAAGGCGAGCGCTTTGGCACCCACCGATGCCCCACTGGTCACGTAGATCGTACCGTCGCTGGAGCCACTCGAGCGATCGACCGCGACGGCAGTCGGCTGTGCATCGGCGAAGCCCGGATTGGATATCTGGGTGACATATTCGCCGCTTGCCTCGAACTCATCCACGACTTTGTGAGCATCGTCATAGATGAAGAAATGCCCCGCGGTGCAGGCCTGTTCGGAAATTGACGAGCATTCTTTGCTGACTGGGTTTCCATTCCCGGGATCGGCAGCCAGATAGGCGCCGGCGACACCGAAGCCAAAGTTTTCTCCTGCTTTCGGTCCTTTGATCGACTTGCGGAGCTTCAGCGCGCTGAGGAGCGGACCGCTGAAAACCTTGACTTGATCAGTGGCTCCATCGGCGGCGAACAGGTACCGAGTGGACTTTTCGTTGTTACCTACGGAGGTGTATACGGCAACGCCTGTTGCGTTGCTCAGCAAACCTTCGCCAATGTGGCCGTCGAAACCTTGCGTGATCGTTTCCTGGACAATGCCTGCCGACGGGCTACTGGTGATCTGCCCAACGTTGGAGCCACCCAGAGCGCCAACGAAGGTGATCCGATGATCGTTTTCCGTTCCATCTGGGCCCACGCTGACCGAGACGTTGCCCGAGCCGATCGTCGGAAGCTCTTCGAGGGCTTTTTCGACTTCTGCGTGCGAAGGTTCGTGAAGTGGCCCCGTTTCTGCGCCTTCGAAGGAAAGCGTAAAGGCGCTGGCCGTGTCGACGCGTATCCGTTGCGCCTCGTTAACCCCTGGCGTACCTTCGGCACTGTAGCTCGTGATGTGGTCTCCCTCAGCGACGTAAAGGCGAGCATCGGTGGGGTCCACGGCAATGCCTTTTGCGCTGCCGGAGAAGTCGATCGTCACCGGGGCGCTATAGCTGGGCGTCCCGGAGAAGGGATAGGCACTGGGGGTGTAGCGAACGACCTGCCCGGTAATGGACTCGGAGACATAGACGCGTCCGGTAGGGTCAACCGCGATACCGCATGGGCCGCTGGGATCGGTGATCGTTTCCAAGTGGTTGCCAGCTGGATCGAAGACCTCGACAGCGTTGTCTCCGGCACTCGAAACATAGATATCACCGTTGGAATCGACGGCGTCTCCACAGGCCTTGTTAAAAGAAAAACCGCTTATTGGATCGGGCAACGGTTGGTGCATCGGAGGGCCGGCCTGCGTAGGCGCAGTGAACCCGAAGAAAAATACGAGTGCACAAGCTGTTCCCCTGGCCATCCGGGTAAAACCACACCTTCTTAGAGTCATAGTCATTTGCCTGGTTCGCATAGGGCAGATATCAACCCGGACGGCTTGTCGCCGCCCGGGTTGACTCCGATCCAACTGAGAGACATTCCGTTCCGAGAAATCTAGGAACTAGGAGCGGTAACAGCCCAGGTGCCATTGCCTTGTCCGGGAGTTCCGGATACTCCTAGAATCAAGATCGACCCAGCCGTAGAGGCGCCGCCCGACGAGCCAGAGCCGCCGGCCTTCTTTATCCCGCCGTTTGCACCTCCGGTTCCCGTGGCCCCCGACAAGCTTCCGGTATATATGCACAGATTGCCCGGCGTGGCAGTTGGAGCCGCTGCGTTTCCAAGACACGCCGTCGACGGCACGGTGCTCAGATCGAACAGGACTTCTTCCCCTGCAGTGTTGATGAAGTGCGCATTGGCGACCGGAATTTCCGTCGCCAGGGGAATCGCAAAGGAAACCTGCACCCGGGTGAAACCAACACCGTCACCATCAGAGAGAAAGGCCCAGGCGCCGGTCTCAGTCTGGCCCAAAGGCAGAGTGCCGCCAGCGGTCCAGGGAGAGCCTTCTTCGCCGTTGCAAACGTTTTCGGTGCCACTGGCGGACGTGTAAGCCACCCCTCCGGCTTCGCCGCAGGGTTCGGACGCACCCGCGGCTATCGGTGCGCCTGTGACGCCGATGCCATTGGTGCCGTTTTTGCCGTTGGCTCCGTTCGTGCCGTTGGCTCCGTTCGTGCCGTCCTTGCCATTGGCGCCTGTCGGGCCGGTGCCCTGGAAGCTCTTGGCGATCGCTTTGACTTCTTTCTTCTGCTTAGCCGTCAGGCTCCCTGATGCGGCATAGGCGCCGCCGATCATCGCGAATACGAGCGCGATCACCGCGATAACGCCGGGAACCCCGAAACGGTTTCTAAATATCGAGAACATCGGCTTGCTTCCTCCCTTTTAAGGGCCGGTGCCTCATCAGCGAACCGAGAGATCACGCCTAGTAGCGACGTCCGCCCCCTTTCCGCCGATTGATTCCCATCTCCCTGGCACCAGCTTGAGCTATTGGCCCAGAAGCTACAGTACCCAATTGTTCCTGTCAAGTACTCGCTTCGTTCCTTCTAGAGGGTGGCTTTCCGCGGCCGCCCCAGATTCCGGCAGCCGCGGAAAGCAGGCCATGCTGCGCCAACCTGCTAGTTCTCGATGTGGACCGGATTCGGTAACACAATGGTATAGGTGGCCGGGAAAAGTGCTTCTCCCGGCAGAGGAAGCCGGACTTTCCCTCCACGTGCGTATTCGTCAGCGCCGTGGCTGGCGCAGGGGTTTTCGGTCGTGGAACAGAGGACCGTGCTTTCAGCCATCGCCGACGAGGCGCCGATGAACGCCATTGCGGCGACTGCGGCTACCGCTACGAGACCGAACATCTTGAGATGTCTCACTTGGTTCTTCTTTCCAAAAGCGCGGCCGCCCCAGAATCCGGGGCGGCCGCGAAGTAACAAGCAAGTGAGCTTGTCTTACCGGTCTCTTATTTCTCGATGTGAACCGGGTTTGGTAACGCGATGGTGTATGTAGCCGTCCATTTTGATTCTTCAGGACAAAAGAAGCCTGAGACCACAGTCAGCACTGCATTGGTGGCTGTAATCGTACCGGGAGCGCCACCTGCCGCCGTGAGGGAGGGAGTACCTCCATATACACAGTGGATGAAAGAGCCACATTTCACTAACACTTCACTGCCTGAGGATTTCGCCGTACCTGAGTCTCCGCCATTTCTTAAGAGTTCAAGTAAGCCAAGCTTTATGGTGTTAACTTCACAGGCTTCGGTACCACGCTTGCAATTGTTGAAATCAATTAAACTGAAATGACCAATCAGAGGCGCCGCTAATGTTAACACTTCGCCTAAGATAATTGAAGCAGGTACCCCACCAGTTTCCGTGCATAACACCGTGAGGGAACCTGCCACCAGGGTCGTGTCTGCCCCAACTGCTGTCTTCCCTTCCACGTGCGTATTCGTCAGCGCGTGGCTGGCGCAGGGGTTTTCGGTCGTGGAACAGAGGACCGTGCTTTCAGCCATCGCCGACGAGGCGCCGACGAACGCCATTGCGGCGACCGCGGCTACCGCGACGAGTCCGAACATCTTGAAGTGTCTCACTTGGTTCTCCTTTCTCGGCGGGAACCGCCGAGATCCGTTTGTGATTCGCTCGGGTTTCCGAGCAGGCATTGGATATCCGGTGCTCCGGCCCCAGGTCAAGAAAGTCGCGTTATTCGCTCTGCGGCGGCTTTGGCGCCGACGTTGGATCCGTTGATTGCCCTGCAAATCCCAGGATGCGGGATTTGCACACGCACGGTTCTGTGCGCCGCGCAGATCCGTGCATGAGAGGCTTCAGGCAGCTAAAAGCGAGCTATGGATGCCGGCTATGATGGCCGCGGCGAGTTGGGGTTCGTCGCCTCCCATGCGGAGGCGGTCGGGGCGCCCCTCGAGGATCGCTTCGACCCAGGAGTCGACCGTGCCGAGCGCCCAGGTCCGCGGCTCCTGCTCCATGCGGGAGTGACAGGAGCCGACGTCGCCCTTTTCGATCTCGACGTGAACGCCGGCGAGCCGGTCCGCGCGCTCATCGTCGTTCGCAACGCCGGTATCGACGGCGAGCAGGCACGAACCGTCCCTGGTGACCTCCAGATCGATCAGTGGGAGGGCCAGCAGGAAGGCGGCCTCGATATCGATCCGGGTCAAGGGCTCGGTGACGCCGGCCAGATGCGTGCACTCGCAACGACCCGCCGCGACAAGCGGACCGACGGCCTCGCGAGTCCAATCGGTGACGGCGTAGGGCTTGGCACCACGACCGCCATTCAGCTTCACCTCGACCTGCCGCGCCGCCCGCATTGCCGAGAGGCGGCGCTCCAGCGCTGGGTAGCTGAGATCGCCGATCACGCTGCTCAACTCGGTCAACGAGAGGGGACGTGCCGCCAGCGCCCGCAGCATCTTCGAGCCCCAGCCGCCGATCAGAGCCCTGATTGCCCCCTTGGCCGACTCGCTGCCGAGCGGGATCGAGCCCTGTGGCGCCCGCGCCAGCCAGGCTTCGACGATCTCGGCGACGTCGAGCACTCCCCTCCCCACGTCCGTCAGCTCGTTCTCCACCGTGTAGGGCATGCCGCTGCGCACGTGCCGTTCGAGGGCGCCGATGCCGCGCAGGTTGCCGACCTGACCGCGCAGCGTCGTCTGCGCGGCGCCGCCGATCCGTTCGCGCAGATCGGGCAGGCGCAGCGGGCCGTCGAGGTGGGCTCGCAGGATGGGAACGCTCAGCGGGCCGGCAATCAGGGAGAGGACCGTCCCCCCTGCTCGTACGCGCGCAGGCGGCATTGTGCTGTCGGCTTGCATACTTTCGTTTATTCAGGTATGGAACTAGTCGTCTAAAAAAACGCCGTCAGCTGAGCGCAGCCTATTGGAAAAGCGCCGGCTTCGCCTCTTGCGCGCGAGCAGGGCAGTGAAGACAACTGTCTGCCGGGTCCGCCGATCAGGCGGTCATGCGCTGACGCCCTCGCGAGCGCCCTGCTTGCGAGGCGCCGGCTGCGAGCTGAGCCGCACAGGCGTGGTCGAGAGGGCCTGCATGCGCAGGTCCTTCCAGGTGAGCCCTTCGCGGACCAGGGCCGGCAGGCCGAGGCCGACGGCGGTGGCGATCTCGACCGCCTGGAGGATCACGCCGTAGGCGAGGGCATCCGCGGTGCTGACGCCGAAGCCGGTGTGCAAGACGCTGATCACGGCGAGCTGGAAGACGCCGATGTTGGACGGCGTCGCCGGCACGACCGCGGTCACGTTGACCGCGAAGAGGACGGCGGCGGCAGCGCCGATTCCCGCTTGGTCGGTCAGCCCCAGGGCGGCGAGCAGCGCCCAGCAGGCGCCGAGCTGGATCGCCCAGGCGGTCAGCTGGGCGGCCGCCGCGGCGAGGCCGCGACGCGGGTTGCGGAAGACCCGCAGCCCCGCCCGCACTTGCAGCAGCGCCTTGTGCAGGGCGGCGCCGAGCCGGGCCAGCCGGCCGTTGCCGTTGCGCCGCATCAGCGGTGGGCCGATCAGCACGACGAGGAGCAGCAGGAGGGGCAGGAAGCTGAAGACGAAGAGCTTCTGGGTCCCCGAGTGGAAGAGGTCGGTGCTGGAGACGATGATCACGCCGAGCAGGGCGAGGGCGATCAGGTTGAGCAGCGTCTGCGACACCACCGTGCCGAGCAGGACCGGAAAGGTTTCCCGCATCCGGCCGATCCTTCGCGCCAGCGACATCGCGCGCGCCGGCTCCCCGAGGCGGGCCGGCAGGGTCGCCGACATCAGCACGCCGATCATCGTCGCCGAGGTGACGTCGCGGCGGCGCACGGGCCGCAGGGGAAGCGCCGCGCGCACGATCCAGTACCAGGACGCGGCGCGGAAGAAGAGCGAGAGCGCCATCAACGCGCAGGCGACGAGCACCCAGCTCAGGTCCGAGCGGACGATGCTTTCGACCACCTTGTCGACGCCTATCTTCTGCGCCGCCAGCGCCGTCAGGCCGACCCCGAAAACGCCGGCCGCGGCGAGGCCGATGCGGCGGGCGGCCTTGCGGCGGCGCTTGCCGGGCTCGGCGGGCGCCGGGTCGAGCGAGGGCAGCCGCTGCGCCGGGCTCGGTCGCAGGCCGTCAGCGGGACGTATCCCCGCCCAGTGGCCGGCGCGCTCGAGCGCGCCGGCGGGCTTGGGCAGCTCGATCGCGCGCTCGTAGACGGCGCTGACCCGGTCGGCGATGCGGGGCCAGGCGTAGCGCTCGGCGCTCTGTCGCGCCGCCCTTCCCATCGCCGCCAGGCGCTCCGGCTCGTGGTGAGCCCGCTGCAGCTCCTCGGCAAGGCGCTGGGCATCGCCGGGCGGAACGAGCACGCCGTCGACGCCGTCGCTGACCACGTCGCTGTAGCCGGCGATCGCCGAGGCGATGGCGGGCGTGCCGGCCGCGAAGGCCTCGGTCAGGACCATGCCGAAGCTCTCCCCCGAGAGCGAGGGGGCGCAGAGGACATCGGCTTCGCGCAGGGCGCTCTGCAGGGCGGCGCCGGAGACGCGGCCGCGAACGTCGATCCACTTCATCGCCGCGGGATCGGCCAGATAGCGGAGCACGTCCTCGCGCTCGGCGCCGATCACCGTGAGGCGGCTCGGCACGTGCTCGACCAGGGCGCCGAAGGCGGCGAGCAGGACCGGCAGCCCCTTGCGCTCCTCGGGGCGCCCGACGAAGAGCACCCGCAGCTCCTCGCCGGCCGGCTTCGGGCCGCTTGGCGCAGCGGCCACGTCGACGCCGTTGGGAATCACCTCGTAGCTGCCGCCGAACCAGCGGCGACCGGTCCACGCCGCCGCCTCGGAGACGGCGATGCGCGCCGAGAGCCGGTTGAAGACGCGCCGGGCGCCAAACGCTCCGGCGATGCGGTTGGGAACGGCGTTGGTCGAGTAGGCATGGAACGTGCCGATGGCGGGGACCTTGGCGCCGAGCGCGGCGTTCCAGCCGACCAGCGGAACCACCGGCTCGTGGATGTGGACCACGTCGAAGTCACCCTCGCTCAGCTCGCGCCGCGGCGCCACCACCCCGCCAGCTGGGAAGGGGGAGAGGTTGGAGATCGAGCCGTTGGACGGGAAGCCCGCCGTGCGCCCGAGCGGAATCAGGTAGTCGGGAAACTCGCGGACCTCCGGCGCGGCACGGTGCAGCACCCGGCTGATGCGACCGGGTGGGTCGACTGGCGCGAGCACGCGAACGTGATGGCCACGGCCGAGGAACTCCTCGGCAAGCGCCTCCACGTGCCGGTTCACGCCGCCCTGGTAGCTCCAGGAATATGGCGAGACGAGAGCAATCCGCACGAGCCTCTAAGGGTAGTGGATCGCCCAGAGGCGACTACCCGGGCGAATCCGACGATCCCTCCGCCCAGGCGAAGGTGACGAAGACGAGGAGATAGGCGGTGCCGATCTCCAGCAGCAAGGCGCCGGAGTCGTTGGCCAGCGTGCCGATCAGCGTCGCCGCAACGGCTCCGAGCAGCCCGGCGCGCATGGCTGGAGAACTCTTCAGCAATGCGCGGAGTCGGTCCCGCCGCAGCACCGCAAGGGCCGCGAGCGCAGCGATCAATGGCAGGAAGAAGAGGACGATCGGCCGTCCGAAGCTGTGCGCGGACAGCTGCAGGCGACGCTGTGCGACGTCGGCAAGATCGTTGAGACCACCCGCATCGAGGACCGACCGGGTGAAGTGCGCGTTCGCCCCTGAAACCAGGTCGGCGAAGGCGATCAGCGCGAGCACCGCCAGTGGGGCGGCGATTACCAGCAGCGCCGTTCGCCGCCTGGGAGCCCCGATCATGGCAGCGGCAACCGCAGTGCCGACCGGCAAGACGATCGCCGCCCCCACGTCGGCGCCGAAACGTCCCGCGGCGAAGACGAGCGCAAAGGACAGGCCGATCGCCAGGAAAGCCGCCGCGCAACGGCGGGGCGACGCTCGCGGCGCAAAGCCGGCAAGCCCGGCGCCGGTCCCCGCTACGACGATGACCCCCAGCAGGGCCTCGAGCTCGTTGCCGATCCCGTAGAAGCGCACCCCCAGCTCGGGGTTCGGCCCAAGCAGCGAGAGCGAGGTCAGCGGCGAGCCGGCGATAACGTCGACCGCGTAGGCGATCACCACGAGCGCCGAAGCGACCGCGAGCGCCCGGTAGCCGTGAAACGCACCGAGAGTGAGAGCGGACAACGTGGGCGCCCCGAGCGTCACCAGCAGCTGTTCGACCCCCTGACTCGGCTCGAACGCCGCCGCCAGCAGCAGCACCAGCGGCAGGTAGACCACGCTCAGCCCCGCAAGCCTCACAGCGGGGCGGGCCAACCGGCCTCGACTCACGGCGATCGCCAAGGCAAGCGCCATCAGCCAGACGATCAAGCCACCCCCGATCACCGGCCCCCGCCGTTTGGAGATCAGCGCCATCCGCTGGGCCAAGGATTCGATCGGGGCAACGTCGACAGACCCGTCAGTCCGAATCGCCTGCCCCGACATTGCCGAAGGCACCGCAATTCCAAATCGCCCAAGAATCGTCGGTGCAATGTCGGTGGACAGCACGTACCCGTCGGTCCGGGTGCTGTCCGAGATCAGGTTTCCATCGAATCCCCGCCCGGCAATGCCAATTGCCAGCGCCCCGTTCTTTTCCGGCGGCGCTCGCTCGATCGCAATGACAATGTCCTGCCCCCGCAGCCCTTTGGCGAGTGCGGCCAGCTGCCCCAGTCCCATCGATCTGACCTCACATCCCTTTTCCGCCCTTCGAAGCGTGGCCGCCAGCAGGCCGGGCTCGATGTCCGCCGGAGCGGATTCCGCCCGCTCGACCACCGTCCGGGAATAGGACGGCCCGCAGATCCCCCCGCCTACGTCCCGCGGAAGCTCCGAGTCGTAAAGCGAATCGAAGACCCGGTTCCCCTGCGATATGTCCAAATAAGTCTGCGCCGCCGGCACGCTCCCCAGCCCAGCGCTGAGCAACCCGGGCGATAGGCCCGGGATCCTCGCCAGCTGCCCGACTCCGGTCCCTCGGGGCAGGAGAGCCACAACCACACGTGTGGGCGGGACTCGGGCAGGAGGTGGAGCGTCTTGTACTTTTTCGCCCACCGGCCGGGCTGCCGCCTCTTCCGCCCCACCGAAAAAGTTAAGCGGAGCCTCCTGCCCGAGTCCCGCCCACACACATAGAGCTATCGTGACCCCGATGGCCGACCGCACTTTCGCCAAGTTCAGTTTCTTCAAGGTAGACCCAGCCTGGCGCCGCCGAGACGCCGATCTGCGAGCCGCCGACAAGCAGGAGTTCCTCGCTGCCTGCGAGGACTTCGCCCAGGACCGCTCGCTGCGCGCCTACTCAACCATAGGAACGCGTGGCGACGTCGACCTGGTCCTGCTCAGCCAGAGCCCCAACCTAGACGACCTGCACACATTCCACGTCGTCCTCGGCCAGAGCGGCCTGGCCAAATGGGCCGAGACGCCCTACTCGCTCCTCTCGATGACCAAGCGCTCTCCGTATTCCGAGGAGGGGGCGCGGCCCGAGATCTGCGTTTCTGAGCGCAGATACATGTTCCTCTACCCGATGGTCAAGCAGCGCCGCTGGTACGGGCTGCCGGCGGAGGAGCGCGAGCGGATCATGAAGAGCCACATCGAGGTCGGGCGGCGCTACCCCGAGATCACGATCAACACCTCCTACTCCTTCGGCCTCGACGACCAGGAGTTCGTCGTCGCCTTCGAGGGAGATGACCCGGCGATGTTCCTCGACCTCGTCCAGGAGCTGCGGCCGACCGAGTCGAGCGAGTACACCGAGCTCGAGACGCCGATCTTCACCTGCGTGGCGCTCTCGCCGCGCAAAGCGCTCGACGCACTGGATGGGGCGCCCAGCGCCATCCCAACCCGAGCATGAGCACCGAGACCCTCAGCTACGCGATCGACGAGCACGATCACCTGATCAGGGTCGACCACGGCTACTACCGCTTCGCCGAGGAGAACGGCTGGGACGAGGCCGGCTCCAGCCTCGGCCGTTCGCTCTGGGACTACGTCGGCGGTCACGAGATGGTGAAACTGCAGCGCCTGCTGGTGCGCCGCATCCGCGACGAGGTCGGCGATGTCGAGCTGCCCTTCCGCTGCGATGGCCCCGGCGTGCGCCGCCAGATGAAGATCAGGATCGTCGCCCGCCCGGGCGGGCGCGTCGTCCTCTTCTCGGCCCGGCTGCGCTCCGAGGAGAGGCGAGATTTACCGCAGCGGCTGCTCGATCCGGCGACCCCACGGGGCGATGACGTGCTGGAGATGTGCGGCTGGTGCGATCGCTTCGAAGTCGACGGCGAGTGGGTCGAGGTCGAGGAGGCGGCAAAGCGACTGGGGCTGTTCAACAGGCCCGAGCTGCCGGCGCTCAGTCACGGAATTTGTCCAGACTGCAACGCGCTCCTGCTGGCCGCCTAGGAACGCCCGGCTCCGGGTTCCCTATTCTTTCGCGCTCGCCGTAGTCATTCTTGTATGCGGTCCGTTCACCCAAAGCAACCCAGATAGAGCGAGATGACCAAGGTAGGAACCCCTGAGAGCCCCGTCCGCGTCGCCATCGTCGGCGCCGGCCCGTCCGGCTTCTACGCCGCCGAGCACATCCTCAAAGGCGAGGATGCACATGCCCAGGTCGACCTCTTCGACCGCCTCCCCACGCCCTTTGGCCTGGTTCGCGGCGGCGTCGCCCCTGACCACCCGAAGATCAAGTCGGTGATCCGGGTCTACGAAAAAACCGCCGCACGGGAGGGCTTCCGCTTCTTCGGCAACGTCAAGGTCGGCCACGACATCGAGGTCGAGGATCTCGAACGGCTCTACCACGCGATCGTCTTCACGGTCGGCTGCGAGACCGACCGCCAGCTCGGCATCCCCGGCGAAGAGCTGCCCGGCAGCCACGCCGCCACCGCCTTCGTCGGCTGGTACAACGCCCATCCCGACTACGCTGACGACGAGTTCGACCTCTCCTGCGAGCGCGCCGTCGTGATCGGCAACGGCAACGTGGCGATGGACGTCGCCCGGATGCTGGCCCTGACCGACCACGAGCTGCGCCAGACCGACACCGCCGACCACGCGATCGAGCTGCTCGACGCGAAGAAGATCCGCGAGATCGTCGTGCTCGGCCGCCGCGGACCGGTCCAGGCCGCCTTCACCAACCCCGAGATCAGAGAGCTGGGCGAGATGGAGGATGCCGACGTCATCGTCGACCCGGCCGACGTCGAGCTCGACCCGGCGAGCGCCGCCTTCCTCGAGTCCGACGAGGCCGACAAGACGACCCGGGTAAACGTCGAGACCCTGCGCGAGTTCTCCCAGCGCCGCCCCGAGGGCAAGCGCCAGCGGATCGTCCTGCGCTTCCTCGCCTCTCCGGCGGAGATCAAGGGCGACGGCAAGGTCGAGAAGATCGTGATCGGCAGCAACGAGCTGGTCGAAGAGGGCGGAACCCTGCGCGCCCGCGACACAGGCGAGCGCGAAGAGCTCGATTGCGGTCTGGTGCTGCGCTCGGTCGGCTACACCGGCATCCCGATCGAGGGCGTCCCCTTCGACGAGAAGCGCGGCCTGATCCTCAACGAGGGCGGCCGTGTGCTCGACTCGCACGACTCCGGCCACAAGGTCGGCCACTACACGGCGGGCTGGATCAAGCGAGGTCCGTCGGGCGTGATCGGCACCAACAAGAAGGACGCCCTGGAGACGGTCCAGCACCTGCTCGCCGACGTCGAGTCGCAGACGCTGCTCGACCCCGCGAGCCCAGAGCCGGGTGCGGTCGAGGCCCTGCTGGCCGAGCGCGGGGTCCGCTACGTCAGCTTTGAGGACTGGCAGGCGATCGACCAGGCCGAGGTCGGCCGCGGCGAGCCCCACGGCCGCCCGCGAGTCAAGTTCGTCCGGGTCGAGGAGATGCTCCAGACCCTCGGCGAGCGCGTCTCCGGCTAGAGGCACGCGCCGCATGCGCCGTCATCCGACCGCGAGCAGGTCGATCACGTAGATCAGCGCCCCATTTCCGTAAGCCATCTTCGACGGCACGATCAGCTCGCGGCGGCCGCCGGCCCTCATCCCAACCAGGCCCTTTTCCCACCCTTTGACCTCCTGGCCGGGACCGAATTCGATATCGAAAGGCTGGGCACGACTCCATCGAACTTCAAATGGCTTCCCGGTGCCGTAGCTCACTCCTATGTAGTGGGCGCTGATTTTGACGCTGGCTTTCGGTGGGATGGCGGCGCCGGCGCCCTGCCTGATGTCGTTGACCACGAGCCTCCCCGGCGGCGGCCCCTGCGGGACGCGAACCTTCGGCGGCTTGGCGGAGTCCGCAATGGGTTCAGCCGGCTTGCGGGCCGACTGAGAGCCGGCGGCCGAGCCCTTCGTGGTGTTCGTCGAGCCGCTCCCACCACAGGCGGCGAGAGCCAGCGCGGTCAGGCAGGCGCCGATCAACGTCGCGCATCTCATCGTCCCGTGTGCCTGATCCTGATCATTTCGATGATGTAGATCAAGGTGGTCGTGTGATACGCGAGCCCTGGCGGAGTGATCAGCTCACGCAGGCCGCCGACCTTCATCCCAATCAGGCCGCGTTCCCATCCCGGGTGGGTTTCTTGAAGAATGAACCTGCTCGGCCCCCCCTGTTCCCAGGAGTCGTAGAAGGCCTTGCCGGCTGCGTATTCGAGGCCGGCATAGTTGAGGACGATTTCGTCTTTCACGCTTTCGACAGCCGGGCCGGAGCCCTCTCTCAGGTCTTTGACGACGAGCCCCTTGGGTGGCTTTCCCGGCGGCACCCGGATCTTCAGCTTCCCGTGCGGACCGATGACCTCGACCACCCTCGTCCCGGCCTGCTTCGCATCGGTCGAGCTGCCGCAGCCCCAGGCGAGGAGCGAGAGTCCGACCGCGAGCGCGCCGGCGAGAACGAGAGATCTCACGAGACCCAGGGCCTGACCTCGAGCAGATCGACGAGGTAGATCAGCGCGCCGGTGCCGTACGCCAACCTCGACGGGACGATCAGCTCACGGCGGCCGCCGACCTTCATCCCCCTCAGGCCGCGTTCCCAGCCCGTGCGCATCGCTTTTAGGTGGAAGTGACTTGGCCCGGCCTGTTCCCAGGTGTCGTAGAACGCCTTGCGGGTCCCGTAGTCGATGCCGACGTAGTCGACGGCGACTTCGTCACCGGCCCGAGCGGCCTCCGGGCCGGAACCCTCTCTGAGCTCCTTGACGACGAGCGCCTTGGGCGGCCGGCCCGACGGGACCCGGATCTTCAGCTTCCCGTGGGGGCCGGTGACCTCGGTCACCCTCGCTCCGGCATGCCCCGCATCGGTCGAGCTGCCGCAGCCCCAGGCGAGGAATGCGAGTGGAGTCAGAAGCGCGCTGATTAGCACAAGGTGCTTCATGTGGTGATCTTAAGGTACAGCGCGGTACCGCGCCTGCGGGCGGCGAGCCCGATGCTCTCAGCTGAGCACGGCTTTGGAGACGCTGCCGATGCCGAGCAGGCCGGGGCCGACGTGGGCGCCGAGGACGGCGCCGATCTCCGAGGTGAAGACCGGCTCGCAGCCGAAGATCTCGCGGCCGTCTTCGATCAGGCCATTCGCGGTCGCGTCGTCCTGGATGTGCTGGACGACCCAACCGTCGAGGCCCGACTCGTGGCGCTGGCGGGCGTAGTCGCGCAGGCGCTCGATCGAACGCGCCCTGGTGCGGACCCGCTCGACCGGGGTGATCTCCTCCTCCAGGGTGAGGATCGGCTTGATCTTCAGCGCCGAGCCGATCCAGGCTCGCGCGCCGCCGATCCGCCCGCCGCGGCGCAGGTACTCGAGCGTGTCGATCGCGAACCACATCTTCAGCTCCTCGCGGGCCTGGTTGGCGCGAGCGACGACCGCCTCGGCCCCGTCGCCCGAGGCCGCCGCCGCAGATGCGGCCAAGACGCTCAGCCCCATGCCCCCGGCAGCCGAGCGCGAATCGACGACGTGGATGCGCTCGCCGCCTTTGTCTTCGGCGCGGAGTCGATCGCGCGCCTGGCCGGCCGCCTCGAAGGTGCCGGAGATGCCGGCGGAGATGTGGATCGAGACGACTTCGCGCCCTTCGTCCAGCAACGGCTCGTAGACCGAGACGAAGTCGCCGATCGAGGGCTGGGAGGTCGTCGCGCCGCTTTCGGAGGCGCGCAGGCGCTCGTAGAAATCGGCGTAGTCGCCGATCTCCGACTCAAGTTCCTGGTGGCCATCGATCGCAACATAGAGGCCGATCGTCTCGACCCCGCGAGAGGCGACCAGCTCACTCGGCAGGTAGGCCGTCGTGTCGCAAACGACCGCAGTTGGGGTGAGGGAGCTCAAGCAAGCCGATTCTGGCAGACCTGCCGCTACACTTTGTGAAGTGACCGACTCTCAAAACGACTCCCCCCAGGCCGCGATCGTCCTCACCGACAAGGCCGCTGCCAAGATCGCCGAGCTGCTCGGCTCGCAGGAGGACGCCGGGGACCAGGCGCTGCGCGTCGCCGTCCGCGGCGGCGGCTGCTCGGGATTTCAGTACGCGCTCGCCTTCGACCGCGCCAAGGATGACGACCACGTCTTCGAGGTCGATGGCGTCTCCGTCGTCGTCGACAAGGTCAGCATGCAGTTCGTCTTCGGCTCCGAGGTCGACTACGTCGAAGGCCTGCAGGGCGCCGGCTTTCAGGTCAACAACCCCAACGTGGTTGCGGCCTGCGGCTGCGGCTCCTCCTTCCAGGTGAAAGAGGACGCAGCAGAGACAGCGGCGGTCTAGCCGCTATTCGATCTGGAGGGGCGGCGACTGCGCCGGTGGCGCGACAGCCACGGGCGTGGCCTCGGGCTGGGCGACGCCGAGCGCCTCTGCCAGCTCGCCCGAGTCGAACATCTCCTCGACGATGTCGGCGCCGCCGAGCAGCTCGCCGTTGACGTAGAGCTGCGGGAAGGTCTGCCAGTCGGAGAGCTCAGCGGTGACTTCGCGCAGCGGCTGCAGCGCCGGCAGCACGTCGATTGCGCCGTACTCGACGTCGAGCGAGTCGAGCGCCTGCACGACCCGCATCGAGAAGCCGCAGCGCGGCGCCTCGGGAACGCCCTTCATGAAGAGCAGCACCGGGTTGGCGGCGACCAGCTCTTCGACCTTCTGCTTCAACTCTGCGTCAGCCACGGACACAGACTAGCTACCCTGGCAGCTCGGTCTTGACCGAGAGGGCGTGAATCGTGCCGTCCTCGAAGCGCTGCTTGACCGCGGCCTTGACCAGGCGGTGTTGGTCGAGCCGGGAGAGCCCCTCGAACTGAGGCGCGGTGACGATCGCCCGCAGGTGGTCGCCGCTTCCCGTCTCGTCGGCGACCTCGACCGCGGCGCCGGGCAGCGCCGCTTCGATCATCCGCTGTATCTCCGTCAGGTCCGCCACGACTCAGGCGCTAGCGGCGCCGGCGCAGCATCATCATGCCGCCGAGGGCGAAGCCGGCCACGGCGGCGCCGACGATCAGCTGCGAGCGGTGCTCGCGGACCTGGCGGCGCCAGTCGGTGAGCTCGGTAACGCGGCCGCGCAGGGCTTCCACCGAGCTTCCCAGGTCGCGGCGCTGCAGATCGATGTCGCGGCGGATCTCCTCGGCGGAGCGCCCCGGCATGCCGGGCGTCGGGGGTCGCACCGGCTCGGGATGGGCGTTCATTTCTCCCCGTCCCCTTCCAGCGTCGTCTTGATCAACTTGGCCTCCTCGATCGCCTGCTCGGGCAGTGGTGGCGCCCCGGCCTGGACCGAGCGGTAGGCGAAGAAGCCGGCGGCGGCGGCAATCAGCAGGAAGAGCGCCGCCTCGACGAAGAAGCCCGGCCAGGCGTTGCCATCGAAGACTTCTTCGGCGAGCAGCCAGGCGACCCCCTCCATGATCAGGATCAGCGCCAGGAAGGCGAAGATGCCGGCAGCGACGCCGACGGCCGAGCCGCGCAGGATCTTGGCGACTTTCTCGGAGATCTCGGTCTTGGCGAGCTCGATCTCCTCGCGGACCAGCGAGGAGCTCTTCTCGGCGACATCGAAGACGAGCTCGCTGACCGAGCGATCCTCCTGGGGCTGCTGCGGGGGTGTGCCGGCGCCGTCGGCCACGCTACTCCGGCGGCTCCTCGTCGAACAGGCGCTGCCAGGCGAAGCGGGCGAGGCGGGCGGCGACGACGCTGGCCAGGGCGCTGCTGGCGGCCAGCATGCCGCTCCAGGCGAGTCGTTTGACGATCTCGTTGTCCATCCGCGCCCGACCTTACCTATCGGGGCTCGAGACCGTCGCAGATCGTCGCGACGACAAGGCTCCTTGCCTGGTCGAAATCGGTGTCGGAGGCCGGTATCACCTCGAAGATCCAGCCGGAGAGCAGCTGCTCGATCGCCCCATAGAAGGACATCGAGACGAAGGTCGGGTCGATGTCGCCGCGGAATGCGCCGGCCGACTGGCCGTCGGCGACGATCTTGGCGATCGAGTCGTAGGCGCGGCGGATCTCAGCCAGGTGGGTGCGGCCGAAGGAGTTCGCGGCCCGCGTCACCTCGACGATGATCACCTTCATCAGCTCCGGGTCGTGGCGGTAGGAGTCGACGATGAAGCCGGCCACGGCCTCGAGCTTGGCGCGCGGCGACGCGCCCTCGCGGTCGGTCTCCTCGATCGCGGTCAGCAGCAGCGACCAGCGGGCGCTGAAGAGCTCGTTCAGGACCTCGTCCTTGGACTTGAAGTAGTGGTAGACGAGGCCGTAGGCGACGCCGGCCTCGTCGGCGATGTCGGAGACCCTGGTCGAGTGGAAGCCCTGGCGGGCGAAGACGCGGATCGCCGCGTCGAGGATCTGGCGGCGCTTGTCGATCGGCGGCGCTTTCGAGGCCATCAGGCGCGCGCCTCAGTCAGCTGCGGCCAGGCGTACGCCCTAGGGCGGCGGTTGGCGAGCGAGGGCAACGATTCGCGGACGTGATCCTGGGCGGAGAAGTCGAGCTCGGCGGCGGCGAAGCGCTCACCATCGGGGGCGCTCGCCAGAACCGTCCCCCAGGGATCGACGATCATCGAGTGCCCGTAGGAGCTGAAGTGAGGCGACGCCTCGCCGACCTGGTTTGGGGCGATCACGAAGGCCTGGCTCTCGATCGCCCGCGCCCGCAGCAGCACCTCCCAGTGATCGCGGCCGGTGGCGCGGGTGAAGGCGGATGGGACGGCGAGCACGCGTGCGCCGCGAACCGTGAGGATCCGGTACAGCTCGGGGAAGCGCAGGTCGTAACAGACGCTGAGGCCGATGGTCGCCTCGAGGAGCGGCACGGCGACGATCTCCTCGCCCGCCTCCTCGTGCTCGGACTCGCGGTAGGAGACCCCACCGACGTCGACGTCGAACATGTGGATCTTGCGGTAGACGGCAAGGTCCTCGCCGTCGGGCCCGATCAGGACCGAGGTGTTGAACGCCTTGCCGTCGGGGCCGCGCTCGGCGACGCTGCCGGCGAGCAAGTGGATCCCGAGCTCATGCGCCCAGGCCCGCGCCGCGCTGAGGCTCGGGCCGTCGAGCGCCTCTGCCCCGGCCACCAGCTCCTCGCCGCCGGCCAGCAGGTTCCACTTCTCCGGCAGGGCGATCAGCTCGGCGCCATCCCCCGCGGCGACGCGGACGAGCCGCTCGGCGGCGCCGAGGTTCCGGTCCTTGTCGTTGTTCGAGTTGAGCTGTACAACCGCTGCGCGCAAGCGTCCTCACGATCTCCCTGGGGCGACGCACGCCCCTCGCTGGCTGACTGACCAGTCAATCGGTTTGCTCAGTATAGGTGGATGATCCGCGGTTACCGGGCCTACAGACCCATGACGCGGGCGACCATGCGGTCAAAAACACGGGTGGGGATGAAGATCTTGGCCCGTGCCTGGAACTTCGCGTCGAGCCCAACCAGGTAGCGAGCGCGGGGACGGCGCGCGGTGAGAGCGCGCTCGATCACCGCAGCGACCTTGGCCGGCGGAATGCCGCGCTCGGCTAGGTCCCTGGTCACCTTGCGGTAGCTGGCGATCGCCTTGCCGTAGAGCTCTTCGCGGTGAGGGGTGCGCTCGCCGATCTCGTCGGCCGTCTGTTCGCCCCGGTCCCAGATCGGAGTGTCGATCGAGCCGGGCTCGACGATCGAGACCGGGATCCCCCAGGACCGCAGCTCCTGACGAAAGACGTCGCCCACCGCCTCGACCCCCCACTTCGCCGCGTGGTAGGCACCGGTCAGCGGGAAGGCGATGCGACCGCCGATCGAGCTGATGAAGACGATCCGCCCGCGGGCGCTGCGGATCAGCGGCAGCACCGCCTGGGTGACCGCAACCTGCCCGGTCAGGTTGACCTCGATCTGGCGGCGGAAGTCGACGATCGGGATCGTCTCCAGAGGGCTGGGGATGGCGACCCCGGCGTTGTTGACCAAGCCGTCGAGCCCGGCGCCGCCCAGCTCTTCCCCGAGCAGCTCGGCGGCCGCGGCGATCGCCGCGGCGTCGGTGACGTCGAGCATCACCGGCGTCAGGCGCTCAGAGCCCTCGGCACGCAGCGACTCAGCGTCCTTCTCCTTGCGAACACCGGCGAAGACCCGCCAGCCGGCGGCGTCGAGTCGCAGGGCAGTCGCCCTGCCGATGCCGGTGGAAGACCCGGTGACGAGCGCCGATCGCACCGGTTGCTCCTATGTCAAGCCGCTACCGCGATTTGCGGTGCCAGCTTGTCTCTCTGAGCGTCGACGGTGGTCATGGATATCTCTCTTTCGGAATTGACCAACAGCTTCCAGACTCGGCGCGCGAGGTGGCGCTTGAG
>DASXKW010000085.1:0-16726 GCA_036496625.1 Solirubrobacterales bacterium | reverse complement strand
GCCGAAGTTGCGAAACGCTAGAGATCGCTCAGGACGCGCCGAGCTTTTTGACGGCGTCGCGGAACGTCTTCACGGTGGCGCCGGGCGCCTTGCGGCCCTCGAGTTTCTCGCCGTGGCGATTGACCCAGATCACCGGCACGTTCATTTTCAGCAGCGGGGCGACATCGTTGGTGTAGTTGCAGCCGATGTGCAGCCAGCCTTTCTTGCCGCCGATCCGCCGCGCCGCCTCTTTGAAGTGGACGGGGTCGGGCTTGTAGCTGCGCACCTGCTGCGCGGTCACGACGAGGTCCAGTTCGGTGCGCAGGTGGCGGCGCGAGATGCCGAGCAGTTTGTCGTCGATGTTGGAGACAATGCCGATCTCGTAGCGTTTGCCGAGCCGGTCCATCGCCGCGTTGGCCTCGCGGAAGGGCAGCCAGTAGGCGACGCTGTTGGGCAGGAACTGGGCGCGCGAAGGCTCGATCTCCCAGCCCAGCTCGCCGGCGACCTTGACGATCGTACGGCGCAGGACCTCGGCATAGAGCTCGTAGGAGCAGGCCATGATTTCGGCCTGGACCTCCATGAAGCGGGCCAGGAAGGGCTCCTCTTCGAAGCTGAAACCGTCTTTCTCAGCCTCTTTCTTGCAGGCGTCAATGATGCCTTTCTCCCAGTCGATCAGAGTGCCATAACAGTCGGTTGTGACCCATTTGACGGTTTTGAGGCTGGGCAGAGGCATAGCGGCGGCGCATTATGCCAATCGCCTCGAAGGTGGGCGGCGCGGCACTGGAAGTCGGTCGGATTGAAAGGTCGGATAGGCTGCCGGCCGCGCCGCAGGGGCGTGCCTCCCACCCATGGACCTCCTCGAGTATCAGGGCAAGCAGCTTTTCGCCAAGCACGGCATCGCCGTGCCGAGCGGCGAGGTCGCCGCTACGGTCGACGACGCGGTCGCCGCCGCGGAGCGGATCGGCTACCCCTGCGCAATCAAGGCCCAGGTGTTGATCGGCGGGCGTGGCAAGGCCGGCGGGATCAAGATCGCCCAGGACGCCGAGGAGGCGCGCGCCTACGCAGACGCGATCCTCGGCATGGACATCGTCGGCCCGCACGGCGAGGGCCCCTTCCCTGTCGGCCAGGTCTGGATCGAGGGCGGTTCGGACATCGCCTCTGAGTACTACGCCTCGGTGATCCTCGACCGCGGCGAGAAGAAGCTGCTGGCGATGGTCTCCGCAAAGGGCGGGATGGACATCGAGGCGGTCGCAGCCGAGGACCCCGAGGCGCTGGTCAAGCGCCACATCGACCCGACCCGGCCCTTCGACGCTGCCGCGGCGCGGCCGATCGTCGACGCGGCGGGGCTCGACGAGGACGTGCGCGACCAGGCTGCCGAGGCGCTGGCGAAGCTCGCCGAGGTGGCGAGCGCCGAGGACGCGAGCCTGATCGAGGTCAACCCGCTGATCGTCACCGCGAGCCGGGAGGTGGTCGCGCTCGACGCCAAGGTGACGATCGACGGCAACGCCCTCTTCCGCCACCAGGACCTGGCCGAGATCGCCGACACCGCCGACGATCCGCAGGAGGCGATGGCGAAGGAGAAGGGCCTCACCTACGTCAAGCTCGACGGCAACGTCGGCATCCTCGCCAACGGCGCCGGGCTCTGCATGTCGACCCTCGACGTGGTCGCCCAGGCCGGTGGGAAGCCGGCGAACTTCCTCGACGCAGGCGGCGGCTCCAAGGCCGAGGCGATCGTCGACGCGCTGACCGTGATCGCCTCCGACAGAAAGGTCACCGCGATCCTCTTCAACATCTTCGGCGGAATCACCCGCTGCGACGAGATCGCCAAGGGGATCGTCACCGCGTCGAGCCAGATGGACCTGAAGCTGCCGCTGGTCGTCCGGCTCGACGGCACCAACTCCGAGGAGGGGCTGCGAATCCTCGCCGAGGCCGACCTTCCCAACCTGCGCCAGGAGACGACGATGCTCGGTGCGGCCAAGCGGGTCGTCGAGCTGGCGGGCGGCGCATGAGCATCATCGTCGGCAACGAGACGAAGCTGGTCGTCTCCGGCCTGACCGGTCGCGAGGGGTCCTTTCATGGGCTGCGCAACCGCGCCTACGGAACCGATCTGGTTGCCGGCGTTACGCCCGGCAAGGGCGGGCAGGAGGTCGAGGGCGTTCCCGTCTTCGACTCGATCAAGGAGTCCGTGGATGAGTCCGGCGCAAACACCTCGATGATCTTCGTGCCGGCGCGCTTCGCCGCGCCCGCGATCGACGAGGCGATCGAGTCCGGCGTCCACACCGTGATCGCGATCACCGAGGGGATTCCGGTCCTCGACATGCTGAAGACATATTGGAAGGCGAAGGAGGCGGGAGTGCGGCTGATGGGGCCCAACTGTCCCGGCGTGCTCTCGCCGGGCAAGGCCAATGTCGGCATCATCCCGGCGCAGTTCTTCGATCCGGGCAAGATCGGCGTCGTCTCCAAGTCGGGCACGCTGACCTACCAGATCGGCAACGAGCTGAAGCAGGCGGGTGAGGGCAACTCCTCGATCGTCGGCATCGGCGGCGACCCGATCATCGGTTCCGACTTCATCGACGTCCTCACGATGTACGAGGCCGACCCCGAGACCGAGCTGATCGTGATGGTCGGCGAGATCGGCGGTGACGCGGAGGAGCGTGCGGCGGAGTTCATCGCCGCCGAGGTCTCCAAGCCGGTGGTTGCCTACATCGCCGGCTTCACCGCGCCGCCCGGGAAGCAGATGGGCCACGCCGGCGCGATCATCTCCGGCTCCTCGGGCACCGCCCAGGCGAAGAAAGACGCGCTCGAAGCAAGGGGTGTGCGGGTCGGCGAAAGCCCGACCGAGACGGCGAAGATAGCCGTCGAAGTCCTGCGCGGCTAACGCGTTGCTAGGCTCGCAGCGTATGGCTGCTGAGACGATTTCGTTTGCGCGCGGGGCGCCCAGCGCCGACATCCTGCCGCGGGATGCGGTGCGGGACGCTGCTGGGGTTGCGCTTGCCGAGGATTGGGAAAAAGCGCTGTCGTACGGGACCGGGATTGGGCACCCAGGGCTCTGCCAGTGGATCGGCGAGCGCCACGGAGGGCTCGATGCCTCGCAGGTGATGGTCGCCAACGGATCGCTTGAGGCGGGCTGGATGCTGTTCGACCACCTGCTGGAGGCGGGCGATCGGGTCGTGGTCGAGCAGCCGACCTACGATCGCACGCTCTTGATGCTGCAGCGGCTCGGGGTCGAGCTCGTGCCGGTGGCTCTGGAGGACGACGGGCTCGACCTCGGTGCGTTTGAAGCTGCGCTGGCCGAGGGGTCGATCAAGCTCGCCCACATCATCCCCAACTTCCACAACCCCGCCGGCTGCACTCTCTCGGCTGAGAAGCGGGTGCGCTTGGTCGAGCTGGCTGCCGAGCACGGCTTCTGGATCTTCGAGGACGATCCTTACCGTGAGCTGCCCTTCGAGGGCGAGGCGCTGGAGACGATGCTCTCGCTCGACAAGGCCGGGCGGGTGGTCCACGCCTCCTCCTTCTCCAAGACGGTCAGCCCCGGCGTGCGGGTCGGCTACCTGGCCGGCCCGGCGGTGGAGATCGCGAAGCTGGCCAAGCGGGCCAACGAGACCTACATCTCGCCCAACATGCTGGCCGAGGCCGTGGTGCTGGAGCTCTGCCGCTCCGGCGGCCTCGATCGCAACATCGACTTCGTCAAGGGCGCCCTTCGGGATCGCCGCGACGCGCTGGTCGAGGCGCTCGGCGAGCAGATCCCCGAGGCGGAGTTCGTCGTTCCCGGCGGTGGCTACTTCCTCTGGCTCGACCTCGCCGAGGGCACCGACGCCACGGCGCTGCTGGCCGAGGCCAAGAAAGAGGGGGTCGCCTTCGTCGCCGGCCCCGACTTCATGATCGACGGCGGCGCCAACAGCCTTCGCCTCTCCTTTGCCAGCGTGCCTCCGGAGCGGATCCCCGAGGGGATCGCGCGTCTCGCCGGGGCGCTGGAGAGAGTTCGCGCCGGCTCGCCGGCCTAGATATCCGGCGGCAATTCGCCGCTTGGCTGATCCGGTCTGGGCAGGGCCGCGTAGTGGGGGGAGAACCCCAACTCCGACCCAGGAGAAAGCATGGCTGTTGCAAGCAAAGAGAGCGCGCCGAGAAGTTCGGCAAGGGCGATATCGGCATCCTCAACTTTGCCCTCGCGCTGAAGGCGGTCGAACCGTTCATCGCATAGGCGAGGCCTGATCGAGCGGATGAGATGAATACCCGGGGAAGCAAGGTCGAGCGACTCGCCGACGAGGAGCTGATGCCCTTGATCGGCGCCAAGGACCCCGGGGCGTTCGAGGTCTTCTACGACCGCCACGGCGGGGTTGCCTACTCGCTCGCCTACAGAATCGTGGGCGAGCGGGGGGCGGCCGAAGATGTCGTTCAAGAGGCCTTCATCTCGATCTGGCGCAGCGGCGCGCGCTACGACGTGGGTCGGGGCAGCGTTCGCGCCTGGATGCTCGGCATCGTCCGCAACCGGGCGATCGACTTCCTTCGCAGCAAGGCGGGGCGGGCGCCGAAGCTCGACTTCGACGACGACGCGGTCCTGGAGCACCGCCCGGCGGCGGAGCTGACCGACGCCGAGGCCCTGCGCCGCGAGGCGGCGCGCGAGGTGCGCGGGGTGCTGGACGAGCTGCCGGGCGATCAGTCGAAGGTGATCCAGCTCGCCTACTTTGGCGGCTTCAGCCACTCGGAGATAGCTTCGATGCTCGGCGTGCCGCTGGGCACCGTAAAGGGACGAATGAGGCTTGGCCTGGAGAAGATTCGCGGACAGTTGGCGGAGGGACTGGCATGAACGAGATGGAACACGACCGCTGGGGTGACGAGTTGGCCGCTTACGCGCTGGGTGCGCTGGAGCCAGGCGAGGGAGCGGGGCTGGAGCGCCACCTCGCCGGTTGCGAGAAATGCCGGACCCAGCTGGAGTGGCTGCGCCCCGCGGTGCAGCTGTTGCCCGAGTCGGTGGGGCAGGTCGAGCCACCGGCGGCGCTGCGGGGCAGGTTGATGGAGCAGGTCCGCTCCGAGGCAGAGCGCCCGAAGACGTCGTGGAGCCTCCGCTTGGGCGGGCGCCGGCTAGTCCTGCGGCCGCTCGCAGGTCTGGCCGCGGTAGCCCTGGTCGTGGCGGCGATCGGCGGCTACGCGATCAGCGGCGGCGGATCGGGCGGCGCCGAAACGACCGTGGTCGCGGGCCGCTCACCCGGCGTCACTGTCGAGGTGGTGAGCCGGGGCGACACGGGCACGCTGCGCCTGGCGAACCTGCATCAGCTCCCCGGTGACAAGGTCTTGCAGGCCTGGGTGCAGCGTGGCGATCGGGTTGTCTCGGCGAAGGCCCTCTTCGTCCCAAACCCCGATGGCACCGCGACCGCGACGATCGACGACATGAACGGCGTCAACACGGTGATGGTCACGGCTGAGCCGCGGGGCGGCAGCACACAGCCGACGAGCGCGCCGATCGTCAGCGTCGCGATCCCTAACTGAGTCGGCTAGCGGCCGTAGCGGTCCGAGGAAAGGACAAGTTGCTCGGGGATCGTCGCCCGTGGCGGCGGCGCCGGGTCGGCGCGGACCGAGACGGTCTCGGCGACGCTGCGGGAGACGCGGTGCGAGCCGCCCTCGGAGACGATCGTGACGCCCTCTTCCCCGGAGCTCTCGACCGTGCCCTCCAGGCCCGGGTCCAGCCCGGCGTCCTTGAGGTAGTGCAGCAGCTCCTCGGCCTCGTTCTCGAAGCGCAGGACGACGACCTTGGCGCCCGGCTCGACGTCGGAGAGCAGAGAGCCCTGCTCGCGGGCGCCCTCGATGATCGGGTGGCCGTGCGGGCAGGTGGTCGCGTCGCCGATCGCGGCCCGCATCCGCTCCTCCAGCACCGGCGACATCGCGTGCTCGATCCGCTCCGCCTCCTCGTGAACCTCGTCCCAGGGGATGCCGAGCACGTCGGTGAGGAAGCGCTCGATCATGCGGTGGCGGCGGACGATGTGGCTGGCGTGCTCGCGCCCGGACTCGGTGAAGTCGAGCGACTTGTCGGCCTTGCGCTCGACGTAGCCGTCCTCGACGAGGCGGCCGATCATCTCGTGCACCGTCGGGGGCGAGAGCTGCATCGCGCGAGCGATGTTGGCGCCCGTCATCGGCAGCCCGGCCTCCTCCAGCCAGAACATGATCTCCAGGTACTCCTGCTCGGCAACGGTGGCGGTCTCCACGCGCTCGATACTACTGCCCGCCGATGGGCCGATTTCGATGCCCGCGGCCGTGTTTTCGGCCCGTCGGCGGGCGAGCCCGCTTAACGGCGCTCGACCAGGGTGGAGACGACGGCCTCGTAGAAGCCGTCGCCCATCGTGCCGTCGGTGACCGTGACGTTGTCCCAGGAGGCGAGCTGAGCGCGCAGGCCCGGGTCGCGCTCGGGGCCGTTGGCGACGACGAAGAAGCGGCCCACGGCGGCGGCCACCTCGAGGTCCTCGACCGAGTCGCCGACGGCGATGCAGTCGGCTGGGTCGTAGCCGCGGACGCGGGCATGGGCGGCGACGGCGCCGGCCTTGCTGACCGGCCTGGGGACGAGGTGGTAGGCGTGCGTGGGCCCGTCGATCGCGGCCATCTCCCGCCCGATCGCGCCGTTGTCGAGCAGGCGCAGGTCGCCGTGGCCCTCGCTCCCGAGCAGGTCGTTGGCCTCGGCGACGTCGACCTTGCCGCGAAAGAGGTGGGAGAGGACGCGGCCGTGGTGCCAGGGCGCGTGGTACTCGAGCCGTCCGTCGAAGTGCTCGAAGAGCAGCTTGGGGATGCCTCGCGCCTCGATCTTCTCGTAGACGGTGCCGTCCTCGTCAGGGACCATCTCGCCGGTCATCAGCGTCGTCTCCCCGTCGATCGCGAAGGCGCAGCCGGCCTCGTAGATGTAAGAGCTCTGGCCCATCAGCCGTGCCGCCTCGCGCACCTGGGGCTCGCGGCGGCCCGACATGATCACGACCTCGACGCCGGCTCGCTGGCAGGCCTCCAGTCCCCGCGCCTGGGCCAGCGAGAAGGCCCCCTCGGCGTCGCGGAAGAGCGAGGAGCCCTTGCCCAGAAGGGTGCCGTCGAGGTCGGTGTAGACGCATCGCAGTGCCATGGTGCGGTCGCTACGGTAGCCGGATGAGCTGGCGCCTCGCCGACCGCAGCCTCGATTTGACCCAGCCGCTGGCGGCAGGGATCGTCAACGTGACCGTCGACTCGATGTTCGAGGGAGCTCGCAGCGGGACTCCCGAGCAGGCTGTGGTCGACGGGCGAGAGCTGGCCGAGGCCGGGTTCGACATGCTCGACGTGGGGGCGGTGGCGGCGAAAAGCGGCCCGCCGGTGTCGGCCGAGGCCGAGGCCGGGGCGCTGGTCCCCGCGATCGAAGGGTTGGCCGGCGTGGGAATGCCGATCTCCGCTGACACCTTTTCGGTTGAGGTGGCACGGGCGGCCCTGGCGGCTGGGGCAGTTGCGATCAACGACATCTCCGGGGGCTCGGAGGCGATGTTCGAGCTGGTCGCCGAGAGCGGCTGCGGTTACGTGCTGATGCACATCGAGGGGCCGCCTCGGGTCGACCGGCCGCCTCGCGAGTACGGCGACGTGGTCGAGCATCTGAAGTTTTGGTTCGGGGGGAGAATCGATGCCGCTCAAAGGCTTGGGGTCAGCGAGGAGCAGATCGCCATCGACCCCGGACTCGACTTCGACCTCAGCACCGACCAGGACCTGGAGATCCTGCGCAGGCTGCCCGAGCTGCGAGCGCTTGGCCTGCCGCTCTATGTTTCGCTCTCGCGCAAGGATTTCATCGGCGCGGTGCTGGCGGGGTCCTGGGAGGGGCGACTGCCGCCCAGAGAGCGCGAGTGGGGGACCGTCGCCGCGGTTGCGCTGGCGGTGCGCGGCGGCGCCGACGTGCTCCGCATCCACGATCGCAGCTCGCTGCAGGCGATGCGGGTTTCTGGCGCGATCCAGACCTCGTCAGAAAAGGACGCAGGGAGCCCGAATAGCAGCGCTATTTGGGCGACTGAGGACACCGCATGACGAGGTCTGGGGCCGCCAGCCTGCTCGAGGCGCCCTGGTCGGTCGCGATCGACCCAGCCCGGCGCGACGGCCGCATCGTCGCCGAGAGCAGCGAGAACGTGCGCAGGGCGCGGACCGTGGCGCTGCCGCGCACGCTCGACCCCGGCTTCGCCGAGGCGTTGAAGAGGGCCGGGGTGGAGCGGCTCTACTCCCACCAGCGCCAGGCTCTCGAGGCGGCGGCGCGCTCCAACCTGGTGATCACCAGCGGCACCGCCTCGGGCAAGAGCCTTGCCTTCAACCTGCCGGTGCTCGATGGGATCGCCCGGGACTCGAAGCGCCGCGCCCTCTACCTCTACCCGACCAAGGCGCTGGCCCAGGACCAGGCGCGCAAGCTCGGCGTACTGCGTCCGCCGGGGCTGCGCGAGGCGATCTACGACGGCGACACGCCGCGCGAAGAGCGGCCGGCGATCCGGCGCCGCAGCAACCTCGTCCTCACCAACCCGGACATGCTGCACGTCGGCATCCTGCCCAACCACAAGAGCTGGGGCGACTTCCTCGCCAACCTCGGCTGGGTCGTCGTCGACGAGGCCCACACCTACCGCGGCGTCTTCGGCTCCCACGTCGCCAACGTATTGCGGCGGCTGCGGCGGGTGGCGCGGGCCTACGGCGCCGAGCCGCGTTTCCTGCTCGCGTCGGCGACGATCGCCAACCCGGTCGACCTAGCCGAGGAGCTGGTCGGCACGCCTTTCGAGCTGGTCGACGACGACGGCGCCCCCAGCACCGGGCGCGAGATCGCGATGTGGAACCCGCCTCTGATCGACAAGGCGACTGGGACGCGCCGCTCGGCGCTCTCGGAGGCAGCGGACCTGCTCGCCGAGCTGGTTTCGCATGGGGTGCGGACGATCTGCTTCCTGAAGAGCCGGCGTGGGATCGAGCTGATCCAGCGCTTCGCCCGCGAGTCGCTGGAGGCGCGGGGCAAGCCGGAGCTAGCGGCGCGGATCGCGCCCTACCGCGGCGGCTACACGTCCCAGCAGCGGCGCGAGATCGAGGCCCGCCTCTCGGCCGGCGAGCTGCTCGCGGTCGTCGCCACCGACGCGCTGGAGCTCGGCATCGACATCGGCGAGCTCGACGCGGCGATCTGCGTCACCTTCCCCGGCACCGTTGCCAGCCTGCGTCAGATGTGGGGACGGGCGGGACGGCGGCGGCGCGGGCTGGCCGTCTACGTCGCCGGCCAGGACGCCCTCGACCAGTTCTTCTGCCGCCACCCCGACGAGTTCATCGACCGGCCGGTGGAGGCGGCGATCCTCGACCACGACAACGAGCAGATCGCCTCGCGGCACATGATCGCGGCGGCTTACGAGCTGCCGTTGAGCGAGGGGGACGGGGAGTTCCTCGGCGAGGGCTGGCGGGAGCGGTCTGAGAGGCTTACCGCGGCGGGTGAGCTGCGCCGGGTGGGGGGGCGGACGATGCAGCGCAGCAGCGAGTTCGTCGCCGCGAAGATCCCGTTGCGCTCGGCCTCGACCGACTCGGTCGCGGTGATCGAGCGGGACTCGGGCGAGATGCTCGGCCTGGTCGAGTCCGAGCGCGCCTTCACGACGATCCACCCGGGCGCGATCTACCTCCACCTCGGCCGCTCCTACGAGGTCGAGCAGCTCGACATCGCCGGGCGCCAGGCGGTGGTCTCGGCCTTCGACGGCGACTGGTACACGCGGCCGAAGAAGGAGACCGAGATCTACATCGAGCGGGTGCGCGAGCAGCGCACGACCTCCGGTGTCGAGCTGCGCTTCGGCGAGGTCTCGGTGAGCGAGCAGGTGATCGCCTACCAGCGGGTCTCGATCGCCGACCAGGAGCCCTTCGACATCGTCTCCCTCGAATTGCCCGAGCAGCAGTTCGCCACCCAGGCGCTCTGGCACGTGCTGCCGGATCAGCTCAGCGGAGCGCTGCCGCCAGATGTCCTGCTCGGCTCCCTGCACGCAACCGAGCACGGCCAGATCGCGGTGCTGCCGCTGATCGCGATGTGCGATCGCTGGGACATCGGCGGCCTCTCGACCAACGTCCACTTCCAGACCGGCCGCTCGACGATCTTCATCTACGACGGCCACCCCGGCGGGGTTGGGATCACCCTGCGCGGCTACGAGCAGTTCGAGCGCCTGCTGGCGGACGCCGAGCGGCTGATCGCCGAGTGCCCCTGCGAATCCGGCTGCCCCTCCTGTGTGCAGAGCCCCAAGTGCGGCAACCTCAACGAACCGCTGCACAAGGAGGGCGCGCTGGAGCTGATGCGGCTGATGAAAGGCTCCGGCTAGGCTGGCGCGATGTACGAGGACTCGATCCGCGAGGAGTTCACCCGCCAGTCGGCTTCGTTCGGCAAGGCCGCCGTGATGATCTCGGCCGAGACGCTCGGGGCGCTGGTCGAGCTGGTTGCGGCGGATGCGAGCGCCCGCTGGCTCGAGACGGCTTGCGGCACCGGCTTGGTTTCGAGGGCGCTGGCCGGCAAGGTCGGCTCTGTGACCGGCGTCGATCTGACCCAGGCGATGCTCGAGGAGGCGAAGCGGGGCGCGGCCGATGAAGGGATCGAGAACGCCGGCTTCGGCGTCGGCGACGCCACCGCGCTCGAGTTCGCGGATGCCTCGTTCAGCGGAGCCGTGACCCGCCTCAGCCTGCACCACATCCCAGTGCCGGGGCGGGCGCTCGCCGAGCTGGCCCGGGTCGTCCGGCCGGGTGGAATGGTCATCGTCGGCGACCTCGTCGCTGACAAGGCCGACGGTGAGGGGGCTGTCTGGCGCGAGGAGATCGAGCGTCTGCGCGATCCCTCGCACTGGGCCTGCCAGACGCCGGAGCAGCTGCGGGCCATGGGCTCCGCAGCGGGCCTGACGCTGGACCACGAACAGCTGATCTCGCTCGACATCGACTTCGACGACTGGCTGGCGCGCGGCTCGGGCGGCCGCGCCGCCGCTCCGCTGGTCGACGAGCTGCTGGCGCAGAGGCCCCAGGGGACCGAGAGCTTCCGCGTCGCGGCAGGCGACCGAAGCCGCCGTCTGCGCCAGCGCTACTGGCTCGGCCGCTGGCGCCGCCCGGACTGAGCCCTGCCCGGCCAGAGCTCGCGCAGGGCGAGGATCGCGAAGGCGTGGGACCAGGCCAGGGGCGTGGTCGAGGTGGGGATGCCGGTTTGCGCGTCGACGCGCTCGGGGAGCATTCCGGAGGGCGTGGCCGCGCGGCGCAGCTCGGCCATCAGGTGGAGCGCCGCGTACCGCTCGCCGAGCGCGGCGAGGCTCCACGCCGTCCATGCAGTGGGCGCCGTCCAGGGATCGACGCCGCCATCCCAATCCTCTGAAGGGACGAGTCCAAAGCGACCGCTGGCAGCGGCGAGGCGCAGCAAGGTGCGGCGCACGAACGGGTAGAGCTCGGGGTGAGAGAACGGCTGCACCGCCCACGCAGCGGCTGAATCGAAGCCCGAGCCAGGGTTGCCCGCCTCCCGCACAAGCGCCCCTCGCGCCTCGAAGTCCTCGCGGATCGCTCGAATCGCCGGCCGCCGGGCCGAAAGGTCGCCTGCCGGATTGCCTTTCGCCTCGGCGGCGGTCGAGGCAAGCGCATTTCCCAGGTAATCGCCAGGCCCGCCCTCCTGGTAATCGGCGCGGTCGCGCCAGGGCAGAGAAGGGATAAGAGCCTGGACGCCCGCCGCTCGCGCCGCGACGGCGATCCAGCCGGACGCGTCGCCCTGCGCAGCCCGCCCGTCGACGGGAGTGCCGTCCCTGTGGAACCGCGCCGCGGCGCCGAGATCGAGGCGGAGGAGGAAGCGGACGACGCGCCGCGCCTCGTCCCGGTAGCCCGCCGAGGTCAGCGCCAGAGCCACGGCGCTCGCATCGCGTGGCCAGACATAGGCCCAGCCATCGCGAGCGCCCGCGACGACGGCTCCGGTGTGCCTGTCGGTGAGCGCATGCAGGACGAGCAGCGAGCGCTTGTACATCCGTTGCGCCCAGGACGGGGCGCCGGCTCCGAGCGGTTGAGCCGCCGCGAGCCAGCGGGGATCGGCACGGATGACGCCTGGGTCGCCCAGCGAGCTGACGTTCACGGTTGCCGCTGTGCCGAACCGGGCGACCGTCCGCAGCGCGTTGCTTTCCGGCAGGTAGCGCAGCCGAACCGAGTCGGCCCGAGAGCCCCCCGATGCAAGAGCCCCCCCGATGGCGAGGAGGGTCAGCATCCCCACCGCTCCTCGAAGCCATTTCATCGGTCGAATGCAATCAGCCCCGTCTCCCGCCGGTCGCTAGCCTTCGCGATGCGAGGCGCGAGCCTTGCGCTTCCCAGGCGAGGTAGCTCAGTTGGTAGAGCACACGACTGAAAATCGTGGTGTCGTGGGTTCGATTCCCACCCTCGCCATCGCATTGCAACCGGCACGATGTCAAGCTGATCGATTAGGTGGGGGGTCGTCCGATGCGAAAATGGCTCGCCCTTGTTGGGGCGCTCGTAGTGGTCTGCGTTGGTCAGGCCGATGCAGCCGGCTACACCGAACCGGAAGAAGTCCGCGCAGTGAGCTGGGGGTTGAATTCTGTTGACGGCCCGCACAAGCTGACGCTGGGAATCTCGACCGGATACTGCGTCGGCAAGCCGAAACCACGGCTCGATCGCATAACCAAAACCTGGCGCCGCAAGTCGGTGGTCATCACGGTCTTCCTGCGATTCCCAGAAGTCCACTTCGGCAAGAACGAAGGGTGCGGCGACGTGGGATTGGGAATGAGCAAGCAGATCAAGTTCGGCCGGTCGATCCGCCATCGCGCTATTTACGACGGCAGTACATCGCCGCCGCAGCGCCGCATGCTCCATCGCTGAGTTTCTGCATTCCAGGTAGCGCTCCCCTCAAATGAATCGAACCAAGATTTACCTTGGCGAAGACGAGCTGGAACTTCTCGATCTTGCTTCGCAAGAGACGGGAGCGTCGCGCTCTGAGCTGGTCCGCCGCGCGGTGCGGGCCACCTTTGGCCGGCAGGGGAAGGATGAGAGACTCAGTGGGCTCCGCGCAAGCGCCGGCTCGTGGCGGGGTCGCCGGCACAGCCACAGCGGGGCCGAGTATGTCGACGCCATGCGCGGCCGTGACCTGAACGAGCGCTTGACTCGCCTCGGCGTCAATTGAAGCTGCTCGACGCGAGCGTCGCGATCGACCATCTCCGTGGCCTGCAGCCGGCGGTCGACCTGCTCAGTGGCTTGGCCGAAGCCGAAGAGGTTCTTCTCGCAAGCGAGGTTGTCCGTTTCGAGCTCTTGGCCGGCGTCCACAAAGGCGAGGTCGAGGCGCTTGAGCAGTTCTTCTCGGCGTTGTCCTGGGTGCCCGTCGGCGAGGAGGTGGCACGGACCGCCGGCGTGCTCGCCCAGCGCTGCCGCCGTGCCCCATAGCCGCATAGACGATGCCGACTACCTGATCCGCCACTTCGCTTCTGCTTGAGGCTGACCTGCTCATCCACCTTCTGGCTGGTCTGCGGGCGAGGAGGGGAGAGTGCGCTGCCCTCGTCTGAGCGAGTTACTTCTCCCGCTTCATGTTCGCCTATCTGGCGCTAGTCAGCCCACCAGTCGCGCTGGCCATCGACGTCTTCGCGCGGAGCCTCGCCGAGATTGGGCGCGCCGATGACGATGATCTCAAGGCCCTCCGGCCCGGCCTCGTAGCCTCGCCACGTGCCGGGCGGGACGCGCACCGCGTCCCATTCCTTGAGCTCGACGATCTCGTCGTCGACCTTCATCCGTCCGCTCCCGCGCAGGACCACGTACACCTCCTCCTGCCTCTTGTGCGTGTGGCCGTACGGAAAGCGATAACCGGGCGGGACGCGCTGGTAGCTCAGGCCGGATTTCTCGAGCTCGAGCGCTTCGGTCGCCAAGCGGAACTCCAGGTCCGGCGCGCCGTTGAACTTGGACCCGAGGTCCTCCAGGTCCTCCTTGAGGTTCCTGAGAGTGAACGGCATGGCGCAATTCTATGGCGTCCCTGCCTGGGGATACAGGACGCTTGGTAGCCCGACTGCTGTCCGGAGTTGGCAGCTGGATTTCTGCCTACCTGCATCTTTCGCTGCCGCCGGCGCCCACTCCCGCGAACCGGGTGATAATTGGACAATGCAGGCCGGGCAGGCTGAATATCCCGGGCCCTCGGACGAGGGACGGATGGCGCGTGGATGGCGACTGACGCGGGCTGCCTGGCGGCTGATGCGACGCGATCCGACGATGATCGCGTTGGCGCTCCTGGGCACCGGTTGCGGTGCCGCGGGGTTGCCTTGATGCTCTATCTCGGCGGGTGCTTCTCGCATGGCGCGCACTTGCGCGGCCACTTTGCCGTGGTCGCCCTGATCGGTCTCTACCCGCTCACATCCCGTCTCCGGGGTGGCGATGATCACCCTCGCTTCGATCGCGCTGATTCTCGTCTCCGCGCTGGCGTCGGCGACGCGACAGGTCTTCTCGGTTGCGCTCTACCGCTACGCGATCGGCACGCCGACAGACGGGTTCGCGCTCGCTGATTTGGAACGCCCCTTCGAGCTGAAGAAAAAGCGGCGCCGCGGCTGACTCGCAAGGCGCTAGGGTCGGCGCCTGTGAGGACGGCGGCGATCACCGGCGCATCGAGCGGCATCGGTGCCGCGACGGCGAGGGCGCTCGCCAAAGACGGCTGCAGGACGATCCTCGGCGCTCGCCGGCTCGACCGCCTTGAAGCGCTGGCAGCCGAGATCGGCGGGGAGGCGATCGCTCTCGACGTCACCGACCGGGACTCGGTCGCCGAGTTCGCCGGCCGGGTCGAGCGCTGCGACGTGCTGGTCAACAACGCCGGTGGCGCCCTCGGCCTCGAACCCCTCGCCGAGGCGGACGAAGACAAGTGGCTGCAGATGTACGAGGCGAACGTGATGGGGACGATGCGGATGACGCGGGCGCTGCTGCCGCATCTGATCGATTCGGGCGACGGCCACATCGTCGCCGTGACCAGCATCGCGGCGATCGAGCCCTACCGTGGCGGCGCCGGCTACAACGCCGCCAAGCACGCCCAACGGGCGATGCTGAGGGTGCTGCGCCAGGAGCTGCTGGGCGAGCCGGTCCGGGTCACCGAGGTCGCGCCCGGCATGGTCGAGACCGAGTTCTCCCTGGTTCGCTTCGGCGGCGACGAGGCGGCAGCGGCCAAGGTCTACGAGGGCATGCAGCCGCTTGGCGCCGAGGACATCGCCGAGTGCATCCGCTGGGCGCTGGCCCAGCCGCCTCACGTCAACGTCGATGAGATCGTCGTCCGTCCGCGCGACCAGGCGACGGCGACCCAGGTGAACAGGAGCTCGTAAGCGGGCTCCCGCCGGCGGCCGGCTCAGCCGCCGGCCAGGAAGCCCTCGGGCTCCTCGACCACGGTATTGACCAGCCCGCCGACCCGCTCGATCTCGACCCGGACGGTGCTGCCGAGCTGGAGCAGGTTGTCCCGGATCGGCTGGCGGCCGATGCCGACGCCGGCGGGGGTGCCGGTGGCGATCACGTCGCCGGGCTCCAGGGTGAAGGCTTCGGAGAGATGGGACACCTGCTGGAAGCAGTCGAAGACCATCTCGGCGGTGCTGGCGTCCTGGCGCAGCTCCCCGTCGACGTAGCAGCGGATCCGCAGGCCTTGGGGATCGCCCACCTCATCCGGCGTGACCAGCCAGGGCCCGAGCGGCCCGTGCGTGTCAAAGGACTTGCCGATCGTCATCGTCTGCGCCCGGCCCTGCCAGTCGCGGACGCTGATGTCGTTGGCGCAGGCGTAGCCGGCGATCACCTCGTGCGCGCGCTCGACCGGGACGTGGCGGCAGCGCTTGCCGATCACGATTGCCAGCTCCGCCTCGTAGTCGAGAAAGGTCGAGACCTTGGGCATGTGCACCTCAGCCCCCGGTCCGACTACGCAGGTCACCTGCTTGTTGAAGAAGACCGGCACTTCCGGCGCCTCCATCCCCATCTCGGCGATGTGGTCGGCGTAGTTGAGCGCGATTCCCAGGTACTTGCGCGGCGCGGCTGGCGCCAGCAGCCGTACGTCGGCGAGCGGCAATCGCGGCGCGCCCGCCGCGAGCTTTTCGATCGCGTCGCAGCCCGCCTCGGCAAGCGCGATCGCCGGTTCGGCCGGCAGGCCGGAGGCGCTCAGGTCGACGACCTCCTCGCCATCGACGATCCCGAGCCCGGGGCCATCCGTATTCGCGAACCGGCAGAGCCTCATCGCCCGCGACTTTGCCACAACAGAGGTTTAGCCCGCGGTTTCACTCGCGGCGCGATCTATCGAGCACGCCCCAGGTGGTCGATGCATCGAGCGGCGCGATCCTCGCTCAATCGCTCAGCTCGACGATCAGCTCGACCACGCGGCGCTCGATCTCGTCGCGGGTGGCGCGGACCTCCTCGAGCGGGCGACCCTTGGGGTCTTCGAGGTCCCAGTCGAGGTAGCGCTTGCCGGGGATGTACGGGCACTCGTCGCCGCAGCCCATCGTCACCACCACGTCGGCCCATTCGGCGTCGGCCTGGGTGAGCTTGTGGAGGGTGCGGGCGGCCAGCTCGATCCCCAGCTCGCTCATCGCCTCGACCACCTCAGGGTGGATCCGCTCGCCCGGTTCGGTCCCGGCCGAGCGCGCCTCGTGCTGACCCGCCGCGGCGCGTTCGAACAGCGCCTCGCTGATCTGCGAGCGGCCGGCGTTGTGGAGGCAGACGAAGAGGACGCGCGCCATCAGTCCGGGCGCATCCCTCTGACCAGCTGGTAGGCAAGGGCGCCGAGCGCGGCGCCGGCGATCGGGGCGACGATGTAGAT
>DASXKW010000084.1:0-11295 GCA_036496625.1 Solirubrobacterales bacterium | reverse complement strand
AAGCCCTTGGCCAGCGGGTTCATCTCCTCGAGTCCCGGCGGCAGCCAGCTGGCCAGGACCAGGTAAAGGACCGCCTTGTTGATGCTGAGGTCGACGCCGCCGAGGTGGATCGAGACCCACGGTTCGAGCTTGAACTCGTTCTGCGGATGGAACGATTCGAGCTTGCCGGAGCTGCCGAAGATCAGCAGCATCAGGATCGCGATCCCGAAGTAGACGCCGAAGCCGATCAGGACCTTGTTGCGGGTCGTCATGCTTTGCCCGCTTCCGGCTCGAAGAGGTGGGCGAGGCCCTGAGCCGCAAAGGAGACGGTGAAGAGGACGGCGACCATGATCGCGGAGGTGAGCCCCGCCTCGCGTTCGATCAGGCCGACGACCAGCACCGCCGTGGTCATCAGCCAGACGCGGCCAAGGGTGGTTGCGGCGATCGTCGCCATCGCCCGCTGGCGATTTCCCGCCGCAAGTTCGCGGTTGGCGCGGCGGCCGGCGAGCGTCTGGATCCCGCGCTGGGCGAGCCATGCAGCCGCCCCAGCGGCGAATCCGAGCATCGGCAGGCCGCCGAGCAGAAAAACGGCGAGCGCGGCGGTAAGGACCAGGAGGTCGACGTACTTGGGAGGAGACATAAAATGCGCCCGTCTCTGCAGGCGGGCGGACGGCGACTATATCCGAAAGGGCCGTCGATCCGCTTTCTAGAGCCAGTTCGTGAGGCTTGTTACAACCTGTTACTAAGTCTTTTGGCGCTGCGAGGCGGCGGCGTTCGCCGCATCCTCCAGCGTTATCGCTTCGATTTCGCCGGTTTCGGGGTTGAGCCGGCCGCGGCGCAGCTTGAGGATCTCCAGCACGTAGATCAGGTAGACGCTGGTGGCGAGGGCAAGCAAGCCGAAGGCGACCATCACCGCGGTCCAAAACGCGTGGAAGTGGCCGTGGTTGTCGCTGTAGGGGACGAAGCGCAGCGCCAGCGCCAGGCCGGCCAGCGCCAGGGTCCAGCCGTAGAGGTAGGCGAGGGTGCGCCGCTGCGAGAAGCCGATGTTGGCCATGCGGTGGTGGAAGTGCCAGCTGTCGGCCTGGTAGATCGGCTGGCGGTACTTGAGCCGCTTGGCGACGACGAAGCCGGTGTCGAGGATCGGCACCGCGAGCACGACCAGGGGGAGGATCAGGGCGACGACTGCATTGGTCTTCAGCGCGCCCTGCACCGAGGCGGTGGCGAGCAGGTAGCCGAGCAGGTTGGAGCCGGTGTCGCCCATGAAGCTCGACGCGGGCGGGAAGCCGTGGCGGAGGAAGCCGAGCGCGCCCCCCGCCGTCAGCGCCGCCAGCACGCCGGCCGCGTTTCGCTCCAGCGAGAGGGCGATCACCGCGAGGGCGATCGCGGCGATCGTGCAAACGCCGGCGGCGAGGCCGTCGACCCCGTCGATGAAGTTGATCACGTTGACCACGGCGACGATCCCCAGCACCGTCAGCGGATAGGCAAGCCAGCCCAGTTCGAAGCCGCCGATGAAGGGCAGGGTGAGGTTGTCGACGCGGACGCCGCCGAGGACCGGGATCAGCGCCGCCCCGATCTGGCCCAGCAGCTTGGGAAGGGCCGGCAGGCCGCGCACGTCGTCGAGGACGCCGACCGCGGCGATCGCGGCGGCGCCGAGCAGGATCGAGCGGCTCTCGCCGTCGCCCGGCAGCCAGATCCAGCCGGCAACCTCGATCGCGGCGAAGATCGCCAGGCCGGAGAGTCGCGGCATCGGCCGATCGTGCAGGCCGCGCTCCTTCGGCATGTCGATCGCGCCGATCCGGTGAGCGAGCCGCTCGGCGTGCGGGACCAGCAGCCAGGCGATTGCGGCCGCTGCGAGAAAAGCGAGGACGGCGTCGGTGGTCGCTGCCATATCGCGAGGCCCGCCGGAAAAGCGGGTGTGCCCAGGCTACTCGACGGTCTCGACAGCCCCGAGAGCGCCCTCGACCAGCAGGCCGGGGTCGCGCGGGTTGAGCACGCCGGGCGGCATCCGGCGCTTGCGCAGCGGCAGCTCGGCCGGATCGGCGAGGACCTGGAGGCGGCCGTCGGCGATCAGCGCCTCGTCGACGCCGCCCATCCGCCCGGCGAAGGTGGTGAAGACGGGGGTGCCGAGGGCGACGGCCTCGCGGTTCATCGTCCCCCCCGCGCTGACGACGAGGTCGGCGAAGGCGATCAGGCTCTGGGCGTCGATCGCCCGCTCGGGGACGCGCAGGTTGGGGAAGCGAAATTGCCGCACCTCCTCGGCCTGACGCTCGGTGCGGGGGATGACCACGACCTGGGCCTCCGCGGCGCCCGCCAAGCGCTGGATAACCCGACCGTAGAGGTCGTTGCGGGCGTGGTACTCGGACGTCTCCGGCGGCGGGCGGACGACGACCAGCACTTTCTCGCGGTCGAGCCCCAGCTCGCCGAGCACCGCGTTGTCGGGCTCGAACCCCGCCAGGTAGTACTCCTCCTTGAGGCCGGGATAGCGGACCAGCTTGCGCCCCCTGGCGCCGATCCGCTTCAACCGCTCGAGCGGGATCGAGTCCGGGACGAGGACCCTGCGCGCCGCCCGAAAGGCGATCTGGCGCTGCCAGCCGGCGAACTCGTAGTCCTGCATCTGCACCGAGGGGATGCGGAAGAGCGAGGAGACGACGGCGAGGTCGACCGAGCCGTGGGCCAGCGCCAGCTGGGGCCGCCGCTCCCAGACGAACCGCGTCAGCTGCGCCGAGCGCCCGGCAAGCGCCCGGCCCTTGCCCAGCGCCGACGCCCCGCCGTGGCTTCCCACCGCCGTGTAGGGAATCCCCAGCCGGTCGAGGATCCCGAGCGTCTGCCCGTACTCGCGCGCGGTGACCACGACCTCGTTCCCCTGAGCTTCCAGTCGCTCGATGACGGGCCGCAGCGCCAACGGGTGCGCCGCGGCCGTGCAATCGACCCAGACCCTCACCCGCCCGGTCCCAACGCTGCTCCCCCCTTGTCGATCTCGCAGTGGGGCGTGGTCACCACCTTGATGTCTTTCAGATCGGGAAACTGACGACCCACCTCAAGAAACGCCTCGCTCGCCGTGGTCCGGCCAGCCTCGGTGTTCGCAAAGAGGAGGCCGCACACCGTTCCGGTATGGCCGACGCTCAGCCCCAAGGCGTTGAACTCATCCAGGCGGCTGCTGAGATTTCTGCTGTACGGATTCAAGAGGAACTCGTCGTTCATGACCGCCGATCGCGTCGACTGCTCGGCGAACTCGGCGATCGACCTCCTTCGAACAGCGCTGTCCATCCTTCCCAGCAGATCCTCGTAATCCTCTGCCAATCTCTCCTGGCCGAGGAAGGGGATCGAAGCGGTGTCAACGGAGTTGTTGGGAACCAGCATCACGATCACGAGCTCCGGATACCAGTCCCATGCCTTGACGAGCTCACACGTCTTGTGGTTTACCGCAGCGATGCCCGGATACATCGAGCCGTCGGAGGACTCGACCATCGCCGCCACCCGACCCTCGATTTTGGGACTCATGGTCTCGCCCGCAGCATCCGCGATCGCGCGCATGCCGGCAAGGACATCGGCGGTGCTCGACCCCATTCCCTTGCCCACGTCGAGATCGCTCCAGTGCCGGGCCGTAACCTCGACCGCTCCCAAGTCGAGCAGCTCAACCGCATGCTGGATTGCCAGCTCCAGCTTGAGGTGGTCCTCGCCCAGGCCGAGAATTTTCAGAGCGTTCGCAGGCCTGAGGCTCGCCACGACCGTCGCGCTCTTGTTGATCGGGCAGGTGACGTGAAACGAGACGCCGCTCGAGAGGATTCCCTGGGCGAGCTCGCCGCAGGTGCCGGGGGCGGTTCCCCGGCCTTCCCTTGCCTTGCGGGAGCCACCGACCGGTCGCCGGCCACCCCCGTCGACGGGCTTTGCCGCAGAATCGGCCGCCTCCATGTCCATTACAGGCGGAACCCCGTTATGAAGGTCCCAGAAGAGGCTCCGCATGCGCCATTCGGCGCCATCGCGCTCGAGGATGCACGACGAAGCGTCCGTGGCCTTCCAGTGCTCGCTGCTCCATCGCTCGGTGACGGGTTGAGGGGCGATTACGTCGCGCTCGAAATAGACGCCTCGCTCCTCGCCGCACAACGAGTGGACGAAATTGCCGGAGCCATCTGAGCGGATTCGCGTTATCTGGAAGACAGGATGAGCGAGGACCGCCTCCGAAACCTCCTGCTGAGTGAGCAGCTCGGCCATGCCGTCGTGCAGCAGGGGGCCCATGATGTCCCAATAGCCCGGGCTGTAGATCGGCCAGCGCTCGGAATCGAAGTGGGAAACCTTGTTCCTGTAGGCCACCAGCCTCTCCCAGCCTTCCCACCATCCCAGCTTGGGCTCGAAACCCCCAGAGAGGCCGCGCGCCACATGAACGTCGATGTCGATGGCCGCTGGAGAAGCTTCGCTGTGCAGCCCATCCACGGCAGCCTGAACCGCGTCGACCGCGGCCACGAACCTTCCCAGCGCCTCCAGCCCGCGTTTCGGTGACTCGGCGGGCGCCGGGATGAGCGGGCCCTCGATGGCGCTCGCGCTTGCCCGAAACAATGCAAGCTCACGGCCAAGCGTCAACTTCTTGCTCCTGGACTGCTCGAGCATCACCTCTACGCTGCGCGCCGGCTCGCGAGCTCGGGTCCTGTAATCGGATAGGCAGAGGGACGCCAGGTACGCGATCGCCGCATCGGCGAGGCCGAGCAAACCCAGGTGCCTGGTGCCCCAATCGGGGGCCAGCGCAAGCTCCTTGTACGGACGGGATATCCCAATCGGAAAATCTCGATACAGCAGATGGTTCGCCTGAAGGGCCACGGTCGAACGGTGCTTGGCCTGGCGGCTTAGACTGCTTCGGCGCTGGTTATCCGGCACCCGGGAGCGGGATAGCTCCTCATCAGCGCTTCGACTTCAGACCGCACCCCGTCGGCGAGCGAGTGATCGTCGGGCGCAGATATCACCTCGTCCATCCACGCGGCCACCTGGACCATGTGATCTTCTCCCAATCCCCTGGTCGTCGCAGCGGGAGCGCCGATTCTCACGCCGGAGGGATCGAAGGGCTTGCGCGCATCGAACGGAATTGAGTTGGCGTTGGTGACGATGCCCGCCCGCGAAAGCGCCGTCGCGGCTTCCTTGCCGCTCAATCCCTTGCTTGTCATATCGATCAGAATCAGATGATTGTCGGTGCCGCCCGAGACCAGGTCGAAGTGGCGACCGGCAAGCGCCCCGGCAAGCGCCTTCGCATTCGCGACCGTCGCGTGCGCGTAATCCCGGAACTCGGGGGTCAGAGCCTCGCCGAGCGTTGCCGCGATTGCCGCCGTCTGGTGCTGGTGCGGCCCGCCCTGGAGACCCGGGAACACAGCTCGGTCGATGGCCTTGGCATGTTCCTCGCGGCAGAGCAGAATCGCCCCCCGAGGCCCGCGCAAAGTCTTGTGGGTCGTGGTCATCACCACATCGGCATGAGGGATGGGCGAGGGGTGGGCGCCCCCGGCGATCAAGCCGGCTATATGCGAGACGTCGGCAACCATCAGAGCTCCAACCTCGTGTGCGATCTCCGCAAAGCCGGCAAAGTCGATCGTGCGTGGCACGGCGGTGCCGCCGCAGAAAAGAAGCTTTGGGCGATGGGCGATCGCAAGATCGCGAACCGCATCCATCTCGACCCGGCCGGAATCTCGGTCGACGCCGTAGTGGACCGCGTTGAACCAGATCCCCGTCGCCGACACCTGCCAGCCGTGGGTGAGATGCCCGCCCGCGGGCAGCGAAAGGCCCATCACGGTATCTCCGGGCTTCAGGAAGGCAAGGTAGATGGCAAGGTTTGCCGGCGAGCCGGAATAGGGCTGGACGTTCGCGTGCTCGGCGCCGAAGAGCTCCTTCGCGCGGGCGATCGCAAGGCGCTCGACATCGTCGATCACCTCGTTTCCCTCGTAGTAACGGCGTCCCGGATACCCCTCGGAGTACTTGTTCACCAAGACGGAGCCGTTGGCTTCGAGCACCGACTCCGAGCAGTAGTTCTCAGAGGGGATCAAGCAGAGTGAATGGGCCTGCCGCTCGTTCTCCTTGAGCAGGAGCTCCCCAAGCTCGGGATCGCTGATATCGATGGCGCGGGTCATGGAAGCGATGCTACCAGCGCCGCCCGCGCACAATTCCACCCCTACCGCGCCAGCCCGGATAGCCTCTTAGTCCTTGACTCGCCGTGTCTCAGCCGTCGCCGGGGCGCTTTTCATCAGCCTCGGCTTGACCACCGGCACCGCTTTCAGCGCAGGAAGCCCTTGCGCCGGGCCCCGCGCTGCGCACCTCCTCTGCCCCAACCTGAAGATCGCTCCGCCCTCGGACATCTACCTCTCCTACGGCGGTCGCGGACGGGCGCTGCTGCGAGCGACTAGCAATGTCGAGAGCCGGGGCCGCGGGCCGATGGAGTTGCGCGGCGTGCGCAACGGGCGGCGCACGATGAAGGTCCACCAGCGGATCTACCGCGCCGGCGGCGGCCACATCGACGTTCGGACCCTGGCGACGCTGCGCTACGCCGGCGTCGGCGCCTATTTCGGCGGCTTCTACTGGAAGGTCCACCAGCTCGCCCGCTTCGAACTCTGGTCGGTCGACGCTCACCACCGGCTGGTGCGCCGTGTGCGGACCGGGCCGAAGCTCAACTACTGCCTGCGGGACTTGGAACGGACGCGGCCGGGCCGCCGCTCTCCGAGCAGCTTCCACTACCCGGGCTGCAACCAGAATCCCCTTCAGGACAGGGTCACCCTCGGCACCTCGGTCGGCTGGTCCGACATCTACCCGTCGGACTACTCCAAGCAGTGGATCGACGTCGCCGGCCTGCGCGGCTGCTTCGCCTTCGTCATGCACGTCGACCCCCAAAACCTGCTCTACGAGTCAAACGAGGACGACAACGCCTCCCGCCGCCTCGTCCACCTGCCCTTCCGCGGCGACAACGGCTGCTAAGCCTGGAGGGGTCGGAGGGATGGCGGGTGGCGCTGAGAAGAGCCCCACCACGCCCACCAACAGGGCTGCTAGCCGCCGATCGGCGCTCGCGGGTTCGAGCCCCAGAAGACGACCGTGCCGAGCATGCCGATGATGTGGACCAAGATGATGTTGACCACCATCGATTGGGCGGTCGCGGTGCCGACCCCGACCGGGCCGCCGGAGGCCGTGTAGCCATAATAGCAGCCGACAAGGACTATGGCGGTTGCCATCACCATCCCCTTGATCAGGCTGAAGAGCAGGTCGGGCGGGCTCTGGAACATCCAGAAGATCAGTAGGTAGCCGCCCGAGGAGACGTCGCCGACCTGCTGGACCACCGCGATGTAGCTGGCGAAGTAGGCGACCCCGATCCCGACCAGGTAGAGGAAGGGGATCGCGATCCAGGCGCCGAGCAGGCGGGTCGCGGCGAGGAACGTGACCGGCGGGATCCCCATCACCTCGAGCGCGTCGATCTCGTCGGAGATCCGCATCGCCCCCAGCTCGGCGACGATTCCGGTGCCGACCTTGGCCGAGAGGATGTAGCCGAAGGCGTAGGGAAGGCCCTCGCGCAGGTCACAGTAGGCGGAGAAGAGGCCGGCCAGCGAGGGGGCCCCGATCGAGCGGTTGAAGTAGGCGCCCTGGAGCCCGCACTGCAGCCCGAGGATGAAGACGAAGGCCCAGATGATCACCGCCGAGCCGAGGATCAGGATCCCCGCCTGGCGGGTGCTCTCGCCAAAGAAGCGCAGGACGCGGCCGCTGTAGACAAGGCCGGCCACGCGCGAGCCGAAGCGGGCGATCTCGCCGAATGAGTCGAGCCAGCCGCGCGGGGCGTCGAGCCAGCCGATCATCGAATCGACTGCAGTTCGGGGTTGGTGGCAAGCAGGATCGAGGTGACGACGAACTGGAAGAAGAAGACCGCGACGAGGGTGATGACCACCGCTTGGTTGACCGCGCGGCCGACCCCGGCTGCGCCACCGGAGGCCGACATCCCCTTGTAGGAGCAGACGACGGCGATGATCGCGCCGAACATCGTGCACATCAGCACCGAGGCCCAGATGTCAGTCACCGTGGCGTTGGAGAAGAGCGTCGCGAAGAAGCCGCCGAGCGACTGCTTGTAGAGCAGCTCGGCGGCGATGCCGGCGGAGAGCCCGAAGACGATCGCGAAGATGTCGAGCAGGCCGGTGATCACGATCAACGCCAGGAAGCGCGGCACGACCAGGTTCTTGACCGGGTCGACGCCGAGGACCTGCAGGGCGTCGAGCTCCTCGCGGATCTTGCGGGCGCCGAGGTCGGCGGTGATCGCCGTGCCGGCCACGCCGGCGACGACCACGGCGGTGACCAGCGGCCCGATCCAGCGGATCGCGGTCAGCACGAAGAAGCCGCCGAGCCGGTCGAGGGCGCCGAACAGCGAGAGCACGCCGGCCGCCTGCAGCCCCGGGGCGCCCAGGCATAGAGCGAAGGTCGAGATCAGCAGCGGGAACCAGGAGAGCTTCAGCACGAAGAGGAACTGCCAGACCAGCTCCTCCCCATAGGGGTAGGGAGGCCTGATCGCGGAGACGATCGTCTTCGCGGTGAGGATCATCATCTCCCCCACCTGCTCGAAGGCGGACTTGGCGGGCAGGTAGGCCCGCGCTAGGACTTCGTTTGCCACCAGCTCATCGCCCTGCTTGCCGTGCCATCGACGCACACAGTACCTTCCGATGCCGTCCTGGCTAATTAGGGCAGCATTAAAGAGCTTCCAGCCGTGCCGCAAGATCTCCCGGGGACATCCCCCCTTCGCGCAGGACGACCCAATCGCCACCGGCGTCGTAGGCGCTCAGATCGACGACCGTCGAGGGAAGCCCGGTCAGAGCGCCGCCATCGATCGCCAGGTCGACTGCCGCGACGATCCCGGCCGGGACATCGCCGAAGCGAGCCGGCGCAGGGTCGCCGCTGCGGTTGGCGGAGGTCTGGAAGACCGGGCACATCGCTCCCGCCAGCGGTCCGCCGATCAGGCGCACCCCAAGCCGCTCGGGGTCCTCGCGGCAGGCGAGCGGATAACGCTGCTCGGGATTGGCGATGACGAGCGTTACCGGGGCTGGCAGCAGCGCGCCGATCGCCGCCCTCGTGCGCTCCCCCAGCCCCTCGACCAGCTCGCGCATCGCCAGCGGCGAGAAGTAGAGGACGGCGGACGGCTTGCCGTCGTCGCGCCCCTTGATCCGCTGGATCCGCTCGATCGCCGCCGCGTCGAGCGGATCGCAGGCGAGGCCGTAGAGACCGTCGGCGGGAAAGACGGCGACGCCGCCGCTGGCGATGCAGCGCTGCAGGGCGGAGCGCGCCTCATCGGCGCCATCGCCGGCAATCGAGACCAAGTCGGTCACGGTCGACCAACCACGATCCGGTCGATCCCCGCCAGGTCGGCACGCGTCTCGACGGAGCGAAAGCCCGCATCGCGCAACAGCTCTCCGACGGCCCCGGCCTGTCCCTGCCCCACCTCCAGCGCGATGATCTCTTTCGCTGAGTTCGCCTTTTTTCGCTGATAGGACGAGAAAAGGCGAACTCGCTCCGAGAGAAACGACCGGATCGCGTCGAGGCCGTCCGGACCGGCCAGCAAAGCCTCGCGCGGTTCCCACTCGGTCACCTCCGGCTCGAGGCAGGGCCAGTCCGCCTCGGCCACGTAGGGCAGGTTGGCGACGATCAGCTCGAATCTCTCGCCCTCCGGCACCGAGCCCGCCAGGAAACGGACACGATCGGCCAGTCCGAGCCGTTCCGCGTTGGCATGCGCAACTTCGAGCGCCGCGGCTGAGGTGTCGGTCGCGGTCACCGCGCACTCCGGCAGCTCGGCGGCGACCGCCAGAGCAATCGCGCCCGAGCCGGTGCCGACGTCGAGCAGGCGGCGCGGCTCCAGCTCCAGGGCGAGCTCGACCAGCAGCTCGGTCTCGGGCCGCGGGATCAGCACCCGCGGGTCGACCGCAAGCTCGATGTGCCGGAAGCCCTTGCGGCCGACGATGTAGGCAACCGGCTCGCGCCGCAGCCTTCGCCGCACCATCTCGCCGAACCGTCGCGCCGCCGGCGGTGGGATCTCCGCCCTCGGCTCGGCAGCCAGGCGCGCCCGGTCCCAGCCGGTCGCCTCGGCCAGGAGCAGTTCGGCGTCGAGGCGTGGCTCGTCGATCCCGGCGGCGCGCAGCGCGTCCGTCGACGCCGTCAATGCTTCGCGCGTCACCCGACCGTGGCGGTCTCGAGCCTCTGCCGCTTCTCCTCTGCGGCAAGGGCCTCGGTGAACTCAGCCAGTTCGCCGCCGAGAACGCCTTCGAGATTGTGCGAGGTGTGCTTGATCCGGTGGTCGGTCACCCGGCCCTGGGGGAAGTTGTAGGTGCGCACCTTCTCGGAGCGCTCGCCGCTGCCCACCTGTGCCTTGCGCTCGGAGGCGATCTGCGCCTGCTGTTCGGCCAGCTCGCGCTCGTAGAGGCGAGCGCGCAGCACCCGCATCGCCCGCTCCTTGTTCTGCAACTGGGACTTCTCGTCCTGCATCGAGACGACGATCCCAGTCGGCCTGTGGGTGATCCGCACCGCCGAGTCGGTCGTGTTGACCGACTGGCCGCCCGGCCCCGAGGAGCGGTAGACGTCGATCTGGAGGTCGTTTTGATCGACCTTGACCTCGACCTCCTCCGCCTCCGGCAGCACCGCCACGGTCGCGGTCGAGGTGTGGATGCGGCCCTGGGACTCGGTCTCCGGCACCCGCTGCACCCGATGCGTGCCCCCCTCGTACTTGAAGACCGAGTAGGCGCCGTCGCCCTTGATCGCGAAGGTGACCTCCTTGAAGCCACCGACCTCCGCGCTCGACTGCGAGAGCGGCTCGGTGGCGAAACCGCGCTCTTCGGCGTAGCGGGTAAGCATCTTGTAGAGGTCGCCGGCGAAGAGCCCGGCCTCATCTCCTCCGGTCCCGGCACGGATCTCGACCAAGACGTTCTTGTCGTCGTTGGGGTCGCGCTCGACCATCGCCAGCCGGATCTCCTCTTCCAGCCCCTCGATCCGCTGCGGCGCCTCGTCGACGACCTTCTGCAGCTCCTCATCATCACCCTCGGCTAGCAGCTCCCGAGCCCCTTCCAGATCGTCCTTGAGCGTCCGGTACTCAGCCGCAAGCTCATGGGCAGGCTGCAGCTCCCGGTACTCGCGACCGGTATCCGCGTACCGCTCACGATCCGCGATCACATCCGGGTCGGACATCTGCCGCTCGAGCTCGGCGAACCGGCTCTCGATCTGCTCAACAAGGCCGTCGATCACAGATCACAACATAGACGGGAACGTGTCTCGCGCGGGTGGCGTGGGGGAAGGGGGTCGAGGACGGACCGTGGCCCGCCCGCAGCGCCCCCTTCC
>DASXKW010000083.1:0-66538 GCA_036496625.1 Solirubrobacterales bacterium | reverse complement strand
CCGAAGGGGCTCCTGATTCGCACCGCCACCAGGCGGTGCTTGGGCATCCTCAGAACCCCTCCGACGCCCCTACTCGGGGAGCTGCTCTTGCCCGTCCGGCTCGGAGTTCGAGTCGTCATCGACGACCAGGGCGACGGCGCTGACCCGGTCGTCGTCCTTCATGTTCATCACTTTGACGCCCTGGGTCGGGCGGCCCATCTGCGAGATGCCCCCCGCGCGGGTTCGCTGGACCATGCCGTTTTGGGAGATGAAGAGCAGGTCCTGGTGCTCGCGGACGATCAAGGCGCCGGCGAGGCCGCCCTTTTTGGCGGTCAGCTTTGCCGTCAAAACCCCCTTGGTGCCGCGGCCCTTGACCGGGTACTCGGAGACCGAGGTGCGCTTGCCGTAGCCGTTCTCGGTGACGACGAAGAGCTCGGAGTCGTCGCGGGCGATGTCCATCGCCAAGACCCGGTTGGGCTCGCCGTTGACCTTGGCCGAGACGTTCATGCCTTTGACGCCACTCGTGTCGCGCCCCATCGGCCGCGCTTTCTCCTCCGAGAAGCGCGAGGCGTGTCCCGACTTGGAGACGAGGAGGATGTCGTCGTCTCCGGAGGTGAGCCGCACCTGGACCAACTCGTCGCTGTCGCGGATCTTGATCGCGATGATCCCGTCGGCGCGGATCGGCGTGTTGTAGGCCTTGAACTCGGTCTTCTTGACCAGGCCCTCGGCGGTCGCGAAGACCAGGTACCTGTTCTCGCCGAAGTCGCGGGTGGGGATCACCGCGGTCACCTTCTCACCGTCCCGAAGCGGCAGGACGTTGACGAGGGCGCGCCCTTTCGAGGTGCGCGAGCCCTCCGGCAACTCGTAGACCTTGAGCCGATAGACCTTGCCGCGGTTGGTAAAGAAGAGCAGGAAGTCGTGGGTCGAGCAGATGTGCAGGTGCTCGATGTAGTCGTCCTCCTTCATGTCCATCCCCATCACGCCGCGCCCGCCGCGGTGCTGCTGGCGGTAGGTCGCGAGCGGCAGTCGCTTGGCGTAGCCGGAGTGGGTGATCGAGATCACCATCTGCTGGTCGGCGATCATGTCCTCGATGTTCATGTCGCCCTCGAAGTGGGTGATTTCGGTGCGACGCTCGTCGCCGTAGCGCTTGTCGACCTCGTCGAGCTCCTCGACCACGACCGCGTCGATCCGAGCCGGGTCGCCGAGGATCGCGCGCAGCTCCGCGATCCGCTTGGAGAGCTCCTCGTGCTCTTCGCGCAGCTTGTCGGACTCCAGCGCGGTGAGGCGGGCGAGGCGCATGTCGAGGATCGCCTGCGCCTGCTCTTCGGACAGCTCGAAGCGCTCGACCAGGCCGGCCCTGGCCGTCTCGGAGTCGGCCGAGGCGCGGATCAGCTCGATCACCGCGTCGAGGTTGTCGAGCGCAATCAGCAGGCCCTCGAGGATGTGGGCCCGCGCCTCGGCACGCCGCAGCTCGTGCTGAGTACGACGGATTACCACCTCGCGCTGGTGGCTGACGTAGTGCTCGATGATCTCCTTGAGGCCGAGAGGCTTCGGCACGCCGTCGACGAGGGCGACCATGTTGATGCCGAAGGTGCTCTGCATCGGCGTCCGCTTGTAAAGCTGGTTGAGCACGACCTCCGGCGGGTCGCCGCCGCGCTTGGTCTCGATCACCAGGCGCATCCCGGACTTGTCGGACTCGTCGCGCAGATCGGAGATGCCGGTGATCTTCTTGTCGCGGACCAGATCGGCGATCTTCGTCACCAGGCCGCCGTCGCCGAGCTTCTTGACCATGAAGGGCAGCTCGGTGACGACGATCGCGTCGCGGCCGCCCTTGATCGGCTCAACGTGGGCGCGGGCGCGGATCCGCACCGAGGCTCGGCCGGTTGCGTAGGCGTCGCTGATCCCTTCGGCGCTCATGATCCCGCCGCCGGGGAAGTCGGGGCCCTTGACGTGCTCCATCAGGCCGGCGAGGTCGATGCCGGGGTTGGCGATGTAGGCCTTGACGGCGCCGATCGTCTCGCTGAGGTTGTGCGGCGGGATGTTGGTCGCCATTCCCACCGCGATCCCGGATGAGCCGTTGACGAGAAGGTTTGGGAAGCGCGCCGGCAGCACAAGCGGCTCCTGCAGAGATTCGTCGTAGTTGGGCCCCCACTCGACTGTGTCGGCCTCGATGTCGCGCAGGAGCTCGGTGGAGAGCCGGGCCAGCCGCGCCTCGGTGTAGCGCATCGCGGCCGGCGGATCGTCGTCGATCGAGCCGAAGTTGCCCTGGCCGTCGACGAGCATGTAGCGCAGCGAGAAATCCTGTGCCATGCGAGCGAGGGTGTCGTAGATTGCGCTGTCGCCGTGCGGGTGGTACTTGCCCATCACCTCGCCGACGATCGTGGCTGACTTGCGATAGGGCCGGTTCGGCTGCAGACCGAGGTCGTGCATCGCGTAGAGGACGCGTCGGTGCACCGGCTTCAAGCCGTCGCGGACGTCGGGCAGAGCGCGCCCGACGATCACGCTCATCGCGTAGTCGAGATACGACGAGCGCATCTCGCTGGTCAGCTCGCGCTCCTCTATCCGGCCCCCGCTGAGGGCGTCGGCGCCCTCCATCAGACCGCCTGTCGATCGCTAGACATCGAGGAACCTAACCTCCTTGGCGTGGCGTTCGATGAACGCCTTGCGCGGCTCGACCTTGTCGCCCATCAGGTCGGTGAAGATCTTCTCGGCCAGCGCCGCGTCGTCGATCCGCACCCGCTCCAAGGTGCGGCTGGCAGGGTCCATCGTCGTTTCGCGGAGCTGTTCGGCGTTCATCTCGCCCAACCCCTTGAAGCGCTGCATCGTCACGCCCAGGCGGGCCAGCTCCATCACCATGCGGCGCAGCTCGGCGAACGACTCCGCCGTGCGCCGTTTCTGATCGAGCGAAAGCTGGAAAGGCGGGCGGCCGACCTGGCTGAGCAGCTCGGCGTGCGAGGCGATCAGCCGCCGGTAGTCATGCGACTCGAACAGGGCGGCGGTCAGCTCGAAGGCCTTGGCAAGCCCGTCGCGACGGTGAACTGCGCGAACGAGGATCTCGTCGCCGGATTCGGAGGCGATCTCGGTGTCGAAGGGCTCGGCGGCGCCTGCCTCGCCGTTCAGCACCTCCTTCACCTCGGCGAGCGAGGTGACGCCTCGGTCGAGGATTTCCGACTCGCCGAGGAAGCGGATCAGCTCGTGGCCGAAGTCGGCCTGCAGCGAGTCCGCCCAGCCCTCGTGCTCCTTCAAGCGCCTGTTGAAGCGCTGCCAGCGGCTCGCGGTCAGATTGTGCGCGACCCCCTCGGCGTCAGCCATCTCCATCTGCTCGAGCTTGTCGCGCAGCAGCAGCTCTTCGAGCTCGGACTCCTTCTCGACGTAGGTCTCCTGCTTGCCGTTCTTCAGCCTGTAGAGCGGCGGCTTGGCGATGTAGACGTAGCCGGCCTCGATCAGCTCGGGCATCTCGCGGTAGAGAAAGGTGAGCACCAGGGTGCGGATGTGGGCGCCGTCGACGTCGGCGTCGGTCATCAGCACGACCTTGTGGTAGCGCGCGTCTTTGACGTCGAACTCCTCGCGAATGCCGGTGCCGACCGCCGTGATCAGCGCCTGGATCTCCTGGTTGGAGAGGACCTTGTCGATCCGCGCCTTCTCGACGTTGATGATCTTGCCCCGCAGCGGCAAGACGGCCTGCGTATTGCGATCGCGGCCCTGCTTGGCCGAGCCGCCGGCGGAATCGCCCTCGACGATGAAGAGCTCGGCCAGGGCCGGATCGCGAACGGTGCAGTCAGCGAGCTTGCCCGGCAGGGTCGAGTTCTCCAGCGCCGACTTGCGACGGGTGAGGTCGCGGGCCTTGCGCGCTGCCTGCCGAGCGCGCGCGGCGTCGACCGCCTTGCCGACGATGCGTTTCGCCTCGCCGGGGTTCTCCTCGAAGAACTCGCCGAGCTTGCGGTTGACCGTCTCCTTGACCAGCCCCTCGATCGGCGGGTTGCCGAGCTTGGTCTTGGTCTGGCCCTCGAACTGAGGGTCCTGGAGCTTGACCGAGATCACCGCGGTCAAGCCCTCGCGCACGTCATCGCCGGTGAGGTTCTCGTCCTTCTCTTTGAGCAGGCCTTTGCCGCGGGCATAGGCGTTGAGGGTGCGGGTGAGCGCCGAGCGGAAGCCGGAGAGATGGGAGCCGCCCTCGTGGGTGTTGATGTTGTTGGCGAAGCTGAAGACCGACTCCTGGTAGGAGGAGTTCCACTGCATCGCGACCTCGACCTGGCCGTCTTCGGTCTCGCCCTCGAAGTAGACCGTCTTGCGGTGCAGCGCGTCCTTGTTCTCGTTGAGGTGGGCGACGAAGTCGACGATCCCGCCCTCGTAGTGGAAGGTGTCGCTCTGCCCCGCCGCGCGCCCGTCGTCGAGCTCGATTTTCAGTCCGCGGGTGAGGAACGCCGTCTCCCGCAGCCGCTCCGCCAGAGTCGCGTAGTCGAACTCGAGCTCGTCGAAGATCTCCGCGTCGGGGAGGAAGGTGATCGTCGTGCCGCTGGCGTCGGTCGCCTCTCCCTTCGTCAGCTCCGCCTGCGGCTTGCCTCGCTCGTAGTCCTGCGACCAGACCGCGCCGTCGCGGCTGATCTGGAGGTGGAGTCGTTCGGAGAGCGCGTTGACGACGGAGACCCCGACGCCGTGAAGGCCGCCGGAGACCTTGTAGCCGCCACCGTCCCCGAACTTGCCGCCGGCGTGCAGCGTGGTCAGCACCACCTCGGCGGCGGGTCGCTTCTCCTTCTGGTGCATTTCGACCGGGATGCCGCGGCCGTCATCGATGACCGTGCAGCTGTTGTCGGGATCCAGGACGACCCGGACGCTGTCGCAGTACCCGGCGATCGCCTCGTCGACCGAGTTGTCGACGACCTCGTAGACAAGATGGTGAAGCCCGCGAGGCCCGGTCGAGCCGATGTACATGCCCGGCCGCTTGCGAACCGCCTCCAGGCCCTCGAGGACGGTGATGTCCTGGGCGCCGTAGGAGCCCGAGCCGCCTTTATTCTGCCCGCCCGTCTTCTTGTCAGGCAATTAGTCCCTTCCCGATCTCATAGAAAACCCCGGCCGTCTGTGCATTGCGCCGCACAGCGCCGGGGCCAGAAACGCAGTTGACATAAGGATACCAGTTTGGGCCTCTTGAGGACCGCCCTGAGGGAAATAAAAGACCTGCAAATCAGCCATAAATGAAATTACTTTCGGTCATCTTCCACACGGAAGCGCAAACTCTGCGGCGCGCTCTCCCCGAGGCGCTCCTGGAGGCGCTCGAGGAGCTGCCCCTGCATCAGATCCAACTCCTGCGCCCAGACGGAATCGCTGCAGCTCACCGTCACCTCTCCGGCCCGCTCGGAGACGGGTTTGGCAACAGCGTCGATCTGCTCCCCGACCACCTCTGCCCAGGCCACCTGCAGGGACGCCAGGGGCGTCTTCGGGGCGGCTCGGTCGAGCGCTGCTCGCAGAGCGTTCGACGCCGGGCGGGGGGCGCGCCTGCGCGTCATGCCGCGGCCGCCTCGCTGGCGATCAGGGGCATCCGCACGATGCTCCCCTGCGCCGCGGCCGGCAGCGAGTCTTCGGCCGCTGCCGTGATCAGCGCCTGGCCTCCCGCCACGAGCCGTTCGACCAGACGCTCCCGCCGCCCCGGGTCGAGCTCGCTCATCACGTCGTCGAGGAGGAGCAGCGGGGTGACGCGGCGGGCCTCGAGCAGGGCATCGCGCTCGGCGAAGAGCAGGGCGAGCAGGGCCGAGCGCTGCTCGCCCTGTGAGCCGTAGCGTCGCAGCGAGCGCCCGGCAACGGCAACCTTGAGCTCGTCGAGGTGTGGCCCCCAGGAGGTCCTCCCCAGCCGCAGGTCGGCTGCGCGGCGCTCGACCAAGCCGGCAAGGATCTCGGCTGCCGAGCCCTCGGCGCGCGGCGCGTACTCGATCGCCGCGCCGCCCTCCAAGCCAAGCTCGGAGGCCGCCTTGGCGAAGGGCTCGGCCAGCTCCCCCACCGCGTCCGCGCGGGCGTCGACGAGGGCGGCGGCGGCGGCGGCGAAGGTCGCGTCCCAAACGTCGAGCTGGGCCGGCGCTCCATTGCCCGCTGCGAGCCGCGAGACCAGCGCGTTGCGTTGCGCCAAAGCTTGGCCAAAGCGCTGGCGCAGGTCGGCGCGCGTGGGCCAGCGCGCGCCGACGAAGCGGTCCAGGTGGGCACGCCGTTCAGCCGGGGGGCCCTTGATCAACGCCAGCCGGTCCGGGGAGAAGACGGCGACGGGCGGGCGGTTGCGGGCCAGCGTCGCCGGCTCGGCAGCGCCACCGTCGAGCAGGTGCCGGCGGCCCTCGGCGCGGCTCACCGAGGCGAGCAGGCGGCGTTCCACCCCATCCTCGTCGCGCACAGTCGCTTCCGCCCGCGCGAAGGAGCCGCCGAACGGGATCAGGTCACGGCGATCCGCGGTGCGGAAAGAGCGTCCCGTGAGGGCGAAGTAGAGCGCCTCGAGAAAGTTCGTCTTGCCGGCGCCGTTGGGCCCGACCAGGCTGACGATCCCCGGCTCCAGATCGATCCGCGCCCTGCTCAGGCTCCGCAGCGGCCTCGCTTCGGCGGCGGTGACCAGCACCCCGGGCTCGCCTCACACGTTGAGGCGGATCGGCATCACGAGGTAGCGGAAGTCTTCGTTGTCGACGGGCTGCAGCAGGCCTGGGCGCAGCGGCGAGATCAGCCGCAGCACCACCTCGTCGCCGGCGACGCTCTCGATTCCCTCCCGCAGGAAGTCGGGGTTGAAGCCGATCTCGAGCGGCTCGCCCTCGAACGCAGCCGGCATCGTCTCTTCAGCATCGCCGACGTCGGGCGTGGAGGCAGCCACCGTCAGCTCCCCGGGCGCGAAGGAGAGGCGCAGGGGCGCGTTGCGCTGAGCGAGCTGGCTGACCCGCCGGACCACGTCGAGGAACTCCGGGCGCGGCAGGCGGACGTCGTGCTCGTAGGACTCCGGCAGGAGCTGTCGAAAGTTGGGGAACTGGCCATCGATCAGCCTCGTATTGAGGACGATCTCCCCTGCCCGGAAGACAGCCTGATTGCGCAGCAAGGCGACCGAGACGGTCTCGACTCCGTCGGCGGAGACGATCCGGCCCAGCTCGCGCAGCGCCTTGGCCGGGATGTTCGCCTCGAGCTCACCGCCGATTGCGCTCTCCAGGTCGGTCCGCTTGACGGCGAGGCGGTAGGAGTCGGTGGCGACCATGGTCATCTCGGAGCCGCTGGCGCTGACCAAGACGCCGGTCAAGACGGGGCGCATGTCATCCCGCGATGCGGCCCGCGCGACGAGCTCCACGGTTGAGGCAAGCGCCGCGGCTGGGATCGTCAGCGGCTCGCCCTCCTCCTCGGGAAAGGTGGGGAAGTCCTCGCTGGGCAGGAACCGAAGGTGAAAGCTCGAGCCGCCGCTGCGGATCTCGACATCGCGCTCGGCCTCGCGCAACTCGATCTCCACGTCCGGATCGCCGAGCGAGCGGGACAGCTCAGCCAGGAGACGGCCGGGGAGGAGGACCGTGCCGGGCCCGTCGCTTTCGGCCGCGAGCTTCGTCTTCAGGCCCAACTCGAGATCGGTGGCGCAGAGGGTGACGCCGCTCTCGTCGGCGGTGAGGAGGATCCCCGAGAGCGATTGGGTCGCTGTGCGCGTGGAGACAGCCCGGGAGACGACCGAGAGCTTGGCGACGAGCTCGTCGCGTTTGGTTGTCAGCTTCAAGTGGTGATTGCCTTCTTGAGTTGGATTAGGGCTTGTTGAAAAGCAGGGAACCGCGGCGCGCTTCGCTTTGGCTGGCGCTTGGCGGGCTGTGGACGGGCCTGTGGGAAAGCATGGATTCTTACAGCGCCGTCGGCCGTCAGGCTCGCCCTGTGGGCCCGGTGTGGATTGCGGCGCGCAGCTCTTCGACGCGAGCGGCAAAGGCCCCGTCCTCAGCAGAGCGAGCTTCGATGCGTTTGATCGAGTTGAGCACGGTGGAGTGATCGCGACCGCCGTAGAGGCGGCCGATCTGAGGCAGCGAGAGGTCGGTCAGCTCGCGGGTGAGGTAGATCGCGACCTGACGGGCGCGCAACGGGGTGGCGGAGCGAGTCGAGCCGACCAGCTCGGCGCGGGAGACGCCGAAGGCGGAGGAGACCCGTTGCTGGATCTGCTCTACCGGAGTTGTCGCGGAGGCGCGCGAGAGCTTGGGAATGACGGCATCGATCAGCTCCGGGCTGAGCGGCTTGGCGGTGAGCGAGGCATGGGCGAGGACGCGGGTCAGGCCGCCGTGCAGCTGACGGACGTTGACGTCGATGCGCCGGGCCAGCTCGGCAAGCACGTCGCTTTCCGTGTCGACCCCAGCCTCGCGGACGAGGCGTCGCAGCACGGTCAGCCGGGTCGCCAGGTTGGGCGGCTCGACCGGCACGGTCAACCCCCACTCGAAGCGGTCGCGCAGGCGCGACTCGAGCGTCGAGAGCTCGCTGGGGATCCGATCGGCCGAGAGGACCAGCTGGCTGCCGCCTTCGTAGAGGGCGTTGAAGGTATGGAAGAACTCGTCCTCGGTATGCCGCTTGCCCTCGAGGAACTGGACGTCGTCGACGAGCAGCGCGTCGAGATCGCGGTAGCGGCGCTTGAATCCCTCGACGCCAGTCGTGCGCAGCGCCGCGACGAACTCGTTGGTGAAGCACTCGGCCGTCGTGTAGCGGACGTTGAGCCCCGGGGCGCAGGCGGCCAGGTAGTTGGCGATCGCGACCAGGAGGTGCGTCTTGCCAAGTCCCGGCGGGCCGTGCAGGAAGAGCGGGTTGTAGGCCTCCGAGGGCGCCTCGGCGACAGCAAGCGCGGCCGCATGGGCAACGCGGTTCCCCTCGCCGATCACGAAGCGGTCGAAGGTGTAGCCGACGTTGAGGATCAGTCGCGGATCGCAGTCGAGGTCGGGCTTGGGGACGTCGCCGGCGGCAGCGATGCTGACGTCGCTCAAACCCGAATCGGTCGCGGCAAGGGCCTCGCGAATCAACCCCAGGTAGCGGCGTTCGGCCCAGGCGTGAATCCCGTCGGGGGCGGAGAGGCAGAGGGTGCCGGCCCGGGTGCCGACGACGCTCAGCGGCTCCAGCCAGAGCTGGAAGGTGGACGCGGGCAGCGCCGCCCGCAACCTGTCCTGGACGTCCTGCCAGAGCGAGTCGAGATCGTCTTTCGTCAGGTCATCGGGCACCGGCGAGCGACCATAGCGGCGGCGGGTGGAAGCGAAATCGCGTCCGCCGCAAATGCCGCAAGAAAGATTCCGCCCTCCTCGGCGCCGAGTGGAGACCGCGTCCGTATACTGCGACGCCCGATGAAGAGGACTTATCAGCCGAAGAAGCGGAAGCGGGCGAAGACACACGGGTTTCGGGCGCGAATGAGCACGCGCGGCGGTCGAGCGATCCTCTCGCGCCGGCGCCGCAAAGGCCGGAAGCGCCTCACTCCCTAGATGGCGGCGCAACGACGTCGCCGCCTCTCGCGCAGCGGCGAGTTCGACCGCGTCTATCGTGACGGCTCCTCCCATGCGACCCGCTATCTCGTCCTCTACAGCTTTCCCCGCAAGACAGAGGAGGCGGACGAGGTGAGGCTTGGAGTCTCGGTGAGCCGCAAGGTCGGCGGCGCCGTCGATCGCAACCGCGCCAAGCGGTCGCTGCGCGAGGCCTTCTGGGCGCTCTCGGACCGGCTTCCCGCCTCCCATGACTTCGTCCTCGTCGCCCGGACTGAGATTGGCGAGCTGATCGAGCGCGAGGGCGCCGCCGGCGTGCGCGCCAGCCTCGAAGAGGCCCTGGCCGCCTCGGGCAAGGGGCGTTCCACGTGAAACGGATCCTGCTCGGTCTGATCGCCGCCTACCAGCGCTGGATCTCGCCCTCGATGCCGCGCCGCTGCCGCTACGAGCCGACCTGCTCCGCTTACGCCGCGGAGTCGGTGCGTCGCTTCGGCGCCTTGCGCGGCCTCCTGCTCGCCACTTGGCGGCTGCTGCGCTGCAATCCGTTCAGCCACGGTGGATTCGACCCCGTCCCCGAGCGCTTCACGCTCAAGGTAGGGCCTATCGACCCCGCTGTCCACCATCGCGAGGCGCACTCGTGATCGTCGACGCCAACATCCTGCAGCCGCTGATCGACGTCGTCAACTCGGTCCTCAAGTTCTTCCACGACAACGCTGGGCTGAGCTGGGGGATGTCGATCATCGCGCTGACGGTCTGCACTCGGGCCCTGCTGATCCCGCTCACCTACCGACAGCTGAAGGGGATGCGCGCGCTGCAGGCGCTGCAGCCGCAAATCAAAGAGATCCAGGCCAAGTTCAAAAACGACAAACAGCGCATGCAGCAGGAAATGATGCGCTTTTACCAGGAGAACAAAGTCAACCCCTTTGCCTCCTGCATCCCGCTGGTGGCGCAGCTCCCCGTCTTCTTCACGCTCTTCTCCGTTCTGCGAAACGAGTTGCCGCAAGACATCGGCTGCAAGGCGGGGCATTGCGGCTCCGAAGCGTCCTTTCTCTTTATTCACGACCTGACGGCGAAGGCGCATGGCGCCGAACTGATCGTGCTGCTGATCCTCTACATCGGGACACAGCTGGTCTCCGGCTTGGTGATGTCGGTCACAGCCGATAAAAGCCAGCGCACGATGATGATGCTCCTGCCCTTCATCTTCGTCCCCTTCGTGATCAGCTTTCCGGCCGGGCTGATCCTCTACTGGATCACGACCAACTTTTGGACGATGGGCCAGCAGTACGCGATCCAGCGCATCATCCCGGCTCCGCATGTGGCCACGCCGGCAGAGGCAATGGCTCTCAAGGCGCCTCCTCCTCCGCCGAAGAAGAAGAAGCGTAGGTAGACCACACGGGACTTTGAGTTCCGACGCCGCCGAACCGGACGCGTCTCGCGCACTGGAGGCGCCCCGAATGACAGGACCGCTGCGCCTTGACTGTCGCGCATAGACTGCAGGTCGTGACTGGAGCTGACGACTGGCCACAGGAGCCTGCCGCTCGGGTTCGCGAGATCGTCGAGGGGGTCCTTGACGAATTGGATCTGGATGGCGAGGTTGAGATCGTCGAGGACGACGATCGGATCACTGCTTCCATCGAGGGGGACGAGGACTACGGGTTGCTGATCGGCAAGCGGGGCCAGACGATCGACGCCCTGCAGCTGCTCGCCTATCAGGCGGCGTTTCGGGGGGTGCGCGAGCGCAAGCGGGTGGTGGTCGACGCGGCCGGCTACCGCGAGCGTCGCCGCGAGACCCTTACAGCCCGAGCCGATCGGACCGCCGAGCAGGCGCTGAACGGGAATGACCCCGTGGAGATGGACCCGATGAGCGCTCAGGAGCGGCGGGTCGTGCACGAGCACCTCAAGGATCGGGCGGGCGTCGAGACGTACAGCGAAGGCGACGAGCCGCATCGCTGCGTGGTCGTCGCTCCTTTGGTTTCGGAGTAGGAGGAGGCGACTCGGCAGGGGTTCCGTTTAACTTTTTCGAGTCACGTCTGGGTCTAGAACGATGGTTGACGGCGAAAAAGTACAAGACGCTCCACCCCTGCCGAGTCGCCTCCTCAGCGAGGCGCAGAGGGCGACGATCGCGCTTGTCTTGGAGCTTTTGGAGGTGGAGCGGGCGTCGGTTAGCTCTGTCACCGATCCGGAGCGGGCTTGGAGGGTGCATGTCGCCGACAGCCTCACCGGCCTTCAGCTCGACGACCTGCGCGCCGCGCGCCAAATCGCGGATATCGGCTCTGGAGCGGGCTTTCCCGGGCTGGTTCTGGCTGTCGCAATGCCCCATTCGCGGGTTGACCTAATCGAGTCGATCGGTCGCAAGTGCGAATTCATCCAACGAGCGATCGACGAGGGCGAGATCGAGAACGCCCGAGTCATCAACACCCGCTCGGAGGAACTCGCCAAGGGCGATGGCCGCGAGGCCTACGCAGCAGTGACTGCCCGCGCGGTCGGCCGCCTCTCGACGCTCGCCGAGCTCGCCTCGCCACTGCTGATTGACGGCGGAGTCCTGGTTGCCTGGAAGGGCAAGCGCGATCCAGACGAGGAAGCGCAGCTGGCGAACGCCGCTTCGGAGCTGGCGATGCAGCCTGAGCAAATCCTCCACGTAGGCCCCTACGCAGGCAGCGAGCACCGCCACCTCCACTTGCTTCGCAAGCACGGCCCCACGCCTCCCAAGCTGCCGCGCCGTCCGGGCATGGCCAAGAAGCGCCCCTTCGGATGAGGTGCCTCGTCACCTCAGTCCGAAATAGTCTGCGGCAATGGGCGTCGTCTACGCGATCTCTAACCAGAAGGGCGGCGTCGGCAAGACGACGACCGCGGTCAACGTCGCCGCTTGCCTGGCCTCCTCGGGAGCCCAGACCCTCCTGGTCGACCTCGACCCCCAATGCAACGCCACGGTTGCGCTCGGCGGCGAGCGCGACATTCACCCGTCCTCCTATGACTGCCTGACCGGCGACGTCTCGGTTGCCGAGGCGGCCCGGCCGGCCGGGCCCGACAACCTATGGCTGGTGCCGGCCAACCGCGATCTCGCCGGCGCGGCGGTCGAGCTGCCCCGGATCGAGGGCTCCGAGACCCGCCTGCGCGAGCGGCTCGGCCCAGTGCGCGAGCGTTTCGCCTGCACGCTGCTCGACTGTCCGCCCTCGCTCGGACCAGTCAGCGTCAATGCCCTCACGGCCGCGGATCGCGTGATCGTCCCGGTCCAGGCCTAGTACCTGGCCCTCGAGGGCCTGGTCCAGTTCCTCGACACGCTGGCGACGATCCGCCGCGAGCTCAACCCGGCGTTGGAGGTGTCGGGCCTCTTGGTCACCATGCACGACGAGCGCACCCGCTTGGCCCAGGACGTCGAGCGGGAACTGCGCCAGCACTTCCCCGAAATGGTCTTCGAGACGGTCATCCCGCGCAGCGTCAGGGTCGCCGAGGCGCCGAGCTATGGTCTGCCGGTGACCGAGCACTCCCCCCATTCGCGAGGCTCGCAGGCCTACCGCGCCCTCGCCAAGGAGCTGGCTGGGCGTGGCTAGCGCGACCCGGCGCGGCCTCGGCAGCGGCCTCGCGGCGATCCTTCCGGAAGGGGTGGCCGAGCAGGCAGGCGAGCTGCGCGAGCTGCCGATCGAGCTGATCCAGCCCAATCCCAACCAGCCGCGCACCAAGATCGACTCCGACTCGCTCGCCGGGCTCGCCTCGTCGATCGAGTCGAACGGCGTGGTGCAACCTCTGCTGGTCCGCCCTCTCCCGGATGGCAGCTACGAGCTGATCGCCGGCGAGCGGCGCTGGCGAGCGGCGCAGGCGGCGGGTCTGGCAAAGGTGCCGGCTGTGGTTCGCGACCAGGAGCTGGCCGAGCGCCTGCAGGTGGCGCTGATCGAGAACATGGTCCGCGAGGACCTCAACCCGGTCGACGAGGCGCGCGCCTGCGCCGCCCTGGTCGAACAGCTCGACCTCTCCAAGGAGGAGCTGGCTCGCCGCGTCGGCCGCAGCCGTCCGGCCGTCTCCAACCTGATCCGCCTGCTCGACCTCCCCGACGAGGCGCTCGAACTGCTCGAGAGCGGCGATCTCAGCGAAGGCCACGGCAAGGCTCTGCTCGGCGCCGAGGGCAACGACGTCCGCCGACGCCTCGCTCGCGATGCCGCGCGCGGCGGCTGGTCGGTCCGCGAGACCGAGAACAGAGTCAAGCTGGCTGGCCAGCCAAAAAGAAGGGGAGAGGGGTCGCGGCGCCGACTCGCGCCCGAGGAGGCGGAGGCGCTGCACGAAGTCGCCGACAAGTTGGAGTCGGCGCTCGGCCACGAGGTCAAGGTGCGGCCCAAGGGAGGGGCGATCGCCGTCGAGATCCGCCTCGACGATCTCGACGAGGCCCTTGCTCTGGCCCGCAGTCTCGGCCGCCGCCGCGGCTGACGAGGCCGCGCCGATGGCCCGGATTCCCCCGCTATCCTTCGCTGGGCTGCGGGCGATTAGCTCAGTTGGTTAGAGCGCGTCTCTGATAAGGACGAGGTCCCTGGTTCGAATCCAGGATCGCCCACTCGTGCAACAGATGCAGATCTACGGCGTCAGCTTTGACATGGTCGGCAAGCAGCCGATCGTCTTGCTGAAGACCGTCGACAGCAACAAATTCCTGCCGATCTGGATCGGTCATCCCGAGGCGGCGGCGATCCTGATGAAGCTGCAGGGCGCATCGACGCCGCGGCCGATGACGCACGACCTCCTTTCCGACATGCTCGAGCAGCTCGACGCGAAATGCGAGCGGGTCTCGGTGACGGAGCTGCGCGACAACACCTTCTACGCCTCGATCACGGTCTCGATCAACGGCTCCGAGCTGGAGATCGACTCCCGCCCCTCCGACGCCCTCGCCCTCGCCGTCCGCGTCTCCGCCCCGATCTTCGCCGACGAGGACGTGATCGAGGAGTCGGCGATCGAGTTCGAGCACGACGTCGAGGACACCGAGGAGGTCGTCGACAAATTCAAAGAGTTCCTCGACGAGGTCACTCCCGACGACTTCGCCAAAGGCGAGGATTCCTAAGCCCCGGCTGGGCTCAGGGCCAGGTCGAGGATTCGCTCGACCAGCTGCTCGAAGGCCATTCCTGCCGCCTCGGCGGCCTGGGGGAGCAGGCTGGTGTCGGTGAGGCCCGGGATTGCGTTGACCTCGAGCACCTGCGGGCCATCGTCGGCGAGGATCAAGTCGACGCGGGAGAAGCCCGAGCAGCCGAGCGTCTCGTAGGCAGCCAGCGCGGCCTCGGTGACCGCGACGGCGCCCTCGCCACCGAGATCGGCCGGGCAGGCGAACGCCGTGCGGCCGATCTCGTAGCGGGCTTCGAAGTCATAGCGGTCGCCGGCTCGCGGGATCGCCTCGACGATCGGCAGCGGCTCGCTTCCGAGCACGCTGACGGCCAGCTCGCGACCGTTGACGAAGCGCTCCAGCAGAACCCGGTTGTCGTAGCTGAAGGCGGAGACGAGGGCCTCGGGAACGTCGAACCAGCTCTCCGCGAACCTGATGCCCAGCGCCGAGCCGCCGCGACTTGGCTTGACCACCAGGGGGAAGCCGAGCCGCTCCTCGAGGCCGCCGAGGGCATCGCCGGCGCCCAGCTCGCGGAAGGCGGTCTCGTTGAAGGCGAACCAGTCCGGCGTCGGGATCCCCGCCGAGCGCAGCTCGTGCTTGGCCAGGACCTTGTCGATGCAGCGCGTGCAGGCCGCTGCCCCGGGCCCGGTGAAGGGAATGCCGAGGATTTCGAGCAGCTCCTGCGCGGTCCCGTCCTCGCCCCCTGGCCCGTGCATGGCGACGAAGGCGACATCGGGTTGCGCGGCGGTCAGCCGCTTGACCAGATCGCCGTCGGCTTCGAGCGGCAGCACATCGTGGCCGAGCCGGCCCAGGGCGTCTTCGACCCGGGCCCCCGAGCGCAGCGAAACGCCGCGCTCCAGGGACCGGCCGCCTTTCAGCACCGCGACCTTCAAGCGCCTCCCTCGCCGGCCTTTCGAAACGGCACGACGTTCTCGGCATCGGCGGCCTGCGGCTTGCGCGGCGCCGGAACCGCCGGCTGTTCCCCGGTCAGCGCCCCGTAGAGCTCGACCTGTTCGCCGATCGTCTTGCCGATGCGGCGGATGCCCTCGCGAATCTCCTCCTCGTCGCCGGCGGAGAAGTTGAGCCGCATCGAGCTGCGGCCGCTGCCGTCGACGTAGGCGGCCTGGCCGGGCACGAAGGCGACGTTCTCGCGCAGCGCCTTGGCCAGCAGGTCGCTGGTGTCGATGTAGGCGGGCAGCGTCGCCCAGATGAAGAGGCCGCCATCGGGCTCGGTCCAGGTTGCCTGCGGCGGGAAGCAGCGAGCGAGCGCCTCGACCATCGCGTCGCGGCGACCGCGGTAGATCCCGATCAGGCTCTCGATGTACTCGCGCCAGTGGCCTTCGGCGAAGTACTCGCGGACGAAGTACTGGGTCAGGGTCGAGGTGCAGAGGTCGGCGGCCTGCTTGCCGAGCACGACCTTCTCCATCACCGGCGGCGGCGCCACCGCCCAGCCGAGGCGGATGCCGGGGGAGAGGATCTTCGAGAAGGTGCCGATGTAGATGACGAAGTCGCCGCCGTCGAGCTGGTAGAGCGGCGGCAGGGGATCGCCGTCGAAGCGGAGCAGGCCGTAGGGGTTGTCTTCGATCACGAGCAGCTCGCGCGAGCGGGCCAGCTCGACCAGTCGCCGCCGTCGCTCCAGCGACATCGTCACGCCCGCCGGGTTCTGGAAGGTCGGCACCGAGTAGATGAACTTGGGCCGACGACCTTCCCGGTCGAGCAGCTGCAGAGCGCCCTCGAGCGCGTCGATCTGCATCCCCTCTGCATCGCACTCGATCTGGATCGTCTCGGCCTGGTAGCTGCAGAAGACAGGGATCGCGCCGGGGTAGGTTGGCGCCTCGCAGATCACCGCGTCGCCGGGGTCGATCAGGGTCTTGCAGAGCAGGTCGATCGCCTGCTGGCCGCCGGTGGTGACGATCACGTCCTCGGGGTCGGGCAGCATCCCCTCGGCGCCCATCACCTCGAGGATGCAGTCGACCGTCTCGTGGAATCCCTCGGTTGGGCCGTACTGGAGCGCCTCGGCCGCCGACTCCTGGGCGATCCGCGTCATCTGCGCAGCAAAGGCCTGCGGCGGGAAGGTCGAGGTGTCGGGCAGCCCGCCGGCGAGCGAGATCACCTCCGGCCGCGCCGTCACCGCCATCAGGTCCCGCATCGCCGAGGAGCGCATCACCTGCGTTCGCTCGGCGAAGAGGCCGGCGTAGCGCTCCAGGTCGCTGCCGCTGGCGTGCGCGCGGCGCCGGTGGGGCGGGTCGGGCATCGGGATAGTGTGGCGGATCGGCACCGGCTCGCCGGGGGAGTTAGGTTTTCGGCGTGGGATCTTTCTCCGGCATCTGCCTCGAGCTCGGCATCGGCATCGCGATCGGGATGCTCGCCGGCACGACCGGCACACACGGCTCCGCCCGCGGCCGGATGACGATCCTGGCCGGAGTGATCGCCCTCGCGATCGGCTTTCTGCTGGCCGGCAGCGCCAGTGTCAGCGCTCCCGTCGGCGCGATCGTCTGCCTCCTCGGCGCCATCTTCGCCTGCCTCGTGGTCAGCGATGTCGTCAGCGGCGCCGGCCGTCGCGAGGGAAGTGGCGGCGGCGCTCTCGGCTTCCTCGTCTCGGTGGCTGCCCTGCTCGTCGTCGCGGTCTCGCTCCTGCTCAAGCCCGCCGTCCTCCTGGTGCTCGCCGCGCTCGTCTGGCTCGGCATCTCGCGCCGACGCCGTGCCCAGCGCAAACATGCCGGGCTGCGCGTTCTCCGCTAGCCGCCGCGGTCGAGGATCATTGGCCGGGTGCCTGCCAAGAAGCTGATTCTCGCCTACGTCGACTCGTTGCGCACAGACATGCTCCTGCGCGCCGTCGACGAGGGCCGCGCGCCCACCTTCGGCGCCCTTATCGAGCGCGGCGCGCTGGTCCCCGATTGCGTCTCCAGCTTCCCCTCGGTGACGCCGGTCGCCTGTGCCGAGATGGTCAGCGGCAGCGGCGCCGAGGGGCACTGGATCAGTGGCATGAACTGGTACCACCGCCTCGAGCAGCGCTACGTCGAGTACGGCTCCTCGCTCGAGGCGAGCCGCGCCGTCGGCGTCTTCCGCACCCTCTACGACCTCGTCTACAACATGAACCTGGCTCATCTCAACCCGTCGATCGAGACCCTCTTCGAGCAGCTCGACGACGCCGGCCTGCGCACCGCCTGCACTCCCTTTCTGATCTACCGCGGCCGCCACCCCCACCAGGTCTCGCTCGAGGGGCTGTTGCGCCGCGCTGTCGATGCCACGCGGCTCAAGTTCCGCCACCACACCTGGGGCCCGGGCGAGCTCTTCTACGGCGACCTCTACGCCAGTCGCGACGTCCCCTGTAAATCGACCTCGATCCCCGGCAGCCGCGACGGCTACTCGGCCTGCTGCGCGGCGGAGCTGGTCAAGGACGAGGGCTTCGACTTCCTGCTCTTCTCGCTTCCCGACAACGACAACTACTCGCACCGCTTCGGACCCGGGGCCAGCGTCGAGTCGATCGCCAAGGCGGACCACTGCTTCGGCAAAGTCGTCGAGGCGGCGGGGGACCTCGACGACTTCCTCGAGCGCTACGCGGTGATCCTGCTCTCCGACCACGCGCAGACGCCAGTCCACCGAGGCCTGCCTCTCGCCGGGCTGCTCGCTCGCGAGTGGTCGGTGCTGCGGCCGTCTGAGTCCGAGCCCGAGAAAGCGCAGCTGGCGGTCAGCCCGACCGGCCGGGCCGCGCACGTCTACCTGTTGCCGGGGGGCGGCGAGCGGGCCGATCCGGAAGCGGTGCGGCGGGCGCTGGGTGAGATCGAAGGCGTCGACCTGGTCTGTCGCATGGAGACCGCCGCCGGCACGCCATTGCGGCGGGAGGAGCCGGGCACCCCGGGGAGCGATGCCGTGGCGGTGGTCGAACGGGCCGGGCAGCGCCTCAGCTTCGGCCCCGGCACGGCCGCCACCGACCTACGAGGCGGCTGTTGGCAGGTCGACGGTGACCTGGGGGTGCTCGAGGCACGCATCGAGGGCGGCCGGCTGCGCAGCGAGGCCTACCCCGATCCCCTTGCACGGATCTGGTCGGCGTTGACCGGCCCCCACGCCGGCGACTTCATCGTCTCTCTGAAGGACGGCTACGAGGCGGTCGACTGGGGCGGCGTAAGTCACGCGGGTGGCGGTAGCCACGGCTCCCTGCAAGCTGGCGACTCCCTCGGCCCGCTCCTATTCGTCGGCTGCGGGCCCGACGACCCGGGCGGGCGAGAGCAATGGACCCTCCGTGACGTGGCGCCCATAGTGCTCGAGCACTTCGGACTGACCTGATGCAGGAGACCGCTCCTCCGGCGGGTGGCGTGGGGCAGGGGGGTCGAGGACGGACCGTGGCCCGCCCGCAGGCCCCCCTGCCCCACGCCAGGACCCGCAGGCCGATCGCCCTGTGCCTCGTACTTTTCGCGATGCTCGTAGCTCCTGGCAACGCGTCTGCATCGGTGGGAGCTGCGCAGGCAACCCGGGTCGCCAGCCGCGATCCCAACGTGGTCAAGGAGCGCGAAGAGAACACGGTGCTGACCCACGGCGCCGCGAAGGTCGACGGCAACTGGGAAGTCGCCTGGTTCGCCGGCGAAAAGGAGGTCGCGCTGGTCGTCGTCGACCCGAAGACCGGCCGTGTGCGCGAATCGTGGACCGGCTACCAGGTGGCCTGGAAAATGGCCCGTGGGTATTCCGGCGCCTTCGGCCACAAGCTCAACGCCCCCTACGTCTTCCTGCCGCTCTGCGCGATCTTCCTGCTGGGACTGGTCGACTGGCGCCGCCTGCGCCGGGTCGCCAACCTCGACCTCGTCTTCCTGCTCGGCTTCGGCGTCTCGAACTTCTTCTTCAACCGGGCCGAAATCGGCGTCTCGGTGCCGCTCCAGTACATCCCGCTCGCTTACCTCTTCGGCCGGGCGCTGTGGATCGGGCTGCGCGGGCGGGGGGAGGGGGTGCGTCCTGCCTGGCCGGCGGCCTGGCTGTTGATCGCCGCCCTCTTCCTGGTCGGCTTCCGAGTCGGCCTCAACATGGCCGACTCGGGTGCGATCGATGTTGGCTACGCAGGCGTTGTCGGCGCCGACCGCATCTCCCACGGCGAACCGATCTACGGCAACTTCCCCAACGATGTATCCCAGGGCGACACCTACGGCCCCGTGAACTACTACGCCTACGTCCCCTTCGAGCGGATCTGGCCCTGGTCGGGCACCTGGAACGACCTCCCCGCGGCCCACGCCGCCGCCGTCTTCTTCGACCTCGCCACCTTCGCCCTGCTGATCTTCCTCGGCCGCCGAATCCGCCCCGGCCCCGAGGGAAACAAACTCGCAGCCACCCTGGCCTTCGGCTGGGCCGCCTATCCCTACACGGCTTACGCGCTACTATCGAACTCCAACGACACCCTGGTAGCAGCGCTGCTGGTAGCAACGCTCTTGTTCCTGGCGAGACCCGCGGCAAGAGGCGCGATGGCGTCCCTGGCCACTTTCACCAAGTTCGCTCCAGTGGTCCTAGTCCCAATGCTCGCGACATATGGAGAGAAGCGCTGGAGGTTCATCCTGGCCTTCATAGCCACCACGACCGTCGTAATGCTCTGGCCCGCCATCGATCCGGGCCTACACACCTTTTACGAACGCACAATCTCCTACCAAGCCGGAAGAGATTCACCCTTCAGCATCTGGAGCCAGGCGCCGAGTCTGGAACCCCTACGCATAGCAATCCTGGCCGCGGTCGCCGCACTCGCCCTGCTGTTCGCATTCCGACCCAAGGAGAAGAAGCTCTTCCAAGTAGCCGCGCTGGGCGCAGCCCTCCTGATCGGCGTACAGCTGACGATGCACCACTGGTTCTACCTCTACATAGTGTGGTTCTACCCTCTCCTCCTCATAGCTATCTCGACCTTGAGCTCAGAGGAACGTTCTACGGGGCTATAGGAGCGGGCACTATCACGGGTGTAATCGAATCGGCCAGTCCTTGGTCGTTCACGTCAACCGCCGCGCCCATCACCCAGACGTCCTCTTCCGCGGTCTCAAACTTGACCGGCATCTGAGTGATCATCGACTCGAGTATCAGCTCGGGCTTGACACCCAACACACTGGTGCGGGACCCGGTCATCCCGACGTCGGAGATGAACGCGGTTCCTTGCGGCAGCACCCGTGCGTCGGCGGTCGGCACGTGCGTGTGGGTGCCGAGCACCGCGGCGACGCGGCCGTCGAGGTGCCAGCCCATCGCCACCTTCTCGCTGGTCACCTCGGCGTGGAAGTCGACGACGGAGAAGTCGCACTCGATCTTCTCGAGGATGCTGTCGACCTCGTGGAAGGGCGAGCGGGCGACCTTGAGGCCGATCGCGCCGCTGAGGTTGATCACGCCGACGCGGCGCCCTCCCGCCTCGACCACGGTGTAGCCGCGGCCGGGGTTTGCATAGGGGTAGTTCGCCGGCCGCACCACGCGGTCGCTGCGATTGAGGAAGCCGTAGACCTCGCGGTGGCGGTAGACGTGGTTGCCGGTCGTGATCACGCCGGCGCCGGCATCGAAAAGCGATTTGGCGGTCTTCTCGGTGATCCCCATCCCGCCGGCGGAGTTCTCGCCGTTGACGACGATCAGCTCCGGCGCGTAGCGCTCGCGCAGCTCCGGCATCGCGTCCTTCAGCCCGCGCCGTCCCGGTCCGCCCACCACATCGCCGATGAAGAGAACCACCATGGTCACCTGACCCTATCTGCGATATTGCCGCGAGGTGAAGATTTGAGAGAGCGAAGCGATGTCTTGGAGCGCGCGATGGGTTACCCGTACCCGGCGCCGGGACAGGCATTCGTGCAGCAGGGCCACGGCACTTTCGATCCCGCCGAGGTCGAGGCGGACTGGGGCGACCGCGTGCCGGTTCTCGCCTATGGCTCCAACGCAGCTCCCCGAGCGCTCGCCCACAAGCTCGCTCTCAGCGACGATCCGGTCCTCGTCGTGCCGGCCTGGCTTCACGACTTCGATGTCGTCTACTCGGCTCACATCTCTCCCTACGGCGCCGTGCCCGCGACGCTGCAGCGCAGCCCCGGCACGGCCGCTCGGGTCCACGTCACCCATATGACGAAGGAGCAGGTCGTGCTCGTCTCGGCGACCGAGCCGAACTACGAGGCGGTGACGCTCGAGGACGTCGACTGCCGGCCCGACGGCGGCGACTCGGTAGCCAGGCTCTCCGCCTACTTCAGCCGCCACGGCTGTCTGCTTGTCGAGGGCGACGAGGTCGCCCTCGCGGCGGTGCAGGCAAGCGACAGGACGTTCGCCGCGATGAGCGAGCCGGAGGTGCTGGAGTACGTCAGGGAGGCCTGCTGCCCCGGCGACGGCATCGAGGAATTCGTCCTCGCCAACGTCAGCGATCCCGCCCTGGCGGAGGCGCGGACCGCGACACTGCCCCGACGTCCGGGCCCGCAGCCTTAGGTCCTTAGGCCGCCGAGAAGCGGCGCAGGGCGAAGCGGGCGAGCAGTCCGTAGGCGACGGCCAGGATCGCGAGGTGGCCGAGCGCGCCCGCGATGCTCGCCCCGCCGGGATCGAGCGCGCCGGTCATCGCCTGCAGGGCGGCCTTGAAGGGAAAGAGGGCGGTGATCAATTTGATCGCGTCATAGAGGGCCGGCCCGACGGTGCCGGAGGGGATCAGCGAGAGGAAGGCGATCGGCAGGGTGACCATGAAGGCCAGCAGCGAGACGGCGCGGACCTCGCGCGCCGCCGCCCCGAGGGCAGCACCGGAGGCCCCGAGCGCGGCGCCCCCGGCGACGATCGCAGCCAGCCAGAGACCGATGCGGCTCCAGTGCATGGGCACGAAGAGCGCCAACCCGGCCAGCATCAGCAGCGTCACCAGCAGGCCGACGGCGACGCCGAGCACGACCTTCTCGGTGAGCAGCGCCGAGGGCGAGACGAGACCGCGGGTGAGGCGCGGGAAGGCGTTCTCCTCCCGCTCCAGCGCCAGCGAGCCGGCGACGAGCAGCACGGTGACGAAGGCGAGGGTGAAGGTCGCGGCGACGGCGATCGCGAAGACTTCGAGCGGTGGGGTGGAGGCGTTGACCACCTGCTTTTTGACCGCGATCGGCTGGGTGAGGCGAGTGAGCAGCGGCGCCGCGGTTCCGAGGTTTGCGCGGGCGAGGGTGGTGAATTCGAGCACCTGGTCGAGCGAGTCGCGCAGCGAGCCCGGCGGCAGCGCGGGGCGCAGCGCGGAGAGGATGCGCGCGGTGTTGCCCAAGCCGAGGATCCGGATCGTCTGGCCGAGCACGCTGAAGTTGCCCCCGTTGAGGATCAGCCCCATGAATTTGCCGCCTTCGGCGGCGATCCGTCGCGCGATCACCAGGTTCGCCTGGGTCAGCAGCGAGTTGATCCGGTCGTTGACGAGTCGCGCCTTGATCGGGTCCTCCTCGTTGACGATCACTTCGACCTTCGGCGTGCTCGGGCTCGGCGTGGAGAGCGAGTTGATCCGTTCGACCAGATCCGCGGGCAGGATCAGCGCCGCGAGGACGTCGCCTGAGCGAACCTCGTCGACCGCTTCGGCGCGGCTCTTCACACGCACGCACTCGACCCGCTCGCAGATCCGGTTGCCCACCCCGATTTTCGGCAGCTCGGCGGTGCCGACGCTGACCCTGGAATCGCTTGGGACGTCGTCGAGGAAGGCGACGCGCGGCTTCTCTGGCGAGCGCGAGATCGCGAAGCCGACCAGGACGGCGATCAGCACCGGGTAGGCGACCAGCAGGAACGCCTGCAGGGGAGAGCGGCGCAGGATCTGCAGGTCCTTGAGCAGCAGCCAGCGCATCAGTGGCCGCGGTGGTGGAGGAAGGCGACGAAGGCGGTCTCGAAGTCCTGGTCGGCAGCCTCGGCAGCCTCGCGGCGCACCGCCTCGCGCAGCCCGTCGGGCGAGCCGTCGAAGAGCGCCTCGCCATCGGCGAGGACCAGCAGCCGCCCCCCGTAGCGCTCCGCCTCCTGGATGTCGTGGGTGGAGAAGATCACCGTCGTCCCCCGCCCGGAGACCAGCGCCGAGACGAAGTCCCAAAGCCGCGCCCGCTGCCGCGGGTCCAGCCCAACGCTGGGCTCGTCGAGCAGCAGCACCGAGGGCCGCGCGAGGAGACCGATTGCGATGTTGATCCGCTGCTGGTTGCCGCCGGACAACCGAGCAACGATCTCCCCCCGCCGCTCGCCAAGCCAGGTCAGCTCCAGCATCTCCTCAACAGAGGCACACGGATCCGGATGCTTCTCCAGCCGAGCAAACAACAAGAGGTTCTCCTCAACAGTCAGCCGCCGATACAGCGCCGCCTGCTGAGGAACCCACCCGACCTCCCCCTGAGGGACCTGAACCTTCCCCGCATCGGGTTTGGAGATCCCGGCAAGAATCGAGAGTAGTGTCGTCTTCCCAGCCCCATTCGGCCCAATCACGGCCACAAGCTCCCCAGCCGAGGCCTCGAAGTCGATCCCCCGCAGCGCTTCGCGGTCGCCGAAGCGTTTGACCAGTCCATGCGCCTCAAGCACAGCCGCCTCAATCCCAGTCCCCGCATTCATGGCGTCGAAAGCTATCCGTCAGCGGGAATCAGATTGTTAGCCACCGCTTGAGCAGAGGAACGGGGTTCCCCTGTCCGGACACTCGAGCGCGGCGAAGCCCCGCGTCCGGACAGGGGAACCCCGTTCCTCCCCTAAACTCGGCCCACGATGCCCTTCCCCGCCACCCGTATGCGCCGCCTTCGGCGCACCGAGGCCTTGCGAGGCCTGGTCAGAGAGACCGAGCTTTCTACGCGAGACCTGATCCAGCCCCTCTTCGTGACAGCCGGCGAGAACGTCCGCGAGGAGATCGACTCGATGCCTGGCATCGAGCGCTTCTCGATCTCCGAGCTGGTCGGTGAGGCAACCGAGATCGCCACCGCCGGAGTCGGCGCCGTGCTGCTCTTCGGCGTCCCCGCCGCCAAGGACGAGTCCGGCTCGGGCGCCTACGACGACGAGGGCATCGTGCAGATGGCGGTCCGCGCGCTCAAGGAGGCCCACCCCGACCTCACCGTTATCACCGACGTCTGCCTCTGCGAGTACACCTCGCACGGCCACTGCGGCTTCGTCCGCGACGGCGAGGTCGACAACGACATCACGGTCGAGCTGTTGGCGAAAACCGCGGTTTCGCACGCCGAGGCCGGCGCCGACGTCGTCGCCCCCAGCGACATGATGGATGGCCGGGTCGGGGCGATCCGCCACCAGCTCGACGAGGAGGGGCACGCCGGCGTGCCGATCGTCGCCTACAGCGCCAAGTACGCCTCGGCGCTCTACGGTCCCTTCCGCGACGCCGCCGGGTCGACTCCGGAGTTCGGCGATCGCCGCGATTACCAGATGGACCCCGCCAACGCCGCCGAGGCAGTGCGGGAGGCCGAGCTCGATCTCGAAGAGGGGGCGGACATGCTGATGGTCAAGCCCGCCACCGCATACCTCGACGTGGTCCGCCGTGTCAAGGATGCGACCGCCGCCCCGCTCGCCGCCTACCACGTCTCCGGCGAGTACTCGATGCTTAAGGCCGCCGCCGAGCAGGGCTGGATCGACGAGCGGGCCGCCGTCTTGGAGGCGCTGACCTCGATCCGCCGCGCCGGCGCCGACGCGATCGTCACCTACTACGCGAAGGAGGCCGCGCCTTGGATTCGGTGAAGGTTCCCCAGTCCAAGGCCCGCTCCCGCAAGGACGGCGCCGCGATTCCGCTCGACGAGGCCGACAAGCGGCTGATGAACCTGCTCCAGTCGAGCTTCCCGCTCGACCCGGAGCCGTTCGCCCTCGTCGCCTCGGAGGCCGAGCTGGAGCTCGACGACGTCCTCGCCCGAACCAAGCGCCTGCTAGACGAGCGGATCATCCGTGAGATCACGCCGATCTTCGACACCCGCGCGCTTGGCTACGAGTCGATGCTGGTCGCGGCCAAGGTCGACTCCGAGCATCCCCAGCGAGCCGCCCAGGCGGTCAATGCCCACCCAGGCGTCTCGCACAACTACCTGCGCACCCACGATTTCAACCTTTGGTTCACGATCGCCACCCCGCCCGACTCCGAGCTTGGGCTCGCCGGCACGCTGGAGGCGCTGATGCGCGAGACCGGCGCCGAGTCGATGCGCGAGCTGCCCACCCTGACCCTGTTCAAGATCAACATGAACCTGGAGATGGAGAAGGGCACCGCCGCGCTTGCCGCCGCGGTCGACGCCTCGCCGCCGCGTGAGCTCGAGGCACAGCCCTACGACGATCGCGACATCGCCGTGATCCGGGCCCTGCAGGGCCCGATGCAGGCCGTCGAGCGCCCCTACGACGAGGCCGCCTCGGAGCTGGGGATGGGCACGGGGGAGCTGCTCGAGCACCTCGGCGGGATGATCGAGCGCAAGCTGCTGCGCCGGGTCGCCGCGATCCTCTTCCACCGCCGCGCCGGCTTCTCCGCCAACGGCATGGGGGTCTGGAAGGTGCCCGATGACGAGATCATGGCGATGGGCGGGCGCATGGCCTCCTTCCGGGGCATCTCGCACTGCTACCAGCGGCCGACCTACGAGGACTGGCCCTACAGCGTCTTCACCATGGCCCACGGCCGCTCCAAGGAGGAGTGCGACGCGATCCTCGACTCGATTGCCGAGCAGTGCGCCATGGGTCCCGACGACCGCGCCACCCTCTACTCCTCGACCGAGTACAAGAAGATCCGCCTCCATTACTTCACCGATGACTACAGGCGGTGGGAGGAAGAGCATTCCTAGCCAGGCGCGCTCGGCGGAGCTTTACCGCCGCGCGCTGGAGGTGCTCCCCGGCGGGGTCAACTCGCCGGTCCGGGCGATGGGGCAGATCGGCCGCGAGCCGATCTTCATCGAGCGCGGCCAGGGCTGCGAGCTGCTCGACGTCGACGGCAACCGCTACATCGATTGGGTCGGCTCCTGGGGCCCGCTGGTCCTCGGCCACGCTCACCCCGCCGTGCTTGCGGCCGTCACGGCGACTGCGGAGCGGGGCACGAGCTTCGGCGCCGCCACCGAGGCCGAGGTCGAGCTGGCCGAGGAGGTCGTCGCCCGCGTTCCGTCGGCCGAGATGGCGCGGATGACCAGCTCCGGCACCGAGGCGGCGATGAGCGCCATTCGCCTTTCCCGCGCAGCCACCGGTCGCGAGGTGGTGGTCAAGTTCGCCGGCGGCTACCACGGCCACTCTGACGGACTGCTTGCCGAGGCCGGCTCCGGGTTGGCGACGTTGGCGATCCCGGCCAGCCCCGGCGTCACCGCTGCCCAGGCAGCCGGCACCGCCGTCGTGGCGTGGAACGACCGCGAGGCCGTTGAACGAGCGTTCGGAGACCATGCCGTCGCTGCCCTAATCGCAGAGCCGATCGCCGCCAACATGGGCGTCGTGCCGCCCGCCGAGGGCTTCCTCGAGTTCCTCCGCTCGGCGAGCCGCGAGGCGGGGGCGCTGCTCGTCTTCGACGAGGTGATCACCGGCTTTCGAGTCGCCCGAGGCGGCGCCCAGCAGCTCTATGGGGTGGAGCCCGACCTGACCGTGCTCGGCAAGGTGATCGGCGGCGGCCTGCCGGCGGCGGCCTATGCCGGTTCGCGGCAGCTGATCGAGCGGGTAGCCCCGGCGGGCGACGTCTACCAGGCGGGCACGCTTTCCGGCAACCCGCTTGCCACGGCCGCCGGCCTGGCCACCCTGCGCCAGCTCGACGACGCCGCCTACGAGCGATTGGCGCAGCTGACCGATCGGATCGTCGCCGGGTTTACGGGTCTCGCCGAGGGCCGGCCGTTGCAGCTCGCCTCGGCGCCCGGCCTGTTCACGCTCTTCTTCAGCGAGGCTCCGGTGACCGATTTCGCGACCGCGGCAGCCTGCGACCTCGACGCCCACGCTCGCTTCTGCCGCGCCATGCTCGAGCGCGGCGTGTATCCGCCGCCCTCCCAGTTCGAGGCTTGGTTCGTCTCGCTGGCCCACGACGAGACCGCGATCGACCGCACTTTGGAAGCAGCGGCAGAGTCGCTGGCCGAGGTCATCCAATGAGGCCGCGAAACGTTTTTTCGTTTCTATGCAACGAAAAAACGTTGCACCCGGGAGGATGAAATGACGTCAGATCCGGCTGACGCCCTCCGTGCCCTCGCCGCGGCCCTTCGCGAAGAGGACACGCCGATCTCAGAGCACGTAGTCGAGCCGAGCGAGCGGCCGGTCTTCGGATTGCTCGCGGCGCTCGGCAAACGCGCCGCGGCGGCGCCGGGGGAATACGCCTTCGTGGTCGAGGCGGTGCGCGAGGGCTACCTGCTGCACTATGGCGAGCCGCGCCTGCTGCGCGATCACGACGACGATCTCGCCCTTCTCTCCGGCGACTATCTGTACGCCCTCGGCATCGAGCGGCTCGCCGCGATCGGCGACGAGGAGGCGGTCGCCGTGCTGGCGGAGCTGATCGGTCGCTGCGCCCAGCTTCACGCCGAGGGGCGGGAGGACGAGGCGCCCGCTCTGTGGCGCGCGGCCGCCCTCGCGGTCGGCGACGGGGAACATGGCGACGGCGAGACGGCGCGAGTCAATAGACTTCCCTCTTCTTGAGGTTGAGCTGTTGAGCGACGAAACGGACAAGAAGAACGGGGCCGAGGCGGCTGGTCGGTCGGAGCGCCCGCAGCCCCAACCCCCCGGCTACTTCGAGGGCGAGTCGATGACGCGCCGTCGCGCCTTCACGGTCGCCGTTCAGGGCTTGGGCGGCATCGCCGGCGCGGCGATCGTCCTGCCCGCCGTCGGCTTCGCCGTGGCGCCGATCTTCCATCAGGGCAAGGAGCGCTGGGAGGCGGTCGGCCCGGTGAGCGACTTCGTCGAAGACACCTACCGCCAGGTCGTCTTCACCGAAACCGAGGGGATCGGCGACGCCGGCAAGACGACCGCCTACGTGCGCAGGAGCTCGAAGCAGCTCGACGAAAAGCCCGGGCTGTTCGTGGCGGTCTCCAACCGCTGCGCGCACCTCGGCTGTCCGGTCCGCTTCGTCGAGGCGGCAGGCAACTTCATCTGTCCCTGCCACGGCGGCGTCTACGACTTCCAGGGCAAAAGGATCGGCGGTCCGCCCGTCCGCCCGCTCGATCACTTCCAGACCCGGGTCCGTAACGGCCAGGTGGAGGTGGGCCCTCGCTACAGCGTCACCTCGCAGCTCGAACCGGTGCGCGCCCGCGATCCCGGCGAGTTCACCGGCGGGATCTGGGAATATCTCTACCCGCCGCGTCCGTCAACCTTCCCACCGCCGAGCAGCTGAGGTCTGACCGACGATGAAGCTTGACGCGCTGATTCCCGCACCGCTCCGCAAACCGGCCAAGCCGGGAGAAAGCAACGGCGCCAAGGCCCCCGCCCCCGCCGACCTGAAGACGGCGCCGCCGGAGCGGCCGTCCGACGCGCAGCGGCTCGGCGACCGCGCCAAGGACGCTCCCGCCGACGTGCTCGCCTGGGTCGACCAGCGCACCGCCGCCTCGGGCTTTCTCACCGGGATGCTCTACCGCAAGGTGCCGAAGGGCACCAACTGGTTCTACACGCTCGGCTCGGCCACCCTGATCGCCTTCGTCTCGCAGGCGATCACGGGCGTCTTCCTGGCGATGTTCTACACGCCGTCGACCACCCAGGCCTACGCCTCGATCGCCCACATCAACAACGACGTCTTCCTCGGCCAGCTGGTCCACGGGATGCACAAGTGGGGCTCGAGCGTGATGGTGATCCTGGTCTTCCTGCACATGGGGCGCACCTTCTTCTTCGGCGCCTACAAGTACCCGCGCGAGCTCAACTGGGTGATCGGCGTGGTGCTGCTGATCCTGACGATGACGATGGCCTTCACCGGCTACCTGCTGCCGTTCGACCAGCGCTCCTACTGGGCCTCGATCGTCGGCATCAACATCAACGGCACTGGTCCGGTCATCGGGCCCTACCTGAGCGATTTCCTGCGCGCCGGGCCGGAGCTTGGCGCAACCACGCTGTCGCGCTTCTACGCGATCCACATGCTGCTAGTCCCCGGCGCGATCATCGCCCTGATCGGCGCCCACCTGTACCTGGTCGTCAAGCTCGGCACCACCGCGCCACCCTGGATGAAAGCGGACAAGCCAAAGGTCGCTTCGCCCGTCTCCCAGCTAGACGCCGGCGTCGACGGAAACGGGGCGGCACCGAGCTCATGAAGCCCTCGGAGAAGCAGGCATACCTCGAGGAGTACGAGCTGCTGAAGAAGAAGGGCAAGCCCTTCTTCCCCTACGCCGTGCTGAAGGACTCGGCGATGATGCTGGTGGTCGTCGGCGTGATCATCCTGATGTCGGTCATCCTCGGCGCCGAGCAGGGCCCCAAGGCCGATCCGACCACGACCACCTACGTGCCGCGGCCCGAGTGGTACTTCTTCTTCCTCTTCGAGGTCCTGCGCGTGATCAAGCCGCCGGAGCTGGTCCCGATCGCGACGATCGGAGTCCCAACCGTCTGCATGGTCCTCCTCCTCCTCCTGCCGTTCTACGATCGCGGCCCGGAGCGCAACCCGGTGCGCCGCCCGATTGCCACCACCGCCGGCTGCATCACGATCGCGGCGATGGCCTACCTGACCTTCCTCGGCGCGACCGGGGGCTCGCCGACCGAAATCGACATGAAGGTCGCCAAGCGCTACGAACCGGGCAAGGAGGTCGTCGCCAGCTCGGGCTGTCTGGCCTGCCACAAGCTCGGCGAGAACGGCAACAACGGCCCCGGTCCCGAACTGACCCACATCGCCCAGCGGATCCCCCGCGCGGCGATCATCCGCTCGGTGGAAATCGGCCCCGGTATCATGCCCTCCTTCCGCAACCTACCGCCGAAGAAGCTCAACGAGCTCGCCGATTTCCTCTCCTCGCTCGACTAAGACCGTGTGTCAGGATCCATCCGCACCTCCGGCGGCGGCGGGCGCTGGGCAGTGCGGCGTCCTCAGTCGGTCGAATAGCGCTGCTATCCGACCTCCCTGCGTCCTTGCCCCGCTTGGTCCGGCGCGCGCCGGCCGCACACATGGATCCTGACACCCGGTCTAAGCCCTCCCGGGATTCCGCCCAGTTCGCTGGGCAGGTCAACCGCATGTTCGACCGCGTCGCAGGTCGCTATGACGCGCTCAACTCGGTGATGACCGCCGGCCTGCACCATCGCTGGCGCCAGCGCGCCGCCGATCGCGCCGGCCTTGGGCCGGGCGATTCGGCGCTCGACGTCTGCTGCGGCACCGGCGACCTGGCGCTCGAGCTGGCCGGACGGGTCGCGCCCGCCGGCCGCGTGATCGGCTGCGACTTCTCCGAGCCGATGCTCGATCTGGCTCGCGAGAAGGCGCGCGGGAGGGATGCGGCGGCGGTGCGCTTCGAGTGGGCCGACGCGCTCTCGCTGCCCTACGACGCCGGCCGCTTCGACGCGGTCACGGTCGGCTTCGGAGTGCGCAACCTCGCCGACCTCGATCGCGGCCTGCGCGAGATGGCCCGCGTCCTGCGACCCGGCGGGCGCCTGGTCGTGCTCGAGATCACCCAGCCCGCCCGGCCTCCGCTCTCGAGCTTCTACTCGCTCTGGTTCGACCGGATCGTGCCCCTGCTCGGCAGCTTCTCCGGCGACGCCGAGGCGTATTCCTACCTGCCCGAATCGGTGCGCAGCTTCCCCGGCCCGCGCCGCCTGGCGGAGCTGATGGATTCGGCCGGGCTGGAGCAGATCCGCTGGACGGTTCTCGCCGGGGGGATCATCGCGATTCACAGCGGCGTCCTCGGGTGACCCGCCGCTCTTCCGTCCCGCCCCCGGTCACCGCGGTCCTCGACGCGTCAAGCCGTTGGCTGCCCGCCCGGCTGGGCCAGGTCGAGGAGCGGCTGCGGGAGCAAAGCCAAGGAAATGGCGAGCTGCTGGGTGCGGACGCGAGCGCCACGCTCGCTGCCGGCGGCAAGCGCTTGCGGCCGCTGCTGGTCCTGCTCTGCGCCGGCGCCGATGGAGGGGAGGAGGCGGTGCGGGCGGCAACGGCGATCGAGCTGATCCATATGGCGACCCTCGTCCACGACGATGTCCTCGACGCGGCGCCCCTGCGCCGCGGGCACCCAACGGTCGCGGCCTCCTCGGGCCGCCACCGCGCCACCGCCGTCGGCGACCTCCTCTTCTCACGCGCGTTCGCGCTACTTGCCGAGCATGGCGATGCGCGCGCCGTCCGACTCCTGGCCGAGGCCTCCGTCGCGCTGGCACGTGGCGAGCTGTTCCAGCGCCACGACGCATTCGAGACGGCGATCTCCGAGCAGCGCTACCTGGAACGCTGCCGCCTCAAGACCGCGAAGCTCTTCGAGTGCGCCTGCCTGATGGGCGATGACGCAGAGGAGCTCGGCGCATTCGGCGCCGAGATAGGCCTGGCCTTCCAGCTCCTCGACGATGTCCTCGACGTCTCCGGCCCGGCGCAGCGGACCGGCAAGGCCCGCGGCACCGACCTGCTCGACGGCACGGTCACCCTGCCCTTCATCGCCGCCGCGACGGTTGAGCCTTCGCTCCGTCAAGCCGACCTTCGCGCCCTCGATCCGGCGGCTGCTGAGGATCTCTGCGATCGCATCGCCAAGACCGGGGCGCTCGAGACGGTTCGCTCCCGGGCTTTGGCGATGGTCGCCGCGGCAAAGGCGGGCCTCGACGCCGCGGCCTTCGACCCCGAGCAGCGGCGACTGCTCGACATCGTCGCCGACGGCGTGGTCCAGCGCTACAGCTGAGCTAGCGGAAGTCGTCGGCGCTGATCAGATCGGCGTCCAGGGCGGCTGCGAAGGTGTCGACGACGAACTGCATGTTCTCGCGCTCGAGCGCTTTCAGCACGTCGCTCAGCGCCCTGGTGCCGAAGTCGAGCTCCTCGTCGAAGGCGTCGATCTCGGTTTCGCCGTGAATTTCGTCGCAATGCCAGCCGCACTCCGGGCAGCGCCGCCAGAGGCGCCAGTGCCCGCGGTCGCCGGCCTGCTCCCAGCAGGTCGGCTGGACCAGCAGCGAGGCGCACCGCGGGCAAACGTGGAGCCCGGCGGCGGTCTTCGTCTGACTGGCGCTTGCGTCTCGCATGCTTGTCTTATCGAACCCGCGAAACGTCGCCTCAATCCGCACTTTTCCGCGGCAGATCGACAAAACTCAAATATCAAGTAGGCGGCAACCCAAATTCGCTGCGATCCGATTGCACACAGGTGCCGTTACCATGGGTCGATGCCAAACGTCGGACCATTCGAGCTTGCGATCGTCGCGATCATCGCCCTGATCGTCTTCGGGCCGAAACGGCTGCCGGAGCTGGGTCACTCCCTCGGCAAAGCGATCCGCGAGTTCCGCGGCTCGGTCAGCGGCGAGAGCCATGAGCCGGAGCGGCCCGAGGCGATCGAGCCGCCCGCAGCGCCCCCCGCCCCGTCGCAGCCCCCCGTCGAGGCCAGCGCCGAGGACGAGCCGGTCGCCCACGATCCCCGCTGAGGATCGCCCCGATGGCTCGCATGAGGGCGGTCTCCCACGAGGATCGCCTCACGCTCGTCGAGCACCTCGACGAGCTCCGCACTCGACTGGTCGTCTGCCTGGTCGTTCTCGGCGTCGCCCTGGCGCTCTGCTTCTGGCAAAACCACCTGCTGCTGGAAATCGCCGCCGGCCCGCTTCCCAGCGATCACAAGAAGCTGCTCACCTTCGGCGTCACCGAGGCCTTCACGACGACGCTCACGGTCTCCACCTACGGCGCCCTGATCCTCGCGATGCCGATCCTGCTCTACCAGGCCTACGCCTACGTGCTGCCCGCCTTCAGCGAGCGTGAGCGGCGCGTCATCGTGCCGATCCTGCTGCTGGCGCCGATCCTCTTCCTCGCCGGCGTCGCCTTTGCCTACTTCGCCGTGATGCCGGCGGCGGTCAAGTTCCTGCTCGGCTTCAACGACACCCAGTTCAACGTCCAGGTGCGCGCCCGCGACTACTACAGCTTCTTCTCGACCACCATGCTCGGCTGCGGGCTCGTCTTCCAGCTGCCGCTGGCGATCCTCGCCGTCACCCGGCTCGGCATCGTCAAGGTCGAGCAGCTCACCCAGAACCGCCGCTACGCCTACCTGGCGATCGCGATCATCGCCGCCGCCCTGCCCGGAGTGGATCCGATCTCGATGCTGATCGAGATGGTGCCGCTGCTTGTCCTCTTCGAGTTGAGTATCTTGATCGCTCGGGCTTTCGGTACGCCGAAGGCAGCGAGAGGCATGGCAAGGCCCTCAACCCAGGAGCGGTGATTCGAGTTGGCGGAAGGCGAGCGACGGCTGGTTTTCGACACCCGTGGACGGCGCAAGCACGTCGTCCGGGTCGTCTACGCGATCCTCGCGCTGCTGATGGGCGCCAGCCTCTTCCTGGTCGTCGGGCCGTTCAACATCGGCAACCTGCTAGGCACCAGCAGCACGACGAGCGGCGCCGCGATCTTCAACGAACAGGCCGAACAGACGGAAGCCAAGCTGCGCCGCGATCCGACCAACGAGGCGCTGCTTCTCTCCCTGGCCCGCACCCGCGTCACCGCCGCCAACAGCGCCACCGAAGTCAACTCGGAAACCGGGGCGACGGCGTACACGGCCGAAGGCCATGAAGAGCTGAGCCGGGCGGCGGAAGCCTGGAGCAGGTATCTCAAGCAGGTCAAGGAACCGAGCCCGTCGACGGCGCTGCTGATGTCCCGCGCCTACTTCAGCCTCGCCGAAACTTCGCGGGGCATAGAAGAAGTCGTCTCGAACATCAATAAGGCGGCTGCGACCCAGCGCATCTCGGCCGAAGCGCAGCCCAGCATCAACTCGCTCACCAACCTGGCGATCTACGAGTTCTACGCCGGCAACTTCGCGGCGGGCAACAAGGCCACCAAGGAAGCGGAAGCCAAGGCCGCGACCAAGGCCGAAGCCAAAGAAGTCGGCAAGCAGATGACCGAATACCGCCAGCGCGGCAAGCAGTTCCAGACCCAGAAGAAGGAAATCGCCAAACAGGAAGGCAGCCAGCGCAAGGAAGCCCTTGAAAACCCGCTCAGCGGCCTCGGCGGCGGCGCCAGCAGTTCCCTCGGCGAATAGCAAAACGACTTTCCGAATAGCAAAGCGGCAAGGCGAGAAATGGGCCGCGAAGGACTCGAACCTTCAACCTTGAGCTTAAGAGGCTCCTGCTCTAACCAGTTGAGCTAGCGGCCCTCGGCGGGCAAGTATAGGAAGGCCCGGCGGTCAGCGGACGGTGCAGCCCTTTTCGACGTCGCCGTAGACGATCAGGCCTTCGGCGAAGGTGAAGCGACCGTGGGTGCGGAAGACGCCGTCCCCGCAGCGGGCCGCGGTGTAGCTTCGTTCGGTTCCCTGGAAGCGATAGCGCCTGCCGACCTTGACGTCGAGGTGGGTGAGCGAGCCGTGGCCGCCGGCGATCGGGGGGATGTCGATGATCGTGCGGTAGCGGTAGAGGCCGCCCCGTTCTTCGATCGGGACCGTGATCACGAATGTCTGAACCGCAGGCGTCGTGGTGCGGGCATGGAGGATGACCGTGGGATGGCCTTCCTGGCGGGGCCCGTTGAAGAGCGTCAGCAGCGAGCTGACCGCGATCGGAGGGCCTTCTCCCAGCGCGATCAGGGCCCCCACGTGGCCGGTGCCGACTATCGCTTCGCGGCAACGGCTGCGGGCTTCCGCGGGGGTCGCTTCTTCGAGCAGCGCGGGCTGGCAGATCGGCAGCCCGGCCGTGCTCAGCCTGCCGTTGCGATCGAAGTCGAGTTCCAGCTGCTGCAGCGCCGGGGGAAGGCTGCCGTCGACCGCACGCAGGTCGGCGTGCCCGTCGAAGTCGATCGGCGCAAACGTCCTGCGCGGCAGAGCCCGCGGCGTGAAGCCGCCGTCCGCGGTCAGCACCAGGTTGCCCGTCTTGACCAACGCCGCATCGGCTCCGCCCGCGAAAAGGACGCAGGCGATCGATATCCCGGTTGCCAGAAGCCGCTTCAAATCTCCTCCGCCAAGCAGGCTAGCGCTCCGATCAAGCCGGCTCGCCAACGCTCCTTAACAGAGTCTTCTGTTTCTTTTCCCCCGCTGCGGCGCTCGGACCGCCAAACTACGCTTGTGCCTGTGAGGAGGAGCAGGGGGCAGAGCGATGACGCGCGCGCCGGGCGCGAGGGAAAGGCTCGCCCCCCACTGATGCTGCGCCATCCGCGGCGGACCCTGGCGATCGGGCTGGCCCTCGTCCTCGTCCTCGTCGCCTTTGGCGTCAGCCTCAACGAAAGGCTGACGCCGAGCTCGCTGGACATCCAGGGCACCGCGGTGCACCGTGCAAACGGAATGCTGAGCAAGTATTTCGGCAACAGCGCTCCCTTCGTGGTCCTGCTGCAGGGCAAGCCGGCGGCGATCGACCGCCAGGGCCCGGAATTGATCCGGGCCCTGCGCCGCGACCCGAAGGTCACCACGCTCTCGCCCTGGGACCGCGGCACGGTCGGACGGCTCCGGCCCACTCCTCGCCGTGCCCTGATCATCGCCGACTTCCATGTCGGCGTCGACGCCGCAGTCAACGAAAAGGTGCCGGCGGTCGACGAAACCATCGAAGAGAACATCCACCCGCCGGTCCGCGCGACGCAGAGCGGCTACGCGACGCTGGTGCGCTCGGTCCAGGACGAGTCGATCAGCGGCGGCGAGCATGCCGAGCTGATCGCGCTGCCGATCCTGCTGATAGTTCTCCTGCTCGTCTTCCGCTCGCCGGTGGCGGCTGCGGTGCCACTCGGCTTCGGCGCGATCGCGGTCTTTGCCTCGCGTGGCATGCTCGCGATCGCCACCCACTGGTTCGACGTCAGCGCCCTGGCGCTGACCGTCTGCTCGATGATGGGCTTGGCGCTGGGGGTCGACTACGCCCTCTTGATGGTCTCGCGCTTCCGCGAGGAGCTCGTCAACGGCGCCGATCCGATCGATGCCGCCTGGGCAACCCGGCGCACCGCGGGACGCACCACCGTCTTCGCAGGCAGCACCCTGGTGCTCTCGATGCTCGTCGCTTTCTTCGTCGTGCCCGGCGTGCTGCTCGCATCGCTTGCCGGAACCCTGGCCATGGTCGTCGTCTTGACGGTGGTCGTCGCCACGCTGTTGGGGCCGCCGGTGCTCGTCCTGCTCGGTCCCAACATCGACCGCTGGCGCATTGGCCGAGCGCCCAACGGCGAGCGCTCGAGGCTGATGACGATCGTATCCGCGGCGCTGCGCCGTCCCGCGCCGGTGGCGGCAGCGATAGGCGGCGTGGTGCTGGTTCTGGCGGCGCCCGCGCTCGCCCTGAAGACCGGTCCGTTCAGCGTCGGCGAGCTTCCTCACAGCGATTCCGCCCGCCAGGACGCCGAATTGATCCAGCACGCGATCGGCGCCGGCTACGAAGCCCCGTTCACGATCATCGCGGCGGCCAAAGAAGGGACGATCACCGAACCGCAGCGCTTGGCTGTGCTGAGCCGCTGGCAGCGCCGCATCGCCGCGACGCCGGGAGTGCAGAGCGTGGTAGGGCCCGAACAGGTCTCGCGCGCGGTCGAACCGCTGCGCAAGGGACTCTCGGGCGTGCTTGCCTCGAACAAAAAGGTCGGGCCGCTCTCAAACGTCGCACGGCTCGGCCGCAACCTGAGCCGCGTTGCCAAAGGGGTTGCGGTATTCCGGTCGGGGTTCTCGCAAGCGGCGGCAGGAGCCGGGTTGCTCGCCGAAGGCTCCGGCAAGGCCGAAGAAGGCGCGACCGCGATCGCCGCCGGCTTGGGCAAGGCTGCGGCCGGCTCCGAGGAAGCCGTTGTCGGCCTCGAAAAGTTCGCCAAAGGGACCCGCGAATTGGCGACCGCCGAGGCCAAGGCCGCCACGGGAGGCCTGGCGCTGAAGCTGAACCTCCCCGACATCAGCACCAATCTGCGCAACAACGGATTGCGGCTATCGGAAAAGCTCCACGAAAGCCTCACCGCCGACGCCAATGTCAAGACGCCCCAGCTTCAAGTCGCGGCGCAGGCAGCCGACGAACAGCTCGCGACGGCGCTCAAACAGCTGGATGGGATGACTTCGGGGAAGTCGGATCCAAACTACGGCGCGGCGCTCGAAGCCGTTCGCAAGGCCTCGGCGGCTGTTAGCGGAACCGATCCGGCCAGCGGCCAGCCCTACGAGCCCGAATACGCTGGTTTGCCGGCTGAACTCACCGCCTTGCAGGCACGCCTGGCCGGCGACGCCGACCAGGCGCAGGAAGTCTCGCGCTGGATCTCCTCGGAAACCGCCCACCTCGACCGGCTCGCGTCAGTCGCAAAGCGGCTCTCGGAAGGCCTGTACAAGATCTCCGCGGGCGGCAAGGAAGTCGCCAAGACGGCGGCTAAGATCGACCAGGAAAACAAGCAGGCCGCGGGCGAACTGGAACAGGCTGTGCCCCAGGTGAGCGAACTCGCGAACGGGCTCACTCGGCTGACCAGCGGCACGACCGAACTGCAGCGCGGCCTCGCCGAAGGCTTCAGCCGCTCCTATCCGCTTCAGTCCGGGACCAACCGCATCGCGGTCCGAGTGCTCTCCCAAAGCGCGAGCCTCAATCGCCGCGCGGCCAACTTGCGGCGAACGTCACCCGGGATCTTCAACTCGGGCTACTTCGTCCTCTCGGCCCTCGACGGCGCTCGTGGCCGGCTGCGCGAACGGGCGAGCGAAGCCGTCGACCTCAACGGCGGCGGCCAGGCGACCGCGATCACCGTCTTCTCTCGCTACGGCTTCAATTCCGACGGCTCGATCGCGCTCAACAAGCGCCTCGAAAGCGATGCCGCGGCGCTCGGCAGGGAAGCGGGGGTTGAAACCGGCGTTGCCGGTGGCCCGCCGACCCTCAACACCTACAGCCGCGTGACCAAAGACCAGATCCCGTACATAGTCGCCGCGATCACGCTCGCGACCTTCCTGGTCCTGGTCCTCGTTCTGCGGGCGCTGCCATTGGCGGCGATTGCGGTCGGCCTCAACCTGGTCACGGTCGGGGTCGCCTTCGGCATCCTCACCCTGCTGACCAACGTGCCCGACGGCTGGCCGCTGGGAGGCCGCACGTATGTCGACGCGGTGGGGGCGGTGATGATCTTCGGCATCGTCTTCGGCCTCTCGATCGACTACGCGGTCTTCCTGCTCGTGCGGATGCGCGAGCACTACGACCGCGAGGGCGACAATGCGGCGGCGATCGCCTTCGGCCTCGAAAAGACGGCGCGGGTGATCACCGGCGCCGCGATCATCATGCTGGCGGTCTTCATCGCCTTCGCCGGCACGCCGATCGCGACGGTCAGCCAGCTCGGCATCGGGCTGACCGTCGCGGTGATCCTCGACGCCACCGTCGTGCGCATCGTCCTGCTGCCGGCGCTGATGCTGCTGATCGGCGACAGGGTCTGGTGGCTGCCCCGGTCGCTGGATCGGATGCTGCCGCGACTCAACGTCTGACCGGGTCTCGCCCCCCTACGGCTTCTGAGCGCACTTTCCGGTCAGCGTCGGGGTCAGCGATTCGCCGTCCTTGAAGACGAACTCGCCACGCGCTTTCGTCCTCTTCGTCGGGCAGGTGGCGCTCACGTAGCTGCGCTTCTTCCCCTTGTAGCTGAAGGTCTTGAAGATCTTCACGTGGAAGCCCGTGATCGCGCCCTGGCCTGCGGCGATCAGCGGAATGGTCACGTCCAGGCGCGGCCCGTAGCCTTCCCTGTCAAAGCCGGTCACCGTTCCGACCAGCACCAGAGTCGTCTGGATCGGCGATTGGCTGTAGGTGTGCAGGAGGATCACCGGCTTGCCGGCTACCGGCTTGCCGTTGAACGCCATGATCGTCGTAGCCACCGGGAATATCCTTTCGCCGACGACCAGGTCGGCGGTGCCTTCGCCGCTGCCGACCCTCGCCTTCTTGCAGGCTTCGAGCGCTGCTTCGGTCGAGGTGTTCTGCAGCAGGCCGGCATCGCATGTCGGATAGCCCTTGTTGAAGATGCTGAGGCCTTTGGGGAAGTCGATGACCGCCTCGACAGCGGGGATCGGGGCGCCGTTGTTGGCATTTGGGTTGGTCGTCGCGGTCGCCGTCGTGACTTCGAGCGTGACCGGCTCCGCCGTCTTCTTCGAGAGCTTCCTCGGGGCGATCTTGACCGCGATGCTCTGCGTATTGCCGTCGGGCGCGTTCAGCACCGGCGATCGGGCGGCGCCAGCGGCGGCGGCGATCGAGGCGGCCGCGGCTACGGCCATGGCAACGGCAAAGGTCAGGCGTTTGCGCATTGGCATATCCACTCCTCTTCGATTTGGCCAAGCGCCTCCGTGTCCTCTAACCCACCGCAGGCCCAGAGTAGCGCGTTGAATTCCAGTTAAGTCCCTGCTCGGTCCGTGCGTGGCAGCGGGCGGCTCGGATACGATTCTGACGCCGTTCCGCCCGGGTCGGAGGCCGGAGGAACCGCAAGCGACGATCCGTGGCTGCCAATCCCTCAGGCGAGGAAAAAGGCTCGGCACAAAGCCGGGGGGTCACCCCTGCGCGGATCGCGGTCATCGCGGTTCTGGCCGCGGCGGTGATCGCGCTCGCGCTCGTCATCCTCAGCGGCGGCAGCGAACACAAGTACAGCCTCCTCTTCCAGAACGCCAGCCAGCTGGTTCCCGACAATCAGGTCCTGATCGGCGGCCAGCCGGTCGGCTCGGTCGAAAACATCGAACTGACCGGCGACAACCTGGCCAAGGTCGTCGTCAGCGTCAGCCAGGAACTGCACGAGGGCACCACGGCGACGATCCGCGCCACCTCGCTCTCCGGCGTCGCCAACCACTACGTCTCGATCAGCCCCGGCCCGAACAGCAGCCCGGCCCTGGCCGAAGGCGCCACGCTCGGCCTCGCCTCGACCACGACCCCGGTCGACATCGACCAGTTCTTCAACACTTTCCCGGCGCCGGTGCGGCGCGGCCTCGCCCAGTTCATCCAGGGCAACGCAGGGGTCTACGCCGGTCGCGGCAAGGACGCCAACCGGACCTTCAAATACCTCGGCGTCGGCTTCAACCGAGCCGGCGCCTTCGTCCACGACCTCAACGCCGACGAACATCTCTTCGCCCGCTTCCTTGTCAGCTCGGGCAGGCTCGGCACGGCGGTCTCCGAACGCAGCACGGAGCTGGCCAGCGCGATCGCCAACGCAAACGCCGCATTCGGCGCGATCGCCAGCCAGAACACGGCGCTCGACCAGAGCCTGAAGCTGCTGCCGCCAACCTTCCGCCAGGCCAACACGACCTTCGTCAACCTCCGCGCCGCCCTCGACGACGTCGAACCTCTTATCGACACCTCGAAGACGGCGACGAAGGAACTCGCCCCCTTCCTGAGCGAACTCCGCCCGGTGCTCTCGAAGGCGGTCCCCGTCTTCAAGAACCTCCGCCTGACGGTGCGTCGCAAGGGCTTCGCCAACGACTCGGCCGAACTGCTCGCGGCCCTGCCGGCCGTGGAACAGCGGGCCGGCCGGGCATTCCCCCACGCCGAGGGAGCGATCTCCGCCTTCCAGCCCAACCTCGACTTCATCCGCGCCTACACGCCGGACCTCTTCAACGGCTTCGCCAAGCTGGGCCAGGCGAGCGCGCCGTACGACGGCAACGGCCACTACGTGCGCGCCAGCCTCACCGACCTCAACCTCTTCAAGTTCAACGAAGGCTCCCGCGAGCTCGAACCGATCGCGCCCAGCGAACAGTACGACCCGTTCGGCACCTCGGCCGGGGTCAAGCGCCGCTGCCCAGGCGGCGGCGCGCCGCCGGCCGGCGATGGCTCCAACCCCTTCGTCGAACCGCCGCACAGCGGCTCCGGCGTGACCACGTCCGAGTGCAACCCGGCGGACTCGCCATCCGGCCGATGAGGAGGCCGCTCGTCATAGGCGTGCTGGTCGCGGCCGCGGTGGTCGCGGTCGTCCTGATCGCCTCCGGCGGTGGCGGCGGTGGCGGCTACGTGGTGCGGGCGATCTTCGACAACGGCGGCTTCATGGTCAAGGGCGAGCAGGTGCGCGTGGCCGGCGCCAACGTCGGCGAAATCGAATCGGTCGGCGTCACCATGCCCGGCGAAATCGACAGCTACGAAGGCGGCAAGCCGCGGGCCGTCTCCGGCAAGGCGGTGCTGGTGATGAAGATCACCGACCCCGGCTTCGAGGACTTCCGCAGCGACGCCAGCTGCCTGATCCGCCCGCAGTCGCTGATCGGCGAGAAGTTCGTCGATTGCCGTCCGACAGTGCCGCGGGCGCCGGGCTCGCCCCCGGCGGCGCCGTTGAAGCAGATCCCCGCCGGCAAACCCGGCGCCGGCCAGTACCTGCTGCCGCTCGAGAACAACAGCACCAGCGTCGACCCGGACCTGGTCAACGACATCCAGAAACTTCCCTACGCGCAGCGCTTTCGCCTCATCTTCAGCGAACTCGGCGCCGGCCTGGCCGGTCGCGGCGCCGACATCGAGGCGGCCGTCAAGCGCGCCAACCCGGCGCTGCGCGACATCGACCGCCTGCTCGGCATCCTCAACGGCCAGCGCGACCAGCTGACCCAGCTTGCCGCCGACTCCGAGCAGGTCCTCGAACCGCTCTCGCGCGAACGCGCTCAGGTCGCCGGCTTCTTCGCCAACTCGGGCGCCGCGGCCCAGGCCAGCTCCGAACGCGGTGCGGACCTGGAAGCCTCGCTGCGCAAGTTCCCCGCCTTCCTGCGCGAGTTCCGCACCACGATGCACAGCCTTCAGGGCTTCTCCGATGCGGCCACGCCGGTCTTTGCCGAGCTCGGCAAGGGCGCCCCCTCCTTCACCGAAGCCACCCGCCTGCTGACCCCCTTCTCGGCTGCCTCGACCGTGGCGCTGAAGTCGCTCGGCGTCAACGGGGAACTCTCGGGCCCGACCTTCCGCAGGGTCGATCCGGTCGTGATCAAGGCGCGCGAACTGGCCCGCTCCGGCGCCGAACCGACGACCAAGCTGGCCGAATTCCTCGAAAGCACCAGGGAAACGAAGGGCTTCGACAACCTCGTCGACCTGATCTACAACACCACGGCGGCCAACAACGGCTTCGACAAATACGGTCACTTCAGCCGCCTGCTGACGACGCTGACCAACTGCCTCGAATACGAGAAAGAAGAAAGCGGCTGCTCGGCCAAATTCACCGGCTCCAACGCTGGAACGTCGTCTATCAGCAGCGCAGATTTGCGCGCCCTGGCCGAAGAAGAGAAAGCATCAAGGGTCGGCGGCACCCTGGCACGCCCGAGCGCCCCTTCCTCCACAGCTACGCCCTACGCGCCAACACCGCCGGCCAGCGAACCGAAACTCGGAGAAAGCCGTCGCCTCAATGGCAAGTCGGCGCAGCCCGCGCCGCGGCAGCGCGCCCTCCTCAACTACCTCCTCGGCCCATGAGAAATCGCGGCGGCATACAGGGAGTGGCGAGCAGTCCGGTGATCGTCGGGGCGGTCACCGTGCTGGTCGTGATCGTCGCCGTCTTCCTCGCCTACAACGCCAACAACGGGCTGCCCTTCGTCTCCACCTACAACCTCAAGGCCCGCGTGCCCAACGCGGACGCCCTGGTCAAGGGCAACGAGGTGCGGATCGGCGGCGCCCGCGTCGGCGTCGTCAAGTCCGTGGTCCCGGTGCAGGAAGCCGGCGGCCGGGTCTCTGCCGAACTCAGCCTCAGCCTCGACAAGAACGTCGAGCCGCTGCCGGTCGACTCGACGATGATCATCCGCCCGAAGTCGCCGCTCGGCCTCAAGTACGTGCAGATCTCCCCCGGCAACTCGCACAAGGGCTTCGCCGCCGGCGAAACGATCCCGCTCTCTGCGGCCAAGCCGGAACCGGTCGACCTCGACCAGTTCTTCGACATGTTCGACGAACGGACCAGGACGGCGATCCAGCGCAACCTGGCCGGCTTCGGCAACGCCCTCGCCGGCCGCGGCCCACAGATCAACAACGCCTTCGTCGCCCTGCGCATGCTGCTTGAAAGCGGCCAACCCGCCCTGGCGAACCTGGTCTCCCCGAGCACCGGCTTCGGCGAATTCTGGCGGGCCCTGGAGAGCCTCTCGGCCACCGTGGCGCCGGTCGCCGAGCAGCAGGCGAGCATGTTCGCCGCCCTCGACCGCACCTTCGCCGCCTTCGCCCGCGTCTCGCGCCCCTACATCCAGGAAACGATCTCCAAGGGCCCGCGGACGCTCGACGCGGCGATCGTCGACCTGCCGGCGCTGCGCCCCTTCCTGCACGATTCCGGACGCTTCTTCACCGCTCTGAAGCCGGGCGCGAAGGCGATTGCCGACACCTCGCCGACGATCGCCGCCGCCCTGCGCACCGGGATCCCGGTGCTCAACGCCTCACCGACCCTCGACGCCCAGCTGCCGCCGACCGCCGACGCCCTGCTCGCCTTCCAGCAGGCGCCGGGCGTCTTCAACGGCCTCGACCTGCTGACCGAGACCAACGAGCTGCTCAAGCCGGCGATCCGCTTCATCGGCCCCGCGCAGACGACCTGCAACTACCTCAGCCTCGCCTTCCGCAATCTGGCCAGCACCTCGAGCGAAGACAACGGCCTCGGCGGCTGGTTCAACGCGATCACCTTCGAGCCGCCGGAAGGGCCCAATTCCGAGGGCGGCCCGGCCTCGGCGCCCGCCAACGGCGGCAGCGCGGATCCGTTCAACCACCTGCATTCCAACCCCTACCCGAACACCGCCGCCCCGGGGCAGCCGAGGGAGTGCGAAGCGGGCAACGAGCACTACGAAACCGGCGTGACCCGGATCGGCAACACCCCCCGCAACGACGGCATCAAGACCTCCGAACAGTCGAAAAGGCAGCTAGGGGAAGAAAAGTAATGGGGCGCCTGCCGGAGCGCGACACCAGGGCGGGGGCGACCAACAGTCGCTTCAGGTGGCGTCCCAGCAACGCGATGATCGCGGTGGTCTTCCTGCTCGTCTTCACGATCGGCCCCTACCTGGCCTTCACCGGGCATGTGCCGTTCACCAGCTACGGCTACGAGCTGAAGGCGACCTTCGGCAACGGCGTCAACATCTCGACCAACTCGCCGGTGCGGATCGCCGGCGTCGACGTCGGCACCGTGATCGCGACCGAACGCGACGGCGACGCGACCACGGTCACCTTCACGGTCGAAGGCCCGGGTCGCCCGATCCACGACGACGCCTTCGCCGCGATCCGGCCGCGGATCTTCCTCGAGGGCAACTTCTTCGTCGACCTCTCGCCCGGCAGCCCGAGCGCCCCGGAACTCGCCAGCGGCGACACGATCCCGGTCAGCCACACCTCCACCTGGGTCCAGATAGATCAGGTCCTCTCCGCGCTGCAGTCGCCGGTGCGGGCCGACCTCAGCCATCTGCTGGAGAGCTACGGCACGGCGCTAACCCACAAGCCGACCGCCGCCGAAGACAGGACGCAGCTGCCCGAAGTGCGGGGCAAGACGGCGGCCCAGGCTCTCAACGGCGCCTTCCACTACGGCGGCGACGCCGGCCGCTACAGCGCCGAGGTCACCAACGCCCTGCTCGGCACCCAGCCGCACGACCTCTCCAAGCTCGTCGCCGGCACCGGCCGCGCCTTCGGGGCGCTGGCCAGGCACGAGGAGGACCTCAAGGGCCTGATCGTCAACTTCGACGTCTTCACCGGGGCGCTCGCCTCGCAGTCGGCGAGCCTCTCGACGACGATCCACCGCCTGGCGCCGACGCTGAAGAGCTTCCACAGCTCGCTGGTCAGCCTCAACAGCTCGCTGCCGCCGCTGCGCGCCTGGGCGATCGAGCTGCGGCCCTCGGTCGCCGAACTGCCGGGCTGGATCAAGGCCGGCCGCCCCTGGGTCGAACAGGCCCGGCCGCTGCTCTCCGCCAAGGAGGGAGGCGGCACCGCGAGGCTGCTGCGCGAAGGCACCCCGGGCCTGGCCGGCGCCGCTCAGGCCGGCAAGGCTGTGGCGATACCGCAGCTCAACCGGATCAGTCTCTGCACCTCCAAGGTCCTGGTGCCGACCGGCAACCAGACGATCAACGACCAGTTCAGCACCGGCGGCCCCAACTACCGCGAGTTCCTCTACAGCCTGGCCGACTTCTCCGGCTGGGGAGCGAGCTTCGACGGCAACGGCACCTTCCTGCGCGTACAGCCGGGCGGCGGCGACCTCCTGGTCGAACAGAAGAACCCGCTGGGCAACCTGAGCACGGACAAGCGCGACTACGCTCACACGATCGCGGCCCCCCTCGGCACCCAGCCGCAGCTCGGCGGAGCGCCGCCGAAGAAGCCGAACGTGCGCTGCGACAGCAACCCCGTCCCAGACGTCAACGGGCCGCTCGGCCAGGTCGGCCCTGCCAGCCCTTCGGTGGTGAGCCCATGACCGCACCGAGAGCAAGCCGCTGGAGGCGCTTCCGCAACTCGCTCAGCCGCCAGACCAGGGGGCGCAGCAAGGACACGATCGCGATCGGCATCCTGGTTGCGCTGGGCGTCGTGATGACGCTTTGGATCTTCACCCAGCAGAAAGCCTCGCTGCCCTCCTGGGTGCCCTTCGTCGGCGAAGAATTCGTCCACATCAGCGGCGACTTCACCACCGCCCAGGCGGTGACGCCGGGACAGGGCCAGGCCGTCGACGTCGCCGGCATCCAGATCGGCAAGGTCACCTCGGTCGACCTCGAAGACGGCCACGCGGTCGTCGGCATGGACATCGAGCCCAAGTACCTGGACCTGATCCACCCCAACGCCAGCCTGCTGCTGCGCCCGAAGACCAACCTCAACGACATGGTGGTCGAGGTCGACCCCGGCAGCGGCAGGGGGCACATCGAAGCCGGCTACAACTTCCCGCTCTCGCGCACCGAACCGAACGTCAACTTCGACGCCTTCCTCGCCACCCTCGATGCCGACACCCGCCAGTACATCCAGCTGCTGGTCGCCGGCGGCGCCCAGGGCATCGGCGGCCGCGGGCATCAGCTCTCCGGCGCCTTCCGACGCTTGCAGCCCTTCTCGCACTACATCGCCGACCTCAACCGCGCCGTGGCCAGGCGCCGCGTCGCCCTGGCCCGGGTCATCCACGACTTCGGCCTGCTGACCACCGAACTCGGCAACCACGATTCGGAGATCGAACGCTTCGTCACCTCCTCCAAGGCCGCGCTCGGCAACTTCGCCAACCAGCAGCAGTCGATCCAGCAGACGCTGATCGAGTTCCCCTCCAGCCTCAGCGCCGCCGAATCGGCCTTCGCCAGCGTCAACCGCTTCTCGACCACCGCGCGCCCGGCGCTGCTCGGCCTGATCCCGCAGGCGCAGGCGCTGGGGCCGGCGCTGCGCGCCAACGAGAAGTTCTTCGAACAGACGACGACGCCGATCCGCGAGCAGATCCGCCCCTTCACGCGTGAAACTCGCCCGGTCCTCACCCACGCCAAGGAAGGCTCGACCGACTTCAACACGTCGGTGCGCAGCTTCGGCAATGCGCTCGGCGCCTTCAACAGCTTCCTCAACGAGCTCGCCTACAAGCCGAAGGGGGCCCAGCAGAGCTACCTCTTCTACCTGCCCTGGCTCAACCACGACACCAACGCCACCTTCAACCTCGAAGCCCCAGATGGGCTGGTCGGCCGCAGCCTGATCATGATCTCCTGCAACGGCTCTGAGCTTGCGAACGGCGTCGCGGCAGGCAAAGCGTACATACAGACCGTGCTGCGAGGCTCGAATATCCCTCGCGTCAGCGAACTGCCGCCGATACCTCCCTCCAAAAAAGCGCAGTCTTTTACAGGCTGCGGGCCGGGCACAGAATGAGCAAGCGCGCCCCCAGCACGACCCAGCTTCTGGTCATCGCCGGCTTCGCCCTCTCCTGCTTCGGCATCCTGCTCTTCCTCTGGATCACCTTCGGCGGGCCGACCCCGTTCAAGGCCAAGCCCTACGAGATTGAGATCCCCTTCAACGAGGCGACCCAGCTCGCCCAGCAGTCCGACGTGCGGATCTCAGGCGTCTCGGTCGGCAAGGTGCAGAACATCGCCGTCGCGCCCAACGGCAAGCAGGCGCTCGCCACGGTCGAAATAGACGACAAGTACGGGCCGATCCCGAAGGGCACCCGGGCGATCCTGCGCACGAAGACGCTGCTCGGCGAGACCTACATCGAACTGACGCCCGGCGACCGCAACGGGCCGGTGTTGCCCGACGGCGGCACCCTGCCCGAGGCGCAGATCGCCGAATCGGTCCAACTCGACGAGATCTTCCGCACCTTCAACCCGCGCACCCGGGCCGCCTTCCAGACCTGGCAGCAGGAAGCCTCGGTGGCGATCGAGGGCCGCGGCGCCGATCTCTCCTATGCCTTCGGCGAGCTCGAACCGGCCTTCACCCAGTTCGACCACCTCTTCCGGGTCCTCGACAGCCAGCGGCTGGCGGTCAAGCAGCTCTTCCACAACGGCGCCACCTCGCTGCGGGCGCTGCGCGGGCGCCAGGGCGAGCTGGCCGGCTTGATCCGCAACTCGAACGCAGTCTTCAGCACCACGGCGGCCCGCGACCATGAGATCGAAGCGCTCTTCCGCGCCTTCCCGACCTTCGAGGACGAGTCCAGGCTGACCCTGGACCGGCTCAAGACCTTCTCTGTCGATGCCGACCCGGTGATGCAGCAGCTCGTCCCGGTCGCCGAACAGCTCTCGCCGACCCTGATCGCGCTCTCCAAGTTCGCGCCCCAGGCAAAGGGCTTCTTCGAAGGCCTCGAACCGGTGATCGCCCGCGCGCCGACCGGCTTCCCGGCCTTGCGCAAGTTCTTCCGCGATCAGTTCCCGCCGCTGCTGCGAGCCGCCGATCCCTTCCTGCGCAACCTCGACCCGATCGTCACCGGCCTCGGCCTCTACAAGCACGAGCTGACCGCGACGATGGCCAACATCACCGCGGTCTCGAACGCCACGCTGCCCACCAATGCGGCGGGCGAAAACGTTCACTACCTGCGAGCGATGGGCCCCTTCAACCCGGAATCGCTCGCCACCTACCCCACTCGCACCAAGACGAGCCGGACCAACGCCTATCCGCAGCCGCTCGCCGCCAAAGCGCTCGCCACCGGCCTGCCCAGCTTCGACACCGCCGGCTGCGGCTCCGGGGCGACCGCCACGCTCAACCCGAACACGCCGAGCAACCCGGCGTTCAGGGCTCGCACGGAACAGAGCAAGAAGACAGCCGAAGAAAACGAAAAACTGTCGAAAACCTTCTTCGAACGCTTGAAGAAGTTCGCCTTCGCCGAACAGTCAGACTCCGCCGCGATCGGAGCCCCCGGCTGCGTCCAGCAGGCGCCCTTCGATCCCGTCGGCAGGGGCGGCGCAGCAACTGCGTACCAGCACTACTACGAACAGAGCGAATAGCCGTCTCGATTCTTTCGGCCGACTTTGCAGGGAGGCTGGCTGTGGGAGCGGCCGGCCTCTGATTTGCTGAAGCTCCGGAGCGGTTCCGCCGCCTCCGGCCCTTAACTAAGTCGATGGCCTCCGCTCCCACAGCCCACGTCCCGCCGCAGAACATCGAGGCGGAGGAATCGGTGCTGGGGGCGATGCTGGTCGCCGAGCCGACGCTTACCCGCGTGATCGACGAGGTGAAGCTGAACGCCGGCGACTTCTACCTCGACAGGCACGCGGCGATCTTCAGCTGCATCCACGATCTCTACGCAGCCTCCAAGCCCGTGGACGAGCTCAGCGTCAGCGAGTCGCTGACCCAGCGCAACCAAATCGAGGGGGCGGGGGGCAAGCACTACGTCTCCGAGCTGGCAGCGAAGGTGCCGGCTGCCGGCAACGCCAAGCACTACGCCGAGATCGTCCAGCAGAACTCGCTGCTGCGCCGCCTGCTCGGCGCCGGCCAGGAGATCCAAGGCTGGGTCCACGAGCGCGACGGCGAACCGCGCGAGCTCTCCGAGCGGGCCGAGAAGCTGCTCTTCGACGTCGCCCACAAAGAGCAGGCCAGCGACTTTCGCCTCCTCTCCGAGATCCTCCACGACGAGGTCGACCGGCTCGAGAAGCTCTCGACCGGCGAGCTCGAGCTGACCGGCACCCCGTCGGGCTTCCGCGACATCGACGCGATCACCGGGGGTTTTCAGCCGGGTAACTTGATCATCGTGGCTGCGAGGCCTGCGATGGGAAAGTCGGCGATCGTCGCCAACATCGCCGAAAACGTCGCCGTGAAGCGGAACATGCCGGTTGCGTTCTTCTCGCTGGAGATGTCCGAGGTGGAGCTTGCCCAGCGCTTCATCGCCTGCCGGGCGAGGATCTCGGGCGACAAGCTGCGCAAGGGCCAGGTCGCCTCGAAGGACTGGCCGAAGGTGGTTCGAGCCTGCAATGAGCTCGAGGAGGCGCCGCTCTGGTTCGACGACTCCTCCGACCTCGGCGTCCTCGACCTGCGGGCGAAGGCGCGGCGGTTGCACGCTCAGGAGCAGGACAGGGGCGGGCTCGGCCTGATAATCGTCGACTACCTGCAGCTGATGCGATCCGACGACCCCCGCGCCAACCGGGTCGAGCAGGTCGGGCAGATCAGCCGCGGGCTGAAGATCCTCGCCCGCGAGCTGGAGGTCCCGGTGCTGGCGATCTCCCAGCTCTCGCGCGCGCCCGAGCAGCGCCATCCACCGAAGCCGATGCTCTCCGACCTGCGTGAATCGGGCAACCTCGAGCAGGACGCAGACCTCGTCGCATTCCTCTTCCGCGAGGACTATTACCGCGACCCCGATGACGAGCCGGACGGCCTTGCCGACCTGATCATCGCCAAGCACAGGAACGGCCCGATCGGCGCCCCGAAGCTCGTCTTCCTCGACCGCTTCCCCAAGTTCGCCGACTTCGCCGGGCAGGACAGGCCGATCGAGCAGCCGGCCGGCGAAGGGCCGCCGCTCGAGGACCCGGCCTCGGTGGGGCCTGAGCTCTGATGCCGGCGATCGCCCGCAGCGAGCCATTCCGCGAGCAGGCCTGCCCGCTCGGCGTCTGCGACGGGTCGGGCTGGATCCTCGGTCCCGAGGACATCGCCCGCGAATGCGAGTGCCGCGCCCAGCGGCTCAAGCGCGGCCGCGTGCGCGGCGTCGCCTCGGTGATCCCACCGCGCTACCGCGGCGTCTCCTTCGACCGCCCACCGGTCTCGGACATGGCGCGCGACTTCGAGACCAAGGCCGCGGTCAAGGAAGCGCGCGGCTTCGTCGACGATCTCGACGCCCGCCTCGACGCCGGCCGCGGCCTCTGGCTCTTCGGCGACACCGGCACCGGCAAGACGACGCTGGCGATGCTGGTCTCCAAGGCGGCGCTGGAGGCCGGCTGCTCGGTCGCGATCTACTCGCTGCCGAAGCTGCTCGCCCGCATTCGCCGCACCTACGACTCCGAGCCGGGCGGCGACTCCTACCTCGCCTTCTTCGAGCGCCTCACCGCGGTCGACCTGCTCCACATCGACGACCTCGGCGCCGAGAAGCGCAGCGACTGGGTGCTCGAGCAGCTCTACGCGCTGATCAACGAGCGCTACGAGGCGCAGCGCTCTGTGCTGGTCACGACCAACCTTCCGCACGAGGAGCTGGAGGACCAGATCGGCACCCGGACGGTCTCGAGACTGAGCCAGATCTGCGACGAGGTGCCCCTTTTCGGCAGTGATCGCCGCTACGGCAAGGTTGCTTAACCGCCCGGACTGGGCATGGCAAGCAGATCAAGGACGCAGAGAGCGTGGCGTGCTCTGCACACGAGCGATCGAGGACGCCGATATGCGCCGACCATGCCCAGTCCGGCACAATGCCCCGGTCATGCCGGGACTGGTAATCGTCGGCGCCCAGTGGGGCGACGAGGGCAAGGGCAAGGTCACCGACCTGCTTGCCGAGCATGCCGACGCCATCGTCCGCTTCCAGGGCGGCAACAACGCCGGCCACACGATCGTCCGCGACGGCGAGGAGTTCAAGTTCCACCTGATCCCCTCCGGGATCCTCTACGCCGACAAGGCCTGCGTGATCGGCAATGGGGTCGTGCTCGATCCGCGCATCCTGCTCGGTGAGATCGACGGCCTGCGCCGCCGCGGCGTTGACATGAGCAACCTGAAGATCTCCGCCAACGCCCACCTGATCATGCCCTACCACGTGCTGCTCGACACGGCTGGCGAGGTGAAGCTGGGCAAGCTCTCGCTGGGCACCACCCGCCGCGGCATCGGCCCCTGCTATGCAGACAAGGCCCTGCGCCTCGGAATCCGCGTCCAGGACCTGCTCGACGAGAAGATCCTGAGAGCGAAGATCCGCACCGCGCTGGAGCCCAAGCAGCAGGCGCTGCGCGAGCTTTCGGTACAGCGGCGCAAGCTCCGCAAGGAGGCCGGAGAGGGCGACCGCGAGAGCGTCGAACAGGCGATCGAGGACGCGCCGGACCCCCGCATCGATCTGCACGCGATGACCGAGGAGCACGTCAGCTACGGCCACCGGCTCGAGCCCCACATCGCCGATACCGCTCGCCTCTGCTGGGATACGCTGGATGCCGGTAAAACGGTGATCTTCGAGGGCGCCCAGGCGACCCTGCTCGACCTCGACCATGGCACCTATCCCTTCGTCACCTCCTCAAACCCGATCGCCGGCGCGGCCTGCGTCGGCGCCGGCATCGGCCCAACCGACATCGACGAGGTCTGGGGCGTCGCCAAGGCCTACGCGACCCGCGTCGGCGCCGGCCCCTTCCCAACCGAGCTCTCCGACGATGTCGGGCGGCACATGCTGGAGCAGGGCCGCGAGTACGGCACGACCACCGGCCGCGAGCGCCGCTGTGGCTGGCTGGACCTGGTCGCGCTGCGCTATGCGGTGAGGCTCAACCGGATGAGCTCTCTGGCGATCACCAAGCTCGACGTGCTCAGCGGGCTCGACACCCTGCGGGTGGCTGTCCGTTACCGCTCCCGCGAGGGCGCCCTGCTCGACAGCTTTCCCTACCACCAGTCGATCCTGCACTCGGCCGCGCCCGAGTACGAGGAGCTGCCGGGCTTCGACGAGGACATCACCGAGTGTCGCAGCGAGGCCGATCTGCCCCCACAGGCCCGCGCCTACCTCGACTACATCGCCGACTTCGCCGGCGTCCCGATTCGCCTCGTCGGCGTCGGGCCGGCCCGCGATCAGATCGTCTGGCGCAACTGAGGGCGCCTGACCGGCGCATATCGGCGTCCTCGGTCGCTTGCGTGCAGAGCACGCGCTCCCTGCGTCCTTGATCTGCTTGGTCAGGCGCCCTCAGTTAGCTGAGAGCGTCGCCTGACAGAGCACCAACCTTGAATTCGCCGCCTTCCACTTTCAGCGGCATCGCGTAGACGGTTTCGCCCGCGCCGCGGTAGATCAGGAAGGCCTGTTCCCCTTCATGGCGCAGGCTGCCGGCGTCAACCGTCGTGACTTCTCGCCATTCCGCCGCCGAGAGGGGGGTGGTGAAAGCTGCGAGGAAGGAGGGGCAGCGCTTGTCCTTGAGTTCGGTTGAAGACGCGGCGAGCTGTTCGAGCTGTTCGCGCATCGCCTTGGACAGATAGGAGCAGGCACCCGACCAGTCTCCTTCGGCGCGGGTCACGTAGAAGCCGTGGACGGCTTCGGCCGCTTCCTGAAGTTCCGATTCGCCGGACTCTTCGCCGAATTCCTGGATGCTGTTGTCGCCGCCCTTGGTGCGGAACTGCGCCGAGCCGCCTCCCGAGACCTTCAGCGGCACCGAGACTTCCTTCGTGGTGTGGGCCTTGGAGGCGTGCGTGTTCGCGCTCTGCTGTTTCTGCGAGCCTCTCCCGTTCGTGCGGTTCTGCTGGTCCTGCGATCCGTTCCCCTGGGAATTCGATTCGCTTGCGGTGGAGCTGGGGGTCGAATCCGAGCTGCTGGAGCTCGACCCGGAGCTGCCGCAGGCAGCAAGCAGCAGCGTCGCGAGCAGCGCGGCGGCCAGTACGGCGATCGATCGCGTCCCCCCCCGGGTCATGCTGGAGATTGTATTGCCTGCGGCGCGTTCGTTGGGGAATCGCGGCTGGAGACGCCCAGGTACAGAAGGTCGCGCGGTGGCTGCTTCTGCACTACAGTCCTGGGGTGGCTTCAGGTAGACGCACGGCTAGGCTGAGCGAGCGGCTGCCAAGGGGCCGGCACGGGTTGCCGCGGGAGGCCGTGACGGAATCCCAGCGCAACCGCATCCTCCAGGCGATGATCGAGGTCGTCTCCGAGCGCGGTTACCCGGAGACCCGCGTGGTCGACGTGATCGGCGTCGCCGGGGTGTCGAGGAAGACGTTCTACGAACTCTTCTCCAGCAAGGAGGACTGCTTCCTCTCCGCCTATGACGTGCTGCTCGGCAATCTGCTGGGCGACACGGCGAAGGGGTTCGAGACCAAGCCCGGCGCACCGTGGGCAGAGCGCGTCTCCGCCGGCCTGGGCGAGCTGCTCAAGCATCTCTCCGAGCATCCCGACGAGGCGCGCTTCGCGATCGTCGAGGTCCTCGCGGCCGGACCGAAGGCGCTCGCCCGGCGCGATGCGGCGCTGCGCCAGTTCACCGGGTTTCTCGATGCGGGCCGCGCCGAGACCTCTGTGGAGCTGCCCGGGATCACCTCGCTGTCGCTGGCGGGGGGCGTCAACGAGCTGCTCTACAGCGAGATCCTGCACGGCGCTGCAGCACGGCTGCCGAGCCGCCTGCCCGACCTGATGTTCTGGATCACGCTCCCGTTCCTGGGCCCGGAGGGGGCTGCGCAGGAGCGTGAGCGGACCCGCCTTTCGATGCTCGAGGGCTAGCCGAGCCCCTGTTAAGCCGCTCTTTTTTGTGAATGCCGGGGTTTATCTAGAGTGCGGGACTGGTAATTTGGGCACTGGAGGGATAGACCAAGGCTTTCGATGGCCGGGGCTGTGACGGCCAGGCCGCAAAGGAGAGAGATAGAGCACATGCGCAAGCGCTTGATTACGACACTCGCCCTCGGGGCGACATTGGCCCTCGTCTTGGCGGGAATCGCTACGGCGGAAAAGCCCACGATCGTTCAGGTGGGAAACCTCAAGCTGACTCTCAACGGCGGCTTCACGCCAAAAGCGCTGCCGAAGAAGGGCAAGCCGGCGCCGATCACGCTGAACGTGAGCGGCAAAATCCAAACGGTCGACGGCACGCACATACCGGCGCTGAAGGAAGTCGTCGTCGAAACCGACAAGAACGGGTCGATCGACGTCAAGGGCCTGCCCACCTGCACCTCGGGCAAACTGCAGGCAACCGATACTCCAGCGGCGGAAAAGGCCTGCCCCAAAGCGATCATCGGCAGCGGCATCACCAATGTCGAAGTCGAATTCCCGGAACAGAAACCGTTCATCGCGAAGAGTAAATTGCTCGCCTTCAACGGCGGGGTCAGCGGGGGGAAGACGACGATCTTCATCCACGCTTACCTCAGCTCGCCGGTATCGGCGGCCGTTGTCACGACGGTGAAAATCTCGAAAGTCCACAACGGGCGCTTCGGCACCAAATCGATCGCCACGATCCCGAAGATCGCCGGCGGGTACGGCTCGGTCAAGGAATTCGCGCTGACCTTCGACCGCGGTTACAAGAACACCCCGTACCTCTTCGCCAACTGCCCCGACGGCCACCTGAACGCGAAAGCCACCTCGATCTTCGCGGACGGCACCCGCCTGACCGGCAGCTTTGTCCGCCCCTGCACCCCGAAGGGCTGACGAGCGCTTTTCATCTCAGGACGACAAGGGGAAGAAAGGGCGGCCAATGGCCGCCCTTTCTTTGCTCGCTAACGGCGCGGGTCGCGAGGGTCGGCGGGCGGGATCAGGCCCGCCGCCTCCTGCCGCCGCTCGCCCCGGCGCAGCATCCGCTGGGTGAGGATCGCGATGCTGAGGATCGCGGTGGCGCCGAGGCTGAGCTGGACGCTGAGCAGCCCCTGGCGCGTCCAGTAGACGTCGCGCAGGTCGAGCAGCAGCGCCGCCTCGTCGAAGGTGAGCCCCATGCCGACGCCGGTCGTCACCGCCAGGCGCTCTTCCAGCGCCTCGTCGTCGGTCAGCAGAGCGGCCGTTCCCGAGGCGAAGGCGATCAGGATGCCGGGTACGAAGTGGTGGATGTGGCGCCCCCCGACCTTGACGTTGCGGAACGGCCACCACTCGTCGCGAATGCCCCAGGTCGAGATCCGCACCATCGCAAAGGAGCCGAGGAAGCCGGCGAGCAGGTTGAAGAGGACCGTTTCGGTCCGCGGCGCCTCGGAGTAGCCGCTGACCGCGACGCCGACCGTGTCCAGGGCGGCGGCCGGAGCCGCTTCGACCAGGCCGTCGACTTCCTGATGCGAGCGGCGCTGCAGCATGCGGCCGAACTGACCTGCGAGAACCACCCCTGCGCCCCCCAGGGCCACGGTGGCTAGCCCGACGGTGGTGCGCTCGGAGTGCGTCCAGCCGAACCTCGTCCTCGCCTTGGCACGGCGGGTCAGGCGAGTCGGCAGGCGAGGCGAGCCCATTATTGCCCGCAGCCTAACGGGGGTCGCTCAGCGTTCTTCGGTGACGATCGTCTTCACCGAGGCGACGGCGCCGTCGGCGAGCTCGATCTCGACCATGTGGGTGCCGATCTCGCGGATCGGCTGCTCGAGGCGGACCTTGCGCCGGTCGATGCGCAGGTCGCGGGCGTCGCGGATCGCCTCGACGATCTCCTTGGCGCCGACCGAGCCGAACAGCTTGCCGTCCTCGCCGGCGCGCTGGTAGATCGTCAGCACGGTCTTGGAGAGCAGCGAGGCGGCCTGCTCTTCACGCTCGGCGCGAGCTTTTTCGGCCTTCTCGGCCGCTGCCCGACGCTGCTGGGCCTGCTCCAGCGCGCCAGGCGTCGCCTTGGCCGCCAGCTTGCGGGGAATCAGGTAGTTGCGCAGGTAGCCCGGCGAGACATCGACCGGCTCGCCGCGACGACCGAGCTCATCGACGTCCTCCAGCAGGATGGCCTGGGTCATCAGCGCTCTCCGACGTAGGGCAGCAGGGCGATCTCACGGGCCCGCTTCACCGCTACGGAGAGCTGACGCTGATGCTTGCGGGAAAGGCCCGTGACGCGCCTGCCGCGGGTCTTCCCCTTGTCGGAGAGAAAGCGGCGCAGCAGGTTGAGGTCCTTGTAGTCGACCTCCTCCGAGTTGATCCGCGTGTATTTGCGCGGACGCGCTCGATCGTCGCGCCGACCGCGCCGGGGTGCTGCCGTTCCTGAGTCGTTGGCTCTGGCCATACGGGTTGGCCATCCTACAGGCCTAGAAGGGAATGTCGTCGTCCCCGCCGCCACCCGCCGCGGCGGCGGCGAAATCGGAGGCGTCGGCGGGCACGTCGCTGCTCGGGCTGAAGCCGCCGCCCTCGCCGCCTCCTCCTCCGCCGGAGCCGTCCCGCGAGCCGAGGAACTGAACCGATTTGGCGACGATCTGGACCTTCTGCCGTTTGCCGCTGCCGTCTTTGGCCTCCCACTCGCTCCAGTCGAGCCGGCCCTCGACGGCGACCGGTCGGCCCTTGGAGAGGTAGTTGGCGCAGTTCTCGCCCTGTGCGCCCCAGACGACGACGTCGAAGTAGTTGGCCTTGTCCTCCCATTCGCCCGTCTGGCCGTTCTTGCGACTGCTGTTCACGGCAACCCGCAGCTCGCAGACCGCGGTGCCGCCGCCGGTATGGCGCAGTTCGGGGTCCCTGGTCAGGTTTCCGGTGATGACCGCAACATTGATGTTTGACGCTGCCACAGCTCTCAACTCCTCCGAATCGTTGTCTGGATTCCAGTCTAAGAGCGCAGCCGGCCAAACTCTCCCCCCTGGCCTCGCAATCTCCGCGCAAATACCGGGCCGATAGGGCGATTTCCCCTGATTCGGACGGGTTTCGGCCGCCGGGACTACTCGGCGGGAGCGGCGGGCTCGGCGACGCTCTCGGCGGGCGCATCCTCGGCTGGGACCGCGCCTGCGTCGTCAGGCTCCCCAGCGACCGCGGGGCGAGGCGGGCCCTGAGGGCCTCGCTCACGCGAGGCGCCGTGCGCCGGTGCCGCCACGGCGGGCGGCACCATCACCGGCGCGTCGGGGTCCGCTTTGAAGATGCGAAAGCGCAGGACGCCGTCGGCGATCTTGAGGTTGTGGCCGAGCTCGTCGAGCAGCTCGACCGGCGCCTCGAAGCGGAACCAGCGGTAATCGGCCTCGTTGCGCGAGTCGATCTCGTAGGCCATCTTGCGCAGGCCCCATTTGTTCTCGTGCTTCAACGTTCCCTTGGCCTCGATCCGGCTGCGCACGTCCTCTGCGAGCGCGTCGCGACCGGCCTCGTCGGGGCCGGGGTCCAGCATCAGGACCAGCTCGTATTCGCGGGGGGCTGCCAAAACGGCGAGGGACTATAGCGGCAGTCGGATGGGCGCCTGCTCTCAATGGGGCGCGAACTCCGATGATCCGTCGTCGGGTGGAGGTGGCGCCGGAACGACTGGCGGGGGAGCTTCGGACGTTGGTGGTGGTTCCGGCTGAGGCGCGGCTGAGGTTGCTTCCGGAGCTTCGGGAAGGGATAGAGGGGCTGGGACGGGGTGCTTGTGGCGACGATGCTTGTGATCATCCGGCTTCGGTCGCGGAAGGGATCGCTTGGGCTTGGGCGCAACGATCTCGAGTGGCGCTGCTTCCACTTGCGGCAGGCCGACGTCGCCGGGCACCGGCGGAGGCTTTGGCGGTTTCAGCAGACTTGGCGCAACGCGCAGCGCTAGGAACACGACGGCGACGGCGAGGAGGGCGAGGCCGGCTTGGGACCAGCGAATCCGCAGATTCATGTGTGGTTAAGGATCTGGGCGGCAAAGCTCTCCCCCCTTGTTTGCGAAATGGGCTGGAGGGGCGGGGTAGTCTGGGCGGTGTGCCTGACAGCGACCCACTGATCATCGTCTCGAATCGCGGGCCGGCCCAGTTCGAGCGCGACGAGCGGGGTGAGCGCATGGCGCGGCGCGGCGGCGGCGGCCTGGTCACGGCGCTCTCGGGCCTGGTCTCCCACCGCGACGCGCTCTGGATCGCCTCGGCGATGACCGACGAGGACGTCGCCGTCTCCGAGGAGCGAGGCGGCCCGGCCGAGCTCTCGATCGACGGGATCGACTACCGCGTGCTGCTGGTCGGCAGCGATGCCGAGGCCTACGACCGCTTCTACAACGTGATCGCCAACCCGATCCTCTGGTTCATCCAGCACTACCTCTGGGACCTCTCCAATGCCCCCGACATCCGCCAGGAGGAGCTCGACGCCTGGGACTTCGGCTACCAGGCGGTCAACCGCGACATCGCCGCCGCGGTGCTGGGGCAGATCGAGGGCCGCGAGCGGCCGCTGGTGATGCTGCACGACTACCACCTCTACACGGCGCCGGCGATGATCCGGGCCGAGCGGCCCGACGCGTTCCTCCACCACTTCGTCCACATCCCCTGGTCCCAGCCCGACAGCTGGCGCATCCTGCCGGGCCGGATCCGCGAGGCGCTCTTCCGCGGCATGCTCGCCAACGACATCATCGGCTTCCACACCGGCCACTACTGCATCAACTTTCTGCGCTGCTGCGACGAACTGCTCGAGGCCGACGTCGACTACGAACTCGGGCTCGTGCGGCACGCCGGCGGCCAGACCCTGACCCGCGCCTACCCGCTCTCGATCGACGCCGAAAGGCTGCGACGGGCGGCCGAGTCACCCGAGGTGGCCACCGCCGAGCGCGAGGTGATCGAGCGCCGCCGCAAGCACCTGATCATCCGCGTCGACCGCGCCGACCTCTCCAAGAACGTGCTGCGCGGCTTCACCGCCTTCGACATCTTCCTCACCCAGCACCCTGAGTTCCGCGAACAGGTCACCTTCATCGCTCATCTGCAGCCCTCGCGCGAGGACGTGATCGAGTACGCCGAGTACATGGAGCGGATCAACGCGCTGGTCGCTGTCGTCAACCATCGCCACGGCACCACCGACTGGATGCCGATCGACCTGAAGGTCTACGAGAACTTCCCCGAGGCCGTCGCCCGCTACAAGCACTTCGACCTGCTGATGGTCAACTCGCTCTTCGACGGGATGAACCTCGTCGCCAAGGAGGCCCCGGCGGTCAATACCCGCGACGGCGTGCTGATGCTCTCCGAGAACACCGGCTCCCACGAGGAGCTGGCCGACTGCGCCCTCTCGGTCAACCCGTTCGACGTCCAGGAGCAGGCCGACGCGATCTACCGGGCCCTGACCATGGACCCGGAGGAGCGCCGGTTGCGGGCACAGCGCCTCAAGGAGCTGGTCTTCTCGCGGAATCCCGGAGACTGGGTCGACGATCAGCTGGCCGACATCGCTGAGTTGCGCGATGCGGTCAGGTAGCGCCACCGCCCCGCTCCCCGCTTCAGGCGTCGAGCTTGGCCAGCAGCTCGACCCAGTCGCGCAGCAGGCGCGGCGAGAGGAACTCCTTGCGGGCGTGTTCCTTGCCGGCGCGGCCGAGGCGCTTGCCCAGCTCCGGGTCGGCGAGGATCTCCAGGCAGCGCTGCGCGCACTGCTCGGGCGAGTCGACCAGGAAGCCGCTCTCGCCGTCGTCGATCTGCAGCGGGATGCCGCCGACGTTGCCGCCGATCGTCGGGCGCCCCTTCCAGAGCGCCTCGGTGACGGTCAGCCCGAAGCCCTCGCGGATCGACTTCTGCAGGCAGACGTCGGACTGCGACTGGAAGGCGTTGACCTCGATCGCGCCGACGTTGTTGAGGTTGTTGAGGATCTTGATGTCGTCGTCGCCGTCGGCGTACTCGAAGGTGCGCTGGAAGAACTCCCAGCCCTCGGGGTCGTCGGTCGCCATTGAGCCGACCAGGGCGAGCTGCGCCTCGGGCACCTGCTCGTGGACGATCCGGTAGGCGTCGATCACGCCCATCGGGTCCTTCCATGGGTCGAAGCGGGAGACCTGGGTCAGCAGCGGGCGGTCGACGTCGATGCCGAACTGGCGGCAGACGAAGGCGGCGTCGTCGGGCGAGAAGGCCATGTTCTTCGGGGAGAGCGGGTCGATCGCCGGTGGGATGATGTTGACGCCGTCCTTGCCATGGTCGATCCCCGCCGGGACGTAGGACGGCAGGTGCCAGACGGTCGCGTCGTATTCCTCGATCATCGGCAGCAGGCGCGCGATCGGCGCCGGGTTGGGCTCGGAGAGGTCGATGTGGCAGCGCCAGATCCAGTTGCGCCCCTTCTCGTCGGCGCCGCGCCGCAGGCCGATCGGCTGAGGGTCATGGACGATCACGGTGTCCCACTCGCCCTGCAGGCCCTCGGCGTTGATCGCGTTGATCTCGTCGAACAGCGCCCATTCGGCGTCGCTCAACGTCTCCTCGGCGCCCTGCAGGGAGTTGTGGAGCAGCTTGGTCGCGTTGTAGAACTCCTCTTTGCCGAAGATCACGTGCCAGTGGGCGTCGAGCCCGATGTCGCGCATCAGCGGCACGATCGTGTAGAGGATCTCCGAGACGCCGCCGCCGAATGCCGTGGCGCTGACGTGCAGGACGCGGTGCCCCTTCATCGGCTCGGCCAGCTCGCGGATCCGTTCGATCGTCTCCTTGCCGGCGATGTGGGTGTAGTCGGCGAGGGACTTCTGACCGAGGGAGACTTCCTGGAGCATCCGGGAGTTCTACAGGCCGGGCCGGTCAGGCGCTGGCTGGGCGTCGGTCAGCCGCCGGGGCGCTTGCCCAGGGTAACTTCGACTTCCTTGCGTTGACCGTTGCGAAGGATCTCCAGCTTCACCTTGTCGCCCGGTTGGTAGGACGAGATATAGCGAGCAAGGTCGTCCGGGCCGACGACCTTGTGGCCTTCGACCGCGAGGATCACGTCGCCGCCGATGCGGTAGCTGGCGGCCTGGAAGCGCAGGTTGCCGTCGCCGCCCTTGAGGCCCGCCTTGTCGGCTGGGCCGCCGGGGACGACTTCGGCCAGCAGGCCGCCGTAGTTCGTGTCGAGCCCGAGCTTCTGCGCCAGCTGCGGGTAGAGCGGTTGTGTGCTGACCCCGATATAGGCGTATTCGGCTTCGCTGCCGTGTTCGAGCATCGCGATCGAGCGCTTGATCGCCGAGATCGGGACCGCGAAGCCGACGCCGGAGTTGGAGCCGGAGCTGGTCTCGATCTGCTCGTTGATGCCGAGGACTCGCGCCCCGGCGTCGAGCAGGGGACCGCCCGAGTTGCCGGGATTGATCGAGGCGTCGGTCTGGATCGCCCCCTCGATCTGGAACTTGGTCAGCGATTCGACCGAGCGGTCGATCGCCGAGACGACCCCGACCGAGAGCGAGTGGACCTCGCCGAAGGGGCTGCCGATCGCAGCGACTGGCTGGCCGACGACGAGATCGTGGTCGTCGCCGAGCGCCAGCGGGTGCAGCGCGAAGCCGTCGGGCTTCACCTCGAGCAGGGCGACGTCGGCGAAAAGGTCGAAGCCGGCGATTTCGGCGGAGACGACGTTGCGATCGGGGAATTCGACGAAGACTTCCTTGGCGGGCTTGCGCGTGCCGCCCGATTCGTCGGTGACGACGTGGGCATTGGTGACGATGTGACCCTTGGTGTCGAGCACGAAGCCCGAGCCCTCCGCCGCCCCTCCGCCGCTGCCGAAGACCGACCTGATCGTGACCACTCCCGGCGATGCTTCGCGGTAGACCTTGGCCGCGTCGAAGCCGTGTTCGGCGGTCTCGACGATCACCTTCGGCGCCGGCCGGGAGTTGGTTGTGGCCGGTGCCGAGGCGGAGTTGCCCCCGGAGCTGCCGCAGCCGGCCAGCGCCAGCGCCACGGTCGCAGTCGCCCAGAGCGCCCGTCGCCTCACGCAGCCGCCCTTGGGGACAGCGGCGCCTCCGCCGGATCCGGCGCCTCGGCCCGCGCCCGCGGCAGATCGAGGGTGAAGGCGGTGAAGCGCTTGCTGGAGGCGATCGCGACCCGGCCGCCCATGCGCTGGGCCAGCTCGCGCGCGATCGCCAGGCCGAGTCCCGAGCCGCCGGCCGAGTCGCCGGTGTAGAAGCGCTCGAAGATGCGGCTCTGAGCGCGGCGCGGGATGCCGGGACCGTCGTCAGAGACGGTCAGCTCGGCGCGGCGGTTGACGGAATAGGTCGTCACGGTCACCTTGGTGCCCTCAGGCGTGTGCGTGAGGGCATTGTCAAGCAGGATACGGATCACCTGGCGCACCCGGTCGGGATCGGCGCCGGCGATCACCGGTTGATTCGGGGTGCGCAGCTCCAGCCGCGAGTCGTGGCGGTCAGCGCGCGGCCCGAACTCGCGGGTCACTTCGCGGGCAAGGGAGCCGAGGTCGACGCTGCTGTTCTTCATCGCGACGGCTCCCGCGTCGAGCTGGGAGAGGTCGAGCAGGTCGGCGGTGAGCTTGGTCAGGCGTTCGATCTGTTCGCGCATCGTGTGGACGAATTCGGCCTGCTCCTCCGGGCTCGGGTCCTCTTCCTCGAGCAGCTCGACGAAGCCGCCGAGGCTGAAGATCGGCGTGCGCAACTCGTGCGAGGCGTTGGCGATGAACTGCTTGCGGGCGCTGTCGAGCTCGGCGAGGCGGCGCTGCATTTCGTTGAAGGTGCGGGCCAGCGGCCGGAGCTGGCCGGCGGAGGAGACCGGGATCGGGGTTTCGAAGTTGCCGTCTGCGACTTTGCGCGCGGCGTCCTGGAGCCGACGGACGTTGCGCACGGCAAGCCTCGCGTAGTAGGTGCCGAAGACGGCGGTGGCGATGACGGCGATCGCGCCTCCGATCAGGATCTGCGTCTTGACCGCGGCGAGACCGGCGGCGGCGCCGCCGATCGTGACCGTGTAGACGTAGATCACGAGCACCGCGGCGGCGGCGATCCCTACCGAGATCACGACGATCCGGTTTCCCAGCGGGGTGAGCCCCGTGCGCAGCATCTACTCCCTGAAGCGGTAGCCGACGCCGCGCACGGTGAAGAGGAACTCGGGCTCCTTCGGGTCGGTCTCCAGCTTCTCGCGCAGGTGGCGGATGTGGACGTCGACGGTGCGCGGATCGCGGTACTCGGAGTCCCCCCAGACGTGCTCGAGCAGCGTCTCGCGGCTGAGCACGCGACCGGGCGACCGGGCGAGGGCGCCGAGGATCTCGAACTCGACGTAGGTGACGCGAATCTCTTCGTCGTGCAGGGTGACCATGCGTCGGCCGGGGTCGATCTTCAGCTCGCCGTGGTCGATCGCCTTTTCGTCGGGCGGCTCGCCGGCCATCCGCGAACGCCGCAGCGCGGCCTTGACCCGGCTGCGAAACTCGCGCATCGAGAACGGCTTGGTGATGTAGTCGTCGGCGCCGACCTCGAGTCCGGCGACCTTGTCGGTCTCGCTGCCCTTCGCGGTCAGCATGATGATCGGCACCTGGCTGCGGGCGCGCAGCTCCCGGCAGACCTGGACGCCGTCGAGCTTGGGCAGCATCAGGTCGAGGATGACCAGGTCGAAGCGCGCCTCCGCGAAGCGCTGCAGCGCTTCGCGGCCATCCTGAGCGGAGGTGACGTGGTAGCCGTCCTTGCGCAGCGGGTAGCTGAGCAGGGTCTGGATCGAATGCTCGTCGTCGACGAGGAGGATGCGGGTCGATCCGTTGGGCATGAACAGAAGGGTATCTCCGCCGCTCATGGACAGATGTGCGACTACCAAGTACTAAGGTTCCCGGGTATGGAAACCGATATGAGGCGCAGGATGCAACCACGACAACTGAAGAGCCTGGTCGACACCGGCCACTACAAGCCCGAGCCGTCGCTCGTCGCCGCAGCGATGCTGCAGCGCCGCAGTGTGCGAGAGCTTCTCGCCAGCGAGAGCTTCATGCGAGCTGGTCGAACCCCGCCGGCCCCAGAAGCCGGCCGTCGGGCAGCCTGATCTCGACCCCGCTCCCGGCGACCACGTCGCCGATCCGGGTCAGCGCGACCCCTTCATTTTCACGCACGGCTCGCTGTGCCGTCGCGAGGCGCTGCGGCGGGATGCTCGCCAGCAGCTCGTAGTCCTCGCCGCCTCCGAGCAGCTCCCACGGATCTCCCCCCACGACCTCGATGAGCTCTTTGCTGCCTGGCGCGAAGGGGATCGCGCCGCCGTCGATTCGCAGGCCGGCGCCGCTGTCCTCGGCAATGTGCGCCGCATCGCCGCCGAGCCCGTCGCTGAGGTCGATCATCGCCGTCGCGCCCGCCCGCGCCAGCGCCTGCCCGGCCCCGAGCCGCGGCATCGGTTCGAGCTGCCGCGCCCGCAACGCGTCCCCCCAATTCGATGCCGACTGTGCCTTTGACCACGCTATAGGGGGGTCAATCCCACAGTCAGCATCCAGCAGCAGCCGCAGGCCCGCGGTGGCGCCCCCTACCTCGCCGGTCAGCGCCAGCGCGTCGCCAGGCCGAGCGCCGCCGCGGTGGACGAGCTTGCCCGGGTCAGCTGCGTGACCGACGACCGTGACCGCCAGGAAGAGCTCCCCTGCGCGAGTCAGGTCGCCGCCGGCGAGGCTCGTCCCGGTCGACGCGGCGAGGGCGAGCAGGCCGTCGAGCAGCTCGATGCAGGCGTCTTCGTCGAGGTCCGCGGGGGCGCCGAGGACGACGTAGGCCTCGCCCGTTTCGGCGCCCATCGCCGCCAGGTCCGAGAGCGCCGTGGCAAGCGCCTTGTGGCCGATTTGCGCCGGGCTTGCCAGCTCGCGGCGGAAGTGCACGCCCTCGACCAGCGCATCGACGGAGGTTGCCGTGGCGCCGCTCGACACCGTGATCGCAGCGTCGTCGCCGGAGCCAAGGCTCAGCCGCGGCCCGGCGGGGGGCAATCGTTCCCGCACTCGCGCCAGCAGCTCGAACTCGCCCATCGGCCCATTGTCCTCGCTGACTTCGCCTTTAGCAGTGCTGCTGGCAACCTGACGACGAAGTCAGCGGCCAGTCCCGCCACTAAGGTGCTGCAGACGTGGAGCGCAGCCAGCCCCTTCTACATCGGATCGGCGAGGCCGGCGCGAAATTCGGGGCCAAGCCGCCGCGCAGCAAGCGCGTCCGGCTTGCGATCCAGCTCGGCATCGCGATCCTCGTCTTCGGCTTCCTCGTCCTCACCGTCGTCAACCAGTGGGCCGAGATCAAGGACAAGGGAGTCCACTTCCACGCCCTCTGGCTGATTCCCGCCTTCGTCATCCTGCCGATCTTCTACGCCCTCAATGCGGTGGGGTGGGACCTGATCCTGCGCTTCCTCGGCTACCGGCTCGGCGCCGGCCGGGCGCAGGTGGCGTGGGGACAGCCGCTGCTGGCCCGCTACGTGCCCGGCAGCGTGCTCTACGTCCTCGGCCGGGTCCTGCTCTCCGAGCGGGCGGGGGTGCCGCGGCGCTTGACGATCGCCAGCATCGTCTACGAACAGGCGCTGCAGGCGACCTCGGCGATCGTCATCGCCGCCTACTTCCTGATCGACCACCCCGACCTGCAGGGCCAGTCGTGGCGCTGGGGAGTTCTCGTCCTTATTCCGCTGGCGATCGCGCTGCTGCATCCGCGCGTCTTCGGCCCGCTCGCCAATCGGGTGCTGCGCGCGTTCGGAAGGGAGCCGCTGCCGGGGGTGATCTCGCTGCGCGGGGTGATCGCGGTGCTCGCCTTCTACACCGTCAACTGGGGCGTGGTCGCGCTCGGCATCTGGTGCGTGGCCCGCTCGGTCAGCTCTGTCTCGCCCAGCGACATCCTCGCTGCCGGGGCCGCCCAGGCGTTCGGCTACGTGGCGGCACTGGTCACCCTCGTCGCCCCGGCCGGCCTCGGCGTTCGCGACGCCGCTTTCGCCTGGGCTTTCAAGGTGGCGACGCCTGGCAACAGCTTCGCCGTCGCCTCGCTGATCGCGATCGTCGTGCGGGGGGTGCTGACGCTGGTCGAACTGATCTACGTCGCGATCGTCACGGCAATGGGGCGGCGGGACGGGTGGTCCATACATACGGGAGTGATTCATGCATCTCCCGAGGAGGAGCGGGCGTCCGCCCGGGAGGGGTAGGCGAGCGGGTCCTGTCGCGGCACCCGCCCGAGCTGCGTCTACAGCGGGATGCGCGCTCCCAGCTGGTAAGCGGTGAGCGCGAGAAGGAGCAGCTTTAGGGATCGATCCCTCGAGAGAGCTGCGGCGGGCAGTGGCCATAGGAGGTACCAGGGGAGGAGCCAGGCGGTGGCCAGGAGCAGGCCGGTTGTGGCCCAGGCCGTCGCGCGGAGCCAGTCTCCTCCCCGGTAGGTCCAGGCGAGCAGGTAGACGACCAGGACCGCGTATAGGACGAGGGCGCCTGCTCTCGTTGCGCCACTGCAGAGGCCGGTGGCTCGGGCAACCGTCGTCGGGATGCTGAGGTGGCTCGTGTGGCCCTGATTCTGGCCGGCCAGCGCGAAGGCGTCGAGCCAGTGCCAGCCGAAGCCGAGATACGCCACGCCGGAAATCACCAGCACTGCCCCGGCAACCCCAGCCAACAACCGGTCGACGGGCCTAAAACCGGAGCCCCCGTCCGGTTTCAGGCCCGTCG
>DASXKW010000082.1:0-1963 GCA_036496625.1 Solirubrobacterales bacterium | reverse complement strand
GCGGAAACGCCGGCGGCGCCGACGCCGACCGAGCGCGAGACCGTCTAGCGGGACATGGCGGGCATTCCGCGCCGTCTCGGCCACGCCGAGGAGGCGACGCTCGGCGAGCATCTCGAGGAGCTTCGTGGCCGCCTCTTCGTCGTGCTCGGAGCGGTCGTCCTGGGGACGGTCGTCGCCTACGTCTTCCACGACCACGTCCTCAACTGGTTGAACCGGCCGCTGCCGGCCGATCACCACAGGCTCTCGACGTTCGGAGTCGCAGAGCCCTTCACGGTGACCCTGACCGTCAGCCTCTACGCGGGCTTCGTGCTCGCACTGCCGGTCGTCGTCTGGCAGATCTGGCTCTTCTTCGCCCCGGCCCTCGACCCCGCCGCCGAGCGAAAGGTGCTCGGGCTGGCCGCCTGCGCCGTCCTCCTCGGCGCAGGCGGAGTCGCCTTCGGCTACTGGGTCCTCCTGCCGCGCGCCGTCCACTTCCTCACGAACTACGACAACGAGCACTTCCGGCAGCTGATCCGCGCATCGTCGTACTACAACTTCGTGGTCACCGTGCTGGTCGGGATCCTGCTCGTCTTCCAGGTCCCGCTCGTGATACTCGGGCTCGTCTCGCTCGGCGTCCTCAGCTCGCGGACGCTGCGCCGGCAACGGCGGATGGGCTACCTGATCACGGCGGCGATCGCGCTGGCACTGCCGGGACCGGACCCCGTGACGACCTTCCTCGAGCTCCTGCCGATGTGGCTCCTCTTCGAGGGGTCGATCTGGCTCGCCGTGTTCTACGAGCGGCGGCAGGCAAAAGCGGCTCCCGCCTCGGCTACGCTGGGCGGCTAGATGGCACGCGCAGCGGTCAAGGCGAAGCAGCAGGCGACGGCGAAGGCGCAGGCGACTGCTCGTGCCCGTGAGCGCGGCCGGCGCAAGCACAGCGGCGGCGGCAACCCGAACCAGCAGCTCTTCTTCATGCGCCTCCGGCGCCGCCAGAAGTGGGTGTTCGCCCTGATCGCCGCCGTCTTTGCGATCACGTTCGTCGGCGTCGGGGTCGGCTCAGGGTCGGGCGCCGGGCTCAGCCAGCTCTACACGGGCCTCTTCGGCGGCGGCGGCAACGACGTCTCGAAGGCGCAGGACGAGGTCAAGAACAACCCGACCAAGGGCTACCTCGACCTCGCGCGAGCCTACGAGACGAAGGGCGACACGACTCAGGCGGTCAGCGCGCTCCAGAGCTACCTGGTGTTGAAGAAGAGGGACGCCGTCGTGTGGGGCGAGCTCGGCGGGCTCGAGCTCTCGCGGGCGCAGAAGTACGCGACGGATTACCAGAATGCGCAGCAGGCGTCGCAGCTCGCGGATCCGAGCCAGCCGTTCCAGCCGACCGGGACGCTCGCGTCGGCGCTCGGCGCGAATCCCGTCTACTCGACCGCCTCGCAGAAGCTGTCGACACGGACGACGCAGCTCTACACGCAGGCGACGACCGCGCTGCAGAACGCGGTCAAGGACTACAAGAAGGTCGTGAAGATCCAGCCCAAGAACCCGACCGGGTGGCAGCAGCTCGCGACTGCGGCGGAGAACTCAGGAGACGTGAAGCTTGCGATCACCGCCTGGGAGAAGTTCAAAAAGCTCTACCCGAGCAGCCCGCAGCGCGCCCAGATCGAGCAGCACATCAAACAGCTCCAGAAGGCGCTGGCTCCGGCCGCCAAGCCCTCGGCGAGCTCCTCCAACTCGAAGAGCTCCGGCAGCACGACCCCGAGCTATCCGTAGAGGGTTGCGGCTTCGGCCGCGCGGATAGACTCATCCTCGAACGGCCGCTCGTGAGGGCCGCGACCGACTCGGGGGATCCGCGCATGAATTTCGACATCAGCACCGAGCAGCTCAGCAGCGACGCGTACGTCATCTCGCTCACCGGGGAGGTCGACCTGTACACGGCGCCCGAGTTCAAGCAGCAGCTGCTCGAGGTGATCGGACAGGGCGGCAAGGAGGT
>DASXKW010000081.1:0-4236 GCA_036496625.1 Solirubrobacterales bacterium | reverse complement strand
CTACGTGCTGCCGGCCCTCAGTCACCAGCAGCGGCGCACGGTCACCCCCCTGCTGCTGTTGGTCCCGGTGCTCTTCATCACCGGCGTCGTCTTCGGCTACCTCGTCGTGCTGCCGGCGGCAACCAAGTTCCTGCTCAACTTCAACGACTCGCAATTCAACATCCAGGTCCGGGCCAAGGACTACTACAGCTTCTTCGGCACCACCCTGCTCGCCTGCGGCGTCGTCTTCCAGGTCCCGGTCGGCGTCCTCGCCGTAACCAGGCTCGGGATCGTCAAGGTGCGCCAACTCCAGGAGAACCGCCGCTACGCCTACCTCGGCTGCGCGATCGTCGCCGCGGCGCTGCCCGGGGTCGACCCGGTTTCGATGCTGCTCGAGACGGCCCCGCTGATCGTCCTCTACGAGCTCAGCATCGTCCTCGCCCGCGTCTTCGGCGAGCCCGGCGCGACGCCGCTCAGCGAGCCGGCGGCCGAGCAGCCCTAGGTCGGCACCGCCCGCCGCGGGGGGCGTTCGTTCCACATCCGATCGGTCTGCTTCATCAGTGCCGGGTAGACGATCAGGTAGCGGAACGGCTTGATCAGCAACATGTATGCCTCGCCGAAGCGCCCGTGTGTCTTGACGTAGACCGCCATCTGCGCTTGATAGCGACCTTCGCCCTGCTCGGCCCAGGCAGCGTGCATCACGCCGTGCATGGTCCGGTTCGAGATCTCGGCGGCGAACTCGTCGTCGGTCCGGTAGAGCGGCACGAAAGGGAGGGAGCCGAAATCCACGTCCGCCACCGTCCCGCGGAGGTCCTCCGGCAGCCGGGCGCTCAGTGAGGTCTCGTCCGTTCCCGGAATCGGCAACCGGTCCGCGGCGTCGCCCTCCTCGACCGGGGCTGAGATCTCACCGAGGTCGAACCACCTGCCGAGGCGATCCCGGAGGCGCCAGAGGAAGCGGGTCGGCAGGGAGTCCGCATCGGCGGGATCGGCGGAAGCCATCAACTCGAGAAACGCCGGAAAGTCCTCCGCGCCTCCGTGTACGGGCAACGCCCAGACGTCCTCCAGCTTGAAGTCCGGGACGATCTCGCGGATGCGCCAGGGGCGAGATTCGTGCACGGCGTTCGGAAGCCTCATGTCCGTCTCCTTTCAATCCATACGATGTCGTATGGATCTTTAACACCGCCGCTTGCACCTGTCAATACGGTGCCGTATAGATAGACCGTGGCCAATGCCCAAACCCCCCGTCGAGCCTGGATCGAGGCAGCCCAGCGAGCGCTTGGCGCCGGCGGCCCGGAGGCTGTCCGGGTCGAGGCCCTGGCCGCCTCTCTCGGGGTGTCCAAGGGCGGCTTCTACTGGCACTTCAAAGACCGCCAAGGACTGCTCGACGAGATGCTCGACAGCTGGGAGAAGTCCATGGTCGAGGACGTGATCGCCAGCGTCGAGAGCCAACCGGCGGACCCGCGAGCCAAACTGCAACACCTCTTCGCCCTCGCCTCCACGGTCGACTTCACGGTCGAGCTGGCGATCCGGGACTGGTCGCGCCGCGACGCCGAGGTAGCCGCGCGCCTGCGCCGCATCGACGGCCGTCGCATGGCCTACCTGCACTCGCTGTTCGGGCAGCTCTGCACCGACGACGAGGACGAGGTCGAGGCCCGCAGCATGCTGACCTACTCGCTCTTCGTCGGCAGCTACTTCATCGCCGCTCAACACGACGGCAAGAGCCGCTCCGAGGTGCTGCAGCTGGCAATCGACCACCTGCTCGACCAGCCTTGAGGCCGAGATGACCGCTCGCACCCGACCGATGCTGGTCTTCGACGGCGACTGCGCCTTCTGCACCAGCTCCGTGCGCCTGCTGGAGAAGATCGGGCCGGAGGCGGAGATCGCCGCCTGGCAACTGACCGATCTCGGGGCGCTGGGACTGACCGAGGAGGAGGCGGCAACCGCGGTCCAATGGGTCGAGATCGACGGCACGATCCGCTCCGGCCACGAGGCGGTCGCCGCGGCGCTCGGCAGCGCAGGCGGCATCTGGGCGCTGGCCGGGCGGTCGCTCCTCCTGCCGGGGATCGCGCCGATCGCCGCCGGCGCCTACCGACTGATCGCCGCCAATCGCCACCGCCTGCCCGGCGGCACGCCCGCCTGCGCCGTCGGCCCTCAGGAGACCAGGCGCAGCACTTCGCGCTCGAGCTTCGCCCGCCGCTTGGCGCTGAGCTTGCCATTGGTGCTCGCCGTCGCCTGGATCTGCTCGCCGTCTCGAAAGCGGTCGAGCACGCGCGGGTCGACGTAGGAGCGGCGGCAGACGGCCGGCGTGTTGCCCAGCGCCTCCGCAACGCGTCTCACCACGGCTGCGATCGAGCGCTTGGCCGCCGCCGCAGAGTCCGGCGCCGGCTCGCCGGCGAGCTCGACCGCGGCGAGCACGGTGCCGTGCCAGGTGCGGAAGTCCTTGGCCGAGAAGCGCTCGCCGATCCTGGCCTGGATGTAGGCGTTGACGTCGTCGGAGTGGACGTCGCGCCACTCCCTACCCTCGCGCCAGGCGAGCAGGTCCTCGGGCCCGCCGCGACGGCGGCGCATCGCCTCGAGCGCGCGAATCGAGGCCGGGTCGCGGATCGACTGCACGCGGCGCCGGCCGCTCTTGGCGGGGAAGTCGAAGACCGCCTCACCACCGCTGATCGCGACGTGCTCGCGGCGAATCGTCGCCAGCCCATAGCTCTCGTTTTCCTCCGCGTATGCCTCGCCGCCGACCCGGAAGAAGCCGAGGTCGAGCAGGCGCACGGCGCAGGCCAGGGCGCGCTCGCGCGGCATCCCCCGGCGCTTCAGGTCGGCGGTGACGGCGCGCCGCAGGCGCGGCAGGGCGGCAGCGAACTCGCGCACCGCCTCGAACTTGCGCTCGGCCTGGCGCTGCTGCCAGCGCGAGTGATAGAGGTACTGCTTGCGGCCCGCGGCGTCGGTCCCGGTCGCCTGGATGTGACCCAGCGGATCGGGGCAGACCCAGACCTCCCGCCAGGCCGGCGGGATCGCCAGCCCACCGATCCGCTCCAGCGTCTCGGGGTCCTCGACCCGCTCGCCGTCGGCGTCGACGTAAGCGAAGCCACGACCGTGGCGGCGGCGGACGATGCCCTCGCCGGCGCAGTCCGACCGCCGCAGGCGCCGCGATCGGACTGCGCTGCCCATGCTCGTCCCGACGTCGCGCTAGGCGGCGTTCGGGTCCTCTTCGGCAGCCAGCTCCAGTGAGCCGTCGCGTACCGTGATCAAGTGCCGCTCCTGGATCGGCAGCGCCCAGTCGACCAGCTCCTTGATGTCATCCTCCCCGGCAGTCTCGTTCAGCTTTCCGAGGATCGCCCAGTGCCCGACCTCGCCGGCCTCGGCCATGGTCAGGAACTCGAGGCCGTCGAGCCCATCGGAGTCCTCGCCGAGGTAGGTCTTCATCATCTCGGCGGCCTCGCTCTTGGTTTCGCGGGCCTTCTCCTCGATCGCGGTCTTCTTGCCGTCGCGCTCGGCGGCGACCTTCAGGCAGCGGCTTTCGGTCTCCTCCGCCTCCGCGCGCATCTGGCGCAGCTTCTCGGCCAGCGAGCCGTCGTCCAGCAGCGACTCGATTTTCTTCGTCGCCTCCTGTGCGGCCCCGGCCAGTCCGGTCACCTCGGCCAGCTTCTCCTCGAGCGTCGTCAAATCGGCCATGTAGATCCTCCTCGTCAGTTGGAGCCCGTGAAGGTCCGGCTGACGGCCGACGCTTCCCTTGAGGCGATTCGCGGTACACCCGGTTACTACCCGCCGGGCGTTTCCGCAACCCAGCCGCGGGTAAAGCGGAGCCGGTTAAAGGAACTGATCCAAGCTCCAAGGAGGAGATTCGATGTCCACTGTTGTGATCGTTGTAATCGTCGTAGTCGTGCTGGCGATCATCGCCGCCATGGTCGCGGCGGCCTCAAAGCGCAAACGCGAAAAGCAGCTTGGCCAGGCGCAAAACCAGGCCCTACGCGATGACGTCAGTCATCATCGCGAGCAGGCCGAGAGCGCCCGCAGCGAGGCCGAGCTGGCCGAGGAGCGAGCGCGCCGCACGGCGGCCGAGGCCGAGCTCAACGAGCGCAAGGCGGATGAGCGCGAGCGCGAGGTCGAACAGCAGGCCTAGCTGTCCTGCCCACACACCTTGTGAACGCGACTGATCGGCGGCCGGTCCCCCAAGGAGCTGTGCGGTCGACGCCGGTTGTAGTAGCGAAGGAAGGATGGTAGGGCCCGGCTGCGCTTTGCTGAGCTGGGCCAGGAGTG
>DASXKW010000080.1:0-26629 GCA_036496625.1 Solirubrobacterales bacterium | reverse complement strand
GTTCGCGGCTTTGCCCCAGGGCAAGCCCTGGTTCGTCGCACCACTTGCATGTGTTAAGCACGCCGCCAGCGTTCGTCCTGAGCCAGGATCAAACTCTCCGTGAAAGGTACTTCTTACAGAGAGCTGTCATGCCTGGCAAATCGCAAATCGCCGGGTACACATACTCGGCGACCGGCATGACGGGTAAATCAGACCACCCGGCGCGCTGGCGCACCGAGTGGATCGGGCTCAAACATCCCCACAGACACGAATGCCCGCGGGGTGCACGCTGCTCAGTTTTCAAAGACCGCTGCGCCTTGACGACGGGACTCGTCGCTCTTCACGCATGGGCCAGGCACCGGGCCTTGCCCAGAAGGACGAAGGAGTATAGCGCCGTGGCGGTGCTTTGCCTAGCGCCCTCAGGCGGGGGCGCGCAGGCGGCGGAAGCGGCGCTTGCCGGCCTGCAGGACGCGGCCGTCCAACTCGGCCGCTGCAAGATCAAGCGCATCGGGCGGAATCGGCTCTCCGTCGAGCTTTGCGCCCCCCTGTTCAATCAGGCGGCGAGCCTCGCTGGAGCTGATCTCGAAGGCGCCGGCCATCAGCCGAGGCAGGTGGACCCGGCCGCCGTTGTCGCCGAGGAAGGGCGCCAGGTCGAGCTCCTCCATTTCGTCCGGCGCCTGGCGCTGGACGAAGAGGCGGTTGAAGTGCTCCTCCGCCCCCGCCGCCGCAGCGGCGTCATGAAAGCGCTCGACGACGCCCCGAGCGAGGGCTCGCTTGGCCTCGTTCGGGGCCGCCCCCGCCGGTGGCTCGGCGCCGAGCACCAGCCGGTAGTAGTCCGCCATCGCCCCATCGGGGATTCGCATCACCTTGCCGAACATCTCCTCCGGCGCCTCGCTGACGCCGATGTAGTTGCCAAGCGACTTGCTCATCTTCTTGCTGCCGTCGGTGCCGACCAGGATCGGCAGGGTCATGATCGACTGCGGCTTCTGGCCGTAGGCGGACTGAAGGTCGCGGCCGAAGAGCAGGTTGAACTTCTGATCTGTCCCGCCCAGCTCGACATCGGCTTCGACCGCCACCGAGTCGTAGCCCTGCAGCAGCGGGTAGAGCAGCTCCAGGGCCGCGATCGGAGCGCCGGCGGCGAGGCGCTTCTGGAAGTCGTCGCGCTCGATCAATCGAGCCACGGTGGTCTGCGCCAAGAGGCCGAGCAGCTCCTCCGGCGCCATCCGCAGCCACTCGCTGTTGAAGCGGACCTCGGTGCGCTCGCGATCGAGCAGCTTGAATGCCTGCTCCTGGTAGGTGGCGGCATTCGCTTCGATCTCCTCGGGCGATGGCATCGGCCGCTGCGCCGAGCGCCCGCTGGGATCGCCGACCCGCGCTGTGAAGTCGCCGACGATCAGGACGACCTGGTGGCCGGCCTGCTGGAACTCGCGCAGCTTCTCCAGCACGACGGTGTGGCCGAGGTGGATATCGGGCGTGGTCGGGTCGATCCCGAGCTTGACCCGGAGCGGCCGTCCGGCGCCGAGCTGCTCCTGCAGCATCCCCGCCGGCAGCACGTCGACCGCATTGCGCGTCAGGTCCGCCATAAGTCGCAATGCTAGACTGCCGCACTCTCTTGGCGGGCGAACGCAGCAAGCCGCGCCTCAAGAAGCTGCGCATCCTCTTCGTCTTGATGGGGCTGGGCGTGCTGGGGCTGGTCTCGATGGTCTTCGGGATGATGGCCGCTGTCTCCCAGGACCTGCCGGCGATCTACAACTTCGCCCAGTACAAGGCCTCGAAAAACAGCGAGGTCTTCGACGCCTCAGGGGAGCCGATCGGCACCCTGACCAGCGATCAGAACAAGATCCTGCTCAGCTCGAGCCAGATCTCCCCCAACATCAAGAACGCCGTGGTCTCGATCGAGGACTCACGCTTCTACGAACACGAAGGCGTCGACCTCAGGGGAATCGCCCGGGCCCTGATCAAGGACGTGCTCAGCCAGAGCGCCGCCCAGGGCGCCTCGACGATCACCGAGCAGTTCGTCAAGAACGCGCTCGAAGCGCAGGGCAGCCGCACCGTCTTCGAGAAGTTCCGCGAGGCGGCCCTGGCCTACCGGCTCGAGCGCCACTGGACCAAGGACAAAATCCTCACCGAGTACCTCAACACGATCTATTTCGGCGAGGGCGCCTACGGCATCGAGGCCGCGGCGCGCACCTACTTCGGCAAGGCCCATCCAGGCTGCGGCACCCCGACGGAGCCCTGCGCTTCGGTGCTCGAGCCGTGGGAGGCGGCGACGCTGGCCGCGATCATCGCCTCGCCCTCGGCATACGACCCAAAGGTCTATCCGGAAAACTCGCTGGCGCGACGCAACATCGTGCTGGAAAAGATGTACGAACAGGGCTACATAACGCACGAACAGCTCACGGAAGGCCTGCAGCAGGCTCTGCCCGCGCCCAGCGACATAGAGCCGCCCAGGATCGACTCGAAGGCCCCTTACTTCACCGCCTGGCTGCGCCAGCAGCTGGTCGAACGCTACGGCCCGGCGAAGGCCTTCTTCGGCGGCCTGAAGGTGAAGTCGACGCTCGACCTGCGCCTCCAGGAAGCCGCCGAAGAATCGGTCCGCTCCTACATGGGCTACCTGCCGGCGACCGCCTCGGTGGTCGTGCTCGACAACAAAAACGCCGGCGTCAAGGCGATGGTCGGCGGCCCGAACTTCGAAACCAAGCCCTTCAACCTCGCCACGCAGGGCCACCGCCAGCCCGGCTCCTCGATCAAGCCGTTCACGCTGATCACGGCGCTCGAAGAGGGGATATCCCCCGAAACCGTCTACGAATCGGCGCCACAGGAATTCCATTACGGCAAGCACGACCAGGAAACCTTCGTGGTCCACAACGACGAGGACTCATACCTCGGCTCCTGCTCGATCATCTGCGCCACGACCTACTCCGACAACTCGATCTACGCCCAGCTCGCGCTCGAAGGCCTGAAAGGCAAGACGATCCAGGACAGGACCCACTCGATCGCGACGACGATCCACAAGATGGGCTACCAGGACCCGATCTCGACCAACCCGGCGATGGTGCTCGGCGGCCTCGAAGACGGGGTCACCCCGCTCGGCTGGACCTACGCCTACTCGACGATCGCCAACAACGGCGACCGGGTGAGCGGCACGCTGGCGCCTCGCCCCGGCGACAGCCCCGTCGCCTACACCCGGGTCACCGACCAGGACGGGCACACGATCAAGGGCGGCGACAACGACTCGATCCACACCCAGGCCGTCCCCGAAGGCGTCGCCGAAGAGGCGAAGGGCATCCTCGAAACGGTGGTCACCAGCGGCACCGGCACCCACGCCAACATCGGCGCTCCCGGCCAGTGGGGCAAGACCGGCACCACCTCGAACAACGCCGACGCGTGGTTCTGCGGCGGAACCGAAGAAGTCACCGCCTGCGTCTGGGTCGGCTACGCCGACACGACGACGCCGATGACGACCCTCTACGACGGCGGCCCCGTCATGGGCGGCACCTTCCCAGCGCTGATCTGGGCCAGCGTGGTCTCGGCCTGGGAAGAAATCAAGGCCGAACGAGCCGCTGAAGCCAAGGAAGGCAAGCACAGCTCCGGCTCCTCGTCACCCCCAGGCTCCACCTACACGACCCCGGAAGCATCGAGCGAACCGGAAGTCGAAAGCGAAGCTCCGGAAGCGAGCGAACCGGTCGAACAGGAAGCGCCCGAAGCCCCGGGGGCCGCCGAACCGGCCGAACCGGCTGCACCGGCTCCGGCCGAACCGGCTGCCCCCTCCGCCGGCGGTGGCGTCACGGCCGGATAAGCCGCCCCCCGGACGCGGGAGCGCGGGCGCGAGATCGCCGGGCATGACTAGCGCGGCCGCGCGGGAGCAGAGGAGGCGGCGCCCGGCCCGGGGCGCGATACGTGCGGGTTGCCCGCAGCGCAGAACCGCCATGGCCGCTCCACCGCTTTCGTGATCCCGATCCGCGGGCCGGTGAGGATCTGCTCTTCCCGACCGTCCTCGCGGCCGAGCAGCAGGAAGGGGTCCTTAGCCAGGTCGGCGCCGTTGTGGGCGAGCCCGATGCCGAGGGCCTCGGTCAACTTGCCGGGGCCGGAGCAGAGCTCGCGGTCGGGACGGTTCCCGCGTCGCACCCGCATCGCCTCGATGTCAGCCGTAGGTTCCAGCGCCCGAATCAGCACTGCCGCTGCCTCGCCCTCGGGTTCGGCGACCGCATTGAGAAGGGAGTGGATCCCGTAGGAGAGATAGACGTAGGCGCGGCCGGGAGGGCCGAAGAGGACCTCGGTGCGCTCGGTCAGGCCGACGTAGGCATGACAGGCGGGATCGTCGCGCTCGTAGCTCTCGGTCTCCACGATCACGCCCCCACAGCCGGCGAAGAAGAGTCGGCAGCCGATCAGCTCCCGGGCAACGATGTGGACTGAGCGGTCGAAGAAGCACCGATCCAAGCGCAACCTTGAAGCCTTTTGGTCGTCCTGGGGGACCAAATCCTTCAATTGGCCAGCCCTGGCCGTCAAGCGCGCTCTTCGAGCGCTCTTGTCTTCACCGCGGCGAGGGTCTCGCTCGCCTGTCCGATCTGGACAGCCAGCGCCTCGGAGCCGGTCCCCCCCTCGATCCGCTTCGACTCCAGCCAGCTGCTGCGCTCCAAAACCTCGTAGAAGGACTCGTCGAGGTGCTCCGAGCGGGCGCTGAGCTCATCCTGACTCAGCTCGGAGAGCGACTTGCCCTGCTCGACCGCGTCGCGGACAAGCCCGCCGACGATGCCGTGTGCCTCGCGAAAGGGCACGCCGCGCCGGACCAGCAGGTCGGCGACCTCGGTGGCGGCCAGCATCTCGTCGCCCGAGGCGTCCTCGAGCCGCTCGCGATCGAACCCGATCCCGGCCAGCATGCCCTCGGTCGCGTCGAGGCAGGACTCGATCGTGTCGATCGCGTCGAAGAGCGGCTCCTTGTCCTCCTGCATGTCCTTGCCGTAGGTGAGCGGCAGGGCGTGCATCGCCCCCAGCAGGGCCGCGTAGTCGGCGGCAACGCGCGGGCTCTTCGCCCTGAGCAGCTCGGCCGAGTCCGGATTCACCTTCTGCGGCATGATCGAGGAGCCCGAGGAGAAGGACTCGTCGAGCTCGCAGAAGCCGAACTCGGTGCTCGACCAGATGACGATCTCCGAGCCGAGCCGCGAGAGGTGCATCGCGCAGGTGGAAGCGGCCGCCAGATAGTCGAGGACGAAATCGCGGTTGGAGGCGCCGTCGATCGAGTTGTGGCTGACGTGCTCGAAGCCGAGGTCGCCGGCGACCGCGTTGCGGTCGATCTCCCAGTTGACCCCGGCGAGGGCGCCGGATCCGAGCGGCATCACCGAGGCGCTGTCGAGGGCGAACTGGAAGCGCAGCACGTCGCGGGCGAGCATCCAGAAGTAGGCGAGCAGGTGGTGGCCTAGGTAGACCGGCTGCGCCCGTTGCAGGTGGGTGTAGCCGGGCATCGGCCAGTCGCGGTGGCGCTCGGCCAGCCCGAGCAGGCGCTCCATCGCCCCCCCGGCCAGCTCGATGGCGCGCAGCGAGTGCGCCTGCACGACCATCGCCACGTCGGTCGCGACCTGGTCGTTGCGCGAACGGCCGGTGTGCAGCTTGCCGGCCAGCGGGCCGATCTCCTCGCCGAGCAGGCGCTCGACCGCCATGTGGATGTCCTCGTCGGCATCGTCGAACTGGAAGCCGTGCTCGCCCATTCGAGCGCGCACGCGCTCGAGGCCGGCGTCGATCCGCTCCAGCTCGGCGTCGTCGAGAACGCCGAGCTCACACAGGCCGCGGGCGTGCGCCTGGGACTGATCGATGTCGTAGGGCGCCAGCCGCCAGTCGAACTCGATCGAGCGGTTGATCCGCCAGAAGCGGGGGTCTGGGTCTTTGCGAAAGCGCGACATCAGCTGACCGATCCGGCGAGAGCCTCGCACACCCGCGCCACCTGGGACTCGCTCATCGCCGGGAAGAAGGGCAGCGCCAGCGAGCGCGCCGAAGCCGCTTCGGCGGCCGGGAACTGCCCCTCGGCGTAGCCCAGCTCGCGGAGGTGGGGGACGAGGTGGATGCAGGGCAGATAGGCCTTGGCGGCGACGCCGCGCTCGGCGAGGCGGCCGACCGTCGCGTCGCGGTCGACGCCCTCGGGAAGCTCGACCGGGTAGACGAACCAGCTGCGCCGCTCGCTGCCGCGGCCGGCGATCGGCACGCGCAGCCCCGCGATGCCCGCCAGGCCTTCCTCGTAGGCCGCCGCCACGCGAGAGCGCTCGGCCAGCATCGCGTCGAGCTTCTCCAGCTGGGCGACGCCGAGGGCGGCGGCGAGGTCGGAGAGGCGGTAGTTGTAGCCGAGCCGGTCGTGGTCGAGCCAGCCCATGTCGACGGCCCGCCCCTGGTTGCGCTCGCTGCGCAGCCGGGCGGCCACGGCAGGGTCGCCGGGGACGAGCATCCCCCCCTCCCCCGTGGTCAGCTGCTTGTTGGCGTAGAAGGCGAAGGCGGCGAGGTTGCCACGCGCCCCGACCTTGCGGCCCTCGGAATCGACGGCGCCCAGCGCCTGGCAGGCGTCCTCGAGCAGGCCGAGGCCGTGCCCGGCGGCGAGCGCCTCCAACTCCGGCATCGCCGCCGGATAGCCGAAGATGTGGATCGGCAGGATGCCGGCGGTGCGCTCGCCGAGCGCTGCGGCCGCCGCCGCGGGGTCGAGGTTGAGCGTCTCGGAATCGACGTCGCAGAAAACAGGGCGCGCGCCCTCGTAGAGCAGGCAGTTGGCGGAGGCGACGAAGGTGAAGGGGCTGGTCAGGACCTCGTCTCCCGGGCCCCAGCCAAGCGCCCGCACCCCGAGGTGCAGCGCGGTGGTGCCGCTCGACACGACGACCGCGTCCTCGACCCCGAGCCAGGCCGCGAAGTCACGCTCGAAGCGCTCTGCCATCGGCCCCAGCGAGAGCCGCCCAGAGCGCAGCACCTCGAGAACGAGCTGCTCCTCGCGGGCGCCGACCTCCGGCTTGGCCAGCGGAGTCTGCTCGGTCTCGGCGCCGTCCATGGTGGCGGACCCTACCCGTCGCCCCGGGGCTGGAAGGCGTAGGCGAGCGAGTCGACCAGAGCCTCCCAGGAGGCCTCGATGATGTTCTCCGATACGCCGATCGTCCCCCACTCGCGCTTGCCGTCGGTGGAGTCGAGCAGGACCCGGGTGACGGCGCCGGTGCCGTGGGCCTCGTCGAGGATGCGCACCTTGTAGTTGGTCAGCTCGATATCGCGCAGGTGCGGGTGACGGGCGCCAATCGCGGCGCGCAGCGCCGTGTCGAGCGCGTTGACCGGGCCGTTGCCCTCGGCAACCTCGACGTAGCGCTCGCCGTCGATGACGACCTTGATCGTCGCCTCGGTCTCGACCGCGCCGTCCTCGCGCTTCTCGGTCGTGACCCGAAAGCTCTCCAGCTCGAAGAGCGGCTCGTAGACGCCCGCCTCTCGGCGCAAGAGCAGCTCGAAGGAGGCCTGCGCCGCCTCGTAGTGGTAGCCGCGGTGCTCACGCTGCTTGAGCTGCTCGACCGCCCGGGCGGCGGCCGCGTCGCCAAGCTCCAGCCCGGCCCGCTCGGCCTGGCTGCGGATCGTCGCCTTGCCCGACAGCTCCGAGGCGAGGATGTCGCGCTCGTTGCCGACCAGGGCAGGGTCGAGGTGCTCGAAGGTGCTGGCATCGGCGGCGACCCCGGCGGCGTGCATCCCCGCCTTGTGAGCGAAGGCGTTGCGACCGACGTAGGCGCGGTCTGGATTCGGCGTCATGTTGCAGAGCTCGTCGAGGTAGTGGGAGGTCGGCGTCAGGTTGGCCAGTTGCTCCTCGTCGACCACCTCGAAGCCCATCTTCAGCTGCAGGGCCGGCAGGATCGAGGCGAGGTTGGCGTTGCCACAGCGCTCGCCGTAGCCGTTGACGCAGCCCTGGACCAAGCGGGCGCCGGCGCCAACCGCGGCAAGCGAGTTGGCGACCGCGCACTCGGCGTCGTTGTGGGTGTGGATGCCGATCTCGACCGCGCCTGCGAGGTCGGCGATGACGGCAGCCGTGGTCTCGGCGACGAACTCCGGAAGGCTGCCGCCGTTCGTGTCGCAGAGGGTGACGTTCTCGGCGCCTGCCTCGGCGGCGGCATGCACACATTCGAGCGCGTAGGAAGCGTCGTCGCGGTAGCCGTCGAAGAAGTGCTCGGCATCGAAGACCGGGCGCTTGCCCTGTTCCCGGCAGAAGCCGATCGAGTCGGCGATCATCGCCAGGTTCTCCTCGTCGGAGGCCCTGGTCACCTTCTCCAGGTGCAGCCGCCAGCTCTTGCCGACGAGGCAGACGACCGGGGCGAAGGAGGAGACGAGCACCGCCAGGGCCTCGTCGTCGAGGGCCTGGCGGTCGCGGCGCCGGGTCATGCCGAAGGCGCAGATCGTCGCCTGCCTCAGCTCCTGCTCGGCGAGCAGCTCGAAGAGCTCCGCCTCCTTCGGGTTGGAGCTGGGAAAGCCGGCCTCGATGAAGTGCACGCCGAGCGCGTCGAGCGCCTGGACAACCTTGAGCTTCTCGCCCACCGAGAGCGACATGCCTTGGCCGCCCATGCCATCCCGAAGGGTGGTGTCGTAGAGCTTTACCTGTTCCATCTGATGCCTTTCGCTTCGAGAGATCGGGGTGAGGGCCTTTCGACCCGAACGCGCGGCATCGCCACGCCAGCCGCTAGGCGGCTGCGGTAATTCGCCCGATTGCCTCGAAACGCTGCTGCATCAGGAACTGACCTTACTCGGCTCGTCCGCCCCGGTCGAGACATTGACGAAGTCGAGCCACTCGAGGTACTCCTCGGCGCGGCCGTGCAGCGCGTCGACGAATTTCGCCTGCACGTGGCGGGTGATCTCGCCGGGCTCGCCAATCGGGTGGTCGTCTATCTCGCGTACCGGCACCAACTCGGCGGCGGTGCCGGTGAGGAAGATCTCCTCGGCCAGGTAGAGCTCGGCGCGGGCAACGTCGCGCTCGACGACCGTGTAGCCGAGGTCGCGGGCGATCTGGATCACCGACTTGCGGTTGATCCCGTCGAGAATCGAGGCGACGTGCGGCGGGGTGACGATCTGGCCGTCGCGAACGACGAAGATGTTCTCGCCCGAGCCCTCGCAGACGAAGCCGCGCTCATCGAGCAGGATCGCCTCCTCGTAGCCGGCGTTGGTCGACTCGGTCTTGGCGAGGATCGAGTTGAGGTACTGGCCGGAGGCCTTGGCGTGCGGGATCAGGCCGCCGGGGCCGATCCGACGCCAGCTCGAGACCTTGGCGCGGATGCCGTGCTTCTGGCCCTCCTCGCCGAGGTAGGCGCCCCAGGGGAAGGCGGCGACGATCACGTCGACGGGCGCGTCGGTCGCGTAGAGCCCGAGATTGCCGTAGCCGCGAAAGGCGAGCGGCCGGATGTAGCAGGAGCCGAGCCCATTGCGACGGATCAGCTCGCGCGTCGCCTCGGCAATCTGCTCGGTCGAGTAGGGCAGGCCGAGGTAGTAGAGCTCGGCCGACTTGGCGAGCCGGTCGAGGTGATCGGCGTGCCTGAACACGGCCGGGCCGCGCTCTGTCTCGTAGCAGCGGATGCCCTCGAAGACCCCCGTGCCGTAGTGCAGCGCGTGGCTGAGGACGTGGACTTTCGCATCCTCCCAGGCGACGAACTCGCCGTTATGCCAAATCGACTCCGCCTGCTCCATGTTGGGAGAAGTATGCCCGATAGCGCAAGGGCATTCGAGCCAAGTCGAGAAGAGGACCGCATCAACCAAAAGGAGACCACCTGATGATCGCCGCAGCTCGCAGCAGACTGACCTATTCCAACGTGATCGCCACGATGGCGCTTTTCATCGCCCTCGGCGGCGTCGCTGTCGCCGCGACGCAGCTGCCACGCAACAGCGTCGGCGCTCGCCAGCTCAAGCGCGGCGCGGTGACCAGCGCCAAGCTGGCCAAGAAGTCGGTGACCAACGGCAAGCTCGCCCCCAACTCGGTCGGCCCCGGCAATATCGGCAACGGCGCCGTGACCTCGGCGAAGCTCGCCGCCAACTCGGTGATCGCCTCGACGATCAAGAACAGCGTCGTGACGACGAACAAGCTGAACACCGAAGCGGTGACGACGCCGAAGCTCGGCAACGAATCGGTGACCAGCGCCAAGCTCGGCAAAGGCTCGGTGACGGCGGCGAAGCTGAGCGACGAAATCGGGCCGTTGCTTTCAACGCTGAAAAGTGGCCAGACCCTTCGTGGCGCTTTCGATGTCGGCGCCACCGCGGCGGCGGGCGGCGACCTCGCCCGGGGCGGCGTCAGCTACCAATTCCCGCTGCTCAACCCAGCAGCCGCGACCGTGCTGAAAAAAGGCCAGACCACTGCGAACTGCGGCGGCCTGGGCGGAGGTGCTGCACAGACGCCCCAGGCAACGCCCGGCAACCTCTGCATCTACATCACCGAAGAAGAAAACCTCGACGAAACGACGCCTCTGACAGCCGAGAACAACCTCCGGCTCGGCTTCGGACTCAAAGCAAAGGCGAAAGGCCTAGGCACGTACGCCGCCTTCGGCCAGTGGGCCGTAACCGCGCCCTAAGCGTTTAGCTCGGCCAGCACGGCCTCGGTCACCTCGTCGGTGCCGACCGCGGTCTCCCCCTCGCCCGCAAGGTCCGGGGTGCGGAGGCCGCGGTCGAGCACCGCATCGACCGCGGCGTCGATCCGCGCCGCCTCATCCGGCCGGTCGAGGCCGTGGCGCAGCAGCATCGCGGTCGAGAGGAAGGTGGCGAGCGGGTTGGCGATGCCCTGGCCGGCGATGTCCGGCGCGGAGCCGTGGACCGGCTCGAAGAGGCCCGGCTCGCCGTCGGCGCCGAGGCTGGCGGAGGGCAGCATGCCCAGCGAGCCGGTCAGCATCGCCGACTCGTCGCTGAGGATGTCGCCGAAGAGGTTCTCGGTGACGATCACGTCGAAATCGGCGGGCCTGGAGACGAGCTGCATCGCGGCGTTGTCAACCAGCAGGTGGTCGAGCTCGACGTCGGAGTAGTCGGGGGCGACGCGACCGACTACCTCGCGCCAGAGGCGTGAGGTCTCGAGCACGTTGGCCTTGTCGACGGAGGTGACCCGGGGCTTGCCGCCCGATCCCTCGGCGCGGCGCCGGGCCGCCTCGAAGCCGACCCGGGCGATCCGCTCGATTTCGGCGGCCGAGTACTCACAGGTGTCGTGAGCGGAGTCGCCGTCGCGGCCGCTGTCGCCGAAGTAGATGCCGCCGGTCAACTCGCGGACGACCAGCAGGTCGGTGCCGGCGATCAGCTCCGGGCGCAGTGGGCTGGCATCGACAAGCGCGGGACTGGGCCGCACCGGGCGCAGGTTGGCGTAGAGGCCCATGCCCTTGCGCAGGCCGAGCAGGCCCTGCTCGGGGCGCGGCGCATCGGGGTCGGTGGTGTCCCACTTCGGGCCGCCGACGGCGCCGAGCAGGACGGCGTCAGAGGCGCGGCAGGCATCGAGGACCCCGTCGGTGAGCGCCGTGCCATAGGCGTCGATCGAGCAGCCGCCCATCGGCTGCTCCTCGAACTCGAACTCCCCCAGGGCTTCGAGCAATCGGCGCGCGGCGCCGACGATCTCGGGCCCGATCCCGTCACCGGGCAGCAGGACTATGCGGGGCGCGCTTGCCACGGCGGGCACTCTATGCGGGCGCCCGGGGCGACGTCTCGCCCGCGACCTTCGGGCTATGGGCCAGCCCGGGCGGCAACGCGGGCCTCGATGTTGAGGCGGACGTAGTCGAGCACCAGCGGCTTCTCCGACTCTTCGAGGATCGCCTCGGCGAATGGGCGCCGCTGCTCCTCCGGCAACCGGGCCAGCAGCGGGCCAAGGGTGACAGTCGAGGTGAACTCGAGCGGGCGCTCGGGCTGGACCGGCTTCGGCTCCAGCCAGCAGCGAGCCTCGCCGAAGCCGGCATTCCTGAGCCTCGCCTCGGTCTCCTCGGGAGCCGCGAAATTCCAGATCCCCGTCATCTCCCCAAGGTGGGCGACGAACTCAGGCCGAGCTGCGACCGTCGCGATCACCTTCGCGTGCTCGGCGACGTTGCCCTCTCCGCCGCACTGGGCGACGAGCCGGCCGCCCGGGCGCAATGCGGCCCGCAGCCGCTCGAAGAGGCGATCGTGGTCGAGGATCCAGTGGAAGGTCGCGGTGGAGAAGACCAGGTCGACCGGCTCGTCGACCTCCAGCTCGGCGAGGTCGACGACGACGTAAGCGGCGCGGTCGCCCAGATCGCTCAAGCGCTCGCGCGTCTCGGCGATCATCGCCTCGGAGCCGTCGACGGCGGTGATTCGCCCCGACGGCAGGCGCTTCGCCAGCTCTTCAGTCACCCGCCCCGAGCCACAGCCGGCATCGAGCGCGACCTCGTCGCCGTTCAGCTCGAGCCGGCCGAGCACCTCCATCCCCCAGCTGAACTGCGGATCGGAGATCGCGTCATAGGTCTTCGCATCCCACTCGCGCGGGCCGGTGTTCATCGGGCCGCTCATCGCCGGCCTCAGAGCGCCGTGGTCACTGGACCGTGCCCGGCAGCGCCGGAGCCCTCGAAGGCATCGATCGCCGCCCCGTTCTCCAGAGTGATGCCGATGTCGTCGAGGCCGTTGAGCAGGCGGTGCTTGACGTCGGGCTCGACCTCGAATTTGAAGACTCCGGCGGCGCAGGTAACCGTCTCGTCATCGACGTCGATGCGCGCCTCGCCCGCCTCGGCGACTGCGCGGCAGTGCTCCTCGGAGAGGATTGCCGGCAGTAGGCCGATCTTGGTGCAGTTGGCGTAGAAGATGTCGGCGAACGACGGGGCGACGATCGCCTCGAAGCCGAAGTCCTCCAGCGCCCAGGGGGCGTGCTCGCGCGAGGAGCCGCAGCCGAAGTTGCGCCCGGCGACCAGGATCGGGTTCGACTCCAACTCGATCTCTCCGTCGCGGATCCAGTCGTAGAAGAGGAACTCGCCGAAGCCGGTCCGCTCGACCCGCTTGAGGAACTGCTTGGGGATGATCTGGTCGGTATCTACGTCGGCCCGGTCCAGCACCGACACCTTGCCCTCGATTACGTCTATCGGCCTCATCTTCAGCTCCAATCCCTGATGTCGACGAAGTGACCCTCGATCGCCGCCGCGGCGGCCATCTTCGGGCTGACCAGATGGGTGCGCCCGCCCTTGCCCTGGCGGCCCTCGAAGTTGCGATTCGAGGTCGAGGCACAGCGCTCGCCCTCGATCAAGATGTCGGGGTTCATGCCTAGGCACATCGAGCAGCCCGCCTCCCGCCATTCGAAGCCGGCGGAGCGGAAGACGTCGTGCAGTCCCTCGGCTTCGGCGTCGGCCTTGACCTGCTGAGAGCCGGGCACGACCATCGCCCGCACCGAGCCGGCGACCTTGCGGCCGTCGACGACCTCGGCCGCCTCGCGCAGGTCCTCGATCCGAGAGTTGGTGCAGGAGCCGATGAATACGCGTTCCGGCGCCACCTCGGTCATCGGCGTGCCGGCCTTCAGCCCCATGTAGGCGAGGGCGCGCTCGGCCGACTCGCGATCGGCGGGCGAGTCCATCGCCGCCGGGTCGGGGACCGAGTCGGTGACCTGGACGACCATGCCCGGGTTGGTGCCCCAGGTCACCATCGGCGAGATCGCCACCGCGTCGACCTCGACCTCGGCGTCGAAGCCGGCGCCCTCGTCGGTCGGCAGCCGGCGCCAGCGCTCGACGGCGGCATCGAAGTCCTCGGGCGCCGCAGCGCGTCCCCGCACCCATTCGAAGGTGGTCTCGTCGGGGGCGATCATGCCGGCCCGACCGCCGCCCTCGATCGTCATGTTGCAGACGGTCATCCGTCCCGGCATCGAGAGCGCCTCGATCGCCGGCCCGGCGTACTCGACCGCGTGCCCGACCATGCCGCCGGTGCCGAGGCGGCCGATCGTCGCCAGGATCAGGTCCTTGGGCGTGACGCCGGCGCCGAGCTGCCCCTGGTAGGAGATCCGCATCGTCTTCGGGCGCTTCTGCACCAGGCACTGCGTGGCCAGCACGTGCTCGACCTCGGAGGTGCCGATGCCGAAGGCCAGTGAGCCGAAGGCGCCGTGGGTCGAGGTGTGGCTGTCGCCGCAGACGATCGTCATCCCGGGCTGCGTCACGCCCAGCTCCGGCCCGATTACGTGGACGATGCCCTGACGATCGGAGCCCAGCGAGTAGATCGGGATGCCGAACTCCTCGCAGTTTCGCTCCAGGGTCTCGACCTGGATGCGGGAGAGCTCGTCGGCGATCAGCCGCGCCGCCATCGTGCCGTCGGTGGGGACGTTGTGATCGGCGGTGGCGATCGTCTTGTCGGCCCGGCGCACGCCACGACCCGCCAGCCGCAGGCCGTCGAAGGCCTGCGGCGAGGTGACCTCGTGGACCAGGTGCAGGTCGATGTAGATAAGGCCCTCGGAGACCTCGTGGGCTTCCCAGAGCTTGTCGAACATGGTTTGCGGCATCGGGCCTCCTCTAGCTCCGGCGCAGGCCGGCGGCGATCACGGCGAGGAAGCGCGTCGGCTCCTCGCCTTCGTTCTCGAAATGGTGCGGAAGATCGGCATCGAAGGTGACGCTGTCGCCTTCGCTCAGCTCGTGACGAGTGCCGTCGACGACCAGCGCCAGGGTGCCGGAGAGGACGACCGCGGTCTCCCGGCTGCCCGGCTCGTGCATCGGCGGGTCATCGCGCCCGCCGGTCGTCGCGCCGACGTCCAGGGCGTGCAAAGAGATGTCGGCGCGCTGCCCGGGCAGCGGCGGGGTCAGCTCTTCGAAGCGATGTCCGCCGCGCTCGAGCAGCCGTCGCTCGCCGGCCCGGCTGACGGCAACGTGCTCGCCCTCGTCGAGGCGCAGCAGTTGAGACAGGGTCAGCTCCAACCCGGCGGCGATCTTCGCCGCCACGGCCAGAGTAGGGCTCGTCTCCCCCCTCTCGACCTGTGAGAGCATCGGCGCGCTGACGCCGGACCGCTCGCCAAGGTCGCGCAGCGAGAGGCCCATCGCCTCGCGCAGTGCGTGAACGCGCTCTCCGATCGCGAGCGTCTCAGATGGAGAACTCGAGGTCTCTGCTCGGATTCCAGTCGGAGCCTGCGGCATGCTTGTACGTTATCACATACGTTTGTATTCTTCCAAGAAGCTCCGGAGGTCCGCCGCGATTCGCTCCGGCTCGTCATGCAGCTGCCGCCAGGTGACGCGGATGACCCGCCAGCCCTTGGCCTGCAGGCGGCGGTCACGATCGCGATCCGTCTCGAACGCCGAGCGCGTTTCGTGGGCAGCACGGCTGTCGAGCTCGACGATCAGTCGCTCGTTGCGCCAGAGACAGTCCACCTCGATCGATTGCCCTTGCAGCCCGAGCCGAGCGTTGAGATGCGGCCTCGGCAGTCCGAAGCGGTCCAGGAAAGGAAGAAAGCGCTCCTCGAGATCGCTGCGCGTAAAGCCAGGCGTCCGGCCCAATCGCTCAAGGCAGAGACGCAGATTGACGCTGCCGCGATGACCGGGATGGCGAGCAAGCAGGGCAGGAAGAGAAAGGCGATCCCAGAGTCGGCGGAACTCGGCCTCTCGCGCTGCGGCCTCGAGACGATCGACCGAGGAGATCCCGGCATAGTCGAAAAGAGTCCGGTGAACCGAAGTGACTGGGATGCCGTCGAGCACGGTGACCTCATCCGGGGGCAGGAGAGCGCAGTGGCGACGAATAGCCTTCCGCGAGCGGGTGCTTCGAGGAGAGGTAATTTCGATCGCGCCGCTGAACGCCGCCATCCCCCAGAGCGCCGCAGCCGACCGGTGGCTCAGGACCGACCTGGCACCGTCCATCAGCACTGCCGCCATCCAGCGCCCTTCTCGAGGAATGGCCTCGTGCCCAACCGCGTAGAACCACGATGAAGTCGATGAAGACGTCCCAGGCGCAATCGAGCGTCGATCGCGTCTTCTCCGAGCCCCAGCGAGATCAATTGCCGACGTGAAACCACCCCCGTGCTGCCGGCCGGCGATATCCGCAATCGCCGCATCCGGACTGTGAGTCTGCAGTTTCCCGCGCATATGGCGGGTAACTGCAGACTCGGTAGGCATGCGGCGATGATGTCGGCTCGTGCCGCACGTGTGGTGCGCAGCGGTTCGCGGATGTGTGACGTCTTTACGGGCCCGGGGTGCGTTCTGCCGCGGCCTCGGCGGTCGCGGCCTCGGCCTCGCGGATCGCGGCGCCCTCCAGGGCGTTGGACAGCGCCCGCACGTAGGCGCGGGCCGATGCCTCGAGGATGTCGGTGGCGACTCCCTGGCCGGTGGCCAGGCGACCCGCCGCCCGCAGCATCACCGTCACCTGACCGAGGGCGTCCTCCCCGCCGGTCACCGCCTCGACCGTGTACTGGCGCAACTCGCACTCGGTCCCGGCCGCCTTCTGGATCGCGTGGAAGATCGCGTCGACGGGGCCATCGCCCCCCGACTCGCCGACCGCCTCCTCGCCCGACGGCATCTTCACCGCAACCCGAGCGAGGGGCTCGCGCCGCGAGCCCGCCTCGACCTCGAACCAGGCCAGCTCGTGCGAATCGGCCTTCTCGCGCATCTCGTCGGAGACGATCGCCTCCAGGTCCAGGGCGGTCACCTGCTTCTTGCGGTCGGCCACCTCCTTGAAGCGCTTGAAGGCGGCGTTGAGGGCGTTGCCCTCCACCTTGAAGCCCAGCTGCTCCAGCGCGTCGCGCAGGGCGTGGCGGCCGGAGTGCTTGCCCAGAACGATCGAGTTCGACTCCAGGCCTACCTCGGTCGCGTCCATGATCTCGTAGGTGGTGCGCTCCTTCAGCACGCCGTCCTGGTGGATCCCGGACTCGTGGGCGAAGGCGTTGCGACCGACGATCGCCTTGTTGGGCTGGATCGCATAGCCGGTCAGGCGCGAGACCATGCGGCTGGTGCGGGCCAGCTCGCGGGTTTCGATGCCTGTCGTCAAGCCGTGAACGTCCTCGCGAACCTTGACCAGCATCGCAATCTCCTCCAGCGAGCAATTGCCCGCTCGCTCGCCGATTCCATTGACCGCGCACTCGACCTGGCGAGCGCCCGCCAAAACTCCGGCGTAAGAGTTCGCAACCGCCAGGCCCAGGTCGTCGTGGCAGTGAACCGACAGCTCGACCTCACTTAGGCCCGGCACCAACTCATACAGGCGCCGGAAGTAGTCCGCGTACTCCTCGGGCGTGACGTAGCCGACCGTGTCGGGGATGTTGATCACGGTGGCCCCCTCCTCGACCGCGATCGCGCAGACTTCCGCGGTGAACTCGATGTCGGCGCGGGTCGCGTCCATCGGTGAGAACTCGACGTCCTCGCAGTAGGACTTAGCCAGGGTGACCGCGGCCCGCGCCTGACCCTTTACGTCCTCGCGGTCGGTCTGCAGCTGGTGCTCGATGTGGATATCCGAGGTGGAGATGAAGGTGTGGATGCGAGGCCCGGCAGCGTCCTTGATCGCCCCCCAGGCAGCGTCGATGTCGGCCTTGTGGGTGCGGGCCAGGCCGCAGATCACCGGGCCCTCGACCTTGCGGGAGATCGCCTCGACGGCCTCGAAGTCCCCCGGCGAGGTGATCGGGAAGCCGGCCTCGATCACGTCGACGCCCAGGCGGGCGAGCTGCTGGGCGATCTCAACCTTCTCAGCCGTGTTCAGCGAGATCCCGGGCGACTGCTCTCCGTCGCGCAGGGTGGTGTCGAAGATGTGGACGCGGTTTGCGTCGGATACTGGTGTCACGGGTCCTCCTCCTTCTCTGCTTCGCTCGAATGACCTTGTCTCGCGGCTATCGCGCCGCCCAGCGCTATTCCCCCCGAGGGGGGAGGAGAAGGAGAAGCGCCAGGCTGTGCTGCGGAGGCGTCATTCGTCGCTTCAGCTTAGCGTAGGCTGCGCGCATCGCAAGCGATTCCACCTCAAGCGAGATCTCCCGCTCGACCTGGTTCGCCCTCTTCGCGATGGGCATCGCCGTCGTCGTGATCGCCAACGACTTCTCCGCGATCAACGTCGCCCTGCCGACGATGGAGAAGGACTTCCACACCAACGTCAACACCATCCAGTGGGTGGTCAACGCCTACGCGCTGACCTTCGGCGTGATGATCGTCACCGGCGGGCGCCTCGCCGACATGTTCGGGCGCCGCAACGCCTTCTTCCTCGGCAGCGCGATCTTCGCCTCGATGTCGGCGCTGGGCGGCGTGGCGCAGACCGAGACCTGGCTGATCCTGACCAGGACCGTGATGGGAATCGGCGGGGCGTTGATGTGGCCGGCGATCCTCGGCATGACCTATGCCCTGCTGCCCGAAGACAAGGCGGGACTGGCGGGGGGAATCATCATCGGCGCCGCGGGCCTGGGCAACGCGATCGGGCCGTTGATCGGCGGTGTGCTCACCGACGCGCTGAGCTGGCGCTGGATCTTCTTCCTCAACGTGCCGATATCCGCCTTCGCGGTCCTCGTCACCCACCGACTGGTCAAAGTCGCCGAGCCCGATTCGGGAGAGCAGCGAATCGACTATCCGGGTGTCGCCGCGATCTCGGTGGGCCTCGTCTCGCTGCTTGTCGCGCTCGACCAGATCGATGACTGGGGGCTCGGCGATCCCCGGGTGATCGGGCTGCTGATCCTCTCGGCGGTCCTCCTCATCGCCTTCGTCCCGATCGAGCGTCGCGCCGGCGCCCACGCCCTGGTGCCGCGCGCGGTGATGGCCAACGAGAGCTTCCGAGCCTCCTGTCTTGCGATCCTGCTGATGTCGGCGACCTTCTTCGCCGCGCTGCTCTACCTGCCCCAGTTCATGCAGCACCAGCTCGGCTACTCGCCACTGCAGGCGGGCGTCGGCCTGCTGCCCTTCCTCGCCACCTTCGCCCTGGTCTCTTTTGTCGCCGGCCCGCTCTACGAGCGGCTCGGGGCCAAGCTGCTGGCCGCCGTGGGCGCCGCCTGCATCACGATCGCCCCCTTTATCTTTTCGCTGGTCGGCTCGAGCTCGAGCTACAGCTCGCTGATCGCCGGCATGGTCGTGCTCGGGATCGGAATCGGCAGCTTTTACCCGACCGCGACGACAGCCGGCGTCACCTCGGTCGACGAATCGCAGACCAGCCTCGCCGGCGGCATCGTCTACATGTTTCAGATTGCCGGGGGCTCAATCGGGCTTGGGCTGACGACGACGGTGTTCTCGGCACAGGCTTCGTTCGCCGACGGCATCCAGGCCGCCTTCCGGCTCGACGCTGCGCTTTCGCTGGTGGGCTTCCTGATCGCCCTCTTTTTCGTCGGCGGCCGCCTCCTGGGACAGGCCACCGGCGAGAGCGCCTCGGCCTAACCGGCGGATCGCATCTCCTGGCGCACGGCGTCGTTGCCCGAGCCTTCGAAGATCGTGTCGTTGCCGGGGCCGCCGCGCAGGACGTCGTTGCCGGGGCCGCCGAAGATTTCGTCGTTGCCGGGGCCGCCGAAGATGAAATCGTCGCCGCCACGACCGTTGAGATGGTCGTTGCCTTCGCCGCCGATCAGCTTGTCGGGACCGCTGCCGCCGGTCAGCGTGTCGCTCCCAGCGCCCCCCCGCATCGTGACCGGTATCTGAACCGCGCTCGAAACGACGACGGCGTCATTGCCAGGGCCGCCGTTGACCTCGAAGCCGGCGACGAGTGGCGCTTTGCAGATCAGCTCGTTGGGATTGCCTGGCGGGTTTTCGCAGATAGTGCCACCGACTTCCAACGGCACGACCGAATCGATCACATAGCTGTGGCCGTCCGGGGTGAGCCAGATCCGAATCATGTTCTGCCCGCTGCCTCCAGCGAGGACCACCGTATAGGAGGTCGTTTCCGCGCGGGCAACCGTGGCGCACTGCGCCACCAGAATCGCCAACGTGATCAGGATCGCCCTCTTCATCGCAAGGTGCCTCCCTCCGCAGGGTGGGTCCTTACGTTGGAAACAGCACGACCTTGCCGACGTTGCGGCGCTCGGCAATGAATTTATGCGCATCGCCGGCACGCTCGAAGGGGAATGTCTCGGCAACCACGGGCTCCAGGCGGCCGCCCTCGAGGTCGGCCATCAGCGGCTCGGTGACCCGGTCGAGACTGCCCTCGCGGTCCCACCACTTGAGCATGTTGAGCCCGAAGATGCCCTTGTTCTCGTTCATCATCGTCAGGCTCTTCCACCAGGGGATCGTCGCCAGCGGCATCTTGACGAGGCTTTTCAACGCCGCGGGAATGTTACGACCGCCTTCGCTCGTCGCCTCGGAGAGCCCGTACATAACCATCCGGCCGCCCGGGCGCAGCAGGCGGTAGTCCTTGCGAAAGGAGGTTGGCCCGACCGCGTCGATGATCAGGTCGACGCCCTCGCCGTTGGTGAGCCGCATCGTCTCGGCCGCAAAGTCCTGGTTGCGGTAGTCGATCGGGTGGGCGACGCCCTGAGCCCGGATCGCATCGTGCTTGGCGGGCGAAGCGGTGCCGAAGATCTCAGCGCCGACGTTGCGGGCGATCTGCGTGGCGGCGATGCCGACGCCGCCGGCAGCGGCGTGGATCAAGAGCCGATCCTTCTCGCGGAGGCTGCCCATCACGATCAGCGCCGCGTAGGCGGTGCCGTAGTTGACTGGAAACGCAGCGCCCTGCTCGAAGCTGAGCCGCTCGGGCAATGGCAGGACCTGGACCTCGGGAACGCTGACCAGCTCGGCCTGGCCCCCGAAGCGCGTGCCGGCGATGACCCGATCGCCGACGGCGCGTGCCGTAACCCCGTCGCCCACCGACTCGACCGTGCCGGCGACCTCGTAGCCCATCACACAGGGCGGCTTCGGCGCGTCGGGGTAGAGGCCGAGCCGTGCCATCGTGTCGGCGAAGTTGATCCCGGCGGCCTTGACGGCAATCCGCACCTCGCCGGGGCCGACCGGCGGGTCGGGACGCTCCTGCACCTCGAGCACGTCGTAGCCCCCGTTGCCTGTCTGCACCAGCGCCTTCACCGGGCAAGCCTACTCGACCGGTTCGCGTGCCTAGAGATCGACCGAGCGACCGACCGAGAAACCGTCGACCAAGAGGATCTTGGCGATCGTCTCGTCGTTGACCGGAGCATCTGTGGTCAGCGCCATCACCGCGCTATCGCCCCCCGGCTCGGCGCCGACGGCAGCGGAGACGATGTTGACCCCCTCCTCGCCGAACATCGTCCCGACCCTGCCGATCATTCCCGGCCGATCGGCGTAGCGGAAGACCGCGAGGTGCTCGGCGAAGGGCAGGTAGAAGCTCTCGCCCCAGGCCGAGACGAGGTAGGGCTCGTTGCGCGGCCCGACGCCAGTGCCGGCGACTTCGACGTCCTCGCCGCCGGAGCGCAGGCGAACGGTTACCAGCTCGGTGAAGTCCTCGGAGCTGGAGTCCTTGGTCTCAACCAGCTCGATGCCGCGCTCCTCCGCCATCTGCGGAGCGTTGACGAGGTTGACCGGGACCTCGGTATGGCCGGAAAGAATTCCGACCAGGACGGCGATGCCGAGCAGGCGGGTGTCGTGCTGGGCGAGTTTTCCGCGGAACTCGACCGAGACCCGGTCGACTGAGCCCTCGGCGAGGCCCTCGGCCAGCCGGCCGAGCTTTTCGCAAAGCGGCACGAACGGCGCCAGCGCCTCCATCTCCTCCGGGCGGACCGCGGCGATGTTGACCGCGTTGGTGACGACGCCTCCCTTCAGCGCCGCGGTGACCTGTTCTGCCGTGACGACGCCGGCGCGGTCCTGTGCCTCCGCGGTCGAGGCGCCCAGGTGGGGCGTGACGACGACGTTGGGACGGGCGAAGATCGGGTGCTCGGTGAAGGGCTCGGAGGGAAAGACGTCGAGGGCGGCGCCGCCGACCTTGCCCGACTCGAGGCCGGCGTCGAGGGCGTCGAGGTCGACCAGCTCTCCACGGGCGCAGTTGACGATCCGCACGCCGTCTTTCATCGCGGCGATCGCCGCGGCGTCGATCAGGCCGATCGTCTCCGGCGTCTTCGGCACATGCACGGTGACCACGTCGGCGCGCTCGAAGAGCTCCTCGAGGCTGGCGGCGCCGCGCACCCCCAGCTCGCGGAAGCGCTCGGCGGAGACGAACTTGTCGAAGGCGATCACCTCCATCTCGAAGGCCTGGGCGCGCTTGGCGACAAGCTGGCCGATGCGGCCGAAGCCGACGATCCCGATCGTCTTGTCGTAGAGCTCGGCGCCCTTGTGCTTGGCCCGGTCCCAGCGCCCGTCGACGAGGGCGCCGTGCGCCTGGGGGATGTTGCGGAACAGCGCCAGGGCAAGCGCCAAGGTGTGCTCGGCGGCGGCGACGGAATTGGATTCCGGCGCGTTGGCGACGACGATGCCGCGGCGCGTCGCTGCCGGGATGTCGACGTTGTCGACTCCGGTGCCGGCCCGGCCGATCACCTTCAGGTTGGCGGCGCGCTCGATCAGCTCCGGGGTCATCGTCGTCGCCGAGCGGATCAGGATCGCGTCATAGGCGCCAATTGCCTCGGCAAGCTCCTCGTCGGACATCTCCAGCCCGAGGTCGACGTCGAAGTTCTCTTCGAGCAGCGCGACGCCCGAGTCGGCGATCTTCTCCTTGACCAGGACTCTCACGGGAGCTCACGCTCCGATCGCCACGAATGAGCGGCGATCGAGATGGCGATCCGAGCGCTCACCGGGCCTCCGGCACGTTCTCGACCACCCAGTCGATGCAGGCGGTGAGGGCCTCCACGTCGGCGGGCTCAACCGCCGGGAACATGCCGATGCGCAACTGGTTGCGGCCGAGCTTGCGGTAAGGCTCGACGTCGACGATGCCGTTGGCGCGCAGGGTCGAGGCAACGACAGCCGCATCGACGGAATCGTCGAAGTCGATCGTGCCGACGACCAGCGAGCGCTTGGCGGAGTCGGTCACGAATGGGCTGGCGAAATCGCTCCGCTCGGCCCAGTCATAGAGGTGGCCGGACGACGCCGAGGTGCGCTGAACGCACCAGTCGAGCCCTCCGCCGGCGAGCATCCACTCGACCTGATCGGCAAGCAAGAGCAAGGAGGCGAGGGCAGGCGTGTTGTAGGTCTGCTCCTTGCGCGAGTTCTCCAGCGCCGTCTGCAGCGAGAGGAAGGCCGGCTGCCAGCGGCCGGCCGCGCCGTCGAGCTCACCGATTCTCTCAATCGCCGCCGGGCTGAGCACCGCGAGCCAGAGCCCGCCGTCGGCGCCGAAGGCCTTCTGCGGAGCGAAGTAGTAGACATCGGCCTGGCTGGTGTCGAGCGGCAGGCCACCTGCGCCCGAGGTCGCGTCGACGAGGACCAGCGCGTCGCCGGCTCCGTCGGGGCGCACGACCGGGACCATCACGCCGGTCGAGGTCTCGTTGTGCGCCCAGGCGATCGCATCGGCCGTCGCATCGGCAACGGGCGCGGGGGCGTCGCCGGGGCCTGCCTCGACCAGGATCGGGTCGGCGAGAAACGGCGCACCGGCCGTGACCTTGGCGAACTTCTGCGAGAACTCGCCGTAGGTCAGGTGCAGGGGGCGCTCGCGCACAAGCCATGTCGCCGCGGCGTCCCAGAAAGCCGTAGTACCACCGTTGCCAAGGGCGATCTCATAGCCGCCGGGCAGGCCGAACAGCTCGGCGAGGCCGCCGCGCACCGCCGCAACAAGATCGCGAACCGGCTTCTGACGGTGCGAGGTGCCCATCAACGCCGACTGCCCCGCCAGCCTCTCCAGCGCCTCGGGTCGCACCTTCGAGGGACCGCAGCCGAAGCGACCGTCGGCAGGCTTGAGCTCGACGGGAATCTGAGCGGCGGTGGTCGGGGGAGTCACGGAGGCGACAGGTTATTGACCCTCGCGGGTGGACCTCGCGCAGGCCTGCCGCGTAAGCTGCCCGCCATGAGCGAGACCACAGCGCAGGTGACGAAAGGCGACGGCTACGCCGTCGCGAATCTCAACGACCTCGGCCAGGGGCCGGGATTCCGCAAGATCCGCAAGGAGCTGGGCGTCACCGCGTTCGGCGTCAACGCAATCGTGCTGCCGCCCTCCTACTCGACGGGAAGCCACTACCACGACGAGCAGGAGGAGCTGTACTTCCTGCACAGCGGCCGCATCGCGATCGAGTTCGGCGACGGCACGAAGCACGAGCTCGATCCCGGCGGCCTGGCCTGGGTCGACGCGTCGACCGTGCGCAAGCTGCGCAACCTCAGCGACTCCGAGGACGCGGTCTACGTGATCGTCGGCGGCAAGGACGGCTACGTCGGCCGCGACGGCAAGCTGCCGGAGGGCGAGACAAGATTCGGCGCGGACGGGCCGCCTGGGGCTTAGTTCTGGCGGGGTAGGAGCCTTCTCGATACGAGCTCAGCACCCAGGGTCCGAGGCCAAACAAGCTTCACAGCCAGGCGAGAGCTCGGAACGGCCCAGCGATCAGGGAGCGTCGCCAAGCTCAGCTTCGCCTTGAAGCTTCACCGCTTCGAAGCTTCCAGCGTCCTTCGGCTCAAATCGGGAATCTGAGCTTCGTGAGAGGGCGGCGGTGCTCCTCTCCGGGAATGTCGCCGAAGGCGGCCTATGCAATCCGGCTATTGCGCGGCTTTAGCCGCGCTCAAACTTCGGAGCTAAGCGCACGCGAAGCGTGCGCGTGCGACATCAATTTCCGGGGAGGAGCACCGCCGCCCTCTCGGCAACCCTAGAACTCCTGATCGACCCAGGGCATCATGTCGCGCAAGCCCTTGCCGACCTTCTCGACCTGGTGGCCCTTGCCCTCTTCGCGCATCCGCGAGAGGTTCTCGCCGCCGGCGCGGTTCTCGGCGATCCACTCGCGGGCGAACTCGCCCGACTGGATCTCGCCGAGGATCTCCTTCATCGCCGCGCGGGACTCCTCGCCGATCACCCGTTTGCCGCGGGTCATGTCGCCATACTCGGCGGTGTTGGAGATCGAGTAGCGCATGCCCTGGATCCCCTTCTCGTACATCAGGTCGGCGATCAGCTTGAGCTCGTGCAGGCACTCGAAGTAGGCGAGGCGCGGGTCGTAGCCGGCCTCGACCAGGGTCTCGAAGCCTGCGCGGACCAGCTCGGAGGCGCCGCCGCAGAGCACCGCCTGCTCGCCGAAGAGGTCGGTCTCGCACTCGTCCTTGAAGGTCGTCTCGATCACCGCGGCACGGCCGCCGCCGATGCCGGAGGCATAGGCGAGGACGAGGCCGTGGGCGCTGCCGGTGGCGTCCTGGTGGACCGCCATCAGGCAGGGCACCCCGTTGCCTTCCTCGTACTGGCGCCGGACCAGATGTCCCGGCCCCTTGGGCGCGACCATGCCGACGTCGACCCCGGGCGGAGGCAGGATCTGCTCGAAGTGGATCGCGAAGCCGTGGGCGAAGAGCAGCAGATTGCCGGGGGCGATTCCGTCGGCAATATCGGTCTCCCAGACCTCGGCCTGCTTCTCGTCGGGCAGCAGGATCATCACCGCGTCGCCGCGGCTGGCGGCTTCGGCGATGTCGAGCACCTCGAGGCCGGCCGCTTCCGCTTTGGCACGGCTGGAGGAGTCCGGGCGCAGGCCGACGACGACGTCGACTCCGGAGTCCCTCAGGTTGAGCGCGTGGGCGTGGCCCTGCGAGCCGTAGCCGAGGATCGCGACGGTCTTTCCGTCGAGCAGAGAGAGGTCAGCGTCTGAGTCGTAGAAGATGTCTTTGGGCATGCGCGGAGGCTATCGGAGCGCTCTGCGCATCAGCTTGCCCGAGGGAGTGCGCGGCAGCGCCGCGGCGAGCTCGACCCGCTTCGGCACCTTGAAGCCGGCCAGCGACTCGGCGCAGTGGCGGCGCAGGTCGTCAGGCCCGGCTTCCGAGCCCTCATGGAGGACGACGATCGCCGTCACCGCCTGCTGCCACTCGGGATCCTCGCGGCCGACCACCGCCGCGTCGGCAACCTCGGGATGGCGCAGCAGAACCTTCTCCACTTCGGCCGGGACCACGTTCTCGCCGCCGGTGACGATCATGTCGTCCATGCGGTCGTCGACATAGAGGAAGCCCTCCTCGTCGATGCGACCGAGGTCGCCGGTGTGCAGCCAGCCGTCGGCGTCCGCTCGTCCAGGCGCCACGGTCGGCCCCTGGACGAGGATCTCGCCATCCTGGATGCGCAGGTGGGTGGTCAGCAGCGGACGCCCGGCGGAGCCGAGCTTGCGCCGCGCGTCGGCCGGGGCGAGGGTCGTCACCTGCGAACAGGCCTCGGTGAGGCCGTAGGTCTGGACCACGGTGGCGCCGCGGCCGAGCGCCTCCTCGAGCGGGTCCTCGGGCACCGGGCCGCCGCCGATCAGGATGGCCCGCGGGCCGGAGAGGTCGGCGCCGGCCTCGAGCAGGCGGGTTAGCATCGTCGTCACCAGCGAGACCACGGTGATCTCGTCGCGCTCGAGCGCCTCGGCGACCCGGTCGACGTCGAAGCCGTCATGGATCACCGCCGTGGTGCCGTAGATCACCGAGCGCATCACGATCCCCAGCCCCGAGATGTGGCTGAGCGGCAGGCAGCAGAGCCAGCGGTCGGCCGGCTCGACGCCGATGTTGAAGGCCGAGGCGACAGCGCTCCAGAGGAAGTTGCCGTAGGTGAGGCCGACCGGGTCGGGCCTGCCGGTGCTGCCGCTGGTCATCACCCGGCAGGCGAGGTCGTCCATGTCGTGCTCGCCGAGCAGCGGCAGATCGGCCTCGGTCTGGGTCAGCTGGCCGGCGTCGTCGAGGTCGATCGCCGGTTCCTCGACGGCGATCATCGCGGCGCGCTCCTCGCTGGAGAGGCGCGGGCTGAGCGGCAGCAGCACCGCTCCCAC
>DASXKW010000079.1:0-32265 GCA_036496625.1 Solirubrobacterales bacterium | reverse complement strand
ATCTCGCCGGCCCCGGCCACGAGCTCGGCGTCGGCCACGCCGGGCCACTCGACGAAGGCGATGGCGTCCGGTCCGAGGTAGTCGTCGAGCAGCGCCGGGTCCTCGCCGTCGAGCCCCTCCAGCCGGTAGAGGTCGAGGTGGGAGACGGGCAGGCACCCGCCCTCGTAGCGGTGGCCGATCGTGAAGGTGGGCGAGGTGACAGGGCTCTCGATCCCGAGCGCCCGGCAGGCGCCGCGGATCAGCGTCGTCTTGCCGGCCCCGACCTCGCCGCTGACGACGACCACGTCGCCGGGCCCGAGCCGCTCCGCGAGCCGGGCGCCGAGCGCTTCGGTCTCGGCGGCCGAGCGCGTCTCCATCCTCACCCGAAGAAGTCGAGCTGGTCGGCGGAGGGCTCGGGCGGCGGCTCAGCCTCCTCCGCGGGTGCCTCGTCCGGCTCTTCGGCGGCGACCGGCGGTCCCATCGCGAGCAGATCCGGCAGCGTCTCGAAGTCCTTGCGCAGCGTCTCCTTCACCGCAGGGGTCCGCAGCGCCGCCGCTGGATGGAAGAGCGGCAGCAGGAAAACCGTGCGACCGCCGATCTCATGCACCTGCGGCGCGCCCCGCACCTTGGTGATCCCAGCCGAGTTGCCGCTCAGCAGCTTGGTGGCGAAATTGCCCAAGGTGCAGATGACCGTGGGCTCGATCAGTCGCACCTGCTCGAAGAGATAGGGACGGCAGGCCTCGATCTCCAGCGGCTGCGGATCGCGATTCCCCGGCGGCCGGCTCTTCAGCACGTTGGCGATGAAGACCTCCTCGCGCGAGAGCCCGATCCCTTCCAGCATCTGGTTGAGCAGCTGCCCGGCGCGGCCAACGAAGGGCAGTCCCTGTCGGTCCTCTTCGGCCCCGGGTGCCTCGCCGACGAACATCAGGTCCGCGTCGGCATCGCCCGCCCCGAATACCGCCTTGGTCCGAGTCTCGCGCAGGGGACACTTCTCGCAGGCCTGGACCTCCTTATATAGGGCGACAAGCCGCTCCCGCCGCTCCTCGGCCGTGGGGCTCACGACGCGGCTCCTCCGCCACGACGAGGCGCAGGCGGTTCCCCCGCCGCCCGCTTGCGCTTGGTCTCGGCAAGGCGCTCACCGCGCGCCGCTTCCCGCTCCCCCCGTCGCGATTCGTCGCTCCGCACGCCCGCCCCGCGTGGCTGCCGGCCGGCCGGAGAGACCGGAGAGAGCAGGCGCCTGGTCCGACCGGAACCGCAACGGGGGCAGGCAAGGTTCGTCGCATCGCTGGGCGCCAGCTCCTCAAAGCGGCTGCCGCACTCCTCGCACTGGAACTCATAGACGGGCACTGGCTGCCCATAGTAAGTCGCACATTGATGCCAAGTCGCCCACGACACGCGACATCTCTTCTGCGCCCCAGAGGCTGAGAGGTCTACGCGGGAAGGGAGGAGCGGAAAAGCTCCTCCTCGCTCGTATGAATGCCCCTTCGTTCAAGCGCCCCGAGGATGATCCGGTGCAGCGGGGCGGCAACATCCTCAAGCACAACCGTGCCGGGCGCCGACATCAGGGGGCCGAGAAATTCATCCGCGAAGGAGTAGCTGATGCTTTGCACGCCGGCAAAGGAGATACGGAGCTCTTCATTGGCGTCTCGAGAAGCAATCGCTTCGCTTCGAAGGCTCGCTCCACGAGGGCGAGTCGAGAAGACAGCACCATGGGTCGAGAGTAGAAATGGCATCTGGTGCGCACCTCCTCCGGCGGCGAAAATCGATCAATTTATCGCTTCAGACTATACGCCCGATCGGCGTTCGATCGGCGCGATTGCGGAAACCTTAACGCGCCACGGCTAGACGGTCGTCAATGGACCGACCTCAAACGTCACCCAGGTCCCGATCTTGAATGGAGCTGGATTCGTGGTCGTCTCCAAGCCCTCTTCATCGGCCTGAAGGACCTGCTGGAGCTGACCTTTTCCGGATCGGATATCCAGCGTTGCATACCGCATCAGCGACTGTTCGGCCGCATCCATCACCCAGTGGAACCCGTTACCGCGATGCTGCTCGTCCGTGCCCGTGACACCATGCTTGACCGCCTCTCTCAGAGCGCTGCGATCCCCGGCCAAATCCTCGAAGCGCTGTCGCATGTGCTCTGGGATGCCGATCCCGAGATCCCCAAGCGCCAAGACGGTCCTGCGAAAGGGTCTGTTGTAGCGCTGGGCGGCTACATAGCAACCGAGGGGATTGATGCCGTGCTCAACGGCATTCCCACACAGCTCTGAGGTTGCCATATGCATCGTGTTGGCGAAGACCGCCACATCGTCGGAGTGGCTTTCGAAGAGAGGGACGAGCTTCTCTCCCAGCAGATCCACATCAGCGGGCTCGCGAAGCTTGCGGATCGGGATCAAGACGTCCGACTCCCGGGCGACAGGAAGGTCGGGAAGCCCCACGAAAATGCCCTCAGGGAGGCCCTTGGCGATCTCGCTACGGGCCATGTACTCCGCCACCCGCCCACTGGTCGGACATTTGATGCGGACGGAATGGCCCTTCTCCAGATGCCACTCGGCGAACGCGCGCAACCGGAGCAAGAAGGTAGGCACCGCGAACCGGACAGCCGAGGCATCGATTTCCACAGCCTTCTCGTCGACCTTCAGCGGAAGCTTTGCCTGCCAACCGTCGCGAGCCCCATCCCACTGACCAAGGATTCTTTTCCGAAGATCCTCTCCCATTCAGCAGAAGACTATGCACATTCCCGTATAAAACACCCGGAATTAGGCATCAAAAAGTGGATACTCAAACTATATAGAATATTCTGGAGCACCTTTAAAAGGTCAACGCTAAACTCCTAAGGCAGCGGCTCCCAGTCCCAGGCCTTGGCCGACGTGAGGCTCTCCTGCTCTAGATAGCGGCGGAACTCGGCCAGCTCGGCGGGCTCGATGCCGTAGACGTGGTCGGGTTCGGGGAAGTGGCGGGTGCGGACCTCGGCTACGTACTGGTTCATGCCGGCGACCATCTGATTGTAGATGTCGGCGTATTGCTTGACGAATTTGGCCATGCGGCCGGTGGTGATGCCGAGCAGGTCGTGGAAGACGAGGACCTGGCCCGCCGGGGCCGGGCCGGCGCCGATGCCGATCACGGGGATCTCGAGCTTCTCGACGATCGCCTCGGCGATCGCCGCCGGAACGGCCTCGAAGACGATCGCGAAGCAGCCGACCGCCTGCAGGGCGAGGGCATCCTCGCAGAGCTGGATCGCGCTCTGGGCGGTCTTGCCCTGGGCCTTGTAGCCGCCGAGGGCGGTCGCCGTCTGCGGCGTCAGGCCCACATGGCCCATCACCGGGATGCCGGAACGGACGATCGCCCGGGCGCGCTCGACCGAGATCCCCCCCGCCTCGAGCTTGACGGTCTGGCAGCCGGTCTCCTTGACCAGTCGCTGGGCATTCTGGATCGCCAGCTCGTTGCTCGACTCGTAGCTGCCCATCGGCATGTCGCCGACCATCAACGGCGTCCTCAGCCCGCGCCGCACGGCCTTGCCGAGGACAAGCATCTCCTCCAGCGTCACCGCCTCGGTGCCACTGTGGCCGAGCACTACGTTCGCCGCCGAATCGCCGACCAGGACGATATCGACGCCCGCCTCCTCGGCGACCTTGGCTGAGGGGTAGTCGTAGGCGGTGACCATCGCGATCGGTTCGCCCTTTTCCTTCATCTCGGCCAGGCGGGGCAGGCTGACCGGCGGGCGCTCGGACGGAGGCGGCGCGGTGTGGGAGCGGGCGCCGGAGCTCATTGCACGGCCCCCGGGTCGGCCAGCAGCACCTCCGGGTGGCTGTCAACGGCGACGATCGCATTGTCATCGTCGACGTGGACGACGACCGGCGAGTAGGACTCGAGATCGCTCTCATCGTAGGCGCCGAAGGAGGCGACGATGATCTTGTGGCCGGGGCGGGTCAGGTGGGCGGCGGCGCCGTTGACCTGCATCGTGCCAGAGCCGGGCTCGCCGTCGATCACGTAGGTGACGAAGCGGGCGCCGTTGTCGATGTCCCAGACGTGAACCTGCTCGTTGGTGATCAGGTCCGCGCTGGCCATCAGCTCGGTGTCGACGGTGATGCTGCCGATGTAGTCGACGTCGCAGTCGGTCACCGTCGCGCGGTGGATCTTGGACTTGAGCATCTGCCTCTGCATCAGTTCTCTGCCTCCGTGTCAGCTCTTCGGGGTTGAAGGGTTCAAGGTTCGATCAAGACGTTGTCGATCAGTCGCGCGCCGCCGACTCGAGCGGCGACGGCGATCAGCACCGGGCGATCCTGCAGCGCGGTGACGGGGGTCAAGCTCTCGGCGTCACACGCCTCCAGGTACTCCGGCTCGATCCCGGCGGCGGCCAGCTCACGATGCGCGGCTTCGATCCCGGCGCTCAGCGAGCCAGCCCGAACCATCGCCTCGGCGGCACGCAGCGCCCGCGAGAGCGCCGCCGCCTGCTCGCGGGCGCCCGGGTCGAGGTAGGCGTTGCGCGAGCTCATCGCCAGGCCGTCGGGCTCGCGCGCCGTCGCCAGCACCTCGATCCGCACCGGGAAGTCGAGGTCGCGGGCCATGCGGCGGATCACCGCCACCTGCTGAGCATCCTTCTGACCGAAGTAGGCGACGTCGGGCCCGACCGAGTTGAAGAGCTTGGCGACGACGGTGGCGACGCCGCGGAAGTGATTCGGGCCGCGCTGGGAGGGGGCGCCGTCGAGGACCGCGGTCAAGCTCCCCTCGACCTCGACCCGGGTGGCGAAGCCCTCGGGATATACGGCCTCGACCGGTGGCGCGTAGACGATGTCGACGCCGGCTTCGGCCGCGAGGCGCAGGTCGCGCTCTTCGTCGCGCGGGTAGCGATCGAGGTCCTCGCCGGGCGCGAACTGGGCGGGGTTGACGAAGAGGCTCATGACGACGAGGCCGCACTCGGCGCGGGCGGCACGCAGCAGCGACAGGTGTCCCTCGTGGAGAAAGCCCATCGTCGGCACGAGGCCAATCGAGCTGCCATCGCGGCGCGCTGGGGCAAGCGCGGCTCGAAGCTCGTCATTGCCGCGGAGGAGCTTCACGTCATCAGTTGCGTGTGAGGAATCGACGAGTTCGACGAGGTCCATTGGGTCCATGCCCTTCGGGTCACGGCCGTACGCGAATTATAGGGATGCGGCGGCGGGGTTAGGCGGCCTTGGTCACATTGGGCGAGTGACCCAAAACGCCGGCGCCAACTTCAATCCAGCGCCTTCGCCGGAGCCCCGGCCGCGATCGTTCCCGGCGGCAGATCCCGCGTGACGACCGAGTTGGCGCCGATCACGCAGCGCTCGCCGATCGTGACGCCGGTGGTGACGACGCAGTTGGCGCCGAACCAGCAGTTGGCGCCGATCTTCACCGGACCCTTGGAGGTGAAGCCCTGCTGGGTGATCGGCGTCTCGGGGTCGTCGAAGCGGTGGGCCGAATCGCCCACGAAGCAGCCGTTGGCGAACATCGTGTGGTCGTCGATCTCGATCAGCTCGAGCGCCGCCAGCATCGTGTTGCGGTTGAGGAAGCAGCCGGCGCCGATCTCGATCCGCGCCTCGGGCGCCAGGGTCAGCCAGCAGCCCGGCTCCAGCAGCGTCCCTTCGCCGATCCGCAGCCGACCCTCGTCGAGCGCCTCCAGCACCTCACCCTCGACCGGCTGGCGGACGAAGAAGCCGCCGCGCGCGGCGTGGCGGGCCAGCCGGAGGCGCCGCAGCGGCCGTCGATTGCGCTCGTACCAGCGTCGCTTCGCCCACCACACACGCCAACCCGCCTGCCCCCCAGATGCGCCCATATCGCTGCCAACCCTACGAAACCCCCGCCGACGAGCCTAAAACAGGTTCTATGCCATCCGTTTTAGGCCCGTCGGCCCATAGACTGCGGCCGTGACTGATCTGCGTGGCGGCATCGATCTCGGCGGGACGAAGATCCAGACGGCGATCGTCGACGCCGCCGGGAAGGTGCGCGGCGAAGCGCGCCATCCCACGCCGACCTCGGGCGGCCCAGCCGACGTGGCGCGGGCGATGGAGGACGCGCTGCGCGAGGCGGCCTCGGCCGCCGGGGTGAAGCCTGAGGGGTTGCAGGGGGTCGGAGTCGGCTCGCCGGGCGACGCCGACAGCAAGACCGGCGTCGTCTCCGGGGCGCGCAACCTGCCCGGCTGGGAGGGAAGCTTCCCGCTTGGCGAGACCCTGGGCAAGGCGCTGGGCGCCGAGGTGCGGGTCGGCAACGACGTCCAGGTCGCAACCGAAGCCGAGTTCCACCTCGGGGCGGGCCGCGAGTTCTCCAGCCTGATCGGAGTCTTCTGGGGAACCGGAGTCGGCGGCGGCATCGTGCTCGACGGAAAGCCCTGGCTCGGCCGCGGCGCCGCCGGCGAGATCGGCCACATGGTCGTCAAGCGCGGCGGCGCCAAGTGTCCCTGCGGGCGCAAGGGCTGCATGGAGGCCTACGCCGGGCGCGCCGCGATGGAGGCCGAGGCGCGGCGCCAACACGAGGAGGGCGCCAAGACCGACCTCTTCAAGCTGATGGAGAAGCACGGCAAAGACCGGCTCACCAGCGGGATTTGGGACCGCGCGATCCAGCACGGCGACGACCTCGCCGAGAAGCTGATCGACCGCGCGATCGAGGCGCTGGGAACCGGCGTCGCCTCGGCGGTCAACCTGCTCGACCCCGAGGCGGTGATCGTCGGCGGCGGCCTCGGCGTCCGCTTCGGCGAGCGCTACATGGAGCCGCTGACCAAGGAGATGAGCAAGCACCTCTTCGTCGACGAACGCCCGCCCGCAGTCCGCGTCGCCTCGCTCGGCGACCTCGGCGGCGCGATCGGCGCCTCTCTGCTCCTCGCCCGTTAGAGGGCCTCTGACTAGACGCGCCCCGATCCTTGCCTTTGCTGGCGGGCGACGGCATCGACGATCACGGCCAGCAGCAGGACGCCGCCGGTGACCATGAACTTGACCGCCGAGGAGAGCGCGAGCAGGTCCATCCCGTTGGAGATCGAGCCGATCACCAGGGCGCCGAGGAGCGCCGTCCAGACCGAGCCCCGGCCGCCGAAGAGGCTGGTCCCGGCGATCACCGGCCCGGCGATCGCCAGCAGCAGCAGTTCGTTCCCGCCCGAGTTCTGGTTGACGGCCAGCAATCGCGAGGCGGCGAGGATGCCGCCGATCGCCGCCATCGTGCCGGAGATCCCGAAGACCGCGACGCGGATGCCGTCGACGCGGATGCCGGCGCGTCGCGCGGCCTCGGCGTTGCCGCCGACGGCGAAGACATGCCGGCCGAACCCGGTCCGCTTGACGACGTACTCCATCCCGACCACGAAGGCGAGCAGGATCATCACCGCCAGCGGCACACCGCGATCGGAGTTGAGGACCGCAGTGGCGACGATCGTGATCACGGCGACCAGCCCGAACCTGAAGCCGAGCCCGGCGAGGCTCTCGCTGTCGAGCCCGGCGGCGACTCGCCGCCGATGCCCGAAGAAGAGGACGGCGCCGTAGAGCCCGACCACGATCGCGGCAAAGATCCAGCCCACCGCGTCGGAGTAGAAGGTGTTGGCGAGACCGGTGATCACAGGATCGGTGAGGTTGATCGAGCCGGTCGAGCCGAGCACCTGCAGGAGCGCTCCCTGCCAGGCCAGCAGGCCGGCAAGGGTGACCACGAAGGACGGGACGACGAAGCGGCTGAAGAGAGAGCCCTGGAGCAGCCCGATCGCCATCCCGACCGCGACCGCGGCGGCGATCGCCAGGTAGGGGCTCCAGCCGTGCTTGACGCTGAGCACGGCCATGACCGCCGCGGCAAGGCCGCTGACGGCGCCGACCGAGAGGTCGATCTCCCCGAGCAGCAGCACGTAGACGACGCCGATCGAGATCAGCCCCGTAGCGGTGATCTGCAGCATCAGGTTGGTCAGGTTCTGGGCCGAGAGGAAGCGTTCGTTCTCGAACTGGAAGATCGCCCAGATCAGCGCCAGGCCGATCACCACGCGCAGCGACGCGAGGTCGCCCTGGACCAGCCTGCGGATCGTCTCCTTCGGCCGCGGGGTGACATCGCCCTTGGCGCTCTCGGCGGTCGCGGCGGCTGCGTCGCTCATGACTTGGTCCCCTCGTCTTTCTCCTTGGCGCCGTCGGAGCCGACGCCGGTTATCGCCGAGACGACGTGCTCCTCCGTGGTCGCATCGGCTGCGAACTCCCCGGCGGCCCGGCCGAGCCTGAGGACGACGATCCGGTCGGCGACCTCGAAGACGTCGACCAGGTTGTGGCTGATCACGACGACGCCGAGCTCGCGCTCGCGCAGCCGCTTGATCAGGTTGAGGACCTGCGCCGTCTGGGCGACGCCGAGCGCCGCGGTCGGCTCGTCTAGAAGCACCACCCTGGGCTCTCCCAGCAGCGAACGGGCGACCGCGACCTGCTGCCGCTGGCCTCCGGAGAGAGTTCCGACCTCACTGCGCAGGCTCGGGATCGTCACCGCGAGGTTGGAGAGCAACTCGCCGGTCTGGTGCTCCATGCGCGACTCGTCGAGCTGCCGCGAGACCGTGCCCGGGCCGGGCGAGACCTCCTCGCGGCCGAGGAAGAGGTTGGCGACCACGTCGAGGTTGTCGCAGAGGGCGAGGTCCTGGTAGACGGTCGCGATCCCCAGGTCGGTCGCGTCCTGGGGCTTGGAGATCGAGGCCTGCTCGCCGGCGAAGCGGATCTTGCCGGCGTCGGCGGCGTGGATGCCGGCGATCGTCTTGACCAACGTCGACTTGCCGGCGCCGTTGTCGCCGACCAGGCCGATCACCTCGCCCGCGTGGATGGCGAAGTCGACCCGGTCCAGGGCTTGGACCGGGCCGAATCGCTTGCTGACTCCCTCCAACTCGAGGAGGGGAGCGCTGCTGCTCATCTCAGCCCGAGATTCCCGCTTCTTTGCACGCCGTCTGGAACGCGCTCGTGCAGAGTTCCTGGGCGGTGACGAAGCCGTCGGCCACCACCGTGGTCTTGACGTTGCCTTTGGTCACCGCGATCGGCTTCAGCAGGACCGAGGGCACTTCGGTCTTGCCGTTGTTGACTTCTTCGGTGACCTTGCCCTGCGGAACTTCTTCGCCTTCGGCCAGCGCGATGGCGATTTCGGCGGTGATCGTGGCCTCCGGTTCGATTTCCTTGTAGACCGTCATGAACTGTTCGCCGGCGAGGATGCGCTGCAGTCCGGCCACGGTCGCGTCCTGTCCGGTGACGGGCTTTTCTTCCGGCTTGATCCCAGCGCCCTTCATTGCCGCGATCGCGCCGCCGCCGGTTTCGTCGTTGGCCGCATAGATGGCGGCGAACCCGTTGTTGCCGAGCGCGGTGATCGCCTGCTGCGCCTCGCGCTGGGCGTTTTCGGCAGACCAGCCGGGGGTGTCGTATTCCTTGGCGATCTTGACCCCGGCGGCTTCGAGGCCCTTGTGCGCGCCTTCCTTGAACAGGGCCGCGTTGGGGTCGGCGGGGTCGCCGTTGATCATGATGATCGGGCCGCTGGCGCTGCCGCCTTCTTTCAGCTTCTTCGCCAGCGTTTCAGCCTGGAGTTCGCCGACCTTGACGTTGTTGAAGGAGATGTAGGCATCGACTTCGCCGTTTTCGATCAAGCGGTCGTAGCTGACCACTGGAACGCCCTGGGCTTTCGCCTTTTCGGCGATCGCCGCCGCCGACTTGGAGTCCATTGGATCGACGACGAGAACTTCGGCTCCCTGGGTCAGGGCCGCTTCCGCCTGACTCTGCTGCTTTTCCGCATCCCCACCGGCGTTGTTGTAGAGGACTTCGCAGTCTTCACATTGTTCTTCGACCGCTTTTTCGAAGTCGGGTCGATCGTTGGTTTCGTAGCGGGGCGTCTCGTTTTCCGGCAGCAGCAGAGCGATCTTGGCGCCACCGCCCCCACTGCTCCCGCCGCAACCCGCCGCCACAAGGGCCACCGCGATCAGCGCACCCACCGCGATCGCGATTCGCTTCACTCCAGCTGAACCGGACATCAATTCCTCCTTTGTCGCCCTGCGCCCAAATCGAATCTACCCCCCTCCCTGCGTTTCTATGCAGGGGCTTCCGCGCTACGGCCAAGACCTCGTCCTCGCAGTGGACATCATGGCCAGTGCGAAAAGAGCCAACTATCAGGCAGCAATCGGCTCGCGGCGCTTGCCGCGACGGCGCTTCGGGCTCGCCGGCTCGACCAGCTCGGCGAGGAAGCGACCGGTGTAGGAGCCGGCGACGGCGGCGACCTCCTCGGGGGTGCCGGTGGCGACCACCTCTCCCCCCTCTTCGCCGCCCTCGGGCCCGAGGTCGATCAGATGGTCTGCGGTCTTGATCACGTCGAGGTTGTGCTCGATCACGACCACCGTGTTGCCGGCGTCGACGAGGCGGCCGAGCACGTCGAGCAGGCGCTGCACGTCGGCGAAGTGCAGGCCGGTGGTCGGCTCGTCGAGGATGTAGAGCGTGTTGCCGGTGGCGACCTTGGAGAGCTCGGTCGCCAGCTTTATCCGCTGCGCCTCGCCACCGGAGAGCGTCGTTGCCGCTTGACCGAGGCGGATGTAGTCGAGGCCGACGTCGTGCAGGGTGCGCAGGCGACGGGCGATCTTCGGCACGTTCTCGAAGAACTCGACGGCCTCCTCGACCGACATCTCCAGCACGTCGCCGATGTTCTTGCCCTTAAAGCGGACCTCGAGCGTCTCGCGGTTGTAGCGCTTGCCATGGCACTGCTCGCAGGGGACGTAGACGTCGGGCAGGAAGTGCATCTCGATCTTGATCTGGCCGTCGCCACGGCAGACCTCGCAGCGCCCGCCCTTGACGTTGAAGCTGAAGCGGCCGGGCTTGTAGCCCCGCGCCCGCGACTCCTGGGTCTGCGTGAAGAGCTGGCGGATGTGGTCGAAGACGCCGGTGTAGGTGGCCGGATTGGAACGCGGCGTGCGGCCGATCGGCGACTGGTCGATGTTGATGATCTTGTCGATCTGGCTGAGGCCATCGACGCCATCGTGGGCGCCGGGGCGCAGCTTCGCCTGGTGCAGGCGGTTGGCGACCGAGTGATGCAGGGTCTCGTTGACCAGGGTCGACTTGCCCGAACCGGAGACGCCGGTGACGCAGCAGAAAACGCCGAGCGGGACGGCGACGTCGATGCCCTTGAGGTTGTGTTCGCGGGCGCCACGGACCACCAGCGCCCCGCGCGGTCGGCGGCGCTCGTCGGGCAGCTCGATCCGGCGCTTGCCGGAGAGGTACTGGCCGGTCAGCGAGGCGGGATTCCTGGCGACCTCGGCCGGCGTGCCGGCGGCGATCACGTGGCCGCCGTGTTCGCCGGCCCCGGGACCGAGGTCGACAAGGTGGTCGGCGGCCATCATCGTGCCTGCGTCGTGCTCGACCACGATCACCGTGTTGCCGAGGTCGCGCAGGCGGTCCAGAGTGCCGATCAGCTTCTCGTTATCGCGCTGGTGCAATCCGATCGAGGGCTCGTCGAGCACGTACATCACGCCGACGAGGCTGGAGCCGATCTGGGTCGCCAGGCGGATCCGCTGCGCCTCGCCGCCGGAGAGCGAGCGGGCAGAGCGGCCCAGCGAGAGGTATCCGATGCCGACGTTCTCGAGGAAGGCAAGCCGTTCGGAGATCTCGCGCACGATCAGACGGGCGATCGCCCGCTCGGTCTCGGTCAGGTCGAGCGAGTCGATCCACTCGGCGGCGACACGGGCCGACATCGCGCTGTACTCGGCGATGCTGATGCCGCCGATCTTGACCGCAAGGCTCTCGGGGCGCAGGCGCGCGCCTTTGCAGTCCGGACAGGGCTGCTCGGCCATATAGCCCTCGATCCGCTCGCGGTTGGTCTCCGAGTCGGTCTCTTCGTAACGGCGCTCGAGGTTGTTGACGATCCCCTCGAAGCGGACCTTGTAGGAGCGCTTGCGGCCGAAGCGGTTGGTGTAGGCGACCTGGTGGCGATCCTCGCCGGTGCCGTAGAGAAAGATCTCTTTCTCGGCTTTTTTCAATTTCGCCCAGGGCTTGTCGGCGTCGACCCCGTACTCCTCGGCGACCGCCGCGATCAGCCGCTTCCAGTAGGCCGTGATGCCGCGGTTCCAGGGCTGCAGGGCGCCCTCGGCGAGCGAAAGAGTCGGGTCCGGGACGACCAGCTCAGGGTCGATCACGCGCTGAAAGCCGAGGCCGTGGCAGCGCTCGCAGGCGCCGTGAGGCGAGTTGAAGGAGAAGATCCGCGGCTCCAGCTCGGGAATCGAGGTGCCGCACTCCAGGCAGGCGAACTGCTCGGAGAAGAGCAACGGCTCGGCTTTCGGGTCGTCGACCAGCTCGACTTCGACCAAGCCGGCGGCGAGGCCGGCGGCGGCCTCGACCGACTCGGAGAGCCGTCGCCGCAGGTCGGGTTTCATCACCAGCCGGTCGACGATCACGGAGACGTCGTGTTTGAATTTCTTGTCGAGGACGATCTCCTCGTCTAGGCGGAGCAGCTCGCCGTCGACCTCGACCCGCGAGTAGCCCTCGAGGCGGAGCTGCTCGAAGAGCTTGCCGTACTCGCCTTTGCGACCGCGGACCACGGGCGCCATCACCATGAATTTGACGCCCTCCTCGAGGGTCATCAGCCGGTCGACGATCTGCTCCTGGGTCTGCCCGGTGATCTCGGCCCCGCACTGGGGGCAATGCGGCACCCCGATCCGCGCCCAGAGCAGTCGCAGGTAGTCGTGGATCTCGGTCACCGTCCCGACGGTCGAGCGCGGGTTGCGCGAGGTCGTCTTCTGGTCGATCGAGATCGCCGGCGAGAGCCCCTCGATCGAGTCGACGTCGGGCTTCTCCATCAAGCCGAGGAATTGGCGCGCGTAAGCCGAGAGCGACTCGACGTAGCGCCGCTGCCCCTCGGCATAGATCGTGTCAAAGGCAAGGCTCGACTTCCCAGAGCCGGAGAGCCCCGTGATCACGATCAGCGCATCGCGTGGCAGCTCGAGGTCGACGTCCTTGAGGTTGTGCTCGCGGGCACCAGAGATGACGATCCGATCGGAAGCGGCCACAGTGGCCGATTCTACGCGCACGAACAGATGTTCCCCCACATTCCCCGCAACGTGCGCGATTACCAAGCGCTTAAGGCTCCCAAGGGGGGAGAACCAGGGGTGAGTTCGCCCTTAGCCATAGGTCTGCCGCTTGGCTCTGGGGCCTGACGACCCGACTACGCTTGCCGCTCGAAGTCACGGCGACAAGTCCACAACCGAGCCTCGCTACCTCGCATGGGCGTTGGATCGTGCCGAGAGCCGTGGCCTGCTCGACTTCATCGCAACCGTCAACCAATCTCTTTGTCGAAGGGTACGAGCTCGATGCCTACTGGCAAACCGAGCGATTCGCGGTTGAACTCGACACTTACGACTACCACGGGGGGCACGTTGCCTTTGAGCGGGACAGGCTGCGTCAGGAGGACCTGAAGCTGGTCGGCATCGAGATGATCAGGGTCACCGGCGCCCGAATAGATCGCGAACCAAAAGCCGTGATGAACCGTCTACGCCGTCTCCTCAAGCAGCGCCGCCGAGACCTTCAACGCCTCTGAACGGCCAGCCACCCTGAGGCTGACTTTGTGTTTTTTCGCCATATCGGCGAAAAAAGGCGAAGTCAGCGGTGTGCGGGCTGTCAGTAGAGGGCCTTGGCTAGGCGGCGGCGGTAGCGCACTGCGGCTGGGTCGTCTTGGGAGAGCTCGGTGAGGACGCCTATTACGGCGCGGCGTAGTTGCTCTCGGGTTTCCTCGTCGGCGCTGGGCATCGCCTCCAGCAGGCCGTCGAGGGCGGTGTCGCGGTCGCCGCGGTCGAGGGACTCGAAGGCCTCGACGCCGATGCCCGCCTTGGTCAATCCGATCCGGGCCGCGATTCCCTCGGCGGCGAAGTCACCCTCGTGACCCTCGACAGCCTCATGGGCATCGTCCTCTGCCCCGCGCTCGAGGCGCTTGCGGGCCAGGGCGATGGCGATGTCGGCGCGTCGGGGCTCCAGTTCGGCGGCCTCGCGCAGCGAGAGCTCGTCGCCGGTGGCCAGCAGCTCGTCGGCTCGCGAAGGCACCAGCGCGTCGAACAGCTCCTCAACCTTCGCTCTTGGCACGGCGCCGACGAACTCTTTGATCACCGTGCCGTCACGGAAGGCCTTCACCGCCGGGATTCCCTGCACGCCGTAGCGGGCGGCCAGCGCCTGGTTGGCGTCGACGTCGACCTTCGCGAGCACGACCTTGCCGTCACGCGCCGCCTCGGCAGCCTCGAGAGCGGGGGTCAGCGTTCGACACGGACCGCACCACTCGGCCCAGAAGTCGACGACCACCGGGACCTGGCGCGAGCGCTCAATCACCTCGCTTTCGAAAGTTGACTCGCTGACGTCCATCGCCATGCCCGCAGGTTAGTTAAGTCACCTTGCGCATCCCGCCGGACAGGCGTAGCGTGAGGCCGAGGCGGGGTTGTCCACCAATCAAGGAGAAGACATGTCGAATGTCGACACCGCCCGGTCCGCCTACGAGGCCTTCGGCCGCGGAGACCTGGAAGCGCTGAAGGAGATGATGGCCGAGGACAGCGCCTGGCTCACCTCGGACGAGCTTCCGCTCGGGGGCGAAACCCAGGGCCGCGACGCGATCGTCGGGAACTTCGCCCAGATCCCCAATTACTGGTCGTCCTTCAGCGTCGAGCCGAAGGAGTTCATCGATGCGGGCGAGTGGGTCGTGATCCGCGGAACCCAGCGAGCCGGCACCGACAGCGACAGCTTCGAGGCGCCGTTTGCCCACCTGATGAAGTTCGCCGACGGCAAGCTCGTGCGCGGCGAGTTCTACGCCGACAGCGCCAAGGCAGCGAAGGTCCTGGCCTAAGGGCGGCGGGGGCGTAGGGAATCGACCCCCTACGCCCCGGCCCGCATCCCGTCGAGGTCGCGGCGCAGCTCACGCAGCTCGTCGCGCAGACGCGCCGCCTCCTCGAAGCGCAGGTCGTCAGCGGCAGCCAGCATCTCCTCCTCAAGGGAGACGATCGCGCGCTCCAGCTCGGCGGGGTCGGCGAAGTCGGCAGCGCGCTTGCCGCGACGCTTGCGCGGCGCCCGGTCCTCCATGGCCAGGAACTCGCTCATCTCGGAGATGCCCTTGCGCACGGTCTCCGGGGTGATCCCGTGCTCGGCGTTGTAGGCGAGCTGGATCGCCCGGCGGCGGTCGGTCTCGCGCATCGCCGCACGCATCGCGTCGGTCTCCTTGTCGGCGTACATCAGCACCCGCCCGTTGACGTTGCGGGCGGCGCGGCCGATCGTCTGCACGAGGCTGGTCTCGCCGCGCAGGAAGCCCTCCTTGTCGGCGTCGAGGATCGCGACCAGGGAGACCTCGGGCAGGTCGAGGCCCTCACGCAGCAGGTTGACCCCGACCAGCACGTCGTACTCGCCGAGCCGCAGGTCGCGGATGATCTGGATCCGCTCCAGGGTGTCGATCTCGGAGTGCAGGTAGCGGACCTGGACCCCGTACTCGAGCAGGTAGTTGGTCAGGTCCTCGGCCATCTTCTTGGTCAGCGTCGTGACCAGGACCCGGTCGCCGGCCGCGGCGATCGCCTTGATCTCGTTCATCAGATCGTCGATCTGGTTGCGCGTCTCACGCACCTCGATCTCGGGATCGATGATCCCGGTCGGGCGCACGATCTGCTCGACGACCCGGGTCGACTCCGCCCGCTCGAACGGCCCCGGCGTCGCCGAGACCATGACCAGCTGTGGCACCCGTTCGAGGAACTCGTCGAACTTGAGCGGCCGGTTGTCGATCGCCGAGGGCAGGCGGAAGCCGTAGTCGATCAGGGTCTGCTTGCGCGAGCGGTCGCCCTCGTACATGCCGCCGATTTGCGGAATCGTCTGGTGGGACTCGTCGACGAAGACGACGAAGTCGTCGGGGAAGTAGTCGATCAGCGTGTGCGGGGGGCTGCCGGGCGGGCGCCCGTCGAGGATGCGCGAGTAGTTCTCGATCCCCGAGGTGAAGCCGATCTCCTTCAGCATCTCGATGTCATAGGCGGTGCGCTGCCGAAGCCGGTGCGCCTCCAGTTGCTTGCCCTCGGCATCGAGCTCGGCGGTGCGGGCGCTCAGTTCGGCGCGGATTTCCTCGACCGCCCGCTCCAGGGTCTCGTCACGGGTCACGTAGTGGGAGGCCGGCCAGACCGAGACATGCTCGATCGTGTCGAGGATCTCGCCGGTCAGCGGGTCGAAGTGCTGGATGCCCTCGATCTCGTCGCCGAACAACGCGATCCGGTAGGCCGACTCGGCGTAGGAGGGCATGATCTCCAGCACCTCGCCGCGCACCCGGAAGCTGCCGCGGCCAAGCACCGAGTCGTTGCGCTGGTACTGCATCTTGACCAGCTTGCGCAGCACCTCGTCGCGGTCGATCTCCTCGCCGACCTTGAAGAGCTGCATTTTTTCGTTGTAGACCTGCGGCGAGCCGATCCCGTAGATGCAGGAGACCGAGGCGACGATGATCGTGTCGCGGCGGGCGAAGAGCGCCGCCGTGGCGGCGTGGCGCAGGCGGTCGATCTCGTCGTTGATCGAGGAGTCCTTCTCGATGTAGAGGTCCTGGGCGGGGACATAAGCCTCGGGCTGGTAGTAGTCGTAGTAGGAGACGAAGTACTCGACCGCGCTCGCGGGGAAGAACTCGCGGAACTCGTTGCAAAGCTGCGCCGCCAGCGTCTTGTTGTGGGCGATCACCAGCGAGGGCCGCTGCGCCGCGGCGATCGTCGCCGCCATCGTGAAGGTCTTGCCGGTCCCGGTCGCGCCGAGCAGGGTCTGGAAGCGATCGCCCTGCGCCAGCCCCTCGGCCAGCCCGGCGATCGCCTTCGGCTGGTCGGCCGTCGGCGTGTAGGCCGGATTGAGCTCGAACTCGGGCACGGGGTGACCATAGCGGGGCCCCCACTCGGCCTCGGTCGAGCGGAAATGGCGCCTCGGTGGCACATAGCGCCACCGACGCGCCATTCGCCCGCATGAAAGACTGCCCGGCCGATGAGTCGCTCACAGAAAGCCCTCGCCGGATTCTTCGCCTTCGCCGGGACGATGCACTTCGTCATCCCGCGCAGCTACGAAGCGATCATGCCGCCGTCGCTGCCCCGCCATCGCGAGGCGGTGGTCGTCAGCGGCCTGGCCGAGATCGCCGGCGCGGTGGCGATCGCAGCGCCCGCCACCCGACGCTTCGGCCGCTGGTGGCTGCTCGGGCTCCTTCTCGCGGTCTTCCCGGCCAACCTGCACATGGCGGTCAACCCCGAGCAGGTCAAGGGCTGGGACCCGAAGCGGATCCCGCGCTGGGCACTGTGGGCACGCCTGCCGCTCCAACCGCTGGCGATGCTCTGGGTCTGGCGAGCGACTCGCGATTGATTCGTGTTATAAACGTTTGGTTTCGTCTGTCAATGTTTTGGCTGTAGAACATCTGTCTTAGCAGACAGAGAATTGCCCGATGAAACCACGCGAACGTTTCGCCATCAATCTGCGCAAAGCCCGCAAGAGGAAGGGCATCTCGCAGGAGGAGCTCGGCTTCCGCTGCGACCTGCACCGCACCGAGATCTCGTTGCTCGAGCGCGGTGGCCGTGAGCCCCGCTTCGGCACGATGGTCAAGCTCGCCGGCTCTCTCGATACGACCCTCGAGCAGCTTGGCGAAGGAGTCAGCTGGTTGCCGGACAAGGCTCGCTACCAATTCAAGAAGTAGCTACGGGAGGAACTGTTCGAGCAAGCCCTGGGCGGGGCCGAGGAAGCTCTGCGCGTCGTTGAGCAGGGTTTCGGCGTTGTTGATCAGTTCGATCGCCCGGTCGAGCGGGATGCTCCTCAGCGTGTCGCGCAGAGGCACGGCGAGGAGCGGATTGAGGGCGCCGGCTTCTTCGGCGTCGTCGACCGCCCGCAGGAGGCCGGCGCGAATCGCCTTGGCGAGCTCGGCGTTGCCGATCCCGTAGCGCTTCGTGAACCGTTCACGCCCCTCCGGCGTGGCCAGCGCCTGCGCCAAGGTCTCCCTGCTGACCCCGAGCTTGCAGGCGGCGCCGTCGAGCGCCGAGAGCGAGAACTGCTCGGCGAGCTGTTCCAGCCCCTGTGAATTGCCCCAAGGCCGATGCTTGCAGGGATCCTGGGTCTTGGCCGGCACATATGACGAGCCCCCCGCGGCAAGGTAGATGCCGACGAGCAGCAGAGCCGCGCCAATCGCCGCCCCAACCAAGACCCGCCCCCGCAGCCGCGCAGTCACGGCCCCACCCCTCCGCCGATGGTCCGTTTTCCCCTCATCGTCTTCCCCTCATATAGGCGTATCTGAGGCCCATCGGCGGGGTCAGAGCTCTACTTTCCGGGCCAGGCCTATCGGGATCAGGGCGAGCAGGCCGAGCAGCGCGGCGAGGCCGAAGGAGGGGCTGAAGGCGTGGGTGGCGCCGCGATCGAGCTGGTCCTGGAGTTCTTCGCGAAGCTGGACGACTTCGGCCCGTTCGCCGGGGTCGCTCGGCAGCGGTTCGAAGGCCGGGCCGATCGTCGGCACCTTCCCGCGCTCTTCTTCGAGCCGCGAGGCGATTCGCTGTGCCAGGCCGAGCTTGGCCAGCGGCGCCACCGGCGAATCGAGAATCACCGCCGTGCCGGCGTCGATCGCATCCTGGCGCTGCTGGGCGATGTCGTGGGTGAAGATCGGCGTCAGGGCCAGCAGGCCGATGACGACGCCGGCGTGACGGGCGGAGATCGTCCAGCCGCCGTGGATCGCCTGCGGCGCCCGGCCGGCGAGCGCGGTCTCGGTCAGCGCCGAGAGGACCAGGGCGAGGCCGACCCCGACCATGACCTGCGGCGGCACCGTTAGAGCGACCTCGGCCCTCGGCAACAGCGCCAGCCCGCCGAGCCCGCCGGAGACGAGGATCGCGCCGGCCCCGGCGCGCGCCCGCGCGCTCGGCACGAGACGGCCGAGGCGGCTGCCGGCGAGCGCCGAGAGAGGCATCACGCTGACCACGATCGCGGCGCCGATCGGGCTCAGCCGCCAGCCTTCGATCAGCAGCAGCACGAGCAGGAAGAGGGCGGCGGCGATCGCCGCCGAGATCATCGCCAGCGCGGCGTTGGCGAGCAGGTGCGGGCGCCCCGTCCGGCGCAGCTCGGTCGAGAGCACCCCGGTCGCCGCCTCGTGCCTGGCGACGGCGAGGATCGGCGCCGCGGCGGCGAGCGCGAGCGGCACCTGGAACAGGAAGATCGACTGCCAGGAGACCAGCTGGGTGAGCAGGCCGCCGACCGCGGGGCCGAGCGCGGCGCCCGTCGCTCCGGCGGTCGCCCAGAGCGCGGTGGCGCGCCGTTCCGAGCCGACCGTCGCCGGGAGCAGCTCCAACACGGCGGTCACCGCCAGGGCGCCGCCGACGGCCTGCACCGAGCGCGCCGCGATCAGGGTGCTGAGCTGGTCGGCGGCCGCGCAGGCGAGACCGGCGCCGGCGAATATCGCCAGCCCCACCGCGGCTGCCCGGCCCGGCCCGACCCGGCGGGCGACGTGAGCGGCGGGGACGGCCGCCAGCGCCATCACCAGGTTGAAGGAGACGAGGACCCAGGTGACGCCGGCGACGCTGGCGTCCAGCTCGCGATAGATCTGCGGCAGGGCGAGGACGACGATCGAGGAGTCGGCCAGCACCAGGCCGACGGCGAGCGCCAGCGCCGCGACGCGCGGTCGGGGGGCCTCGTGACTCAGTAGCCCAGCTCCTTTGGGTACTTGTCGCGGTAGGCCCGCTGCTGGTCGAGCACCTCTTCGACGTAGGCCCTGGTTTCGGGGAACGGGATGCCTTCCAGGGTCAGCCCGCTGCCGCCCCACTTGTCGACGTTTCCGGGCCCGGCGTTGTAGGCGGCCAGCGCAGCGACCACGTTGCCGCGGTAACGATCGAGAAGTTCGCGCAGCAGGAAGGTCCCATAGCGAATGTTGATTTCAGGATCCGCGAGGTCGCCGAAGTGGAAGGTCGTGCCGCCGCTGTGGCGCTCGATGTCCTTGGCGGCTTGGCGGGTGATCTGCATCAGGCCGCGGGCGCCGGCGCTCGAGGTTCGATCGCTGAACTTGGACTCCGCATAGATCACCGCCGCGATCAGGGCCGCGTCGACGCGCTTTTCGCGCGACTGCTGGCGGATCACGTCCTCATGGCGCAGGGGCAGCGTGAGCTCTTGGATTGCCCGGTCCACGTCCCCCACTACTCCAAGCAGCACACCGGCGACGATACCGGCAGCCACCACGGCCGCGCCAATCGCCAGGCGCCGCCTTCTTCGTTTCCTAATCGCACCGTTTCCCGCCGCGCTCACTCCTCCAGCTTCGCGATGAGCGCGGACAGGCGCCCCTCGAGGTCCTCGACCGTGCCGTCGTTCTCGACCACGTGCTCGGCGCGGGCGGCCTTCTCCTCCTGGCCCAGCTGGCGGGCCTCGCGCTCGCCGACCAGGGTGTGCCCCCGCGCCTCGGCTCGCTCCCGGCGCAGCTCGTCGGCGGTGACGACGGCCAGCGTTGTGTCGAAGACGGGCGCCATCTCGCCCTCAAAGAGCAGCGGCACCTCGACCACGGCGATCCTCGTCTGCTCAGACAGCGAGCCCAGCCACTCCCCGATCCGCTGGCCCACAAGCGGATGGATCTGCGACTCCAGCCAGCCAAGCTCATCGGGATCGGCGAAGACGATCTCGCCGATCTTGTTCCTGTCGACCCGCCCCTCCGGCGCGACCTCCTCCCCCCAGCGCTCGGTCAACCGCCCCAGCAACGGCTCCGAATCCAGCAGCTCATGCACGACAGCGTCGCTGGAGACGGTCGCAGCCCCAAGTCGCTCAAAAGCAGCAAGCGCCGTGGACTTCCCAGCCGCGATGCCACCGGTAAGCCCGATAGTCAGCGGCAAAGCGAGCTAAGACTCGGAGGGTTCCTCGGCGGACTCAGCCTCCGCCACAGACTCCTCAGCCTCGGAAGCAGCGTCCTCCGCCAAAGCCTCCTCAGAGGCTGGAACCTCAGCCTCAACCCCAGGAGCCTCCTCAACTGCCGGAACCTCCTCAACCTCAGAAGCCGGGGCCTCCTCGGCGGGCGCCACCTCGGCAACAGGCTCCTCGACGGCTTCGGGCTCAGCCGCATCATCCGCGGGTGTCGCGGAGGAGGGTTCCTCGCCCGCAGCTTGCGAGGGCGTGGAACCCCCCTCCGCGACAGGACCCGCGGCCTCCGCGTCCGAGCCCTCAACCGAAGCCTCGTTGGCCTCCTGGATCTGCGAGCCGAGGTCGCCCATCGGCATCTTCTGCTCCTCGACCTGCTTGATGCTGAGCGAAAGCCGCCGCCGCTCCTCGTCGATCTCGAGGATCTTGACGTCGAGCGTGGCGCCCGGCTCGACCACCTCGCTGGGGCTCTCGACGTGATGGTCGGCAAGCTCGGAGATGTGGACCAGGCCCTCGACGCCGGGCAGGATCTCGACGAAGGCGCCGAATGCGACCACCTTCGTGACCGTGCCGCCGAGCACGTCGCCGGGGCGGTGGGCGCTGATCACCCGCTGCCACGGGTCCTCCTGGGTCTGCTTGAGGCCGAGCGAGATGCGCTGGCGGTCACGGTCGATGTCGAGCACCTTGATCCGCACCGTGTCGCCGATCGCCACCACCTCGGATGGGTGGTTGACGTGGCTCCAGGAAAGCTCGGAGATGTGAATCAGGCCGTCGATGCCGTCGAGGTCGACGAAGGCGCCGAAGTCGACGATGTTGGAGATCTTGCCTTCGACCACCTGGCCGGGCTCGAGGCGACCGAGGATCTGCTCGCGAACCTCCTTGCGCTCTTCCTCGAGCACCGCGCGGCGGGAGAGCACGACGTTGTTGCGGCTGCGGTTGAGCTCGATCACTTTGCACTCGAGCGTTTGGCCGGTGAACTCCTCGAGGTTGTGGACGCGGCGGATGTCGACCAGCGAGGCGGGCAGGAAGCCACGCACCCCGAGGTCGAGGATCAGGCCGCCCTTGACCACCTCGATCACGTTGCCCTCGACCGGTTCGCCCGACTCGGCGGCGGCCTCGATGCGGCGCCACGCCTTCTCGAAGCGGGCGCGCTTCTTGGAGAGGACCAAACGGCCATCGGAGTCTTCCTTGGTGAGGACGAGGGCGTCGACCTCTTCCCCCTGCTCGACCTCGTCGGCCGGGTTGACCGACTTGCGGATCGAGAGCTCGTGCGACGGGATGACGCCCTCGGACTTGTAGCCGATATCGACCAGGACCTCGTCCTTGTCGATCCGCACCACCCGCCCCTTGACGACGTCGCCCTCCTCGAAGGAGACCATCGTCGCCGCGTAGTTGGGCACGACCTTGCCGTCGATTTCCAACAACAGCCCGTTGGAACCCTCGATGGGCGTTCCGGTTGGCGCAGGCGCAATCAATGTGTCGGTCGGGGACACGGCGCAGAACTATTGCAGAATCACCGCCACCTCCTCCGCTCCCACGAATCCTGAAGAATCGGATGTGGATGGAGATTCGCTCCCGCGTCAGCGGGTGGCTGCGGATACCCTTGTCGTCATGCCTGTCAGGGCCACGAAGCGCGGCGACGAGCGGACTCCCCTGGACGGAAGCCACGACGTGTTGATCTGCGGCGCCAGCTTCGCCGGCCTGGCCGTGGCGCGCGAGCTTGCCGGCTCAGGCGCCGACGTGCTGATGATCGATCGCTACGAGATCGGCGAGCGCCAGACCTCGGCCTGCGGCATCCCGACGGAGTGGCTGCGAGCGATGGGGCTGATGGGCGCCGAGCGCCAGCGCTTCGACTCCCTGCTGATGCACACCCCGCACGGCGACTCGCGCTTCCGCCTGCCCTGGACCTTCTCGACCTTCGACTACCGCGAGCTCTGCGAGCTGCTCTGGCGCGACTGCGACGCGAGCTTCGAGACCGCAAAGGTGAACGGGCGGGCGCGGCCCGCCAACGGCGACGGAGCGATCGCGATCGAGACCGACCGCGGCACGATCTCCGCCCCGCTGGTCGTCGATGCGCTCGGCTGGCGGCGGATGCTGGCCCGCGGCGACGGCTGCCAGCCGCCCGATGCGCCGCTCTCGCGCGGCCTCGAGGTCCATCCCGAGGGCAAGGGCGAGGACCTGGAGGTCTGGATCGACCGCCGCTACGTGCCGGCCGGCTACGGCTGGTCCTTCCCGGCCCGCGACGAGCTGCGGATCGGCGTCGGCTCCTTCGACCCGCGCTTCCACGTCCGCGCCACGACCGAGCTGCTGGCCGGGGACCTCGACGCCGAGCGGGTCCGCTACCAGGGCAACTGGATCCCCCACAAGCTGCGCCGCGGCGTCGAGGGCGGCGTCTTCTTCGCCGGCGACTCGGCCGGCCACTGCCTGCCGCTCAGCGCCGAGGGCATCCGCACCGCGCTCTACTTCGGGATCGCGCTGGGTCGCGAGCTGCGCGACGTCGTCGATGGCCGCCAGAGCCGGGAGCAGGCCGCCGCCGACTACGCCGAGTTCAACGACTCGCACGAGTGGAAGTTCCGCTGGATGCTGCGCGCGCAGCGCCTCGTCCCGAAGATCCCGCCGCGGCTGCTGGGGCCGCTGGTTCGCCTGCTCGGCGCCAAGCGCTTCGTCGATTGGTCCTTCGACCACTACCTGCAGATCGCACCCCCCGAGTTCGCCGCCGGCTCAGCGGACGATCAGAACGGTGCCGGCCAGCAGCAGGACGACGCCGGCGACCCGCTCCGGGCTGAGCGGAACCTGGTCTAGGCCGAAGAGCCCCAGCCGATCGATGGCCACGGAAAAGGTGAGCTGGCCGGTGATCGTCGCAGCCGCCACTCCCCCGGCCCCGATCGCGGAGACCGCGATCAGCGCGTTTGAGACGTAGACCGCGCCGAGCAAACCGCCGAGCAGGTAGTACCAGCTGACGTCGAAGGTCGAGCTGAGCCCGCCCGCCTGGCCGCTGAGCAAGACGATCGCGGCCAGCGCGATCGTGCCGATCAGAAACGAGACCAGCGCCGCCGGCAGGCTGCCCGTGGCCCGGCCGAGACCGGCGTTGATCGGCGCCTGCAGGGCAATCAAACCGCCCGCAGCGGCAGTGAGCAGGACCGCCAGGCCCCTATCCACGGCGCCGGGGCCTCATCTGCGTGACTCGCGTTCCATCGACGTGATTTTCGCCTCGATCATGGGTTGAGTGAGTGAGCACCCCAAACGCTGACTTCGCCTTTACTCGCCATATGCGCGAATAAAGGCGAAGTCAGCGGTTTGAACCGGGCTTCTGTCATATCAGTAACCCCGAGAGACCATCGAGACGCAGATGCCACCGCCAGCCGAAGGATTCGCCGCCCGCCTGCTCGTCGGGCCGGCCCTGCGCACGCAGCCGGACCGCCGCCTCGTGGCGCTGGTGCGCGACGGCTACGAGCTCGCCTTCGAGGAGATCGTGCGGCGCTACGGCAGGCCGCTGGCGCGCTACGCCGGCGCGATCGTCGGCAACCGCGCCGACGACGTCACCCAGGACGCCTTCTCCAAGGCGCTGCTGGCGCTGCGCCGCGACGGCGCCGAGATCGAGCTGCGCCCCTGGCTCTTCCGGATCGTCCGCAACACGGCGCTCAACGAGCTGCGCGACAGACCTCCCTCGCCCGAGTTGCTCGCCGAGGCGATCGCAGGCGGGAGCAACCCGGCCGAGGAGCTGGAGCGCCGTGAGGAGCTGACCGACCTGATGCGGCGCCTGCAGTCGCTGCCCGAGCCCCAGCGGGCGGCGATCGTGATGCGCGAGCTGGAAGGGCTCAGCCACGAGGAGATCGCCGCGGCCCTGGGGCTGAGCGGCGGCGGCGCGAGGCAGGCGATCTACAGGGCGCGGCAGGCGTTGCGCGAGGGGCTCGGAATGCTGCTGCCGCTGCCGCTGCTGCGGCTGCTCATCGACCACGGGGGCGACGCGGCCGCCGTTGGCGCCGGCGCGGGCGCTGGCGGGGCAGCTGCGGCAAGCGGCGCCGGCGCGGGAATGGCGCTGAAGGCAGGGGTGCTGACGGCTGTGCTGGCCGGCTCGGTCGGAACCGGGATCGCCCTGCACGGTCATGCACAGGGCGAAGACGATGCCACCGCGGCGACTTCCCCACAGGCAAAGATCGGCACGGTCGCGAATCCGGCGCCCCTGGCCGACGCCGCCGATCCCGCGCCGGCCACGGTGGAGGAGCGGAGCCGCCGGCGCGGACCGCACGATGGCGGCTCCGGCGAGGCCCCGGGCGGCGAGGGCCATGGCCGCGGCAGCTCCGGGCAGGGCTCCGCGTCAGGCGATGGGCCCGGCCCTGGCTCGCCGGTCCACGAGCACCAGCCCGAGGAGCACGGCGGGCGACATGGCAGCTCGGGCGGCAGCGACGACGGCGGCGGAAGCCCGCATTTCGACCCAAAAGGCGGCCCGACCGAGCCCGGCCGCGACAAGGGAGGCGGAAGCGAAAGCGGAGGCAGCGGAGGCTCTGCATCCGGAGGCGGGGACGGGGGATCTCACGACGGTTCCGGCAGCGGGGACGGAGGACATCAGGGCTCCGGAGGCGGCGACCCCAGCCCAACCGAGCTCGCGCCGCCGCCTCCCCCACCCGAAGAAAGCCTTGATGGCGACAAGGACGGCTCCGGCTCGGGTGGCTCGGGCTCGGGCTCCTCCGGAGATGGCCGGCAGGGCGGCGAAGAGCTGCCGTGATCTTGGCCGTCGCCCCGGGTTGAGGAGATGAAGGTGCCTTTTCGCCCAACCAAGGAGGAAACGATGAAGTTGCAAGGCAAGCGCGCTCGGCTCGGCGGGGTGCTGGCAGCGGCCGTCGCTGCCCTGGCAATGCTGGCGCTGCCGGGGCTGGCCTCCAGCCACGAGCACCACCACGAACTGGCCGGCAATGCCGGCACGGTCCAGTCGTTCGACGCCGAAACCGGAGTCCTGGTCATCGCCCTGACCGAAGGCGGCACGGTCAGCGGCCTCGTCACTCCGGGCACCCGCATCCGCTGCGGCGAGGATCACGGGCATCGGCACGGACTCGACAGCCGAAGGCACGGCGGTGCGATGGCGTCGCACGACGGCTCGGGAGACGAGCACGAAGGCCGTGGCCCCGGCGACGAAGGCTCCGGCCGTGGCGAAGAGCCCGGCGAGGACGCCCCCGGGCACGACGGGACGCCCCCCGGCAGCGGCGAGGAACCCGGCCAGGGCGCCGAGCACGCCGACCGCTGCGCGGGAGAAGATCTCGTCGCAGGGGCAACCGTGAGGGTTGCCGAGCTGGTGCTGCTGGACGGCAAGGCGGTCTACGCCTTCGTCGGGCTGGAACAGCCGGCGGCGGAGGAAGCGCCCGCCGGCTGAGCGAAGCTACTTGGCGTCGAGCCAGTCCGCGCCGACGCCGATGTCCACCTCGAGCGGCGGGTCGAGCTGGTAGGCGGCGCACATCTCGCGCCGCACCAGCTCGACCGCGCCATCCATCTCCGCCGGTGGGCCCTCGAAGAGCAGCTCGTCGTGGATCTGCAGGACGAGGCGCGTCTCCCCCCCAGCCTCGCGCAGCGCCTGCCGGCAGCGCACCATCGCCACCTTGATGATGTCGGCGGCGGTGCCCTGGATCACCGTGTTGACCGCCAGCCGCTCGCCCAGGCGCCGCGTGTTGGGATTGCCGGAGCGCAGCTCGGGGATCGAACGGCGCCGTCCCATCAGGGTGGTGACGTAGCCCTCCTCCTGGGCCCGCTCGACCACCCGCTCGCGAAAGGCGCGCACGGCAGGGAAGCGCTCGAGGTAGCGGGAGACGAATTCCTCGCCCTCTTTGCGGGGGATGTTGAGCCGGTCGGCGAGGCCGAAGCCGGTCAGGCCGTAGACGATGCCGAAGTTGACCATCTTCGCCTTCGAGCGCTGGCCGACGTCGACTTCGTCGCGGGAGATGTCGAAGACCTCGGCCGCGGTCGCGGCGTGGACGTCTTCCCTGGCGCGAAAGATCTCCTTCAGCACCTCCTCCTCGGCGACGTGGGCGAGCACCCGCAGCTCGACCTGGCTGTAGTCGGCGGACAGCAGGCGAGCGCCGTCCTCGGCGACGAAGCAGGCGCGGACCGGGCGGCCGATCTCGGTGCGGATCGGAATGTTCTGCAGGTTCGGGTTGGTGCTGGAGAGCCGGCCGGTGGTCGTCGCCGCCTGGTTGAAGGTGGTGTGGACGCGGCCGGTCGCGGGGTCGATCAGGTCGGGGAGCGAGTCGAGGTAGGTGTTCTTCAGCTTGGTCAGCTCGCGCCAGGACTCGATCTTGGCGACGATCTCGTGCTCATCGCTGATCTGGGCGAGGACGCGGGCGTCGGTCGAGTAGCCGGTCTTGCCGCGCCGCTTGCGGGTCAGGCCGAGCTCCTCGAAGAGGACGCGGCCAACCTGCTGGGGGGAGCCGATCGTGAACTCCTCCCCGGCAAGCTCGTGGATCTCCTTTTCCAGAGTGGCGATCCGCTCGCCGAAGCCGGCGCCGACCTCGGCGAGGCGCTCGGCGTCTAGCTTCAGCCCCTCGCGCTCCATCGCCGCCAGGACGTGGACCAGCGGCAGCTCGACCTCGCGCAGCAGGCTCTCGAGCCCCAGCTCCTCGATCCGCGGGCGCTGTGCCTCGGCCAGCGCCGCGACGAGCCCCGCCTCCTCGGCCGGGTCGAGCCCCGCCTCGCCGTCTCCGTCGAGGGAGAGCTGGCCGTCGTCGGCAGCGCCGGCGGAAGCGGCACCCGCGGCGATGCCGATCCCGGCGTCGGCGGCCAGCTCGGTCAGCTCGTAGGTGCGGCGCTGCGGCTCCAGCAGATAGGCGGCGAGCATCGTGTCGTGGTCGAGCCGCAGCTCGGCTCCCTCGCGCGCAGCCGCGGCAAGCAGGCCGTGGCGACCGCCGCCGAGCGACTTGGCGTCATGGGCAACCAGCGGCCGCGGGCCCAGCCCCGCCGCCAGCTCGTCCTGCGTGGAGGCGCCGGTGAATATGCGCTCGCCGTCAGCCGCCGCCCAGCGCTCGCCGTCGATCGCCAGCGCAAGCGCGCCATCCCCGGCGCCGAGCTCCGCCGCGGTCGACTCCACCGCCTCGACCTCGAGCTCGGTCTCGACGCTGCGACCGGGCACCGCGTCGCCATCCGGCAGCGCTTCTTCGAGCCGCTCCAGCACCGCCCGCAGCTCGAACTCGCGCATGAAGTCGCGCAGGGCGCCGCGATCGGGCTCGGCGCCCATCACCGCGGCAAGGTCGACGCCCGTCTCGATGTCGTACTGGAGCGTCGCCAGCTGCTTCGACATCCGCGCGTCCTCGGCGTGCTCGATCAGGTTCTGCTTGCGCTTGGCGCCGGAGATCTCCTCGACGCCGGCCAGCACGTTCTCCAGCGAGCCGAACTGCTGCAGCAGCTGCGTCGCCGTCTTCTCGCCGATCCCCGGCACGCCGGGAATGTTGTCGGAGGCATCGCCACGCAGGCCCATCAGGTCGGTGATCAACTCCGGCGGGACGCCGTAGCGCTCCTGGACCGCAGCGCTGTCGTAGATCTTGGTCTCGGTGATCCCGCGCGAGGTGCTCATCACCCTGATCCCCTCGCCGACCATCTGGTAGGCGTCGCGATCGCCGGTGACGACCATCACCGAGATCCCCTCCTCGCGCGCCCGCCGCGCCAGCGAGGCGATCACGTCGTCGGCCTCGTAGCCCTCGACCTTGACGTTGGCGTAGCCGAAGGCCTCGACCAGCGGCATCAGGTGCGGCCACTGCTCCCGCAGCAGGTCGGGACGGGGTTTGCGCTGCGCCTTGTAGAGGTCGTAGGCGACCTCGCGCCCAGACATGCCCGCGTCCCAGGCGACCACGACCCCGGCGGGCCGGTGCTCGTCGATCACCTTGACCAGCATCGAAGCCAGCCCATAGATCGCGTTGGTGGGCCGCCCATCGCTGGTCCCGATCGACTCGGGCAGCGCGAAAAAAGCCCGGTAGGCAAGCGAGTTGCCGTCGATCAGGAAGAGCTCGTGCTCCGGCGCCCTGGTCGATTCAGCTGGCATCGCGCGCAACTCTACGGCGCGAGGGGGCGACAGCCCCGCGCAGAATCTCGGCCACCGAGCCCGGGTCCTCGGCAACCTGCTTCTCACTGAGGCGGACAACGTCGAAGCCTCGCGCCCGCAGGTCCAGATCGCGGGCCCGGTCGTCTTCGAAGGCCTGGCGCCCTCGGTGATATCGGTAGCCGTCGGTTTCGACGATCAGGCGCCGATCGCGCCAGAGGAAATCAACGAGGTGAGCGCCGATACGAACGTTGACCTCGGGAGCAGGCAGCCGATGGCGCCGGCAAAGCCGCAGGAAGTCGTGCTCCAGGTCGCTGCGAGTGCGATCGCGACCGATTTCCGGCCCGGTCGGCAGGCCGAACACCTCCGCCTGGCGTACCGCCCGACGCAGTTCCCTCGCCGAGACGACGCGGCGAAGGTCGGAGATGGTTCGGGCCGGAGTCGTAACCGGTATGCCATGACGCCGTGTCACAGACGCAGGCAAGAGAGATGGGCAGCGGTGCAACCGGATGCCTTGACGCCTCGCCCTGCCCGTTTGACTTGGGATCGAAATGTCCACCGGCCCATCAACGACGGTGAGAAGCCCCCACAGAGCAGCGGCACTGCGGTGGCTGACGACTCCATCGCCGCAGGCGAGAGCAGCGGACATCCACCGAGACTCGTGAGTCGTTCCGCGATGCCCAACGGCATATACGCCCCGATGAACGCGATGAAGGTGGCCTCTGCGAACCCGCCCCAGAACCCCATCGTCGCTGAGTCCAACCGCCCGCAGTTGGCCAATCGTCACAATGCCATGCTGACGCGAGGCAACCCTTGAGATTCTCTGATCTGGATAGGCGAGTTTCTCGGCCATATCCCGAATAAGTCGCCTGCTCGTCAAGTTCTCCCCCCTTTCCCTGTGCGATCGTGCGTAGGCACGCAGTCCGAATCTGATTCGATAGCTGCCTATGGCAGTCAGCGCCCAGTACAGCGTCACGATCCGGGTCGAGCTCGACGCGCGCCAGGAGCCGCTCGGCAAGCTGACCGCTGCGATCGCCGAGGCGGGCGGGCAGCTGCAGGGAGTCGACCTGGTGCCGGGCGCCGGGGGCGAGGGCAAGCGGGTGCGCGAGTTCACGATCGACGCCCAGGACCGCGAGCACTGGGAGCGGATCCTGCGGGGAATCGGCTCGACCCGCGGCGCCAGGGTGCTCGATTACGTCGACCGGACGATGCAGATGCATCGCGGCGGCAAGATCTCGGTCGAGAACAAGTACCCGCTGAAGACGCGCGACGACCTCTCGATGGCCTACACGCCCGGCGTCGCCAGGGTCTGCCAGGACATCCACGACGACCGCTCCAAGGCCTTCGAGTTCACGATCAAGAAGAACACCGTCGCGGTCGTCTCCGACGGCAGCGCCGTGCTCGGCCTCGGCAACATCGGCCCCGAGGCGGCGATGCCGGTGATGGAGGGCAAGGCGATGCTGTTCAAGGAGTTCGCCGCGGTCGACGCCTTCCCGATCTGCCTCGACACCCAGGACGCCGAGGAGATCATCAAGGCGGTCGAATTGATCGCCCCCACCTTCGGCGGCATCAACCTCGAGGACATCTCCGCTCCGCGCTGCTTCGAGATCGAGGACCGGCTCAAGGAGTCGCTCGACATCCCCGTCTTCCACGACGACCAGCACGGCACGGCCGTGGTCGTGATGGCGGCGCTCTTCAACGCCCTGAAGATCACCGGCAAGCCGATCGAGCAGCTGCGGGTGCTGGTGGTGGGCCTCGGCGCCGCCGGGGTGGCGGTGACCAAGATGATGCTCGCCTCCGGGGTCACCCACGTGGTCGGCTGCGATCGTCAGGGCGCCCTCTCCACCGAGCGCGAGGACTACGCGTCCGGCGCGATGAGCCCGATCAAGCGCTGGTACGCGGAGATCTCCAACCCGGAGAAGCTCAGCGGACAGCCAAGGGACGTGATCGAGGGCATGGACCTCTTCATCGGCCTCTCCGGCCCCGGCACGATCGACGCCGAATCGCTGGCGAAGATGAACGAGGACGCGATCGTCTTCGCGATGGCCAACCCGAACCCCGAGGTGATGCCCGGGGACGCCGCGCCCTACGTGCGAATCATGGCCACCGGGCGTTCGGATTACCCGAACCAGATCAACAACGTGCTCTGCTTTCCGGGCATCTTCCGCGGCGCCCTCGACGCCGGCGCCCCCCGGATCACCGAGGAGATGAAGCTGGCGGCGGCCAAGGGCATCGCCGAAACGGTCGGCGACGACGACCTCTCCGAGGACTACATCGTCCCCAGCGTCTTCAACCGCGACGTCGCCCCGAAGGTGGCCGCCGCCGTGGTCGAGGAGGCCAAGCGCGAGGGCATCGCCCGCTTCAACGAGGAGACGGGCACGTTCTCGACGGTGGAGGTCAGCTGACTCCGTGAAGGTCCTCGTCAGCGGCGCCAGCGGCTTCATCGGGTCGGCCCTCTGCGACTCGCTGCTGGTTCGAGGCGACACCGTGGTCGGCCTCAGTCGCGACCCCAAGCGGGCCCGGCGAACCAACCCGAGCGTCAACTGGCACGCCTGGGAGCCGACCCTCGAACGGCCCCCGGCGGGGGCCTTCGAGGGCGTCGGCGGAGTCGTCAACCTGCTCGGCGAGAAGATCAACCAGCGCTGGACCGACGAGGCCAAACAGCGGATCATGGAGAGCCGCCGCACCGGCACCCACAACCTGATCGGCACGATCGCCGGCCTGGACCGCAAGCCGCGGGTGCTGGTCAACCAGTCGGCGATCGGCTGTTACGGCGACCGCGGCGCAAGTCTCGTCGACGAGTCGAGCGAGCCTGGCGAGGGCTTCGATGCGGAGGTCGTGCGCGAGTGGGAGAAGGCGGCACGCGAGGCCGACCCGACCGGCGTGCGCCTCGTCATCGTTCGCACCGGCCATGTGCTCGATCCGCGCGGCGGCTTCCTCAAGCAGCTCCTGACCCCGTTCAAGCTCGGCGTCGGCGGCCCGCTGGCGGGCGGCGGCCAATATGTCTCCTGGATCCACGTCGACGACGAGGTCGGCATCCTGCTCTGGGCGCTCGACAACGACAGGGTCAGCGGGGTGGTCAACGCGACGGCGCCAAATCCGGTCACGAATAAGGTCTTCTCGAAGGCGCTTGGCAAGACGATTGGGCGACCGGCGGTGCTGCCGATACCCGGGTTCACGCTGGACCTGATGTACGGCGGCGAGTTCGGGGCGGTCCTCAAGGGCGGACAGCGCGTGATGCCCAGGCGCGCATTGGACCTGGGGTATGAGTTCAAGCATCCTGAGTTGGACGAGGCGCTGAAAGATTTGCTCTGAGCGGGAGAGCGGCGGCCCGCCCCTCCCAAAACGAGCGGCAGGAGCCGCTCTTGAGTGTTTTGGGAGGGGTGGCCTGACCCTTCCTATGTCTCGTTCAGTTCTTCGCGGAGCGATTCGCGGAGGGAGCCGGAGTCGGCTTCGGGGATCAGGGTCAGCAGG
>DASXKW010000078.1:0-39168 GCA_036496625.1 Solirubrobacterales bacterium | reverse complement strand
GCTCGCTAAAGGCCCTTTACGAGCGTGCCCACGTTGCGGCTGGAGAAATACGGCCCGTAGGTGTGGGAGAAGTTCTTGATGTGTCCGTAGGTGGTGATCCCGCCGACTTCCGTGCCGCCTTCGATCAGCCAGGGCCCTCCGCTCGAGCCCTCGCCCATGAAACAGCCGACCCCGAGCGAGGGAGGGCCTCCCAGCGGGTAGGTGAGCCGATCGTCGCCAGAGAAGCGGGCGTCGCACTCCTGCATGTGCTTCCGCTCCGGCCCACCGGGGTAGCCGAGCACTTGGTATTCCTGGTCGCGGGGCCGATCGGTGGCGATCGGCAACCCGCCGCCGACCGCATCGGCGACGTTCTGGCCGGCGGCATTGGGTTCGGTGATCACGGCCGCCATGTCGAAGTTCTCGTTGATGCTGCGCAGCCAGGGCGGCGGCAGGAACGCCTTGCGGCCGATGAACTCCCCGAAGGGCGCTTCGCCGTCCGTATAAGCGGGCACGAAGTCGAAGAAGCGGGCGAACGTGGGGGCGCGGTGGCCGGGCAGGATGCTGTAGAGGCAGTGCCCAGCGGTGAGGACGAGGCGACGGCTGGCGCTGTCGATCGCGGTCCCCGAGCAGAAGCCGAGGAAGCGGCCGACCTTGAGGAAGACCCGCCCGACGGCGGTGAAGGGCGGCTGGCTCACGTCGGGAACGCTGGCAAAGCTCGCGCTGGCGACCTCGCCTTGAGACGTTGCCCGGCCCGTGCCGCGTCCACGGCCGATTTCATCCAAGGGTCGCGCCCTGCGCATCCGCGCCGGCGTCCAGAAGCGGGCGATCGCGCCGCCTCCCCGCGTGCCTGCCGAGCCGGTCGTCGGCGCGATGGCGACGCTCGCCCGTGCCATCGCGCCGGCGTGAGCGGGCACAAGCAAGAGCACGGCGAGGGCCGCCAGGCCGAAGCCGTGGCGAGCCCTGCCCCGCATGCCGCTCTGCAGCTCGTGCCAGCCCATCGGTACGTCGAGGGTAGCCGACCCGACAATTTCAGCTAAAAGCCGCTGAGCAAGACGTCGGCGTTGGCGATCAGGGCGGCGGCGATCATCAGCAGGACTGACGGCACCAGGACCAGGGCGACGACCAGCTGGATCTTCGGCGCAGCGCGAGCGGCGCGCTCCTCGACGGCACGACGCTGGTCGCGGCGCAGGGCGCTGGACTTGCGACGGAGTTGATCGGCGAGGGGCGAGCCGTAGCGGCGCGAGCGCTCGATCGCGGCGCAGAGGGAGGCGACCTCACTGCCGGGGACGCGGGCGCGGAGGGCATTCAACGCATCGGGAAGGGAGCGGCCGCAGGAGAGCTCGGCGACGGTCATCCGCAGCTCGTCGGCCAGCGGGCCGCCACCGGCTCGGGCCAGCTCGGCGAACCCGGCGGCGGGGCTGCGACCGGAGCCGGCGCCGACGGCGAGCAGGTCGAAGGCATCGGGGAGGGCGCCGCGAAGGCGGCGGGCGCGAATTCGCGCCCGTCTCTCCAGCAGCGCGTCGGGGGCGAAGAACCCCGCCGCCGGCATGCCGAACGCGACGAGCAAGACGATCCGCCCAGGCGCCGCGGGGGCGGCCGCGAGCGCCGCGAGTCCGCCGGTCGCGGCGCAGGCCAGCTTCGCCAGCAGGGCCGCGACGAGCGGAAGGCGCGCCTCGAGGCCGGCGCGGGAGATGCGATCGGGAAGGCCGAGGCGCAGAGCCGCCCTCGCGGCGCGATCGCTGTCGCCGAGGCCGATCCGCGGCTCGCGGCTCGAGCCGCGCATGGCGAGGAGCTGATGAGCGCCGGCACAGGCAAGCAGAGCACCGAGCCCGGCCAGCACCCCCGCAGGGCTCACTCGACCACCCGCGAGAGCCGGCGGATCGCGACGAAGCCGGCAAGCTGGAGCGCCGCCGCGAAGACCAGCAGGATGGCCGAGACCGGGCCGCCCAGCACCTTGGCCAGGAAGCCCGGCTGGATCAGCTCGGCGAAGAGGGCGCCGCCGCTGGGCATCGCGACGACAAGCAGCCCGGTGAAGCGAGCCTGGGAGGTCGCCGCCTTGGCGTCTTCGGCGACCCGATCGCGCTCCGCCGCGCCCTCCGCGAAGCGCCGCAGCAGGCCGGCGAGGTTGCCGCCGGCGAGGCGCTGGCTCAGCAGGGCGGTCACGAAGGAGTCGACCCGCTGCGAGCGCATGCGGCGCTGCCAGGCCCCGACCGCATCCGCAGTCGGGGCGCCGAGATCGAGCTCGGCGCCGAGGCGGGCAAGCTCGCCGGCCGCCGGCCCGTCGAGCGACGTCGCCGCAGCCGGCAGCGAGGCTCGCAACGAGCGCCCGGCGCTGAGCGAGTCGGCGACCGCAAGGGCGACGTCGGGCAACGCTCGCTCGACCGCGCGGCGATAGCGCCTGCGGCGAGCCTTGATCGTCCAGGCGGCCAGCGACGGGCCGGCAACGGCCAGCGGCAGCGCCACGGTCGCCCCGGCCAGGAACCAGCCGGCGAGCACGGCGGCACCGGTCCCCAGCGCGGCGAGGCGGCGGCGCTCGGGAACCGTCGGCGAGTATCCCTCGCGACCGGCCCGTTCCAGCGGCTCGAGCGCCAGCCTCACCCAGCGGGCCAGCGCTGGGGTTGCCAGCATCGCCTCGCGGACGGCTACTGCGGCCAAAGCGCCAGCCACCGCCCCGGCCACGCTCAGCAGAAGCCCGGGCCCGCCACTCATCGCGCTGCTGGCTCGAGCGCCCGCACCGCGGTCGCGCCGGCCACCCGAATGACCTCGGCGATCTCGACGACCCGGCGCGCGCCGTCGCGGCGTCGCTCGAGGTGAACGACCAGGTCGATTCCCCGCTGCACCTGCTCGGCGATCGCCTCGTGCGGCAGTCCCAGGCCCGCCATCAGCGCCAGGGTCTCGAGCCGGCCGAGCGCATCGACGGGAGAGTTGGCGTGGACGGTCGAGAGAGCGCCGTCGTGGCCGGTGTTGAGGGCGGTGAGCAGGTCAAGCGCCTCGGCGCCGCGCACCTCGCCGATCACGATCCGGTCGGGCCGCATCCGCAGCGCGTTGCGCAGCAGGTCGCGAACGCTCACCTCGCCCATGCCCTCGACGCTGGCCGGCCGGCTCTCGAGGCGGACGACGTGCGGCTGCTGCAGGCGCAGCTCGGCCGCGTCCTCGATCGTCACCACCCGCTCGTCGGGGCCGATGAAGCTCGACAGGGCGTTGAGCAGCGTCGTCTTGCCCGAGCCGGTGCCGCCGCTGATCAGAACGCTGCTCCTGCCGGACACCGCGGTCTCGAGCAGCTCGCACTGGGCTGCGGAGAGCGTGCCGAGCTCGACCAGCTTGGGCGGGCTCGGGCGCTCGGCGCCGAAGCGGCGAATCGAGAGCGCCGGGCCGTCGATCGCCAGCGGCGGGATCACGACGTTGACCCGCGAGCCATCGGCGAGGCGCGCGTCGACCATCGGGCTCAGCTCGTCGATCCGCCGGCCCAGCGGCGCGAGGATGCGCTCGATCGCGTTGCGCAGCTCGTCCTCGTCGCCGAAGCGAATGTCGGTGGCTTCGACCTGGCCGGCGCGCTCGACGTAGACGCTGCCGGGCCCGTTGACCATCACCTCCTCGACCGTGGGATCGGCGAGCAGGTCCTCGAGCGGGCCGAGGCCGATCGTGTCGCGCACGATCCGCGCCTCGACCGCCGCCCGGTCCCGGGCGGCCAAGATCGCTGCATCCTCGGCGACCAGATCGCGAACCTCCTCGACGAGCTCGGTGACCGGCGAACGACCGGCCGCCGCCTCGACCCGGCGCCGCTCGATCAGCCGCGCCCGCAGGGACCCGGCGAGCTCCTCGACGTGTCGCTCTCGCGCCCCCACCGGTCAGCCCTCCGGCAGCAGGGTCAGCTTGCGGGCGAAGCTTTCGGCCTCGATCAGCCGCAGCGCCTGGCTCCTGGTCAGCCCCAGGGTCGCGGAGGAGGCGCCGCCCGGGCCGGGACCGTCGGCCCCGGGCCCCAGAGCGAGAAGCGGTACGCCGGCAGCGGCTACGTAGGTCCGCCCGGGGCCCGGCCCGCTCGGCTCGGTCGTCACCACGACGTCGACCTCGGTCCCCCGTGGCGCCGCGCCGGCGGCGAGCAGAGCTTCGGCGCCGCTGACCGAGATCTCGACCGGACGGCGCCGGGGGCCCAGCGAAAGTCCCTTCGACCGAGGTCGTCGCGGCGGACGTAGCTGCGCGGCGAGCAGATAGGAGCCGGCCGAGATGCCCGCAACCGGAACGAGCCCCAACGCATCCTCTGGCGCCGCGAGCGCCCCGGGAGGGACGAAGCGGGCCGGGACGCGCCGCTGCTCCAGCGCTTCGGAGAGCTCCGCCGGCAGCAGCGGCTTCCCCGCCTTAAGGCCATGCCCTGCAACCACGACCGAGCGCAGCGGCCCGTAGCCCCGGGCGACGCTCGAGCCGTAATCGTCGGCGATGCCGGCGGCCAGCGCCGCGGCACCGAGGGCCAGCAGCAGGAAGGCGACGGCACGCGCCCGCCTGCTCATGCAGCCGGCCCGGCATCGGATTCGGCGAGCGGCAGCTCGAGCACCGCGAGCGATCCGCCCTCGGCTCGGCGCAACGCGAAGCGGCCGCCATGGGCGGCGACGATCCGTCGCACGACCCCGAGCCCATGCCCGTGGCGGTGGCGCCCGGAGATGCGCGCGACCACCTCGGCCGGGCTGTTGCGCCTCGAGCGCGGCCGCGCGGCGCGGCCGGAGTCGGCCACGGCGATCCGCAGCCGCCTCTCGCGCAGGCGCGCGGCGACGACGATCGTCGGCCCGCCGTGTTCGATCGCGTTGACGATCAGGTTGTCGAGCGCCTGGGCGAGCGCCAAGCGATCGCCGCTGAGGGCCGCCGCCCGGCCGGCGTTCCAGCGCATCTCCAGCGACCCGTCGCAGAGCTTCGCTCGCGCCTGCCAGCGCCGCACCGCCGAATCGACCAGCGAATAGCCATCGACGGCACTCCAGGCAGGCGCCCCCGGACCGCCGTTGATCTCCCGGTCCAGGCGTTCCAGCGCCGCCGCAGCCAGCTCCATCGGGTCTTCGCCGGCCCCCGAGGAGGCAAGCCGCGGCCCGGCGGCAAGGGCGACCGCCTGCAACGGCCGGCGCAGCTCGTGCAGGGCCGCGTTGAGGGCGCTGCGCCGCCTGCCGGCGCGCAGGCCCTGGGTGGCGGCGGTGGCGACCATCGAGAGAGCGAGCGGCCAGCCGGCGATGAGCTGAGTCGGCTCGATCATCCGTCGACCAACCTGTAGCCGTAGCCCCAACAGTTGACGACGAAGCGCCCGTGCTCGGGGTCGAGTTTGCGCCTCAGCCGGCTGGCGTGGGAATCGAGCGTGCGCGTGCGTGCCGGGCTGCGGTAACCCCACACCGCTTCCAGCAGCTCCCGCTTGGCGAAGACCCGCGAGGGGTCGCCGGCGAGCACCCGCAGCAGACCGAACTCCTTGTTGGAGAGCGGGACCTCGCGCTCTCCCACCCAGACCTTGCGCCGTGCCGGGTCGACGACGATCTCGCCCACCCGGCACGGGCCTTCCCGGCCTCCCAGGCCGCGCCGCAACACCGCGCCGATTCGCGCTCGCAGCTCCTGGTAATGGAAGGGCTTCACCACGTAGTCGTCGGCGCCGGAGTCGAGCCCGCGGACGCGGTCGGCGTCGGCACCGCGGCCGGTGAGGACGATCACCGGAAGGCCGGGATCGAAGCGCGAGGTGATCCCGTCGGCGTCGCGGATCTCGCGCAGCACGTCGAGCCCGGAGGCGTCGGGAAGGGTCAGGTCGAGGAGAAGGAGGTCCGGGTGGTTGTAGCGGCAGAGCCGCAGCGCGTCCGAAGCGCTCGGCGCCGGCAGCACCCCGAAGCGGTCAGCCGCCAGGTGGTCGCAGAGCAGCTCCAGGGTCGGCGTGTCGTCCTCGCAGACAACCAAGCTCGCAATCTCTCGTCGCTGGGGAAGCATCTGCCCCCTCTAAGGGCACAGCGACAAAAACTCTCCCCCCTGCTCGGCGGAAATCTCCAGAACCGCCGCGGCGCCCCTGCAAGATGCGACTCGGCGCGGCACGACATGGCGGCGGACGACGAGGACGGCGCCGCCCTCGTCGAGGAAGCAGAGGTCGAGCGGGAAGCGCATGCCGAAGGTGTGGACGCTGGAGCAGCGGGGGATGAAGAGACCCTGTCCCGCCTCATCCCGATCCAGGCAGGCAAGGCCGAGGAGTCGGGCGCGGACGCCGGTGGCCACTCGAACCTCATAGCCGAGGACCGTGGCGACGGGCAGGTGGCGAAGGCGCGACGGGAGGCGTGCGGACATGCGCGGTCAAGGCTTGGCACGGCAGATCTCTCCCCCGCAGCCTCCTTCGATATCTCGATGGGGAAGGTCGCCGCCTGGATCGCGATTGAGCTTGGCGCAAGCTCAGGGGTGCAAACGCTGTTTCAGGCCCGGCCGCGCAGGGGCATGGGACTACGATGACCGGCATGATCCGGCACCTGCTCCCGCTGGGCTGGCGAGAGCAGAGCGCTTCAACTCATGGATAAGAAAACGACCCGAAGAGGGAACTACGAGTCTGGCTCCGACTACGTGCTCGAGTACGGCGAGCTGCGCTTTGCCTTCAACGAGCAGGACTTCGGCCAGCGCGTCGAGCAGGCCGCGGTCAAACTCGGCTTCGTCGGCCAGGGTCTCAGCCAGGAGGAGCTCGACGACCTGCTCGACCTCGCGGTGAGCGGCGAGATCGCCGAGCCCAGCTCCCGCCTCGGCGAGCACATCAACGAGAACTGGGACGACCTCGTCGGGCCCGCCAACCGCAGCCTCGTCCACTGGCTGCGCCGCCTCGTCTTTCGCGGCGCTTGGCTCGACCAGCGGGTCAAGGAGGGCGAGCTCGACATCGTCTTCGACGAGCGCAACCAGACCTTCGGCTACATCCAGCCGGACCGCAGCTCCGAGCTGATCGAGCTCTCCAAAGAGCCGAGCTGGCGCCGGATCGCCTACCGGCGATAGCCCGGCGCTATTGCTGCAGCTCCAGTGCCGCTACGACGGTCAGCGAGCCGTTGCTGCCGCGGGTGAGGCCAAGGCCGGCGTCGAAGAGCTTTTTGGCCGAGTCGGCGTCGCCGAAGGCCCCCTCGAGACGGCTCAGCGAGTCGACCAGGAGGATCACGTGTTCGCCTCCCTCCGCACGCCGAGAGGCCTGCTCGAGGGCGTCGGTGGAATGGCGCGCCTGTCCGGCGGCGACGATCTCCGCCTGCGGCGCCTCGCGCTTCCAGTCGGCCAGCTCCTCGGGGCTGGGGTCGATCAGCAGCGCGATCGGGTCAGGACCGTCGGAGGCGCCGGCGAGCTCCCCGGCCACCTCACGCAGCAGCGCCGTGCAGACGGCGCGGCTCTCTCCATAGACGAGCGCTTGACGCCCGGGTGGCGGCATCAGCAGGTCGTGGACGCGCAGGCCCTTGCTCTTGCGGCCGAAGCGACGGCGACGGCGACGCGGTCGCGACGGCTCAGCCGCCGGCGCGGCAGCTGCAGCGGCGGCGGGCTCCGGCTCGGACGGCGAGGTCGGCTCGAGTGCAACCGGCTCGGGGGGGGCAGGCGTGGGCGCGGAGTCTTTCGCGGGACGCTCCCGCGAAGGGCGCTCCCCGGCGGGGCGCTCGCGGCGTCGGCGCGGCGGACGATCGCGTTTCGGTCGTCCCTCGCCCCGCGGCTGCCGCTCGCCCTGCGCCGGCTTGCCGTCGCTCAGCTTCTCGATCAGCTCCTCGCGGCGCAGCATGCGATAGCCCGGCACATCAGCGTCGGCGGCCAGCGAGTGCAGCTCGGCGAGGTGCTTGGATTCCAGCTCGGTCTTGGTCATTGGATCTCCAGTCGTTCACGCGCAAATCGCCCCGGATTCGAACACCCGGAGATCACCGTGTCGATTTGCGCGTTCACAGGCGGCAGGTTATTGCAGCGACTAGATGAGTGAGCCGGCGGGGTCGATGCCCGCCTCCGCGGCCGCCGCGGGCCACGCCTCGGCCTCGCGCTTGACCTGGCGGCGGTTCCAGCCCAGCTCGGCGCCCATCGCCGCCGCCACCGCCCGCGCCGGGCCGGGCTCGCGCAGCTGAGGGGCGGCGAGCAGGCCGAGACGGGTGCGGCGCAGGAGGACGTCGGCGACGCTGCGCGCCTGCTCGTGGCGGACGGCGATCACCGCCTCGGCGAGCACATCGGGACGGCCGGGCACGATCGGCGCCGCCAGCTTCGGATCCTCGCGGGCCAGGGCGAGGACGTTGCGCGCCGCGTGCCCGTAGCGGAAGGCGAGCTGGGCCAGCGCCTCCTCCCCCACGCCTGCGGGCGCCTCCAGGTCCTCCGGCCGCGCCTCCATGCCAAGCGGGATCTCCGCCGTATGGCAGGGCGCCTCGCGACCCTCGCGCTCGACCAGCCGGTCGACGGTCTGCTTCGCCATCCGCCGCCAGGTGGTCAGCTTGCCGCCGGTGATCGTCAGCATCCCCGAGGATGTCTCGTACAGCTCCGCCTTGCGCGAGATGTCGACCGACTTCTTCGGGTCGCCGGTGGCGATCAGCGGCCGCACCCCCGCGTAGGCGCCGACCAGATCGGACTCTCCGAGCGATGCGCCGAAGAACTCGTTGACCGCGTCGAGCAGGTAGGCGACGTCGTCGTCGCCGGGCTGCGGGTGCTCGATGTCTCCCTCGAAGTCGTTGTCGGTGGTGCCGATCAGGGTCCGCCCGTACCAGGGCAGGGCGAAGATCTGGCGGCTCTCGCCAGCCGGGACGATGCAGGCGGCGTTGCCGGTGGAGAGATCGGCGCGGTCGACCAGCACATGGGTGCCGCGGCTGGGCGAGATCCGCGGCGCGTCCTCCTCCTCGACCGTCTCCTCGGGGCGGATCCGGTCGGCGAAGACGCCGGTGGCGTTGATCACGTTCTCGGCCTCGACCTCGAGCCGCTCGCCCGAGTCGGCCTCGACGAAGGCGACGCCGCCGGCGCGGCCGGCGCGGTTCAGCACCTCGGTCACCTCGGCGCCGTTCAGCGTCACGGCGCCGAAGCGCTCCGCCTCGCCAAGGATCGTCAGCGTGAGGCGGACGTCGTCGGTCTGGCAGTCGTAGAAGAGGTAGGCGTTCTTGGGATCGCGCGATCCCAGCGACGGCATCAGCTCCAGCACCTCGTCGCGGTCGATCGTGCGGTGGCGGTCGGGCGACCAGTAGTAGGCCTCGTCGGCCTGCTTGGAGGAGCGCATCTCGCGACGGCTGCGGCCGACCCGGGTCGTCGCCATCACGTCGTACATGTTGAGGCCGATGCCGAGCCCGCGCGGGCGGCGCTCCTCGCCCAGGGCGGGGACGAGAAAGGGCGTCGGGTAGACCAGGTGGGGGGCGAGCTGGACCATCAGCTGGCGCTCCAGCAGCGCCTCGCGGACCAAGCCGAGGTCGAGGTTCTGCAGGTAGCGCAGCCCGCCGTGGACCATCTTCGAGGAGCGGCTGGAGGTGCCGATCGCGTAGTCGCCGCGCTCCAGCAGCGCCACCGAGTAGCCGCGCGAGGCAGCGTCGAGCGCGACCCCGGCGCCGGTGATGCCGCCGCCGATCACGACCACCTCGAAGCGCCGGCCGGCGATCTCCTCGATGGCTGTGGCGCGCGAGAGCATCAGTCGAGGAAGTCCGTCGCCTGCTCGACCGGCGGGCGCTCGGGCGGGTCCTTCTCCTGGCGCGGTGGCCCGAGGTGCAGGAGGCCGACGAAGCGCTCGCCGTCCGGAAGGCCGACGGCGGCGCGACCCTCGGCCGAGCGCAGCAGGCCGGGGGTGCGCCAGTAGCCGGCGAGGCCGCGAGCGTGGGCGCTGAGCAGGACGATGTAGGAGGCGACGGCGGTGGCGTGCAGGTCCTCCTCGTTTTGGATCGGGTCGGCGCCGAGCGCACACGAGACGACGACCATCGTCGGCGCGCGGTCGAGCTTCGCCGCCCCCTCGGTGCCCGCGGCCGCCTTCAGCCGCTCCAGCGCCCGCGGGCCGACGACCCGAAAGCGCCAGGGAGCGGTCAGGTGGTGGTTGGGCGCCCAGCGGGCGAGCTCGAGCAGCTCCAACAGCTCCTCGCGCTGCAGGGGCTCCGACCCGAACGCCTTGTGCGTGCGGCGCGTCCGTATCGCGGTCTCGACATCCACCGCTGCAACATAGCCGCCACCCCCTTCCACCCCGGGCCGATGGGCCTGAAAGCAGAGATATAGACCGCTTTCAGGCCGATCCGCGGCGGCGCGGCTACCAGGCGTAGCGACGACCGAGCAACCAGGGGATGCCGATCGCAAGGGCGGCGCAGGCCAGGCCGATCGCGATCGGGATCCCAGGCGAGGGGGCCTTTCCGGTGGCGGCTACCGGCTGCGACGGGGGCACAGCCGCTGCGACGGGGGCGATGCCGGCTTCGCTTCCCGGAGACCCGCCGCTCCCGCCGGCGCCCGGCGCCGGCGACACGCCACCGGTCGCCGCCGGGGGGAACGGCGTCGCGCCGGGCGAGGCGCCGGTGCTGCTGCCCGTGCCGCCCCGGGGTTCCGGCGGCGTTTCGGCAGGCGCCGCAGAGCCTTCGCCCACGCCGGGCGCGGCCGGCACGGCGGTCGGGGGAGCGACGGTCGTCACCTGCTTTTCCCGCGGCGGCGGCGAGATCGGCAGCGCCTCTCCGGCCGCCGCGACCAGCGCCTCTCCGGTCACCCAGACCGGCGTCTGGTCGCTCGAGGCCGAGTAGCGGTAGTGGCCGTCGCCGGCCTGCTGCGCGCCGAGGTAGTCGGGGCCGCTGTTGCCTCCCGACGCGATCGTCGCCGGATCCGTGCCAGCGGCGATCATCGCCTGAACCGCCCAGCCGGTCGACTGCGAGTTGACCCCGCCCGAGCCGCCCGTGAAGCCGCCGTCCGGGCGCTGATGCTTGCCCAGGTAGGAGAGGCCGGCCTTGGCGGCCTTTGTGCCCGGAATCGCCTGGATCACAGCTGCGGTCACGTCGGCGTTGCTCGGCTCCCCCGGGACGTCGCCCCAGCCGCCGTCGCCGTTCTCGACGGCGACGAGCCAGGACGCCGTCTTGTCGAGGCCGCCGACTCCCGCGGTTCGCAGCGCGATCAGGCTGTACGAGGTGGTCCCCGGCCAGCCCGCGAAGGAGCCGTTTTCGGCGCGGTGCTTGAGCAGTTCTTCGACCAGGTCCCGGCCGGCGAAGGAACGTGGATCGAGGCCGGCTCCCTGCAGGGCGACGATCGTGCGGGCAAGGTCCCCGCTGCTGGTCAGTTCGCCGATGCTCGAGCGCAGGAAGTCGACCGGGGTCTTGCCGAGGCGCTCGACGTCGAGCGGATTGCGCCCGGCGGCCTCCAGCCCCATCATCACCCAGCCGGTGACCGCGGCGCCGGAGGGATCGCCGGCGGAGGCGCCGAAGCCGCCGTCGGAGTTCTGCGCCGATTCGAGCCAGCTCGCGGCGCGCTCGGCGCCTGCGGCGGCCCGGGCCGGGCCGGGAACGACGGCGGGCAGCAGCAGCGCGAGCAGCACCGCCGTCGCCACCGCCGGGGTGCGCCATTCGAAGCGCTCGCGGAAGCGGACGAGCATCCGCACCATCGCCGGCCCGGCGAGCAGGGCGAAGGCGACGTTGCCGATCGCGTGGGCGGCGTCGAAGGGAACCGCGCGCGCCTCGAGGACGAGAAAGTGCCGCATTGAGAGATCTCCACCGTAGATCGCCATCAGCGAGAAGTTCTGCAACACACCGTAGGCGATTCCGGCGAAGCCGCAAGCCGCGGCGAGGGTGAGGCGGCTCGCGTTGCGGGCACCGAGCGCGAGCGCCGCCCCCAGCACCCCGCACAGCCCCCACCCCACCATCTGCCACGGCGTCCACGGCCCCTGGCCGAACCAGAAGTTGGAGACCAGGCCGGCGAAGGCGCCGACCGCGAAGCCCGGCGCCGGCCCCAACGCATAGCCGGCGAAGACGACGATGTCGGTGGTCGGCTTGACGTTGGGGAAGGCGGCAAAGGCGATGCGCCCGGCAATCGCCAGCGCCGCGAGGGCGGCGACGAGCGCCACGACCTGCGAGGGCGGCCGCGAGCGCTCATACCAAGCAAAGCCGCCAAGCAGGACGCCGCCAAGAATGAGAAACGAAGCCAACTGCCAGGACATCAGCCACCCTCCCCGCGCTGACTTCGCCTTTTTTCGCCCATAGGGCGAGTAAGTGCGAACTCACCGGGTTTTAGGAGGGCCTTGGCACCCCGCTCGGGGGTGATTGCTCCCGGTAGGTCGAGGACTCTTGCTACCTCGGTGGCGAAGTACCAGCCGCCGGAGAGGACCTCGGCCGCGGGGCCGTCGGCGATCACGACGCCGTCGCCGAGCAGGACCACGCGCTCGGCGAAGCCGGCGGCGAACTCGACGTCGTGGGTGGCGACGAGCAGGCCGGCGCCGCGGCCGGAGAGATCGCCGATCAGGTCGACGAGGTCGCCCTTGCGGGCTCGGTCCATGCCGCGGGTCGGCTCGTCGAGGGCAACGAGGCCGGGAAGCTCGTCCCCCTCCATCTGACCTGCCAACGCTATCGCGAGCGCCAGGCGCTGCCGCTCGCCGCCGGAGAGGTCGCGGGGGTCGGCGTCGACGGCATGCTCCATCCCGACCACTCGGAGCGCCGCAAGCCCCATATCTCCCGGAAGCTCATCGCCAACTCGCTCCCGGACCAGATAGTCACCTGGGTTCTGGGTCAGAAGCGCTATGCCGCCCGCCGCTACGGCCCTGCCTCTGACCGGCTCGATCAGTCCAGCGACGGTCCTCAGCAGGGTGCTCTTGCCGGCCCCGTTGCGCCCCATCAGAGCTACTCGCTCTCCACGCTCGACCCTCAGATCGACCCCTCGGAGAACGTCGTGCATGGCGTCGCCGTTGTCCAGCTCCACCCAGAGATCCCGCACACCGACCACTGCGGTCGGAGGGGAGGCGGACCCCCTCCGAACGGCTTGTACTTTTTCGTCGGCCGGCCTGGGAGAGCTCGACTCCGACTCACCGGAAAAGTTGAGAGAGGAGGGGGTGCGCCTCCCCTCCCTCCCGCGCTTGGTCGAATTGAGGATCTTCCGCGCGTCACGGACTCCTACGGGCAAGGGCTCGATGTCGCACAGAGAGAATAGGCGCGCGGCGGGAGTCTCCAAAGCTTGGTCGGCTCCTTGCGCCCAGGCGAGGAAGTCACGGGGGGGGCCGTCGAAGGCGATCGAGCCCGTGGCCATGGCTATGACGCGGTCGGCGGCGGCCAAGCAGCGCTCGAGTCTGTGCTCCGCGAGCAAGATGCTCACGCCCCACTCCTCGTTGAGGCGCCGGAGCAGCCAGATCAACTCGTCGCCGGCTACCGGGTCGAGCTGGGAGGTGGGCTCGTCGAGGAGGACCAGCTTCGGGCGGGTCACGAGGGCCGCGGCCAGAGCTACGCGCTGAAGCTCTCCCCCCGAGAGGGTGTCCACCGCTCGATCGAGCAGATGGGGAATGGCGAGAGCTAGAGCCACCTCCTCCACAGCCCGTGCGCGGGATGTCGGCGAGTCCCCGCGCAGCTCCAGGGGCAGCTCTATCTCGGCTGCGACCGTCGTCGAGACCACCTGGGTCTCGGGGTCTTGGGCCACGTAGCCGACCGCCGCCGCCAGCTCACCGGGGCCCGATGCGACGGCGTCCATGCCCGCGACCTCGACTTGGCCGCCGATCTCGCCGCCGTGGAAGTGCGGGATCAGGCCGCAGGCGGCTCGCAGGAGGGTCGACTTGCCACAGGCGGAGCGGCCGGCGAGGAGGGCGAACTCTCCCGGGGCCAGGCGGAGGGAGATCTCGCGCAGGGCGGGTTCCGGGGCGTGGGGGTAGCTGTAGGTGAGGGCCTCCATTGCGAGGGCCGGGTCCCCGCTGGTTGGGATTGCCAAGTCAGGCACGAGAGACCCCTCGGGCTTGCACCGTTGGGGGCCTATTTGGCGCCGAACGGAGCGCGCTTGGGCGGCGGGCCCGTCGAAGCGGAGCCAGACCGCTGAGGACGAGCAGGGCCGACAGGGCAAGGGTCGTGGGACCGACTCCCAGCTCGATAGTCGGGTATGCGTGGAAGGCGCCGGCGGCGGTCAGCTTGGCGGCGATTGAGGCGATCAGGACGGTGGCGCCGGTTGCGTAGAAGCGGCGGTCATAGCGGGAACGGCCGCGCCGGTACTTGGTTCGGGGGGCATCCAGGGGGGGATCCAGCGAGTAGCCGCGCAGCTCGAGCGTTGCCGCCACGTCGACGGCGCGGTCCAGCGAGCCGGCGAGCAGCCGGCGGGCCAGCGGCGCCTTGCCGACAGGCGCCGCTCCGGGGCCGCGGAGCTGGGCGGCGTCGCGGAGGCGGGCGGCGTCGGCTGCGGCGACCGGGACGAGGCGGGAGACCAGCGTCGCGGTCAGCGCCGAGCGTCCCGCCAGCGGACGCAGCGCGCGCAGCACGCGGTCGGGATCGACGCAGGCGGAGTAGACGGCGAAGGCGACCATCACCGTCGCGGCGCGCAGACCGAGCACGGCGCCTTCGGCGATCGCCTCCAGGGTCACGTCGACCTGGCCGAGCAGCGGCCACTCGCCGAGCCGCGCCAAGACCGTCTCGCCGCGGCTGACGACCAGAGCGTTGACGACGACGATCAGCAGGGCCAGGGTCAACCCCATCCAAAACGCCGCCCGGACGGCCTTGCGGGCGCCGGCAAGGCGACCGGCGAGGATCAACCCCGCGCCCGTCGCCGCGAGCACGACCGGGCTCGAGTAGAGGAAGGCGACCGCGACGAGCGCGCCGAGGTACGTGACGGCAGCCGCCGGCGAGGCCGCCTGCAGCGGGCCCGGCCTCGGCGTGTAGGCGAAGGGCGATCTCATCGCAACGGCAGCGGCGCCTCCTTCCCCCCTTCCACCGCGACCGCGTAGCGGTCGCGCAGGTCGGCCGCGTCGAGCAGACGGGCGGCTTCCCCGACCCCAACCGCACTGGTCCCGGTGACCACCCAGACCGGCGGCGCTTCGTAGCGACGGGTGGCGGCGACCAGGCCGGCGCCGGCGCCAAAAGCCCGCGCCGGCTTGCCGTCTTCGCCAAGCCCCTGCAGCGCGTACCCACCGCGCGCCGCCCGGAAGCCGGCGAAGACGCCGCTGGCCTGCGGGCCGGCTTCGATCTGCGCCGCCGCCGGGTCATTGCGCAGCCGCGCCCAGGGGCCGACCAGCACCCGGATCGCCCCGTCGGGCGAGCCGGAGGCGATCGTCACGTCGACGCCTTCGAGCCGTTCGCGCACGACGCCGCAGGCGCCGGCGCCACCGAGGCATTCGACCGCTACCGGCCGTTGTCGGCCTTCGTAGCCGTCGAGGAAGGGCTGCGGCCAGGAGCCGACCACAGCCGGCGCCTGCATCGCCGCGCTCCAGTTGCGGTAGTCCCACCAGATCGCCTCGCCGCCGCCGAGCGGGTAGTCGGCCGCGCCGACGGTCGACTCGACCCCGTCGACGTAGAAGAACCAATCGAGCGAGCCTTCGACGCTCTCTTCCGCTTCCAGGCCTTCGATCGACTGCACGAAGCCGTCGCCGTAGCGGGTCGTGATCTTGGCGTTGCCTTCCAGCACCCGCATCACGGTGTCGGATTCGGTGACGTCGCCGACCTGGCGGTGAAGCACGGGCACGGTCCCGTAGTCCCGCGTCACCGTCAGCTCGACGCCGCCTACTTCCCCACCGGGGCCGAGGCCGCAGCCGGCGGCCGCGAGCGCCGCAAAGAGCGCGATCGCGGCCGCCGTGCCGGGGCCCCTCATCGGATCAGCCCCCGGAGCAGGCCCCGTTGAGGCAGACCGCGACCTGGTTGGAGGGGATATCCTTGCCGTCGGTGGCGATCAGCGCAGTCGGCGCCGAGAGCGTCACCGTGGTGGTGCCGTCGGTCCCCGTGGGAGCGCCGGCGCCGGTCACCGAAGCGCCGACGGCCGGGGTCTTTTTCCCTTTTTCGTCATAGGAGAAAACGCTCACCGTGAACGGCCTGCCGGCTTCCGCACTATGCGGCGCGCTCAACCCCAGCTCGTCGGGGTAGGGATACGGCTCCAGGGCCCAGAGCACTTCGTCCCCGGCGTGCAGCTTGACCAGTTCGCCGCCCTTGTTTGGATTCTTGTGGTCGACCTTGAGGTACCAGGAGAGCTTCTTGGTCGTCTGGGACTTCCCGATCCCGCACAGCCCGAGGCCGAATTCGGAGAGGAAGTGGTCCGTGGTCAGCAGCGGGCGCAGCGACGGCGTCAGCTTCGACGCCTGCGCCAGCACCCCGAGCGCGGTCGGCCCCGGGATCTTCACCGACTTGCCGCTGCCGCCGGTGCCGCCGCCGAGGCAGGTCGCCTTGGGGCTGGTCTTGATCGACGTCGTCCTGGCGCCGAGCGTCTGTTCGGTCAGCGCCTTGCCGCCGCTGCCCACCACCCGCAGCTCGACGCGGGTTCCCTTTGCCACGGCAAGCGCAGCGATCGAGAGCACAATCAGAAGGGCCAGCGCGCACACGGCGGCTGGCCGGAACGGAACGAGTCTTGGCATTTAAGCCACCCTTTCCTCGAGGGTTGTCATGGCTGGCCGGGGACAGGTCTCCTGGCTTCCGGGGTGGTCGGCCGCACCTTCCCGGGGAATCTGTGTCCTCCCCAGTGGCTGGCGCCAAGGCGCCTGCGACTTCCTTGACCCGGTCACAGTGGCGGGACCGCGCCGGCTTCTCACCGGACTTCCCTTGACCACCGACCGTATTTACGCGAGCGAGTCTACCCGCTGACCGCTGAACTTTCGTCCAGCGGTCTTTGCCCTTCACCCGACCGCGGCTAGGCTCGCCGCCGCAAACTGCCGAGTCAAAGGGGAGACGATGAGACAGGGGATGCGGTGGCCTTCGCCGGCTTTGGCGGTTTCGGCCTTAGCGCTGTTCGTCGCGCTGGGCGGCACCGTCTACGCAGCCAAGCTGGACAAGGTCGACGGCAGGGCGGTGAAGGTGAAGTCGCTGCCCGGCAACCGCTTGAAGCTGCGCTCGATCGCCGCCAACCGGCTCAAGCCGGGCGTCCTCGGCAACGCCGGCGCCGATCAGAAGAGCGGTCAGATCACCGGCGCCGAAATCAACGAGCTCAGCCTCGGCCAGGTCCCGGAGGCCGCCCACGCGCTCAGCGCCGACACGGCCCAGAGCGCCGTCGACGCGCAGACCGCGCTCAACGCGGTCAACGCGATCACCGCCCAGAAAGTCAACGGCTACGAAGCCGGCTGCCTGCCCGGCACGGAGGAATTCGCCGGCGCCTGCTGGCAGAGCTCGCACGGCGAAACGGCGGTCGGCGCCGCAGCCGCGGCCAGCGCCTGCGCCGTCCAGGGCGGCGAGCTGCCCGAGGCGCTGCAGCTCGCGGCCTTCTCGCAGCAGCCGGGGGTGACGCTGGCGGCGGGCGATGAGTGGTCGAGCGACATCACGAATATGGCTGAAAAAGACATCTTTGCCGTCGTGACCGTTTCGGCAGGCGGAAATGTCAATTTCACCGCCTCCACCAATGCCCGCAAATACCGCTGCGTGATCCCGCTCCTCAGGTAAACCGCCACTCAGGTTCCGACCAGGCCGCGCTCGAGCGCGTAGCGGACCAGCTCGGCGCGGCTGGAGAGGCCCAGCTTCTGCTGGATGTGGGCGCGGTGGCTCTCCACCGTGCGGATGCTGATGAAGAGCTGCTCCGCCACCTCGGCGTTGGTGTGGCCGAGGGCGATCAGGCGCAGCACGTCGCGCTCGCGCTCGCTCAGCTCGTCGGCCTGCCGCGCGTCGGCCCCGGCCGCGAGCCGCGCGCCCAGCGCCGGCTGCAAGTAGGTATCGCCGGCGGCGGCGCTGCGCACCGCCTGGACCAGCTCGGCGTCGGCAGCCTCCTTGAGGACGTAGCCGCGCACCCCCGCCTGCAGCGCCCGGCGGGCGAAGGCGGGCTCGTTCTGCATCGTCAGCACGACGATCTCCGTCTCCGGCGAGGCCTGGCGGATGTCGGGCACCGCCTCGAGGCTGGAGCGCCCGGGCATGTTGAGGTCGAGGATCAGCACGGTCGGCTTGTGGCCGCGGACGTAGCGCAGCGCGTCGTCGGCGTCGCCGGCCTCGGCGACGACCTCGAAGCCCGGCTCGGCGTCGAGCAGCATGCGCAGGGCGTTGCGCATCACCGTGTGGTCGTCGGCGAGGACGATCGTCGTCGCGGTCCCCTCCGCGCGGTCCGGGGCCCCGTCAGCCGTCACGGCAACGAGATTAGCTGCGCCGGGAGGCCCGTGAGTCGAGTTCACTCCCTCATCTAACCGGCGATCGACGCTGGCGCCATCGGTGTTTTCCCGCTGACCGGCGAGCTTCCCCGAGATATCCGATCAACTCGCTTTGAGCATAAAGTGACTCGACCGGTACCATTGACGTGCCTGAAGCTCGGAGGTGGGCAAGGTTGGCACAGGGATACGACAGCGGCGCACTCGACGAGCCGCGCCTGCGGGAGCTGATCGACGTCGGTCGCAGCCTGATGGCCGAGCTCGATCCCGAGGTGATCTTCCGCAAGGTGCTCGAAGTCGCCAGCCAGCTGACCGGGGCGCGCTACGCGGCGCTCGGCGTCCTCGACGAAGATCGTCATGAGCTGGAGCGCTTCATCACCCACGGCATCGACGAAGCGGAGCGGCTGGCGATCGGCAACCTGCCGCGCGGTCGTGGCGTCCTCGGCCTGCTGATCGAGCGGCCGCGGCCGCTGCGGCTCGGCGACGTCGGCGCCCACCCGCGCTCCTACGGCTTCCCCCCCGGGCACCCGCCGATGTCGAGCTTCCTCGGCGTGCCGGTGGTGATCCGCGGCCACGCCTGGGGCAACCTCTACCTGACCGAGAAGGAGGGCGGCGAGTTCGACGACGCCGACGAGCAGTCGGCGGTGATCCTCGCCGAGTGGGCCGCGATCGCGGTCGAGAACGCCCGCCTGTACCGCAGGGTCAAGAGCCGCCGCGACGAAATGGAGCGCGCCGTGCACCGGCTCGAAGCAACGACCGAGATCTCCCGCGCCGTCGGCGGCGAGACCGACCTCGAGCGGATCCTCGAGATCGTCGTCAAGCGCGGCCGCGCCCTGATCGAAGCTCGCTCGCTGCTGATCCTGCTCCGCGACCGCGAAGAGCTCGTCTCCGCTTCGCTCGCCGGCGAGCGCGAAGGCGGCATGGCGGAGATGCGGGTCCCGATCGACGGCTCTATCCCCGGCCAGGTGCTGGAAGCGCGATCGCCGCGCCGGATCCACGACCTCGACCCGAGCCTGATGGCGCGCCCCAGCCGTCCGGAGGCCGGCGTCACCTCGCTGCTCGTCCCACTCGTCTTCCGCAGCCAGGCCCTCGGCGTCCTCGTCGCGCTCGACCCGCTGGGCAGGGACCTGGGCTTCAGCAACGAGGACGAACAGGTGCTCGTCTCCTTCGCCGCCAGCGCCGCGATCGCGGTGGCGACCGCGCAATCGGTCGCCGAAGAACGCACCCGCGACAGCATCGCCGCTACCGAGCGGGAGCGCGGCCGCTGGGCGCGCGAGCTGCACGACGAATCGCTGCAGAGCCTCGCCGGCCTGCGGGTGCTGCTCTCGACCGCGCGGCGCAGCGACCCCGGCGAGGCCGGGAGGCTGCTCACCCAGGGGATCGAGCAGGTCGACGGCGCGATCGCCGAGATGCGCCGCCTGATCGCCGACCTGCGCCCGCCGACGCTCGACGAGCTCGGGCTCGGCGCCGCGCTGGAAGCGCTGAGCGAACGGATGACCGCAAGCGGCGCGCTCGAGGTCGACCTTGATCTCGACCTAAGCTTCCACTCGGATCGCACCAGATACCGGCTGGTCCCCGAGATCGAGGACGCTGCCTACCGGCTGGTCCAGGAGGCGCTCAACAACGCCGCCCGCCACGGTGAGACCGACAGGGCCAAGGTCGAGGCGGTCGAGAGCGGCGAGAAACTTCGCCTGCGGGTCTCGGACCAGGGGCGGGGCTTCGATCCGGGCGAGCGCGCGGACGGCTTCGGCTTGGTCGGGATGCGCGAACGCGTCACCCTGGCCGGGGGCACGCTGGAGCTGCGGAGCTCACCCGGCGAAGGCACGACGATCGTCGCCGTCCTCCCCGTGCGTCGGCGCAAGGAGCAGGAGGGCCGCGAGATCGGCCCCCCCGCGGTCTCGCCGGCGGCGGAGCCCAGCGCCGAAAGCGGCTGAGGGCGCTACGCGCCGAGCATGGCGCGGTAGAAGCTGTAGTCGCGGCGGTCGGGGCGCAGGTTCGAGGCGAGCGCCAGGTGATGGCGGGCGCGCTCGGTCTCCCCCGTCTTGGCCAACGCCCGGCCGAGGCAGAAGTGGGCGTAGTCGTTGACCTGGTGACGCTCGACCACCGCCTTGAACTCGACCGCGGCCGCGGCGAAACGGCCGGAGCGGAAGTAGGCGCGACCAAGCGCCTCGCGCACCGAGGCCTTCTCGGGCGCCCGCCGCGCCGCCTCCTCCAGCGGCGCCGCCGCCTCCTCGAAGTCCTCCTCCTCGAGCAACTCGATCCCGCGCCGGTAAAGGGTGAAGGTGGAGTCTGCCTCTGGCTCGGCGGGCATCGGTCAAGTGTAGGAGGCCAGCTTGGTTGGGTTTGTTTCTCGGGCGGGAAAGGCAGGGACGGCGGGCGCGCCTCTGGGGGAATTTATGTCGCGCGCGAGCTTTCGCTCGCTTAGCGACGAATGAAGAGCGCGGGCGTAGCCCGCGCAGATGCCGGGATTGCATTTCCGCCGCCTTCGGCGACATTCCCCCAGAGGCGCGCCCGCCGTCCTCTCGAAGCTCACCGATCTTCAAAGTTCGTCGCCCGAGACGCTTCCTAAAGCTTGGAGCTTTTTCAGCTTCGAAAGGCTCGCTGCAGCTTCCGAAGCTTTCGTCTTGTCGGGGCGTGTGGAAAGGAGCCTGGCCGCCCTGCGGTCGAATGTCGCGAAGCGGCGGAAATGCAATCCGACTTTTGCGCGGCGAAGCCGCGCTCCTCGTTCACCCAAAGCGCTTCGCGCTTGGGGTGTCAATTCGACCGCAGGGCGGCCAGGCTTCTCCCCCCACACCCACCGAGAACCGACCAGCTACGCAGCTTCCATCGCACCCGCTCCGGCCGCGACCGCCTTGCCGTGGCGGATCAGGTCGGCGGCGCGCTCGGCGATTGCGATCGTCGGCGCGTTGGTGTTGCCGCGCGGCACGGTCGGCATCACCGAGGCGTCGACGACGCGCAGGCCCTCCAGTCCCTCGACCCGCAGCTCGGAATCGACCACCGAGCCGATCGCGCAGGTGCCGACCGGGTGGTAGACCTCGTAGGTGGTCTGGGCGATGTGGGCGCGCAGGGTCTCCTCGGAGTCGTCGGCGGGACCCGTGAAGGGCTCGGCCGCGTAGGGCCGGAAGGAGGGCTGGGCGCAGATCTCCTCGGCGAGCCGCACCGCGTCGATCATCCGCGCCATGTCGGCCTCGGCCGCGTAGAAGGCGTTGCGGACGATCGGCTTTGCGGTCGGGTCTTTGGAGGCGAGCCGCACCGAGCCGCGGCTCTCCGCCGTGAGCAGGCAGGGCGAGACCCAGACCCCGTGGGCCTGCGGGTCCCCCATGCCCTCTTCGACGATGTGGATCGGAGCGACGTGGAACTGCACGTCGGGCGCCTCGGCGCCGGCGCCGACCCTGGCGAAGCCGCCCGACTCGGCCAGGTTGGATGCGAAGGGGCCGGTCTGGGACGCTTCGAACTCGGCCATCGCCGCCGGCTCCAGGGCCGCCAGCAGGCTCTCCGGCTCAGGCGTCGTGAAGACGGCGTAGGTGGAGGGGTGGTCGCCGAGGTTCTCCCCCACCGCCGGCTGGTCGAGCAGCAGCTCGACTTCGCGCATCGCCAGGTGCTCGGCCGGGCCGATGCCTGAGAGCATCAGCAGCTGCGGCGAGTTGTAGGCGCCGCCGCAGAGGATCGTCTCGCGCTCGGCGCGCAGCTCCTGCGCCTGGCCGAGGTGGCTCGCCTCGACGCCGACCGCGCGGTCGCCCTCGAACAGCACCCGGTTGACGTGCATGTAGGGCATCACGGTCAAGTTCGGCCGCTCGCTCGCCGGGTGCAGGTAGGAGACGGCGGCGCTCGCCCGCATCCCGCCCCGCTGGGTCACCTGGTACATGCCGACGCCGTCCTGCGCCTCGCCGTTGAAATCCTCGTTGCGGGCCAGCCCCGCCTCGACCCCGGCCTCGACGAAGGCGGCTGAGATCTTGTTGCCCGAGCGCTGGTCGGAGACCGGCAGCGGACCGCCGACCGCGTGCCACTCCGAGGCGCCGCGCTCGTTGTCCTCGGCTTTGAGGAAGTAAGGGAAGAGGTCGTCCCAGGACCAGCCGGGGACCCCCCAGTCGTCGTAGTCGCGGCGGTTGCCGCGGATGTAGACCATCGCGTTGATCGAGGAGGAGCCGCCGAGGACCTTGCCGCGCGGCAGCGAGACGCGGCGGCCATTGCAGTTCGGCTCGGGGGCGGAGCTGTAGTCCCAGTCGACCTCGGTGCGGGCCAGGGAGAGGTAGCCGAGCGGCACATGGATGTTCTGGTTCGCGTCCGGCGGGCCGGCCTCGAGCAGCAGGACGCTTGTCTCGGGGTCCTCCGAGAGCCGCGCCGCGAGAACGCAGCCGGCAGAGCCCGCGCCGACGATCACGTAGTCGTGCATACCGCTCCTTCCGTTCGCTCACCGGCACCCGACCCGGCTGGGTCGAGTGTACGCCGAAATCGGCCGCGCACCAGGGGAATCTACCGCGACTGCTACGGTTGACGGGTCGGGTTTGGCGCTTCCGCCACCCGAGAGGTTCCGTTCCCTCCTTGCGTTGATTTGCATTTAGGGGTCGCTGGATCTCCCCTGAATCACTCAAAAGGAGTCACTAAACGTGTCATTTGCCGATCTCGGCATCTCAGAAGATGTCGTGCGCGCGCTTGCCAAGCGCGACATCACCCAACCCTTCCCCGTCCAGCAGATGGTCATCCGCGACGCGCTCGCCGGCCACGACCTGCTGGTCCAGTCGCCGACCGGATCGGGCAAGACGCTCGCCTTCGGCATCCCGCTGGTCGACCGGATCGAGCCCGGCAGCAAAGGCCTCTCCGCCCTGGTCCTGGCGCCGACACGCGAGCTCGCCGGCCAGATCGTCGACGAGCTCGACTCGATCGCCCGCTCGCGCGGCCTCAGCGTCGCCGCCGTCTACGGCGGCGTCGGCTTCGGCCCGCAGGTCAAGGCCGCCCAACGGGCCGACATCGTCGTCGCCACCCCGGGCCGGCTCGAGGATCTGATCGCGCGCGGCGCGATCAGCCTTGGGAGCGCCCGCCTGCTCGTCCTCGACGAGGCCGACAGGATGCTCGACATGGGCTTCAAGCCCGCGGTCAGCCGCATCGTCGGCCAGACTCCGGCGCAGCGCCAGACGCTCTTCTTCTCGGCGACGCTGGAGGGGGCGACCGGCAAGCTCGCCGCCGCCTACACGCGAGACCCGCGCCGCCACACCCAGGCCGCGCCCGAGCGCAGCAAGGCGGAGGTCGAACATCGCTTCGTCCACGTCGACTCGCAGGGCGCCAAGCTCGACCACCTCGCCGGTCACCTCGAAGGCCCCGATGGCGGCCGCACGCTGGTCTTCGTCCGCACCAAGCGCGGCGCCGACCGACTGGTCAAGCGTCTGCGCAGCCGCGAGCTCGAGGCCGTCGCGATGCACGGCGACAAGAGCCAGGGACAGCGCGAACGGGCGCTCGCCCGCTTCGAGCGCGGCGACGTCGAAGTGCTGGTCGCCACCGACGTGGCCGCCCGCGGGATCGACATCGACGACATCGCCCATGTGGTCAACTTCGACGCTCCCGGCGACCGCGATTCCTACGTGCACAGGGTCGGCCGCACCGGCCGGGCTGGGCGCCGCGGCGCCGGCACCAGCTTCGTGCTCACCGACCAGGCAGCCGAGATGCGCCGGATCGCCCGCGACCTCGGCCTCAGCCGCGAGTTCGACCAGAGCCTCGGCCACGTCGCCGGGGAATCGGCGCCGGCGAAGCAGAGGCAGTCCTCGGGGCAGGGGTCAGGGCCGCGGCGGCGGCGTCGCCGGCGCAAGGTGCCGGCATGAGCCCGACCAAGAGCGTTGCGAAGAAGTGGACCTGCGAGGGCTGCGGGGTCAGCGCCGGGCGCATCGACGGCGAGCCCGTGCCGATGCCCGATGCCTGGGACAGCTCGGCGGACGGCCTCTTCTGCCTGCTCTGCCGGCGCCGGCGTGCCGCCGAGGCCGCGCTCGACGAAGCGCCCAGCGACAGTCCCGTCGGCGCTCGCGCGAAGCTGCGCCGCGCCGCCCTGATCGAATTCGAGGTCAGCCGCACCCCCGACCACGCCGACGGCGTGATCGCGCGGGCCTGCCGCACCTCCGTCTCCGCGGTCACTCGAGCGCGCCGCAACCTGCAGTTGCCCGATCCACCGATGCCCTCCGCCGCCTCGCGCCGCGCCAAGTCGACCTCGCACCGCTAGGACGAAACGGGCGCGACGGGCCGCTTGGCCCGCCGCGCCGTGCCGAGGCGTCTCAACCGCCGCCCGTTCAGCAGCCGCTCACCCTGAGCGGCAAGTGCTTGTTGCCGATCTTCTTGCCGTTCTGCCCCTTCATGTTCATCACCGAGGAGAGCGGGCCGTTGCAGAGGTTCCGGGAGTTGACCAGGAGCCCCTTCTTGCTGCCGCCTTCCATGCGCAGGATGAACTTGCTCACCGGGGTGTCCGGCAGTTCGTTGAACACCGTCTTCAGGCCGCCGTGCGCGGAGCTGATCACGCCGTGCACTTGGATGTTGACCTGGCCGCGCAGGTCGGCGACCAGATCCGGCAGCTCGTGGTTGGAGGAGACCAAGTAGACCGGCCCCTTCAGCGGATTGCCGAGCAGCGGGCTCTTCGCCTGAGCGTGCCCGTAGACCGCCGCCTTGGGACATGTCCCCGAGGCCAGCTGCGGCCTCGTGCAAACGGTCCTGATGTTGCCCTGGTCGAGGAACAGCGCGTGCGGCAGGGACAGCGCGCTGCGCAGGACGTTGGCGTCGCCTTCGCGGGTTTCGAGGATCGCCCGCAGCTTTGGGTGCTTGCCGCGAGTGGTGGTTCCCTTGCCGCCGAACAGGCGCGTGTGCAGCTTCGGCTTGAAGCCGAGCTTGTTGCAGGTGGTCGCCTGGTATGGCGAGTTGACCGGATAGGAGCTCCACGCCGCTGGGACGGTCGGAGCACCGCCGCCTCCGTTGAGGAAACCGGTCGTTGCCTGGGCGGCGCAATTCGTCGGGTTGTGCATGAACTTGGCCTTGTCGACGTTGACGTCGATCTTGCGGATGTCCAGCTTCACCCCTCCGAACACGTCCGGGATCGGATCGGAGACCGCGTGGACCTGAGCCGTCACCGGATCGACGAACAGGGCGACCCGAACGACGACCGTGCCGAGGTCAAACGGGCCCGCCAGGGCCGGGGTGACCGTGACCAGCGATAGCGGCGCCCCGTTGTACGGGCCGGCGAGGTAAGCCTTGCCGGCGATCGTCAGCGGGTTGGAGCCGGTGCCGCTCACGGTCGACGTGGTGCCGATCTGGCTGGCACTTGGACAGCTTGGGCTAGCCTGCTCAACCGCCCCGCTGCTCGCAGCCGCGGCCGCGATGGCCGACTCCTGGCAGTAGGGAACGCCGGTGAGGTTGCCGGCCAGGCCCTTGGGCAGGGTGACGTCGACCTTCTTCAGCTCCTGCTGGCCATCGGTGCTGCCGATGTGGACCCGGAAAGGGCTGTAGGCGTTGGCTTTGGTGCTGTCCGATTTTGCGGTATAGCTCGGCAGGAACGGGCGTCCGGCCAGCGTCGTCGGACAGGCTCCCCCGCCCGGGGCGCTGGTCAGCGTGAAGCTGCTCGACGATTCTTCGGTCGAGGCCGGTGTGGACCACGGTTCGAACGTTCCCGTGGAGGTCGCCGGCGAACAGGTCGGCGGGCTGGTCAACACGTTCTTGGCACCGTCGAAGCGCAGCTTCACCGATTCGAAGGGGACCTGTGGGTTTTCTTCGAAGAAAGTCGTCAGCTGTCCGGTTTTCGGATCGGCAGTCGTGAACCCGGTCAGACGTGCGTCGATTCCATACCGTTTCGATTTGGCTTCGACGAAGAAGCGGTACTCTTCGCCGGAGGTCGGATCGCGGCTGAGTTGTTTTCCGAGGTACACCGGGCCTGTCAGCGAGCCAGGCGGCAGCGGCGGTGTTTCGACTTCGGCCGTGCCGATTATCGACTCTGGCGGACAGCCGCTTGCTTCATTGCGCGTGCCTTCACCGAACTGCGCGTCGGTGCAGGACTGCAGGCCGTTGGCTCCGGAGGGGTTGAGGCCCATGCCCTGCGGCAAGGAGACTTCGGCGTTGCGCAGCTGCGACTCGGCCTGGCCTTCCGGTTCTTCCAGGAAGGGCAGTTCGGTGTTCACCGTCGGCCCGGCCGGAGAGTCGACCTGGGTCGCCCCGGGCGAGACTTCGAGTTTGGGATCGAAGGGGACTTTGGCGCAACCGGTGTGCACCCTGCCCGACGGCAGAGTGGTCGTCGCGCCCACCTTCGTCAGACCATCGGGGAAGTCGGGGAGTTCTTCTCCCCTTTCCTCGGCACGGAAGAAGGTCGTGTATTCCTGTTCGTGAGGTGGCAGCTCAGTGCTGAAGCAGGTGGTCGAGAGGGTCAGGTAGGTGCCGTTGCCGGACCGGCCGAGGCTGACCAGGCGGCTCGTCAGCGTCTTGAAGATCGGCGACGCTTTCGGGGTTTTGATCGTGAAGCTCTCGTGGTAGTTGCCCTCCCATTCGACTTCCGTTTCGAGGATGACTTCTTCTTTTGCTTCGCCGACCTTGAAGCCGAGCCGAGCCGGTTCGCCTTCCTTGGGGACGATGCTGTAGAGCGGCACCAGCGTCTCCAGCGCCGGGTTGGGCGCGATCACGAAGTTTTTCGGCAGGGTCGGAGGCGGCGCGAACGGATTGGGGATTTCGAGGTTCAAAGCGACCGTGACTTCCTCCTGGCCGACGACCGATTCCGGCGGGCATTTGGTCTCGTCTTCTTCGAAGGTTTTGAGCGGGCACAGTTCTGTCGCCTGCGGGTTGACGCTGAATCCCGGCTCGATGTCGACGCGCAGCTTTTCGATTTCCGCCAGCGGTTCTTCGAGCACACCGGCGAGGATGACGTTGTGAACGAGGGTGTACTGCGTGAAGCCGAATTTCGGGTGCCCCGCGGCCAGCCCGAAGAATCGTTCGGGCGTTTCCGGTGAGCACTTGGTTGCGTTTTCTTCAGTGCAGTTACCCGCCTGCCATCCGTCTTCAGCCGTGGGCGGTTCGTTCTGTGGCGCGAGCAATTCTCCGGTGTCGGCCATCGCGACCGGCACCGCGAATACAAGCCACAGGGACATCACCACGAAAGCAATCAAGCGCCTAGACATACGTTCTCCTCGTTCGCATTGGACTAACCCGGTCCCTGCGCATGGCGCTGATCCTTCCGCGCCTCTACGGTACCCCTCTGCCCGCGAGGATCAAGGGGGGAAACCCGCAAAAGGGCCGCTGAAACCGGGAATCAATCCCGATCGGAGCCGGAATTTGGCTTCGGCAAGCCATATGCTTCGAGGCCTCGCATCACGGAAGTAGGCTTCGCCCATGAACGACGAATGGCGCCTGCAGGTCGACTTCCACGATGCGGGGCACGTCCAGCCGCTGGTCGGGGAGCTCGCGGCTCGCGAGCTCCAGCACGACCTCAGCGACGCCTTCCACGATCGGGTGATCGTCAGCCGCGATGCGGCACAGGTCTTTCTCTACGCGGGGTCCAGGAAGCAGGCAGAGCGCTCTCGCGAGCTGATCCTCACCCTGGCAAAGCAGCACGACTGGAAGGCGGACCTCGACCTCAAGCGCTGGCATCCGTCAGTGGAGGATTGGGAGGACCCCGACAAGCCGCTGCCCGACACCGACACCGCCAAAACAGCAGAGCACGAAACGCTGATGGCCGCGGAGCGCAAACAGACGGAAGAACGCGGCTACCCCGAATTCGAGGTTCGCGTCGACCTGCCCTCGCGCCACGATGCGCTGCGCTTCGCCGAACGGCTCCGTGGCGAGGGGCTGCCGACTGTCCACCGCTGGCGCTTCCTGCTGGTCGGCGCGGAGGACGAGGACAGCGCCAAGGCCCTGGCCGAACGGATTCAGGGCGAGGCGCCAAGCGGCAGTCGCGTCAGCGTGGAGGGAACATGGAAGGCGGTGTACTCCGAGCTTCCACGGAACCCGTATGCGGTGTTCGGCGGGCTCGGCGGGTAGACCCGCAGTGGGCCAACGGTCGGGCGAAAAAATTTGTTAGATTGGCGAAAACCTCCCCTGGGAAAGGATCGCCGCGATGAGCCAAGGACATGTCGACCTAAAGGGAAGCAGCCGGCCGCGCAAGCATGAAGCCGAACGTGTCCGCGACGTGGACCCGGAGTCCCGAGTCGAGGTGACGGTGACGCTGCGCGGACCGGAGCTGCCGGCGCTGGATGTCGCCTCGCAGGCGATCTCCAGGAGCGACTACGAAGAACGCTACGGCGCCAGCTCCGCAGACGTCGAGAAGGTCAAGGCGACCCTGCAGAAGTTCGGCCTCGAGGTCGAGGAGGTCTCGCGGGCCGCGCGCAGCATGCGCGTGAGCGGCACGGCCGCCGAGATGGAAAAGGCGTTCCATCCCGGCCTGGGGGTGTACCGCTCGCCCGACCACGGTGAGTTCCAGGGCCGCGAGGACAACCTGCAGATTCCCGCCGATCTCGAGGGGCTGGTGACCGGCGTCTTCGGCTTCGACCAGCGCCGGGTTGCGCGCAGGGCGGGCAAAACCGGCTTCGCTCCCATCGCCACCGAGGCGATCGCGGGCGCGGGCGCTCCACTCGGTCCCAGCGACCTCGAAGAGCGCTACAAATTTCCCACCGGTGACGGCAGCGGCCAGCAGATTGGGATCGCCGAGTTCGGCGGCGCCTGCTTCCCCGATGACCTGAGGGAGTTCTGCCAACGGCACGGCATTCCGAAGGCGAAGCTGCAAATCGTCGACGTGGGCATGAAGCCGCCCACGCCCGCCGAAGTCAAACTGATGTCCGAAGAAGAACGCGAAGCGGTTCTAGGCGCGTCCGGCGAGGTGATGATGGACATCGAGATCATCGCCGGCCTCTGCCCCGGTGCGGAGATCTTCGTCTACTTCGCGCCGTTCGACGAGAAAGGCTGGATCGACCTGCTCAACAGAGTGATCCAGGGCGATCCGGCGACGCCGGTCACCCTCTCGGTCAGCTGGGGCCTCGCCGAGGACACCCCCGAATGGTCGAAAGCCGCGACGAGGGAGATCGATCTGCGCCTCCAGGCGGCGGCGCAGATCGGGGTCACGGTCTGCGTGTCCGCCGGCGACGACGGCACCGGCGACCAGCTCGAAGACGGTCGCTCGCACGTCAACTTTCCCTCGTCCAGCCCCAACGTCCTCAGCGTCGGGGGCACGATGATCGACGGCAATGACGAGGTCGTCTGGTGGCAGTCGCCCGGGCGGCGCACCGGCCAGGGCGGGGGCTCGACCGGGGGCGGCGTCAGCGTGATCTTCAACCGGCCGTCCTGGCAGGACGTGAAAGTGGCTTCGCTCAATCCCGGCGCCATCGACGGTCGCGTCCTTCCCGACATAACCGCGCTCTCGGGATCGCCGTACTACGACCTGGTGTTCCAGGGCCAGCTTGCGCCCAATGGCGGGACCAGCGCCTCCGCCCCGCTCTGGGCGGCGCTGCTGGCCCGGATCGCCGCAGCCGGCAAACCCAGCGCCGGACCGGCATTCCTGGCGCCGCTGCTCTACCAGAATGGTTCAAATGGCAAACCCCTTGGGGCAAATGCCTGCGTCGACATCACCAAAGGCGACAACGCATCACAGCCGCAGCCGGGCGTGGGATACAAAGCCACGCCCGGCTTCGACGCTGTCAGCGGCTGGGGCGCTCCGGACGGCGAGAAGCTGCTCGAATCGCTCCCGTAGCTCGCCCGCGAATGCAGTGCCGCTTTGCCGCCGACAGGCCAAGCGCACCGACTGCAAGGGTTTTCCGGTACCGCTACAGCGTCCAGTCCCTAACGGAGAGATCGTCGTGGCGATCGAAGCCGCGCTGGATTTGGCTCCACAGAAGGGAAAGCGAAGAGGTCGGTAGGACCGACTGAGATCAGCGCGCGGCGCGGCCGCGGGAACTCGACTTGAAATCGCAGCCGACGGCGCTACCTTCGCCAGCCGGCAAGACATAAGTGGCCCCGGCGGCGGTGGAACGCCCCGGGGCCTGGCACCGAAGAAACAGCCTTCGATGCAAGCGAGACGGTACTCGCCATGCCCTGCACGGGCGGCATCACCGGCAGTTCCCCGGTGCCCAACCGAGAGGAGGGCACCATGCCCAGCGTCACCTGCAAGATCGACGGCGACCAGCGAGACGGTCTCTACGAGCTGGTCCGCAACCACCTCGGCGCCATCGGGGACCTCTGGATCGCCCTGGAGCAGACCGAGGACTTCGCTACCGCCGAACGCCTCGGCATCGAGTTCGGCGAAGACTTCCACCTGCTGGAGGACATCGGCTGGAACGGCCGCGACGGTCGCAACTCATTCGAGTTGACCATGCCGGCCCACGACCTGATGGAACTCCTCCAGCGCCTCCACGGCGAAGCCGAGCGAGTCCTGCTCGAATCCATCACCGAGCGCGAGTCAAGAGAGGAAGACGCAGCGACCAACGAGCTCTTCCGACTCGGCTACGACGCCTGCGAGGAACTGCTCGCCGACCTCGACCCGAGGGATGCGGCCTGACGATCTCCACCGAACAGACGCGGCTTTTCGGGGGTCGAGGCGCAGGCCACAGGGAGGATGCGGGTTGTCGCAAGCAGCCCGTAACCCTGCCTCGGCCCCCGAGAAGCCGCGCCGCGCACTCTCAGGTGGCGATGCGGCGTGGCAGCTCGGCGAGATATTCGCTTCCGAGCTTCCTGACCTTGGCGTAATCACGATCGGAGAACTTCTTGCCCGAGTCCTTGACCATGCCCGTGATGGCCGCGATATGAGGCGCCTCGAAACCCCGCTCGCGCAACTCCTCGGGACTGCCCTTGTCGAGGATGCAGAAGAGCCGGTACTGGCGCCGGCCTGGGCCCGTCAGGCGAATCTCGTAGTAACCGCCCATGTCGCCGTGCATGGCCTCCCAATAGCCACCACCGCTGAACTGAGGCGGCGGGGCATCCCGCACTGCTTCCAAGACGGCCGCGAATCGTGCCTCAACCTTCGCCGGGCAGCCGTCAAGGAAATCCTCGGCCGGCACCTTGCCGTCCCTGGTCGCGTAGTAGACGATCCCCCATGCCATCGCCCGATCAAGGCTAACCCGGGAAGCGGCGTCTTGTCTGAGTTATGCAGCGGCGGTGTGAGGCGCGCGCTTCTTGCCGGCGCGCTTCTTGCGGCTGGTCTCGGCCGCCACGACCTCAACCCGAGCCCCAAGGACATCGGCCACCGCAGCCACAGTCTTCAACTCGGGATTCACGTTTGCCGTGAAGAACCGGCGGATGCTCGACGGCTCCTTCCCGATCGCCCGCGCCAGCTCCGCCTTTGACATCCCCGCTTCCTCCCGCAGCTCATCGAGCTGCCGGACCACAGCGTCAATCTGAGCGATCTCCCGCCGCTGCCGCTCAAACTCCGCCCGGAACTCCGGGTCTTCCTTGAGCCGCCGAGCTTGTCGCCGGTCGTGGTAGGTCGTGTCGAGGGTATTAGCCACGCCTTAAGCGTAGCACAGATGTTACGACACACTTGTCGCCGCTGGCTCAGTCGTCGCCCTCATCATCCTCTATCTCAAGCGCTGAATGCAGTTCCCCGTGGAGCTGAACTACGGACGACAGACGGCTTTCGCGTAGGAGCGGCAGTGGGGTGGCTTCCCCTGGGTCCCAGTACATATAGGCCAGGTTTGCTCGACAAACCCTCAGCAGATGCTCCGCAATCGCAGTCTTTGAAATCGGCTCTATACCTCTGTCTTCTTGCCATGCCTCAATAGCTTGTGCCGCTCCGTCGTCTGGCACGTCTCCCTCGGGCAACACCACGTCCTGATGGTCCGGGCGGAGTTTTGGGAGCAGAAAGTTAAATACCTCAACGAGCGTGGCCTTGTGGACAAAATCCTCGATGGTCAAGCCAGTCGAACCGGCGGCCGGCCAAGAGAAGATCCGATCCTCTGAAACGCCGACACCTTTCAAATCCTCTCGGTACTTCTCTCCTTCTTCATCCGAGTCGGTCAGATAGACAACGTGAGCCGCCTCGGACTCGAGCCTCGATAGGCGTCGCGGAGGGGTCCAGGCCAGACCTCCTGCCACCTGCAAGCCAAGCGGAAAGTCTGCTGGGCGCCCGAGGGCTACTCGGATCAACGCCGGCAACAACAAGGCATCAGACGGACGGCGTCGGCGCCCATCGCCATGAGCAGCGAAGTGAACCCACCGCTGGCTTTCTCAGCGGCCTGAGCTGACCAAAAGCCATTCTTGACTGCACTGCGATCACCGGGAATCGGCTTCACAACCCGAATCGCTGACCCGAGATCCTCCGGTAGACACCCTGCCGAGTGGGTCGTATACACGATTTGCGTCGCAAATTTCTGACGTCGGGTAAGCACATTAACGAGGTCTGCCTGCGCGTTGTAATGCAGGTGTCGCTCGGCCTCATCAATGGCCAGAATGAGTTTTCGATCACCGGCTGAATGCCGAGTCGTAAATGCCAGCATTGCCAGGAACGAGCGAAAACCATCGCTTCGATCCTCAATCTCAGAATGAGTATCGCTTTCTGCGTCATAGGGGAAGATGTTCAACGCCCCAGCCTGCTCGCGCAGCTCCACGGATACGGTCGCCTGTTTCCAGCTTCCATGGAGACGCTGTTCGAGTTCTCGGTTTCCCTTCCTCAGTAGATTTGCCAGGATCGGGTTACCCGGCTCTGCCGCTGCCTGCTTGACTGCGCTCCAATTCAGGCTGGCGAGACTGAGTAGGTTTTGAAGGGGAGCGGGTGCCTCCTCATACTCCTCAAAGGGATAGTTTGATTTGAGTTCCCGATCACCGTCTCGAAGTACACGGACTGCCGGACAACGTGCATCCAAAATTTCCGAAATCCGAATATTCGGATGACTTGCAACGTGCTCAGACCTGACCCTTTCGCATTCCTCGCCAAGACGCTTCACATATTTCGGCAGATTTGCTGGCGGGTCAACAAGGGCGGCGGCAAGCGTTTGAAGATTCGTTTGGGCTGGCCCGGAGAGAGTTTCCTTCGGCTCCTCGAGACTCGCAAGGGCAAACTCGGCGAGGTCTCGAATGGTCTGCGGTACATCGGTCTCTCCAGTCTCGGTGTCTTCGTCGGCAACCCCACCGGAGTGAGTAGGAGTCCCGTCCAAATATCGGACCAGCGGCTTTGAACTACTTGCCAGCATCCGCTTCAAGTCCTCGCGTAGAGATAGGCGGGCGGCCTGTGGGCGTCCGATCCGTGGGATCACCTCGTTATCGGCCCGTCCGTCCGCCGTCCTCCACCTATGCCACAGCCGAACCTTGTCCGCTCCTGGAATCCCAGCCAGGGCCTGGCGATCGTCAGCCTCAAGCTCAAAGAGCGCACTAAGGATCGTCTTGTCGTCGTCCGGACGCACCCTGCCGGTGAACTCCGCGGCCATGAAATCACGCTCTAGATTTGGATCGCCGACCTTTTCCAGAGCATCCAGCAAGGAACTCTTCCCCGCCTCGTTCGGACCAACGACAGAAATCACCCGCGGGGTCAGATCAAGCGTGGTCTCACGCTCGAAGCGCCGGTATCCGCTGAGCCGTAGGGCGACCATTCTCATAGCGCCGGGACGCTACAGGTACGGCCGGATATCGAGGGCTTCGCTTCACGCGCCCTGCCGCTGGGCAGCAAACGAGTGACGCGTTCGGCATCGCCCGACGACAAGGGGATACGGCAGTGGACCGCGCTGCACCGCGAAATCCCAGCTACCCCTCAACAGGAGGACCTATTCAACATGACGGAGGCAACTTGGAAGTTCGCTCTGCGGGTCACCCTGCGGTTCGTTCTGCGGTTCGTCCCAACCTCGTTCTGCGCCTCGTTCTCCACCTCGTTCTGCGCCTCGCACCCCGATTCTGGAAACACCCCGCGTTCCCCTTCATCAAGCCGATTGCGGAGATGAGGCGATGCTGACTACTTACCCCCAAACCCTTATCAACGGCCCGATGCGCAGCGTCGACTACCTACTCCCATCCCGATCTACGTCGCCGTCTCTCGATCCGGTCCAATGGTGGTCGCTCTGCCGGTCCATCGGAGCGTCCGATCGTCGCCACCCTCGCCTGCCGCTCTGGTGGTCTTCGCTTCCTCGTCCCCGACCTCGCCGCGCCTGTCGGCTGCGGCTCGGTTGGCCAATTTCGCTCGTACTCACGACAAGCCCGACACAATGGATCGCGATGGCCGTGAGAAGACGAAGGAGGCGATCTGATGGCCGCTGAGAAGCGGTCCCAGCCGACTGCGGGCGCCGGGCGGCGCTTTGCCTGGTACGGGCGACTCTCGACCAAGGACAAGCAGGACCCGACGCTCTCCTTTCCTTCGCAGCGGGAGGCTTGCGCGGAGAAGGCCGCGGAGCTGGGCGGGGAGATCGTCTGCGAGTTCACCGACCAGGAGGCCGGGCGGCGCGACGATCGGGCCGGGTGGGCCGATCTACTGCGGGAGACGAAGGAGCTGGACGCGCGGCGCTTCGATGCGGTGATCGTCTACGGAACCTCGCGGCTCTCGCGCGACCTGTTCCATGCGCTGACTTACGAGCGGGAGATGACGCGGGCCGGGATCGAGGTCTTCTACGCGCTCACGGCCGGCGATCAGACCAGTCCCGAGGGGCGGCTGATCCGCCACATGTTCCAGGCGCTCGATCAGTTCGAGGTCGAGAAGCTGGGCCGTGAAGTCCGCCGCGGGCAGAAGCAGAACACGCGGCAGGGCTATCGCAACGGCGGGCGAGCGCCCTATGGCTACCGACTGCGGCACGAGACCCACCCCGATCCGGCGCGGGCGAAGGCGGGCGATACGAAGTCGCGCCTCGTCGTGGACTCCGAGCAGGCGCCGGTGATCGCCGAGATGTTCGAGCGCTTCCTCGCCGGCGCTGGCTACAAGGAGATCGCCAACGAGCTGAACCGGCCCGGCGGGCCGCCTCCCCCCTCCCACGTCGATTCCAAGCGCAACACCTCGGGCAAGTGGGCGAAGACGACGATCAAGTCGATGCTCGAAAACCCCACCTACACCGGCCGCCTCTACTGGAACCGGCTCGACTCACGCGCCCACAAGCAGGGCGTCGGTCCGGTGGTTCGGCGCAGTCCCGAGGAATGGGTCGAAGCCGACGAGCGCCACGAGGCCCTGTCACCGACGAGCAGTTTGAGCGCGCGCAAGCCGAGATGAAGCGCCGCAGCAACGGTCACGGCAGTCGCCGCCGTCGCCCGCAGCAGCGCCCCTTCCTCCTGCGCGGCATCGTCCACTGCGCTACCGGGCACAACCCGCTTCGCATGCAGGGTCGCGCTCGAAAAGAGGAGCCGACCTATTACACCTGCGGCTACCGAACCTCATACGGCGACAGGGCAGCCGAGGCAGTCGGCCACGGCAAATGGCAGTACGTCCGCGAGGACAGCCTCGTCAAGCTCATCGACAGCTTCTTCGCCACGCGGATCTTCGGCGCTGACCGCCTTGATCACTTCCGCGCTCAGAGTTCGACCCTGGCGAGCGACCTGCAAAACCGCAACGGCGACAAACGCAAGCGGATCGCCAAGCAGCTCGGCGAGGTCGATCAGCGAATCGAGCGGCAGCTTGCCGCAATCGAGGCGGGCGTTGATCCAATGGTGGTCGGCAAACGAATCGGCGCCCTCAAAACCGAGCGCGAGGAAGCGGAGGTGGCCCTCGCCCAACTTGAAGATTCGCGCCGCGACAGCACCACCGCAGACCCCGATGAAGCCCTTGCCGTCCTCGGCGCTCTACCTGACTTCGGCAAGCGGCTGGCCGCCGCCGATCCCGAGGTACGGCGCGCTGTTTTCGACGCCTTTCGCCTGCAAGTCGAGATAGACCGCAACGCCGGTCAGATACGCCTGAAAGCGCTTGTATCCAGCGCATTCGGCGAGGCGAAAGACCTAAGTGACCTGGGAGATGCCAATGATCCCGCTCTCTCCGTTAAGGCCATACCGCTACGGGGATTCGAACCCCGGTTTCCGGACTGAGAATTGGCTCTAGCAAGCCATTTGCGGTTGATTTGTGCCTGCTGAGTCCGCGGAGTTTGGTTGAGTTCAAGCTAGATCAGTGGAGTCGGGGACAAACTTGGGGACAAAGGATCGGGATCGATTTGACGGCCTTCCCGCCGAAGGAACAGACATGCCGGCGACCATTGGTATCCGGACCTGGGTTCCAGACACACGCTATGCCTGTCCATAGGCGCGGCGGGCAGCGCGTGATCCCCGTGCGCAACGGCCGCGTCACTACGCGACCTTCAGCATCAACGCCTTCGCCCTGTTTCCATATGGGCATCAGAACAGCCGCCACGGAAAAGCAATAACTTCTGAGCATGCAGGAACGCCGGACAACAACGAAGGATGTGGCCCTTCTGCGGCAGCTATACGACGACGGGCAACTCGAGCTTGCGTCCGAGTTCCAGCGAAACAGCGTCTGGCCACGCCCAGCAAAGGCCTACTTGATCGACACAATCCTCGCCAACCGACCCATCCCCCAACTCTTTATTCAGCGCTATACCTCCGCGCAAACTGGCCGTCCAAACTATCGAGTGATTGATGGACAGCAGCGTCTACGGGCCGTTTTCGAGTACCTTGATGACCGGTTTCCACTTGGAAAAGTGAGTGGCAAGAAACTTGAAAAGCGGAAATTTTCCGACCTTCCTCAAGCCCTAAAGGATCGCGTCCGCGATTACGATTTTGTAGTGGACGAGCTCTCAGGCTATTCGGATCGCGACGTGCGGGATTTGTTCGTGCGTATGAACAAATACGTAGTTCGCCTGTCGCCCCAGGAGCTTCGACATGCTCGCGACGAAGGCGCGTTCTACGACTTTGTGGAGCGGCTTGGCGCAATGGATATCTGGCGTGAGCGAAAAATATTCACCCCAACACAACTAGCACGGATGCGCTCCGTTGAGTTTTCGGCCGAGCTAACAATTTTGTTGATTGAGGGCCCGCAGGACAAGAAGGCCGCGATTGATCTCTACTATGGTGAGTACCAGCATGAGTTCAAAGCCGGTCCACAAATCGAGAGTCAAATACTCGCCTACTTTGATTGGCTCCAACAAGCTCTCCCTCAAATTGAGCAGAGCAGATACAAGAAACCGGTTGACCTCTACGCCCTAATAGGCGCCCTAGCTAACCACAGAGGACGAGCGAATAGGGTGCTAATAGACCCAGAGGAAGCTGGCATGCGCCTGCTGAATTTCGAGAAAGAGCTAACTCGCAAACGCGTCACCGAACGTGCCCGTCGCTACCTCGCAGCCGCAAGTCGTCAGACGGACAACCTGCGACCTCGCTTGACCCGAATAGAAATTCTGAACGAGATTCTCAATTCCTAGATGCGAACTGCGCCGTGGCGCTGCTTCCCAACACGACGCTTCAATTCTACGAAAATTATCGCGTGCACTTCAGCGATTACGTCGATGCAGCCAAACAAGCCAAAGCTGCCGTCGCTGAGTTGCTAAAAGGAAGCGTCCAAGGGGTTCAGGGCGTCGAAGCACGAGCGAAGCATCCTCATTCATTGCTTGGCAAGCTACGGCAGAACGTATATACCAATCCCGCTGCCGAATTGACCGATCTTGTTGGTGTTCGCGTAATCACCCAATATCCAGATCACGCGGAGCAGGCAGCGAGTGTAATTCGACCCGAATTTCAGATCGACGAGGAGCAGTCCTCGGATAAGCTCGATGATCTCAACCCAGAGACTTTTGGCTATCGATCGATTCACCTCGTAGCCAGGCAGCACGAAAACGATGCGGCCATCCGACAGGCACTCGGAAATATGTGGTTTGAGGTCCAGGTGAGAAGCGTGCTGCAACATGCGTGGGCAGAAGTCGATCACGACATCAAGTACAAGTCTGGCGTCAACTTCCCGCGTACACTCAGACGGCGCCTAGCCGCGATTGCAGGCGGCCTCGAGACTCTTGACCAGGCCTTTATAGACATGCGCGGGACACGGGACACGCTGATCGCTGGCTATCGTGAGGCCTATACGAAAGGCGACGACATGGAAGAGGTTTTTGACTCCGCACGCTTGGTCGCCTTCTTGGACGTTCGCTGGCCCGAAGGCGCGAGTCTGCTTGAGGCTGGCGCTGTCGTTCCCGGCCTAACGGGAAGCATCGAGAAGGTAATCAACGACGCGCTTGAGACTGTGGGGGTCACTACGGGCAAACTTCTTGACGACGCGCTGAACGTTCCCGAGACCAAACGCTTACTTAAAGAACATGCGTCGGCCATTGGAGAGTCACCTCAGACACTGTCACACCTGATCGTTTGCCTGATCGTGGTTTGGACTCAGAATGCAGATACTCTTAACAAGCAATTCCCCGAGTTGCGCTTTGATTCAGACCTAGCAACGACGCTCGGCTTTGAGATTGGATCTGCCTGAACCACGTTAGTCCGTCAGCACAAAAGGAATGGCCGAAGACCACTGTTGGCATCAAGTCTGCCATCGGCTTTCACCACTCCGTGAACCGCCCGAGCCGCGTCCCACCGGGGTCCCAGCCGATCCCGTCGAGCAGTTCGCCCGGCGGGATGCCGAGGGAACCGGCGAGCTTGACGAGCGTGTCAATGCGGGCGACCCGTTCGCCACGCTCCAACTGCCCGACCGCCGTGCGGTGAAGCGAAGCGCGAACGGCCAACTCTTCTTGGGAGAGCTTGGCCCGCCTGCGGCAGTAGGCGAGGTTGCGGCCGAACTGGTCCGCGACGGTCATTTCGTCTTCTCCAGCACGTCCACCGTCCTTATGCCGGCGGCAGGCCGCGTGTCCGGGGCTTGGCGCCGATACAGGGAACGCAGACGATTTCCCGACAGGCAAGCGCCACGCCCAGCCGGTCCTCCTCGACCCAGACCGTCGCGTTGCAGCGAGCGCAGCGACGCTTTACGGAGGGCCGAGGCGGCGAGGGAACGTCCGAGACGCGCCCCGTGACATAGATGTCGTCATTCCTCAATGTCGTCATCTTGAGCCGGACCAGGTTCCACGGAGACTTTGATCTACCCCCGCCTTGACGGAGTCCTGTTTCTAGAGTCCTTCGGCTCCAAGGAGGATTCAGATGCCCCACAGGTACCCAGCAGAGGTTCGCCGTCAGGTGATCGAGCTAGCTCGATCAGGCACGAAAATAGCCCAGCT
>DASXKW010000077.1:0-8625 GCA_036496625.1 Solirubrobacterales bacterium | reverse complement strand
GTGCCTCCCCGCTGTTGCACGACGAGACCTCTCCCCACTCCCTCAAACCCACCTACAATCGACGGATGGCTACCACCGCAGGAGCACCCCCCGCCCAGTCCACTCTCGAGTCCTTCAACCCGGCAACGGGTGAGCTCGTCGGCTCCGTCGCCACGATCACCCCGGACCAGGTCCAAGCAGTCGTCGACGACGTCGCCCGCATCCAGCCCGCCTGGGCCGAGCTCTCCCTGCAGGACCGCGCCCGCTACATGAAGCGCGCCGCCGACGCCCTGCTCGACGACATCGACGAGATCGCCGAGCTGCTCGTCCAGGAGCAGGGCAAGCCGCGCGCCGAGGCCTACACGATGGAGCTGCTGCCGACGGTCGACGCCCTGCACTGGTGCGCCAAGGCCGGCCCCAAGATCCTCGCCGACGAGAAGGTGCGGATGACGCAGGGCTTCCTGCTCTCGAAGAAAGGCCACTTCTCCTACGAGCCGATCGGCGTCGTCGGCGTGATCGCGCCCTGGAACTACCCCTGGTCGATCCCCTTCGGCGAGGTCGCGATCGCGCTGATGGCCGGCAACGGCGTGGTGCTCAAGCCGGCCAGCCTGACGCCGCTGCTGGGCGAGGCGATCCGCCGCGTCTTCGAGAAGGGCGGTCTACCCGAGGGCCTCGTCCGCGTCGTCCACGGCGGCGGCGCGGTCGGCGATGCGCTGGCCCGCTCCAGCGTCGGCAAGGTCTTCTTCACCGGCTCGGTCGAGGTCGGTCGCAAGGTCGGCGCCGTCTGCGCCGAGAGCCTCAAGGGCTCGGTGCTCGAGCTCGGCGGCAAGGACCCGATGATCGTCTGCGCCGACGCCGACCTGCCCAACGCGATCTCCGGCGCCGTCTGGGGCGGCTTCGCCAACGCCGGCCAGACCTGCTCGGGGATCGAGCGGGTCTACGTGATGGAGGAGATCGCCGACCGCTTCGTCGAGGGAGTCGCTCGCGAGGCCGAGAGGCTGCGCCTCGGCGACCCGCTGCAGTGGGAGACAGAGATCGGCCCGATGACCTCGGACGGCCAGTACGAGATCGTCGTCGACCTGATCGCCGACGCGGAGGCCTCCGGCGCGACCAAGCTCTGCGGCGGCCCCGTCGACGTCGCCGGCCTGCCCGGCAAGTTCATCGCCCCCACCGTGCTGACCGGGGTCACCCACGAGATGCGGATCATGAACGAGGAGATCTTCGGCCCGGTGCTGCCGATCGTCGTCGTCAAGTCCGAGCAGGAAGCGATCGACCTCGCCAACGACTCCGAGTTCGGCCTCGGCGCCTCGGTCTGGACCAAGGACCGCCAGAAGGGCGAACGGATCGCGCGGCGGATCGAGTCGGGCATGGTCTGGATCAACGACCACTCCTTCAGCCACGGCGCCTGTCAGTGCTCCTGGGGCGGCGTCAAGGACTCCGGCGTCGGCCGCTCGCACTCCAAATTCGGCTTCTACGAGTGCGTCAACATCAAGATGAACGCCTGGGAGCCGGGCCTCACCCGCGACTTCTGGTGGCACCCTTACGACCGCACGCTCGGCGAAGCGGTGCGCGCCTCGGCCAAGATCCTCTACGGCAAGGGCGCGACGCGCACGCAGGCGCTGCGCGAGGGCGCCGGCCCGCTGCTGCAGGTAGGCCGCCGCACCCTGCGCAAGCGCGGCGGCTGACGCAACCCTCTCGCAGCACAGAGGTGCGTTTTAGAGCGGCTCGTCCCCTTGCGCAAGTCTCCACTCGGCGTGAACCACACACCGCGACTTAGCGATCTTGCCAATTGTGATCTTTGAATCACTTCGATCTAGGCGAAACTCCATAATTTCGCCTTCTTCGTCTAAAATCATGACGCGTGGAGCGTCACTTTCGAAGTCCGAAGGCGTCAGTTCTCGCACTCGCTCAAAGTGGCTGACTGGAATCTCTACGAGCTCGTAATGCGGCGTCGGACTTGCCTGGTAATAACGCAGCATGAAAATTCGATCGACTGCTGCAAGAAAGGCGTCGATGAATTCCATAGACCGCTCATATCTTTTCCGCGCCGAACGCATATCTTGAATCCAAGCGGCCTCGGATAGCTTCGAGATGTGCAGCTTGTCCGCCTTCAAGGACTTGGCGCCCTCTGTCTTTAGAGCAACCCGCTCGTCGCTAATCGTTGCGTCGTAGAAACGAGTCGTCCTGCTGGGCGCCTCGGTTGCGTCGAACCCGGCGGCTCGACTCGCCGAAAGAAATGCATTCTCAAAACCAAGCCGATCCATTTGCGTCGTATGGGTCGCGTGGTGAGCCTGCAGTCGCGCCCGAAACTCCGCCACAAACTCGGGCTCCAGCACCCCGCTGCTTGCATTGATCTTCTCGATAATTGGCTGGGCCATCACCCGCGCCACATCGAGAAGCCTTGCCACCTGCTTGTCATCAAGGCGATGGGCGACATCAAACAGGTCCGCTCGAACACTTTCAGTATGTGTTGAAAGATCGGCGGCGAGCACTTCGACGAGTTTCCTCTGCTCGTCATCGAGCTTCAGCCATAGGCGATTCAATTCGTCGTTAGGTGACATCCGCGCACGACTCAAGAATCCGAAGAATGACGGTCGCTTTCATATCTCGATCACATCCTCAGAACTAAGGGATGTCCCGGAAAGCACAAACTGCTCTGGGGTGGGCCGCCTATCACCTAGGGACCACGCCACTGCAGATGCAATCTGAAACGCAATCATTGGTGGGACAGCATCTCCGACGTGCCGATACATATTGGCGACGCTCGATGCATCAAACTTGTAGTCTTTGGGGAATCCCTGAAGCAGTGCGAGCTCTCTCACCGTACAGAGTCGATCTTGTTCGGGATGTGTGTAGCGCCCATTCCCCATGTGGCCACACTCTCGCTTGATGGTTGCCGCTGGCCTATCCCACCAGAGGCGTCCATACACATCCGGATGACTACCGAAGTCCTGGATGGCTGCCTTCTGCTTCATCGACGGCGTTAGGAGATCGTTAGCGTCTGGATGATCCACGAGTTGAAACCAAGAGCCGCCGTCAGCTGGAATTGCCGCAAGCCGACGCTTGTTCATTTCTGAGACTACTCGGGGAGAAACGTGAAAAGGATCGTTCTGATGTGCCTCGCCTGCCGCCACCGATGGTAGAGACCCAATCGCGCGTCGGACGTGAGTTGCTTTTGGTTTGACCGCAAACCCGTCCCACAGATCGAGGAGGCTATGCAACTCATGCTTTTTTTTGGTAGCGATTACCAAAGCTCTCTCTCTCCGTTGCGGCAAACCAAAATCGGAGAGAAAATGGATGTGATCAAAAACTACGTACTCTTGTGATTCTAGGTCGGCTTTCAAGCTGGCAAAGTGCTTCGAGAATCGGCCGGTGATCAGCTCTCGTGCATTCTCGATCACAACGATCTCCGGGTGCATGACGCGTACGAAAGCTCCAACTCGACCGACGAGAGTGTTACGTACATCGTCAACAAGATGATTTTTTGCGAGAGTCCGCGAAAAACCTGTACAAGGAGGACAAGCAATCAGCACCGTGGGGCAATCAGCTAGATCCAGTCTGTCGCGAAGCTCCTCCGGAGCAATCTCGCCGAGATCGACCTGAATCGGATGGATACCAATGTTTCGAAAGTAAGATCTATTGCACCCCAGGCTGCCGGGTCCACTGCTTGGCTTTCCGATTTCCGCATCGGCCGCACCAACGAGTTCAAACGCCGGATGACGTGCAAAGCCGCTGCTCATGCCACCTGCCCCGGAAAATAGGTCCACAACAGTTGCTCCCAGCGTCCTCTGCCTAGCGGATTGATTGGCGGCGTTGGACCGAGGAGGAGCTTCAAGCAACGGCATGGGCCGCTAACCGTAGTCGAGCCAGCGGCGAAGCCGGGGATAGCGTGGTCCAATCTTCCTTACTAGGAGGCGACGAGCTGCTCCAGCTCGAAGATGGCGCCCGCGGCGTCGAGCTCGCGGACGCGGTCGTAATCGGCTTTGAGCCGATCGCGATCGGGGTCGACCAGGTAGATGAACCCGGGGCATGAGAAGAGGTCCACGGTCTTCTTCAGCCGCTCGCCGGGGCGGAGCATCACGATCGTGCCGGCGAAGGAGGGCAGCGCCTCGATCTCGCGCATGCCGGCGTCGTCGACGATCAGGCCTTGGTGCCGGGAGATCAGCATCACGCAGTAGGCGGCAGCCGCCAGCTCATAGGGTTGCTGGGCGCGCCGCGCGACCGATTTCGGGTCGAGGTAGGCCTCGGCGGTGAGCGTCTGGTGGCTGGGGGTGCAGCGATCGACGATCTCGTCCGGGACCGAGCCGTGCATGCGCGCGCCCGACTCGACCAGGACGGGCCCGCCGGCGGTCAGCATCACCTCGGTGTGGGCGGGGCCGAAGCGGATGCCGAGCGCATCGAGCACCGCTTCGACATAGGGCACGACCTGGTCCTGCTGCTCGCCGTGGCGCGGCAGCAGCTCCTCGTAGTCGTAGATGAAGTTGGCGCCGAGGCGCAGCTTGTTGTCGCGCCAGACCTCGGAGACGTGGTGGACGCCGTCCCAGCTGATCGAGTTGACGAAGAGCTGGGTCCCCTCCAGCAGCTCCTGCACCAGCAGCTGCTCGTTGGCACCGTGCAGGGCGTTGGGCCGGCCGAGGCCGGCGGCGAAGGCGGCCTCGATCGCGGCGCCGTCGGGGCAGATGCTGACCCCGTCCGTGCCGGCGCTGTCGAGCGGTTTGACCACGACCGGGGCGCCGCCGCGCTCCGCCGCCCAGGCGACCGCCTCGCCGGCGCTTGCCGTCTTCAGCGCTTCCGCCGTGCGCAGGCCGGCGGCGCGCAGCGCTTCGGACATCGCGTTCTTGTCGCGTCGCGCGGCGCTCTGGGCGCTGCCGTTCGAGGGCAGGCCGAGGCGCTCGCTGAGCGCGTCGGCCAGCGGCACTCCGGGCTCGGCGCCGACGACGACGAAGGCCGGCTCGTGGGCAGCCACCCGCGCGGCAGTCGCCTCGAGGTCGCCCTCGTGGACGATGTTCTCGACGAAATCCCCCGCGCGGAAGCCGCGCACGTAGAACTCCGGCAGGCGCGGACTGCTCTGCACGTGGACGACCGGCAGGCCGGCGGCGGCAAAGCGAGGCGCCAACCTCGCCCCGGTCGAGTAGGCGTCGACGACGACCGCCCCGCCGGCGTAACGCTTTGTCCCTCCGCCAGGGGGATAAGACGTTGCACCCGGATCGGTCATGCCGTGGCGACGAGGACCAGCCGGTCCTCGGGCCGCTTCGGCCCGCCGGCGAAGTTGCCGTAGTGCTCGACCTCGCGGAAGCCGGCCTCGACCGCCATCCGCTCCAGCTCCTCGGCCTCGTACATGCGGATCCGCGAGTCGACCACGTCGTCGCCGAAGACGTAGTGCACGTGCAGCATCCCGGTCGAGAAGTCGACGTCGAGCGTTTCCTTCACCCCGTTCGTCTCGCGTTCGACCACGCCCTCGTCGGTTTTGAGCCGGTAGCGCGAGCGCTCCAGGTCCGAGAGCTCCATCGCCATCTTGCCGCCGGGGCGCAGCATCCCGTGATAGGCGCGCATCATCGCTTCGTCCTCGGCGACGGTCTCGCCGAAGCCGAAGCTCGAGGAGAGGCTGACCAGGCCGTCGAAACCCTTCAGCTCCGGTGGCAGCGGCTGCATCAGGTCGGCGACGTAGTAGGTCGGGCCGGGGTACTCACGCTTGGCTTCCGCGATTGCGATCGCGGAGATGTCGACCCCGACCGCGTCGATGCCGTTGTCGGCCAGGGCGGCGACGAAACGGCCGAGGCCGCAGCCGGCGTCGACCACCCGGTCACCCGCCTCGACGCCGAGCAGATCCATCGCCAGCGGCGCCTCCTCCTCGTTGCCCTCGTAGCGGCCAAGCCGACCGGCGACCCGCATGTAGACGGGTCCGTAGGTATCGACCTCGTTGAGGATTGGCGGTTGATCGCTCATGAAACTCAAGCGTACCGCGAGCAAACCAACCCCGGAGCGGCATCGTCCTGGTCGATTGCGGTCGTCGTCATCGCCGTTCCCCCGCCTGCCGCCGCCTACCTTCAGAATCCCAGCGGTGGAGCCCGGTCAGGCGACAGACGAGCCGGCGCTGAGCCTCGCCGGGCTGCGCCGCGACTACGGTGAACGGACGGCGCTCGACGGCGTCGGGCTGCGACTCGGGCGCGGTGAGACGCTGCTCGTGCTCGGGCCCAACGGGGCCGGCAAGACAACGCTGCTGCGCATACTCGCCACCCTGCTGCGCCCGAGCGGCGGCGAGGTGCGAGCGCTGGGCTGCTCGCTGCCGGGCGAGGCCTGGAAGCTGCGCGGCAAGATCGGCTTCCTCGGCCACGAGCCGCTGCTCTACCGCGACCTCAGCGGCCGCGAGAACCTGCGCTTCCACGCCCGCCTGCACGGGCTCACGGGGGAAGCCGCCGAGGCGCGGATCGGCGAGCTGCTCGCCGCGGTCGGGATGGAGCGCCGGGCCGAGCAGCGGGTCGCCGAGCTCTCGGCCGGGATGCGCCAGCGCCTGGCGATCTGCCGCTGTGTCCTGCACCGTCCCGAGCTGCTGCTGCTCGACGAGCCCGACTCCAACCTCGACGCCGAGGGTCGCGAGCTGGCCCGAGCCCTGATCGGCCCCGGCGCCGAGCGCACCCGCGTCATCGTCAGCCACGACCCCGAGCGCTTCGAAGCCGAGGCCGACCAAGTGCTGCGGCTCGAGGCGGGCGGCAAGGTGGCCGTATGAGCTTCCGGTGTGCCCTTGCCCCGATATGCCCCGCAAAGGAACAGGGGAAGCCGTGACCCCCTCCCGAGTCGCCTACGTGACGATCCTGGCCAAGGACCTGCGGGCGGAGCTGCGCACCCTGCAGTCGCTGCCGGCGATGGCGCTCTTCGCCACCACCACCTTCGTCATCTTCCGCTTCGGCCTCAACCGCACCCAGCTCTCGGGCAGCCTCGCCGCCGGGGTGCTCTGGGCGACGCTGCTCTTCGCCGCCCTGCTCGGGGTCAACCGCCTCTTCGTCGCCGAGCGCGAGGAGGGCGGCTTCGACGCGATCCGCCTCGCCCCGATCGACCGCAGCGCACTCTTCGCCGCCAAGGCGACGGCGCTCTTCGCCTACCTCGCCGTGCTCGAGCTGGTCGTCGTGCCGATCTTCGCCCTCTTCTTCCTTGGCTCCGCCGCGGCGCTCGGTCCACTCGTCGCCGTACTGCTGCTGGCCGACCTCGGCATCGCCGCCACCGGCACCCTGATCTCCTCGATGGCGGTGCACTCGCGGGCCCGCGACCTGCTCGGGCCGCTCGTCCTGCTGCCCTTGGTCGTGCCGCTGATGATCGCCGCCACCGGCGCCAGCGAGCCCCTGCTCGCCGCGGGCGGAGTCGGTTACCACCGCTTCGGAAGCTGGCTGGCAGTGCTCTCCCTATACGATCTGATCTTCCTCCTGCTCGGCTGGGCCGTATTCGACTTTCTCCTGGAGGACTAGCGCGCCCAGTGCGCTCCCACCCCGCGAGACACGCATGTACGGCAAAGGACTCAGACCCCTCTCGATCGCGACCGTCGTCGGGATCACCGCTGCGCTCTCGCTGGTCTTCTTCTACGCGCCGCTCGACGCCGACCAGGGCTTCATCCAGAAGATCTTCTACCTGCACGTGCCGTTGGCGATGGTGGCACTGGTCGGCTTCGTCATCGGCGGCGTCTTCGCGATCGCGCATCTGCGCAGCGGCAACCGCAAGTGGGATGCCTACTCCTACGTCTCGATCCACATGTCGGTGATCTTCGGCGTCGCCGTGCTGATCACCGGTTCGATCTGGGCCAAGGCCTCCTGGGGGCACTGGTGGGTCTGGGACGAGCCGACCCTGGTCAGCTTCCTGATCGTCTTCCTGATGTACGCGACCTACTACCCCTTCCGCTACGCGATTGAGGACCCCGAGCGCCAGGCGCGCTACGCCTCGGTCTTCGCCGTCACCGCCGGTGCCTTCGTGCCGCTCAACTTCATGGCGGTGCGGATGGCGCAGAGCCTCGTTCATCCACGCGTTTTCGCAACCGCCAACGGCGGCCTGCCCGGCTCGATGATGTTCACCTTCCTCGTCTGCCTAGCCGCGACGGCGCTGCTCTGGGTGACGCTGGTCAAGCTCGAGCTGACCGCGAAGAGCACCTCGGGCCAGCTCAAGCGGCTGCGGCGGGCCCTCGACGCCCCGGCCTCCGGCGGGGGCAGCTCGCGGGTCGCACCGGAGGTGAGCTAGGTGATCGGCCTTCTCCTTGCCGAGACGCCGGCGCTGCCGCTCGATGAAGCGGGCAAGTACGTCGCCGGCGCCTACGTCGTCTTCCTCGTCCTGATCGTGATCTACGTCGCGATCATGGCTAGCAAACTGCAGCGGATGGAGAAGGAGCTGCGCGAGCTCGCCACATTTGCAGAAGCCCGTGCTGACAGTGACCAAGTCGCCCCCGGACGCGGGAGTGAGGGCCAATCCATATCTGATTCCTTGGCCCTCACGGGAGCAGAGGAGGCGACGCCTGATGAGTGAGTTGCTCGCCCTCGGTGTCTCCCACAAGACGGCGCCGCTCGACCTGCGCGAGCGGCTCTCGCTGACCGAGGGGCGCGCCGCCGGCGCCCTGCGCGAGCTGACCGAGGTCGCCGGCATCCACGAGGCGGCGGCGATCTCGACCTG
>DASXKW010000076.1:0-29495 GCA_036496625.1 Solirubrobacterales bacterium | reverse complement strand
GTAGAGCAGCTGCATCACGCCGATCGAGGTGACCGGGTCGAGGTTGCCGCTGGGCTCGTCGGCGAGCAGCAGCGGCGGGTGGTTGACGAAGGCGCGGGCGATCGAGACGCGCTGCTGCTCGCCGCCGGAGAGCTGGTCGGGGTAGCTGTGAAGCTTGGTCGAGAGGCCGACCAGGCGCAGCGTCTCCGGCACCTGGGCGCGGATCTGGCCGCGGCTGGCGCCGATCACCTGCAGCGCGTAGGCGACGTTGTCGTAGACGGTGCGGTCGGGCAGCAGCTTGAAGTCCTGGAAGACGGTGCCGATGTTGCGCCGCAGCTGCGGGATCTTCTTCTCCGCCATCGTGCCGATGTCGCGGCCGGCGATCCGCACCGCGCCCTCGGTCGCCTCGAGCTCGCGGATCAGCATCTTGATCAGGGTCGACTTGCCGCAGCCGGTCGGCCCGACGAGGAAGGCGAACTCGCCGCGGTCGATCGCCAGCGAGACCCGGTCGAGCGCCATGTGGCCGCCCGGGTAGACCTTGGTCACGTCGCGCAGCTCGATGATCGGCTTGCCGCCCGGACGCCGTCGCTGAGGCTCCTCTCCGCCCGTCTTTCGCTTTCGCAATCTGGCCATGCCCGCGCTCCCTTCTGCGGATGCGGAGCGACTCCTGCGCGCCGAGCAACACGCAACTCCCCGCCCATTGAAGTGAGCGAGAGCTTAGCGAATTGTTAGTGATCCTTCACAGAGGCTTTGGGGGGGCCAGCGCCCTACCCCGTCGCCGTGCAGCTTTTGCTGAGCACGGAGACCAGTTTCATGCCTCCGGAGAAGTCGAAGCTCGTCCGAGCCAGGGGGAAGACCGCGCCCGGGAAGCCGGCGGGAGCGGGACAGCCTGCGCTGAGGAAGCTGCGCGCTTCGCCTCTGTAGCTGAAGCGACGTCTGAGGGTCATTCGCAGCCCGGTGACGTAGCCCCAGTTGCCGGTCGCCTGCGGCAGCGAGGCTTCGAGGATCGTGCCGTAGGTGCCGCGGGTGCTCCGGATCGCGAAAGGCAGCACGTTGGAGGTGGGCGCCGGCTGGGTCCCGTAGATGTGGGCGAAGAGCGCCGGCTTGCCATGCAGGCGACCGTTGAAGACCAGCACCTTGCCCGCGGACGGGAAAGGCGACTGCTCGGGCAGCTGGACGTTGGCCGAGAAGTGCCCTTCGCCGACGAGCGAGCCCGAGCAGGCCGCCCGGGCGCCGCCGGTGGTCGAGGGCTGGATCTCGCGGAGCCGGCAGACCGGCAGGCCCAGGGAAGTGAAGTGGCCATTGCGGTTGATCGAGATCGAGATCCGCCGCAGCTGTGGCGGCGTGCCCCCGCTGACCGCGGCGATCTTCGTTTCGACCGCGATCCCGACCGGGGCCAGGCCGTGGCGCGGCAGGGCGCTGGGAGTGATCTTGCCGTCGAAGCTGACCCGCACCGGCCCGCGCTGGACAATGTCCGAGGCCGAGGCATCGACCGGGCGCTGCCGAGCGGACGCTACCCCGGCCGGGCAGAAGACGATCGCTGCGCACAGCGAGAGGATGGCCATGATCATGGCCATCTAGTGTCGCAAGCTAGACGCGTTGAGCCGGATCGGTCCTCAGCGCCCGATCCACGGCGGCGGCGATGTGGGCGGCGTCGATTCCCGCGGCCTCCAGCAACGCTTCCGGCGGGCCGCTGCCGGGCCGCCCGCTGACGGCGAGGCGGGTGAGCCGCGTGGTGGAGCCGGCCTCGGCCAGGACGCCGGCGACGGTCTCGCCGATCCCGCCCTCGGGCCAGTGGTCCTCGACGGTGATCAGCGCACCGGTCTCAGCCGCCGCCCTCAGCACCGCGTCGGCGTCGACCGGCTTGACCGAGTAGAGGTCGATCACCCGGGCGGAGATGCCCCGGCCGGCAAGCTCATCCGCCGCGCTGAGGCATTCGCGCAGCGTGATGCCGGCGCCGATCAGGGTTACGGCGTCGTCCTCGCTCGAGCGAACCGTGCGGCTGCCGCCGATCTCGAAGCTCTCGCCCGCCTCGTAGAGCACCGGCGTCGCCTCGCGGGTCGTGCGCAGGTAGCTGACGCCGCGGTGCTCGCGCATCGCGTCGAGCAGCCACACGGCCTGGTTGGCGTCGCTGGGGTAGAGCACGACGCTGCCGAAGACGGCGCGCAGCGAGGCGATGTCTTCCAGCGCCATCTGCGAGGGGCCGTCGGGGCCGATCGAGACGCCGACGTGGGAGCCGCAGAGCTTCAGGTCGGCGTCGGAGATCGCCGCCATGCGGACGAAGTCGTAGGCGCGGCTGAGGAAGGCGCCGAACGACGACGCGAACGGCTTCCAGCCGCGCGTCTGCATGCCGACGGCGGCAGCGACCATCTGCTGCTCGGCGATGTACATCTCGAAGAAGCGGTCCGGGTGCACGGCGGCGAAGCGCTCGGCGTAGGTCGAGTTGCCGACCTCGCCGTCGAGGGCGACGACCTTCTCGTCGATCGAGCCGATCCAGGCCAGGGCGTCGCCGTAGGCGCCGCGAGTCGCGACCTTCTCGCCGACCTCGTAGCTGGGGCGCTCGACCGGCGCCCGCTCGATCTCGAACGGCTTCGACTCCGGAGGCGAGGCGACCGTGACGCTGAGCGAGCGGATCCCCCCCAGCTCCTCGACCGCGGCCTCGGGATCCGCAAGCGGCTTGCCGTGCTGGTTCTCCTTGTCCTCGACCGCGGCGACGCCGGCTCCCTTCTTGGTGCGGGCGAAGATCACCGCCGGGCGATCGGCCTCCTGGGCGCGCCCGTAGGCAGCGTCGATCGCATCGAGGTCGTGACCGTCGATCTCCTGCGCGTCCCAGCCGCAGGCGCTCGCCCGCGCCGCAAGCGAGGAGGTGTCCCAGCCGTGCATGGTCGGGCCACGCTGGCCGAGCCGGTTGACGTCGACGACCGCGATCAGGTTGTCGAGCTTGGCGTGACCGGCCTGCTCGAAGGCCTCCCACATCGAGCCCTCGGCCAGCTCGGAGTCGCCGCAGAGCACCCAGACCCGCAGGTCGGAGCGCTCGAGGCGAGAGGCGGCAAGCGCGATCCCGACCGAGATCGGCAGCCCCTGGCCGAGCGAGCCGGTGGCGACGTCGACCCAGGGCAGCTCCGGGGTGGGATGGCCCTGCAGGCGCGAGCCGAACTGGCGGAAGCTGAGCAGCTCCTCGTCGTCGATCGCGCCGGCCGCCTTGTAGAGCGCGTAGAGCAGCGGCGAGGCGTGGCCCTTGGAGAAGACGAGGTGGTCGTTGGCCCTGTTCTCGGGCGCATCGAAGTCGTAGCGCAGGTGCTTCGAGAAGAGCACTGCCATCAGGTCGGCGGCCGACATCGAGGATGTCGGGTGACCGGAGCCGGCGGCTGCGCTGGCGCGCACCGAATCGACGCGCAGCTGCTGGGCGAGCTCGTGCATCGGGCGGGACAATATCGTTGCCGGGCGCCGCCTCCTCTGCTCCCGCGCGGGCGCGCTCCTCACACCCGGCGATCTCGCGCCCGCGCTCCCGCGTCCGGGGGCTAGCCGATCGCGACCATGCGCTCGATCGGCAGCCGCGCCCGCGCCGCGATCGGCGCCGGCACGCTGACCTCGAACTTCATCTCGAGCAGGCTGTCGCGCAGCTTCGGCAGCGTGATCATCTTCATGTACTTGCAGAAGGCCATCCGGTTGGCCTCGATCAGGTTGGCCTGAGGCGCAGCCTGCTGAAGCGGGTAGAGCATCCCGTTCTCTGTGGCGACGACGAAGCTGCCATCCGGGTGCTCTTCGACGTGCTTCAGCATCCCCGAGGTGGAGAGCATGTGCACGCCATCCGGCTCGATGTCGCCGGCGGCGACGTACTCCATCGCCTGGGTGGCGCAGCCGCACTCGGGGTGGATCAGGAACTCGGCCTCGGGGTGCTCAGCCCGGGTCTGGGCGATGTCGCCGGGCCGGATGCCGGCGTGGACGTGGCACTCGCCGTCCCAGACGTGGAAGCGGGCGCGGCGCTCGCGGTCCTCGCGAATCCCGGTCTCACGCTCGACGAAAGCGCCGAGCCACATGTCCGGCCCGAAGAGGATCTCGGCATCGGTTCCGTGCTCGGCCCAGATGTGCTCGACCACCTTGACCGCGTTGGATGACGTGCAGCAGTAATCGGTCTCAGCCTTGACCTCGGCCGAGGTGTTGACGTACATGACGACGAGCGCCCCGGGGTGCTCGGCCTTCCAGGCGCGCAGCTGGTCGGCGTCGATCGAGTCGGCGAGCGAGCAGCCGGCGTCGAGGTCGGGGATCAGAACGGTCTTCTCGGGCGAGAGGATCGAGGCCGTCTCAGCCATGAAGTGAACGCCGCAGAAGGCGATCGCGTCGGCGTCGGTCGCCGCCGCCTCGCGCGAGAGCCCGAGCGAGTCGCCCATCCGGTCGGCGACGTCCTGGACCTCGGGCAGCTGGTAGTTGTGGGCGAGGATCACCGCGTTGCGCTCAGCCGCGAGCGCCCGCACCTCGTCGCTCAGGGCAGCGATCTCTGCGGGCGAGAGGGCGTCCGGCGTCGTGGTTTGGATCGTCGGGAGCTCTTGCATGAGCCCTTCCTTTCCCGATGTTCGCTGGCCCGGCACGTTGCCTTGAACCAGTCGAATGAACGAGGTTCAAGTCTACTCTCTCGACATGCCTGAGCTTCCTGAGGTCGAGATCGCCGCGAGGAGGCTGAGCACAACCTTGTCGGGGGCATCGGTCGAATCGGCGCTGGCGCCGGGAATGAACGTGATGAAGACCTTCGATCCGCCCCTGGAGGAACTGGTGGGTCGTGAGGTGAGCGGCGTACGGCGAGTGGGAAAGATGCCGGTGGTCGAGTTCGGGGATCTGGCGCTGCTGATCCACCTCATGTCAGCGGGACGCATCCGCGTCTTCGACAAGCGGGCGTCGCCGAAAGACCGCGCGTCTCGGGTCCTGGTGCGGCTCGAAGACGGTCGGGAGCTGCGCTTGCGCGAGTTCGGGACGAAGCAGCGGGCCTGGGCGAAGCTGCTGGCGAGCGATGCGGTTGCGGAAGACGAGGCGGTCGCGCGGCTGGGACCGGAAGCGTGGCCGGCGCCGCCGCTGGAGACGTTCGCCGCGCTGATCGACCAGCCGCGCCATCTGCACCCGCTGCTCCGGCACCAGGGCGATATCTCCGGGATCGGCCGCTCCTGGGTCGACGAGATCCTCTGGGAGGCGCGGCTCTCGCCCTTCAAGAAGGGCTCGGAGCTCGACCGGGAGGAGGTCGAGCGACTGCGCACAGCCCTTCATGTGCTCGGCGACGCGATCGAGCACTACGAGAAGACGATCGGAGCGCAGCTGCCCGACAAGGCGCCGATGCCGTTGCGCGTCCACAAGCGCGAGGGCGAGCCCTGTCCGCGCTGCGGCACGACGATCGAGGCGGTCTTCTTCTCCGAGCACCAGACCAACTACTGCCCCAAGGAGCAAACGGGCGGCCGTGTGCTGAAGGACCGCCGCCTATCCCGCCTGCTCAAGTAGCGGCCGATGGGCCGATTCAACGCCATATAGGCGTATCTCAGGCCCATCGGCTGCATCTATGCGGGTTCGATCAGGAGGCTGAAGTCGAGGGCGGGGGCCGAGTGGGTGAGGGCGCCGACGGAAATCAGGTCCACGCCGGTCTCGGCGATTCCTCGGACTGTGTCCAGGTCGACCCCGCCTGAGGCCTCCAGCGAGGGGCCCTTTCCGGCCTGGGCGTTTTCATCGCGCAACCTCACCGCCCCCCGCAGGGCGTCGGCGTCCATGTTGTCGAGCAGGAGGATGTCCGCGCCCGTGCCGAGCGCGTAGGCGACCTCGTCGAGATCGCGGCACTCGACCTCGACCGCCAGCTCCGGGTGTTTGCTGCGGGCGCCGTGCACCGCCCTGGCGAGGCTCCCCCCCAGGGCGATGTGGTTCTCCTTGATCAGGATCGCGTCGTAGAGGCCCGTGCGGTGATTGCGCCCGCCGCCGGCGAGCACGGCCGCCTTCTCTAGCTCGCGCAGACCCGGCGTCGTCTTGCGCGTGTCGAGGATCGCCGCGCCGGTGCCGGCCACCGCCTCGACGAAGCGCGCGGTCAGGGTGGCGATGCCGGACAGGTGGCCGAGGAAGTTGAGCGCCGTCCGCTCGGCCGCGAGCAGCGCCGCGGCACCGCCATTGGCGAGGGCGACATCGGCCGGCACGCCGTCCCGCCACTGTCCCTCGACGACGAGGTTGTCGACGTCGTCGACCCCGCACTGCCGCATCGTCTCCGCAACCAGACCGAGCCCGTAGACGACGCCTGCCTGCTTCTGCACGATCCGGGCCCGTCCCCGCGCCTCGACCGGCACCGTCGCCTCCGAGGTCACATCGCCGGAGCCGACGTCCTCCGCAAGCGCCCGCGCCACGAGCTGTTCGAGCGGCTCGGCCATCCATCGCACCCTAGATCAACGGCTGACTTCGCACTTAATCGCCCATATGGCGAAGAAAGGCGAACTCACCGTCGGGGGCATCTCACGCCCAGCCTGCTTGGTGCGTTTAATCCAGTGAGTGACCGAGCTGCCGCCATTCCAAACGCTGTTGGATGAACATGCCGCCGATGTGATCGGCGTTTTGCGTGGCGCGGTCGGTCGCAGCGATGCGGACGACTGCTTTCAGGAGACCTTTCTCGCCGCGCTGCGCGCCTACCCGAAGCTGGGCAACGCCGACAACCTGCGCGGCTGGCTGTTGACCATCGCCCACCGCAAGGCGATCGATCATCACCGCGCCAACGGGCGCCGGCCGGTTCCGGTCGCAGAGGTGGCCGAGGTCGGGGCCAGCGATCCCGAGCCCGGGGACGAGATCTGGGCAAGAGTCGGGGCGCTGCCGCCGAAGCAACGCGCCGCCGTCGCCCTGCGCTACGGCAGCGACCTCCCCCACGCCGAGATCGCCGCGGCGCTCGGCTGTTCAACCGAGGCCGCACGCCGCAGCCTTCACGAGGGAATCAAGCGACTGAGAAAGGAGCTGGCATGAAGGCATCTCTCGACCGCCTGGCAAGCCGCGCCGACGACGAGGGCCTGCTCGACATCGCCTACACGATGTCGGACTCCCCCTTCGGGCCGCTGCTGCTCGCCGCCACCCCGCGCGGGCTGGTGAAGCTGAGCCTGCCCGGCTACGACCCCGGGGAGACCTTGGAGGATCTGGCCGCGCGGGTCTCGCCTCGCGTGCTCGAGGCGCCTGCTCGCCTCGACGAGACCCGCCGCGAGCTCGACCTCTACTTCGACGGGAAGCTGACCGAGTTCGACCTGCCGCTCGACTGGCAGCTGAGCAAGGACTTCCGCCGCCGGGCCCTGCGCGCGATCGATCGCATTCCCTACGGCAAGACCCGCAGCTATGCGGAGATCGCCCGCAGCGCCGGCAACGAGCGCGCCGTGCGCGCCGCGGGCACCGCCTGCGGCGCCAACCCGATCCCGATCGTCGTCCCCTGCCACCGGGTGCTGCGCAGCGGCGGCGCCCTCGGCGGCTACGGTGGCGGCCTGCCGATGAAGGAAGCGTTGCTGAAGCTCGAGGGCATCCTCTAGCCGGAGGCGCCGGCGGGACCCAACAGCTCCCGGGCTCGCTCGATCACCACGTCGGGGCGCTCCTCGGCGATGAAGTGGCCGCAGCGCTCCACCGTCTCGACGCTCATCTCGTCGGCGTAGGGCTCATAGCCGGCGAGGATCTGGGGACGAACGACCGGGTCTGCCACTCCGGTGAGGAGGCGGGTGGGCACGCTGAGCCGCTGCGAGCGGTAGTGGCCTTCTTTCAGGCGCGGCAGCTCACGGGTGAGGAAGCTGCGGTACACGCGCGAGGAGGCTCGCGCGTGGTCGCGCGACCGGAAGCTCTGCGCGTAGCAGTCGAGCTCCGCTTCGCTCCATTGCGACTCGGGGTGCGAGCCGCGCCTGATCACCAGCTTGACGAAGCCGGGAGCGTGCCGGAGCACAGCGGGGCCGAGGCCGGGCGTCGCGAGGATGAACTGGTAGGCGACCCGGCTCAGCGCCTGCGGAGACGGCTTCGGCGGTTCGAACCACGGATGTGCGATCGCCAGGGCGAGGTAATGGCGGAAGCGCTCGGGGGCCCGCAGGCAGAGCAGGAAGCCCACATAGCCACCCCAGTCGTGACCGATCAGCTCCACGCTCTGCAAGCCCAGCTCGTCCAGCAGGGCGAGAATGTCGTCGGCGAGCTCCCTGAGCTCATAGGGCCCGGCGGGCGCATCGCTCCAGCCGAAGCCGCGCAGGTCGGGGCAGATCACCCGCCGCTCCCGCGCCAGCGCCGGGATCACCTTGCGCCAGGTCCACCAGTGCTGCGGCCAGCCGTGCAGGAGGACAACCGGCGGCCCCTCCCCCGCTTCGGCGACGTGCAGCCGCGTCCCGTCCAGCTCGACATAGCGATGAGTTGCACCGTCGAGCCCTGGAGGCGGTCCGTGCATCTCCCGGAATCTACCTGGGGGAAACCACACGCCGGCATGCCCGACTCAAGTCGACGGCCGCAGGCGTCGATTCAGGGTGGGATGAGCCAGTCCGACCAGCGATCCCCGCTTCCGTCGCAACCCCTGAGCCGGCTCGTCACCGCGGCCTTGTCCCTGCTGGCCATCTCGCTGCTTGCGGTCCTCCTCTTCGCGCGACAGGCCGAGGCTGCCACCGACCCCGTGCAAGCCCCGGCGACCAGCTCGGTCGAAGCCGAAGAAATCGAAGCCGAAGAACTGGAAGGCGAAGAGGAAGGCGAAGAAGAATCCGAAGCCGAAGAAGAAGACGAAGAACTCGGCACCGTCGGCGCCCTTCTCCTTCCCCCCGATTGCCTGCTTCACACCGCCGAAGCCGGCGTCGCGGCCTCAGCCGCCCACGGCGTGGTGCGGCTGACGATCCGCTACACCTCCTATACGCCCACCGACGTGACCGTCAGCTACTGGCTGAAGGGCGGCAAGGGCTCGCTCCAGCTCGGCGAGACGAGACGCCACTTCGCCCAGCAGGGGGTCTTCCGCGAGGAGGAGCACGTCGGCGACCGGGCGATGGCCAAGGTGCTTGCCGCCCGCGCCTTCATCGTCCAGATTGGCATCCCCGCGGCACCATCGTCCTGCGCCCGCTACTCGACCCAGCGCCTCACAGCCAGGCACATGGCCGGCGGCCACGCGACCTGGTCGCGGCCGAATTAGCGGACGCGCCACTGCTGGCCTAATTCGCCGACGAAGCCGCCGTTTTGTTCAGGTAGTCGCGGATGAAGTCGTCAAGATCGCCGTCGAGGACGCGCTGGGCGTCGCCCGCCTCGTGCCCGGTGCGGTGGTCCTTGACGCGCTGGTCGGGATGGAGGAAGTAGCTGCGGATCTGCGAGCCCCAGGCGACGTCCTTGACCTCGCCCCGCACCCTGGCCAGCTCTTCGGCCCGTTTGCGCTCCTCCAGCTCGATCAGCTTCGAACGCAGGAACTGCATCGCCACGGCCTTGTTCTGGGTCTGAGAGCGCTCGTTCTGACACTGGACGACGACGTTGGTGGGGATATGGGTGATCCGCACCGCCGAGTCGGTCTTGTTGACGTGCTGGCCGCCGGCGCCGGAGGCGCGGTAGGTGTCGATGCGCAGGTCGGCGTCGTCGATCTCGACCTCGACCCCCTCGTCGACCAGCGGCCCGACGTCGAGCTGGGCGAAGCTGGTGTGGCGGCGGGCCGAGGAGTCGAAGGGAGAGATCCGCACCAGCCGGTGGACGCCGCGCTCGGCGGCGAAGAGGCCGTAGGCGTTCTCGCCGCGGGCGATGAAGGTCGCCGACTTCAGCCCCGCCTCCTCCCCCGGCGAAGCCTCCTTCATCTCCACCTCGAAGCCGCGCCGCTCCGCCCAGCGAAGGTACATCCGCAGCAGCATCTCGGCCCAGTCCTGAGAGTCGGTGCCGCCGGCGCCGGCATGGACGGTGACGACCGCGTCGCCGGCGTCGTAGGAGCCGCTGAACAGCCGCGCCTCTTCGAGGCCGGCCAGGCGGCGCTCGACCGAGGCCAGCTGAGAGCCCAGCTCAGCCGCCATCTCCTCGTCTTCGGCGGCCATCTCGGCCAGGTCGCCCAGGTCCTCGGTCTCGGCCTCGAGGTCGCGGAAGGTCTTCAAGCGACGCTGGGCACGAGCATGCGCGGCGGAGGTTCGCGCCGCCCCCTCCTGGTCATCCCAGAAGCCGGGCGCCTGCATACGCGCCTCCAACCGCTCGATCTCAGCTTCCAGCCCAGCCGGGTCAAAGGTAGTCCGAGAGCAGGGACAGCTGCTCTCGGACAGAGGCCAGGCGCGGCGCGATCGATTCGGTCTGCGCGGCGTCGGCCATGGCCGCAGCTTACTGAGCGCCGATCCCGTGCTCGAAGCCACCCGCGTGCAGCGCTGCAGCGCGATCCTCAAAAGGACGCCAGCTGCGCACCCGATGATCGCGCAGCTCGAACAGCCAGGCCATCTCATCCTCGCCGGCATGCGAGCCGTCTTCGTCCCAGCACCACGACCGCTTGATCAAGGCCACCGCGGACCCCCCGCCGCCCTCGGTCCCGTTCTCGTAGAGCTGCTCCATCTCAATCGTCTGCTGCACACCCCCCGGAGCCCTCGTAGCCCACACGCGCGCGGCATCGCGACCCTTGCGAAGCCCCTTCATCGAATGAAGCTCAACCTCCGGATCGAGCACCGCGACAAACCCGTCCAAATCGCGCTCGTTGAAGGCTCTGATGAACTCTCTGATCGGATCGTGGGTCACGAAATGCTCACCAGCTCAGGACATCCCGGTAGGGGTGGAACGCCTTGTGCTTTTTCGCGAACGTCGCCCGCGCGCCAGCAATCTTCGCTCCTCGAAAAAGTTAAGTGGAACCCCTGCCGGGATGTCCTGCGTTAAGCGGAACCCCTGCCGGGACGGCCCTCAGGCCCCATGGCACTTCTTGAACTTCTTCCCGCTGCCACACCAGCACGGATCGTTGCGGCCGATGTTCTCGTGCTCGCCCTTGACCACGGTCTCGACCACCTCGGTGGCGCCGTTGCCGCCGGGGCCGGCGGCGACCATCTCGGCCGCCCCGACCGCTCCCGCCGAACCGGCGGCGGCCTGGGTCAGCGCCGAGGGCTGTCCCTGCAGGGTGCCGCCCGAGTAGTCGAGCGCCGCCGGCTGGGCGGCGCCGTTGGGCGCAAACGCTTCCTGGGCGCGGTTGGGGTCGATTTCGACCTCGACGTGGAAGATCGACTTGCTGAACTCCTCCCAGATCGAGTGCATCAGCTCCTCGAACATGCCGAAGCCCTCGTTCTTGTAGGCGACCAGCGGGTCGATCTGGGCGAAGCCGCGCAGGTGGATGCCCTCGCGCAGGTAGTCCATGTCGAAGAGGTGCTCGCGCCAGCGGTTGTCGATCACCTGCAGCAGGATCGAGCGCTCCAGGTAGCGCATCAGCTCTTCGCCGAAGGTCTGCTCGCGCTCGTCGTAGGCGCTCATCGCGTCGTCGTCGAGGGCGTCCTTGAGCTTCTCGCGATCGACCGTCTCCGGCGCCATCGTGCCGACCTCGATGCCGACCGGCCAGATCTGGCGCAGCTGCGTCTCCATCTCCGGCATGTCCCAGTCCTCGAGCACGTCGCCGGGCGTGTACGCGTCGACGAGGCGCTCGATCACGCCCTCCATCTCATCGCGGGCGATCTCCGACATGTCGCGCCCCTCGAGGATCTCGCGACGGTATTTGTAGACGATGCGGCGCTGCTCGTTCATCACGTCGTCGTACTCGAGCACCCGTTTGCGGATCAGGAAGTTCTGCTCCTCGACCTTCTTCTGGGCGTTCTCGACGGTCTTGCTCAGCATCCCGGCCTCGAGCGGCATCTCGCCGCCGTCCTCGTCGACGGGGCCGAGGCGGTCGAGGATCTTGTAGATCCGGTCGCCGGCGAAAAGGCGGATCACGTCGTCTTCGGCGGAGAGGTAGAAGCGCGTCTCGCCGGGGTCGCCCTGGCGGCCGGAGCGACCGCGCAGCTGGTTGTCGATGCGGCGCGACTCGTGGCGCTCGGTGCCGCAGATGAAGAGGCCGCCCAGCTCGCGCACCTCGTCGGCCTCGGCGTCGCAGCGCGGCTTCAGCTCGGCGACCTTGGCCGGCAGGGCCTCCTCGTAGCGCTCGTCGCCAGGCGCGACCCCCCTCTTCTTCAGCTCGTGGATCGCCAGCTGCTCGGGATCGCCGCCGAGCTTGATGTCGACGCCGCGGCCGGCCATGTTGGTCGCGATCATCACCGCCCCCTTGCGGCCGGCCTGGGCGATCCGCTCCCCCTCTCGCTCGGCGTGCTCGGGCTTTGCGTTCAGCACCGCGTGCTCGATGCCCTGACGCTTCAGCTCCTCGGAGATCATCTCCGAGACCTCGACCGAGACGGTGCCGACCAGGATCGGCTGGCCCTTCTCGTGGCGGGCGACGATCTCCTCCAGGACCGCCTTCCACTTGCCATCTTTGGTCTTGAAGATCTGGTCGTTCTGGTCGGCGCGGACCATCTGGCGATGGGTCGGGATCTCGACCACCGGCACTTTGTAGATCTTCATGAACTCGGTCGCCTCGGTCAGCGCCGTGCCGGTCATCCCGGAGAGCTTGTCGTAGAGGCGGAAGTAGTTCTGCAGGGTGATCGTCGCCAGCGTCTGGTTCTCCTCGCCGATCGCCACGCCCTCCTTCGCCTCGACCGCCTGGTGCAGGCCCTCCGACCAGCGCCGCCCCTCGAGGATGCGGCCGGTGAACTCGTCGATGATCATCACCTGGCCGTCGATCACGGCGTAGTCCTTGTCCTTGCGGTAGAGCGACTCGGCCTTCAGCGCCTGGACCAGGTGGTTGACGAGGCTGCCGTGCTCGCCGAGGTAGAGGTTGTCGACCCCGACGAACTCCTCGGCCCGTTTGACGCCCTTCTCGGTCGGCGAGACGGTCTTGTGCTTCTCGTCGAATTCGTAGTCGTGCTCGGCTTCGGAGGTGTCCTTCGACTCGCCCAGCGAGCGCAGCTTCTCTTTCGCCTGGACGCCGTCCATCTGCTTGGCGAGGCGGGCGAAGGTGTAGTAGGTCTGGGCCGCCTGCTCGGGGGCGCCGGAGATGATCAGCGGCGTGCGCGCCTCGTCGATCAGGATGTTGTCGACCTCGTCGACGACCGCGAAGTTGTGGCCGCGCTGCACGCAGTGCTCGAGCGCATCGGCCATGTTGTCGCGCAGGTAGTCGAAGCCGAACTCGGAGTTGGTGCCGTAGACGACGTCGCAGGCGTACTTCGTCTGCCGGGTCGCGTGGTCGTCGCCCTCCTGGATCGAGGCGACGCTGACCCCGAGCTTGTCGTAGATCGGCTTCATCCATTCCGCGTCGCGGCGGGCGAGGTAGTCGTTGACGGTGACTACGTGGACGCTGTCGCCGGCCAGCGTGTTGAGGAAGACCGCGAGGGTCGCGGTCAGCGTCTTGCCCTCGCCCGTCTTCATCTCGGCGATCGCCCCCTCGTGCAGCGCCATGCCCCCGATCAGCTGGACGTCGTAGTGGCGCTGGCCGAGCGAACGGCGCGAAGCCTCGCGGGTGAGCGCGAACGCCTCGGGCAAGAGGTCGTCGAGCGCCTCCCCGTCCTTCGCCCGCTCGCGCAGCGCCTCGACCTCGTCGCGAAGCTCGGAGTCCTCGAGCAGCTCCATCTCCGGCTCGATCCGGTTGATCGCCTCGGCGCGCTTCTCATACCCCTTGAATTTGCGCCCCTCGCCCACTCGAAGCGCGCGCGTGACCATGTCCTTTGCGGCAGGCATGGCACCAAGGGTAGCGGTGTGTCGGCGCTTGCGACTGCGGGTCCTGGCGTGGGGGTGGGGGGCCTGCGGGCGGGCCACGGTCCGTCCTCGACCCCCCTCCCCCACGCCACCCGCAGAGGAAGCGGCTCGGCTTTTAGCTTGCAGGACGGCCGCGGAGTCTAGCCACAGCCTTGCGGGTCTGGGTGCGCTTGCGACGCAGCTCTCGGTGCTTCTTCACCTGGCGGCGGATGTCCTCTGCCAGCTCGTGGATCGTGTGGGCCATCTCCGGCGAGGCCTCGCTCGCCCGCAGCGTCACCCGCTTCAAGCGCAGCGTCGCCTCCGCGACCTGGCTGTCTTCGATCGAGGGGTTGCGCTCTTCGTGGAGCTCGACGTCGAGCGTCGCCAGCTCCGAAACCTGCTTGCCGATCCGTCGGAAGCGCTTCAAGACGTGCTCTCGCAGTTCGTCAGTTACCTCGACGTTGCGACCACGTATCTCGATCCGCATATCTCCTCCTTGGGTGTCGGTGAGTCGATGCTACGCCCTTACAGGCGCCGGGTAAAGGTGATCGCGGCTACCCGGATCGCGCCGGCGCTGCGCAGTGCGCGCGCGCAGGCCGAGAGGGTCGCGCCGGTGGTGAGGACGTCGTCGACGAGGAGGACGCTGCGCGGCGCCTCGCCGCGCGGGTGGACCTGCGGCGGGTGGCCGATCCGCTCGGCGCGGCGCCTGCCGACCTGACGGCCGCCGCCGCTGCGCACGAGGCAGGGACGCGCCGGCATGCCGGCGCGCTCCGCCAGCGCCGCGGCGATCTCGCCGGCCGGGTCGAAGCCGCGCGCCAGCGTGCGCAGCCTGGCGGTCGGCACCGGCACGACTGCGCCGCTGAGCATGCTCGCCGGCGCCAGCCACTCGATCCGCTCGGCGATCAGCTCGGCGACCGGGAGCAGTCGGCGAAACTTCAGCGCCGCGACCAGGTCCCGCGCCACCCCCTCGTGCGCCGCCGAGGACCAGACCCGGTCAAGGCCGGGCGGCCCGGCGCCGCTGAGCGGCTCGGCCTCGGCGAGGCGACGGTTACAGCGCGTGCAGAGCAGCGACCCGGGCCGGCAGGAGCGTCCGCAGGAGGCGCAAAGCGCCGGCAGCAGACCGGCGGCGACCGCGTGAAGAGCCTTCATGCCCCGATCCTGGGGGGCGCCAGCGCGCCCGTGGCGCGCTGGTTGTCACAGGGATGTCAGGGCTTTGCGACGCGACCCGCGATAGCGCCGACCAGCATCGCCTCGGGCGCCAGCTCGGCACCGGCCAGCAGGATCGAGTCGCACACCCAGGCCCCGGCGCCGATCCGGCAGCCGTCGCCGATAATCGCCGGTCCCTGGACCCGCACGCCATGTCCCAGCTCGACCCCAGCGCCGATCAGCGCCGGGCCTTCGACCTTGGCGCCCTCCAGCGGACTCGCCGAACGGATTCCCTCGCCGACCTCGGGCGCCCCCGCCTCGACCCGCACGGCACCGCTCAGCGCGTCTAGGTTGCCCTGGCGCAGCTCGTCGAGGTTGCCGATGTCATTCCAGTAGGCATCGATCTCGTGCGAGTAGAACGAGACGTCGCCCTCGAGCAGCGCCGGGAAGACGTCCATCGCCCAGTCGGCGAAGCCAGCCGGGTCATCGACCCCGGCGGCCTTGCTCGTCCCGGGGGCGGGAAAGAAGTCGAAGATCTCGGAGCGGAACATGTAGATGCCGCAGTTGGCCAGGTCCGAAAGCGCTTCGGCGGGTTCGGGCTTCTCCTGGAAGCCCTGGACCCGGCCGTCGGCGCCGGCGATCACGACGCCGAACTGGCTGGTGTCGGCGACCCGCTTGGTGGCGAGGGTAGCGATCCCGTCGTGGGACTCGTGGAACTCGCGCATCGCCGCGAGGTCGAGGTCGGTGAGCGCGTCGCCGGAGATGACCAGGAAGGAGTCGCCGAGGAAGCCCGCCGCGTTGCGAACCCCCCCCGAGGTTCCGAGCAGCCTCTCCTCACGGCTGTAGGAGAGCCGCAGGCCGAACTCGGCGCCCTCGCCGAAGTGGCCCTCGATCGTCTCGGGAAACCAGTGCAGGTTGGCGATCGCCTCGTCGAAGCCGTGGCGGGCGAGCAGGCGGACGATGTGCTCCATCACCGGCCGGTTGAGGACCGGCACCATCGGCTTCGGCATCGCGTAGGTGATCGGGCGCAGCCGGGTGCCGAGCCCGGCTGCGAGCACCATCGCTCTCATGCCACTCCGCCCAACGCGGCCTTGAAGCCCTCGATCGCCTCGACCGGGAGGGGGTCGACGCCGCGGGCCTCGGCAAGGGCGAGCGAGACCAGGTCACCCAGCATCGTCGCCCAGAGCAGGCGATCGACGCGGGTCTCGCCCCGGGTCTGCACTCGCACGACCTCGGCGCCGGCGGCGGCGATCGACTCGGCGGTCAGCTCGAAGCGGCGTCGCACCCGCGGATGCTGGTCGGCGTCCTCGAGCATGATCGCCGAGAAGGCGTCGCCGTCCCAGCCGCAGAGCTCGTTGTGGTCTGCCTCGGGAAGCTCGGAGAAGAACGCGGCCTGCTTCGGGTTCTCGTTGACCTGGGTCTTCCAGCGGCGGGCGACCGGCGCGGTCAGGTCGGAGCCGATGACGACCGGCACGCTGCCGGCCAGGCGAACGGCGATCTCGGAGGCGCGGGCCTGGAGGTCCCCGGCCTGCTCGGCCAGGAAAGCCGCGGCAGCTTCGATCTCGGCGCGCAGGCGGGGAGCGACCCCGGCCAGCGCCGCCACCTCGGCAGCGATCGTGAACATGTATGCGACCGCGGCGCGCGGCTGGAGGATCCCGGGCAGCCCGACCACCGGCAGGCCGGCCTCGCGGGCGCCGTCGGCGAGGGCGCCACCGGTGCTGGCGACGATCCGGCGCGCGCCGAGCGCCTCGGCGGCGGCGAAGCAGGCCAGCGTCTCCTCGGTATTGCCGGAGTAGCTGGAGCAGAGCACCGTCCAAGCCGGCGTCACCCAGCCCGGCAGCTCGTAGCCACGGACGGTGATCAGCGGACCGGTGAGGCGATCGCCGAGCGCGGCGGCGGCGAGATCGCCACCGATCGCTGAGCCGCCCATGCCGCAGACGATCAGCCCGGCAGCGTCGCCAGGCTCGAGGCGGGCCGATTCGAGGCGCCAGAGGGCATCGCCGAGGTGGTCGGGAATGGCGAGAACGTCGTCGAGCATCAGGCCGGCACCCTTTCATCCTTGCCGACCACGGCGCCGTCGAGCCTGGCGCCCGCGGCGACCTCGACTCCGGCGGAGAGGATCGAGCCGCTGACCCGCGCGCCCTCGCCGACCCGGCAGTCGTCCAGCACGACCGAGTCGCGGATCTCGGCGCCCTCGCCAACGCTGCAGCCGCGGCCGAGCACCGCTCGCGGGCCGATCGTCGCCCCGGTCGCGACCTCGGCTCCAGCGCCGACGAGCATCCCCGGCGCGGTCGGCTCGACCAGGGTCTCCACCCGCCGCTCGAGGATGTCCCAGCTCGACTGCAAGTAGCGCTCCGGGGTGCCGATGTCCATCCAGTAGCCGTCCAGCCGCAGCCCGTGCAGGCCCTCGCCGACCAGGCGGGGGAAGACGTCGCGCTCGATCGAGACCTCCTCGCCGGGTGGGATCAGATCGAGGACCGAGCGCTCGAGCACGTACATCCCCGCGTTGACCTCGCCGGGCACGCTCTCCCCGGTCTTCTCGAGGAACTCGAGCACGGCTCCCTGCGGGCCGCTGTGGACCAGCCCGTAGACCGAGGAGTCCTCGACCGGATTCAGGCCAAGGGTCGCCTGCGCCCCGCGCTCGGCGTGGGCGCCAAGCAGCGCGCTCAGGTCGAGGTCGGTGAGAACGTCGCCGTTGAGCGCCAGAAAGCGCTCGTCGAGCCGCTCGCCAAGCTCATCGGCGGCGAAGCGGATCGCCCCGGCGGTGCCGCGCCGCTCGGGCTCGACCACGTAGCGGATCGCGACCCCGGCTCGCTCCTCCTCGCCGGCGAGCGCCTCGCGCAGCACGTCGGGCAGGAAGCCGCAGGCCAGCACGACTTCGCTCACGCCGTGGCTTGCCAGCCACTCGATCATGTAGGCAAGGAAGGGCCTGTCGACCAGCGTCAGCGCCGGCTTCGGCACGGCCTCGGTCAGCGGCCGCAGCCGCGTCCCCTCGCCGCCAACGAGAACAATCGCCTGCACTAGTCCGCGGTGCCCGCGGGGACCGTGCTTTCAACAGCCCTGCCGATCCCCTCGTACTCGAAGCCCGCGCCCTTGAGCAGGCCGGCGTCAAGGAAGTTGCGGCCGTCGATCAGCAGCGGCCGTGCCATCCGTTCGGCTGCGGCAGCCCAATCGAGCTCTGCGAACTCGGGCCACTCGGTGACGAGCACGGCAGCGTCCGCGCCATCAAGCGCCTCCAATGCCGATGCGGACATCTCGACGTTCGGCAGCAATTCCCCGGCGCGCTTCTGCGCGATTGGGTCAAAGGCGGCAACCGCAACGCCCTCTCCCTCCAAGCGCGCCGCAAGCACGAGACTTGCCGCATCGCGCATATCGTCGGTATTGGGCTTGAACGACAGGCCGAGCAGCGCAACTCGCCGCCCAACCAGCGAGCCGAGATGCTCGCGAAGCTTGTGGACGACTCGACGCTTTTGAAGCTCATTGACCTCAACCACAGCGTTCAGGAGCTGGAAATGATAGCCCGTATTAGCAGCAAGCTTTCGGAGTGCTGAAACGTCCTTGCCGAAGCAGCTCCCCCCGAAGCCCAGGCCCGCCTGCAGAAACTTCGGGCCGATCCGGTCGTCAAGCCCCATTCCTCGAGCGACCTCGGACACGTCCGCCCCAACCTCCTCGCAGACGTTCGCTATCTCGTTGATAAAGGAGATCTTTGTGGCCAGAAAGGTGTTTGACGCCAGCTTGATCATCTCCGCGCTGGAGACATCGGTCCGAACCAGCTCTCCGCCCAGCGGCGCGTAGACGCCTTCGATCGCCTCGGCGACCCACTCGTTCCCCGGATCGGCACCGATGACCACTCGATCGGGGCGCATGAAGTCGTCGATCGCCGAGCCCTCCTTGAGGAACTCAGGACAAGATGCATAGCCGGTGTCGCTGAGCTCCCGCTGGACCTTCTGACCGGTTCCCACGGGGACCGTCGACTTCATCACGAGCGCGTGGCTGGAATCGCCGCGCAGATCATCCACCACCGACATCACGCGCCCGAGATCGGCATCTCCGGAGTAGGTCGGCGGCGTGTCGACGCAGACGAAGAGGATGCGCGCCGCGTCGAGCAGCTCGCCCATCTCCGTCGTGAAGGCGAGGCGCTCGGCGTTGCGCGCCAGCAGCTCGTCCAGGCCGGGCTCGTGGATCATGATCTCGCCCCGCGAGAGCGCCTCGACCTTCTCGGAAAGGATGTCGCGAGCGATCACCGGGTGGCCCAGCTCGGCAAAGCAGGCCGCGGTTACCAGCCCGACCCATCCCACCCCGATCACGCCGACCGGCTCTCTGTCCCCTGTCATTGCTTTGCCTTCCCCTTCCTCGGCTTCTCGTTGGGAATCTTCACGCTAGCGGAGCGCGCGATCCCGATCATCTGGTCGTTGGTCAACGTGTCGAGCAGGTCGTTGGAGACCCAGTAGCTGTTGTTGCCCCGGTGCCAGGCGACCATCGAGACCCGGTCTCCGTCCACGTAGATGTCGTATTCGCGGCCGTTGATCGTCTTGGTCAGGCTGGGTTGTTCGAGGATCGGCGGATCCGACCAGCCCTGGATCCCCTGTAGGCCGAAGTAATGGATGCCGTCGGAGAGCGGCCACTCGACCACCATCCGGTAGGCGGCGTGCCGGGTTTCGTCGGTGTCGCGGAGGTGGTAGACGCGCGGGTCCTGGATGTGTTCGTAGGGGTCGCTTTCGACGAAATAGGCGCCGGACGGGAGCCGCGTCGGGTAGAAGACGGGGAAGCCGGAGCTGACCTTGCGGGCGACCGGCTTGGCCTCCGCTTCGCCGGCTTCGCGGTTCGGCACCAGGCCGTCGCTGCCAGGCGGCTTGGGCTTGGCGATGTGGGGCTTCGGCGCGGAGCGCTTCTTCGACTTGCCGCGCTTCCCGACCGAGCTCTTGCTGCGGCCTTCGTCGAGCGAGCCGCGCGGGCCGCTGCTCGCTTCGATGCCGAGGAACTTGTTGACGGCGCCGTGGATCGCGCTCTCCGATGCGTAGACGTAGCTCGGCCCGAGTTCGGCAGGGAAATGGACCTCCTTGACCGCCGCGTTGCGCGAGGCGATGAACAGCTTCAGCACCTGCAGCATCGTCTCCGTGCTGCTGATGTCGGATGTCGTGTACTTGGTGAAGATGTCGACCAGGTCGTTCTGGCCGAGCACCAGCTTGGAGATCGGCACCCGCTCGCGGGCGGCGCTGAGGAAGTCCTGCTGGCGGGCCGAGCGGACGATGTCGGTGTCGGTATGGCGATAGCGCACGTACTCCAGCGCCCGCTTTCCGCAGAGCAGCTGGTAGCCCGGCTGGATATCGATTTCCGAATACTGTTCGGCTGGCGGCACGCCGACGTTGGAGTGGAAGTAGCGGCGGTCGACGTCGGTGTAGACGCAGCCGATCGCGTCGACGGCGCGGACGAAGCCGAGGAAGTCGACGTTGACCACGTGGTTGATCGGCAGTCCGGTCAGTTCTCTGACCACGCGCAGGGTCAGCTTCGGGCCGCCGTCGGTGTAGGCGGCGTTGAACTTTTCCGTGCCGAAGCCGGGGATTTCGACCTTGAGATCGCGCGGGATCGACATCACCGCGATCGCGTTGCGGTCGGGGTCGAGGCGGAGCAGGATCGTCGTATCGGAGCGTCCCCGTTCTTCACCCAGATTGGCCCGTTTGTCGGAGCCGAGGATGAGGATGTTCTCCGGCTCGCCGCCGTGGACCTGGGAGAGGTAGCGATGGAGCCTGCCGAGGTGGTTGTGGTGAGAGAGCGCCGTGGCGATGCTGCCGATGTAGAGAAGGATGCTCGCCGAGGTGGCGGCGGCCACGGCGATCACGATGATCGTCGAGCCGAGGGTGAAGCGCCACCAGTAGCGCTTGCGCTTCGGCGGCGGTTCGTGGTCGCCGGAGGGCGGCGGCTTGCTGAAGACCGGCTCAACCACAGGGCTTCAGGCGTCCAGCCGGGCCGGGAGCGAGCGCAGGAAGGTGTCGAGCGTCTGCCGGTAGGCGTGCAGGGAGGAGACCGAGACCCACTCCTGCGGGCCGTGGTGCCCTTCGCCGGCCGGCCCGAACTCGACCGCCGGCACTCCCGCCCGCAGGAAGGAGACGGCGTCGGAGGCCCCGTCCCGCCCAACGCTCATCGGCTCGCCGTCGTGGTGCGCCGTCGCCGCCTCGCGCAACGCCCGCACATAGGGCAGATCCCGATCGACCACGGCGGGCGGGCGAGTGAAAAGCTGCTCGACCTCTGTCGCCCCCACGCCCTTGACCTGCTCCAGCACGGTGGCAGGATCCTGGTCGGGCAGGTAGCGGATGTCGACGTCGATGGCGCATCGGTCGGGCACCTTGTTGAGCGCGTCGCCGCCCAGGATCCGGCCGAGATTGATCGAGGGGCGATCGAACAGCTCAGAGCTGTGCCGAGCGAACGGTAGCGACTCGATGCTGCGGAAAACGTCAAGAGCCCTCAGAACCGCGTTGTCGCCGAGCCAAGGGGTCGCCCCGTGGGCGGCGACGCCGCCGACCTGAACCCGCAGCGCCAGGACTCCCTTCGCCTCGACCCCGATGTGCAGATCGGTCGGCTCGCCGGTGATCGCAAAGTCGCCGACAAAGCCACTGTCGACCAGGTGGTCGCTGCCCCGCTCGGCCTCCTCCTCGGACTCCTCGTCGCCGACGATTCCGAGCCGCACCCGAACGCGATCCTGGTCCCGCATCGCCGCCGCGGTCAGCAGCATCGCCGCCAGCGCCCCCTTCATGTCATAGGCGCCTCGCCCGTACAGCCGGTCCCCCTCGACCCGCGGGTCGAACTGGCCGGGAAGCCCGGGCACGACGTCGAGGTGGCCGTGCAGCACCACGGTCGGCGCATCCTCGGGCCCAACCTCAGCCCGCAACACGGGCAAGCCGCGCACCTCGTCATGAGAGGCCTCGATCCCCCGCGCCTCGAGCCATCCTTTGACGAACCCGGCGGCTTCTAGCACCGCCTCAGGCTCAGACGTGTCGTAGCCGACCAGCCGCGTCGCGAGCGCAACTAGCTCGTCGCTCATCCGGACCTTCCCCCGGAAGGGATCCGGTCGCCCTCCGCGGGAATTGATGTCGCGCGGCCCCTGCGGGGCCTTAGCTCCGAGGTTCGAGCGCGGCTCCGCCGCGCAGAAGACAGATTGCATATCGCCGCCTTCGGCGACATTCCCGCGGAGGGCGACCGAATCCCTCGCGCCGGCGAGCCTCGTGAGCTTCCAAGGTTCATGGTCGGACGGTATTTGAACCACGAAATCGCCGCCGAGCGTCTCGATCGAAACCGCTCCAGCGCCTGGACGGAGAGCCGTCAGGCGCTGGAGCAGCTATCCGCTTCAAGTCCTAACGAGCAGAAGCGTCCACGATCCCAAGGTGCCCGCCGAGGTGCCGGGTGACGCCATTCGACGACTTCGCCGCTGTCACGGTGTCGCAGCCGTATTCGAAGGCTTCGCCGCTGGCGCGGTTGACTTCGCCTTCGGCATTGGCGAGTTCCTCTTCCGCGATGGCTTTGCCGGCGCTGCCGATGCCCTTCCGGTTGACCCATTCGCCGTCATCGCCGACCGCGCCCTGCCATTTGCCGAGCTGTTCGTTGATTCGGACGCAGGGGCTGACGCCGCCTTCGGTGAAATTGCCGTGGGTAAATATGTGGCCACCGACGACGATCGTGTGCCACTGGGCCTGCGAAGCGGCGGGCGCCGCCAACGTGAAGGCGAGACTGGCCGCTGCGACGAGGGCGATGAGGGCTGGGCGGATCTTGGCGTTGAACATTTCGTGCCTCCTTGACGGGTTGGTTGGTAAGACCACCTTCGCCCTCAGCCAAGCCGCTGAGTAGCCACCCCAGGGGTGGAAAGCCTCACCCTGAGGCGTTCCCGAGCTGACATCAGGGGTCGCGAAACGCCGCATCCGACTTTGACCACAACTGGGTGGGGTCAAAGTCGGATGCGGCGCGTTGAGAGGAGCCTCATCCCTCGGCAATGGCGAGAAACGCCTCGGCCCGATCCCGATCCTTCTCGGCGCGCGCCTGGGCGCCACTGCCGTCCTCGGACTCTTTGAGCCGCTGCTCGGCGTCGGCCAGCTGCTCTTTCAGCGTCCCGGCATCAAGATCCTCGGGCACGATCGCCTCCTCGACCAGCAGCTTCGTCCGGTTGCCGAAGACCTGCAGCCAGCCGTGCGCCTGGGCGTAGCGCTTGGTCTCGGAGTCGCTGATGTGCAGGCGCAGCTCCGTTGGTGCCAGGGCCGCCAGCAGCGGCGCGTGGTCGGCGAGGATGCCGACCTCGCCGACCGCGGTGCGGGTCGAGACCTGGCGCGCTTCGCCGTTGAAGACCTCCCCCTCCGGGGTGAGGACTTCGACGTCGACCATGTGCTCGGCGGCCATCGTCTCCCCTAGGCGGCCGCGGCCGCTCCGGCGTCGGCGGTGACCTGGTCGATGCCGCCCTTCATGTAGAAGGCGCCCTCGGAGAGGTCGTCGTGCTCGCCGTCGAGGATCTCGCGGAAGCCGCGCACCGTCTCGGAGACCGGCACGTACTCGCCGCTGCGGCCGGTGAACTGCTCGGCGACGAAGAACGGCTGCGAGAGGAAGCGCTCGATCTTGCGCGCCCGCGAGACCGTCTGCTTGTCCTCGTCGGAGAGCTCGTCGATGCCGAGGATGGCGATGATGTCCTGCAGCTCCTTGTAGCGCTGCAGCACCTCCTGGACTTCGGTCGCCGTGCGGTAGTGCTCGTCGCCGACGACGTCGGGCTTGAGGATCGTCGAGGTCGAGTCGAGCGGGTCTACCGCCGGGTAGATCCCCTTCTCGGAGATCGCCCGCGAGAGCGTCGTCGTCGCGTTGAGGTGGGCGAAGACCGAGGCCGGCGCCGGGTCGGTGAGGTCGTCGGCGGGGACGTAGATCGCCTGCACCGAGGTGACCGAGCCGCGCTCGGTCGAGGTGATCCGCTCCTGCAGTTCCCCCATCTCCGTCTCCAGCGTCGGCTGGTAGCCGACGGCCGAGGGCATCCGGCCGAGCAGCGCCGAGACCTCCGAGCCGGCCTGGACGAAGCGAAAGATGTTGTCGATGAAGAGCAGCACGTCCTGGCCGCCCTGCTCGCGGAAGTATTCGGCCATTGTCAGGCCGGAGAGGGCAACCCGCAGACGGGCGCCGGGCGGCTCGTTCATCTGGCCGAAGACGAGCATCGTCTTGTCGATGACGCCGGACTCCTTCATCTCCAGCCAGAGGTCGTTGCCCTCGCGCGAGCGCTCGCCGACGCCGCAGAAGGCCGAGAGGCCTTCGTGCTCTTCGCCGATCGAGCGGATCAGCTCCTGGATCAGGACGGTCTTGCCGACCCCGGCGCCCCCGAAGAGGCCGACCTTGCCGCCCTTGGCGTAGGGGGCAAGCAGGTCGATCACCTTGATCCCGGTCTCGAGGATCTCCTGGGTCGGAGCGAGGTCGGAGGCTTCGGGCGCCGGGCGGTGGATCGGCCAGCGCTCCTCGGTCTGCACCGGCTCGCCGAGGTCGATCGGCTCGCCGAGCAGGTTGAAGATCCGGCCCAGGGTCGCGTCGCCGACCGGGACCGTGATCGGGCCGCCCGTGTCGATCACCTTGTCGCCGCGCTGCAAGCCGTCGGTGGCGTCCATCGCCACCGTGCGCACCCGGTTGTCGCCGAGGTGCTGCTGCACCTCGCAGACCAGTTCGGTCGCCTCGCGGTCCTCGTCGCCGGCCATCTCGATCTTCACCGCCGAGTAGATCTCAGGCAGCTTCTCGGGGAAAACCGCGTCGACGACCACGCCGGTGACCTGCTCGACGTGTCCTACGTTTGCTCCGTTGCTCTCAGCCATCTCTTCCTTTTCGTCTCTTGCAAAGTCTCTCGTTCATCGCATAGCCCTTCCGGTGCGACTTATGCGCCAATGGGTGGCATAAATCGCACCGTAAGCTTTCATCCGAGCGCCTCGGCGCCGGCGACAACCTCGAGGATCTCCTGCGTGATCTCGGCCTGCCTTGCCCGGTTCATCTCCAGGGTCAGGGCATCCATCATTTCCTCCGCGTTCTCAGCGGCACTGCGCATTGCCGTCATCCGCGCTCCCAGCTCGGAAGCAGCCGACTCCAGCAGCGCCCTGTAAACCGAAATATTCACGTACTCCGGGATCAGCTGGCCCAGCAGATCCTCGGCCTCGGGCTCGTACTCCCAGGCCGAATGGCTGTGCGCCTTCTCGATCTCGGTCTCCTCGCCCTCCTCTTCCTCCTCGGCGACGCCCTCGCCGATCACGTCGGCCTGCTGCAGCGGCAGCAGCGTCTGCCGCCAGACGTGCTGGGTCAGCGGCGAGACGTAGCGGTTGTAGACCAGCTCGACCCGGTCGAGCTCCTCGTCGACGTAGCGGGCGGTCAGCTCCTCGCCGATCTCGCGCGCGTTGGCGAAGCCGGGCCGGTCGGTGAAGCCGACGTAGGAGGTGCGAGGATCCTCTTTGCGGAAGGTCAAAGCGCCGACGCCCTTTCGGCCGACGGCGGAGAAAACCGCCTCCTTGCCCTGCTCGCGGAGCTCGCCCTTGAGCCGCATGCCGTCGCGAATGATGTTGGTGTTGAAGGCGCCGGCGAGGCCGCGATCGCCGGTGATCAGGACGATTCCGACGCGTTTCTCGCTCTCGCGCTCTTCCAGCACCGGCACCCGCGGGAGGCCGCCCGCCTGCTCGGCGGCGCGGCGGGTGAGCTTGCGCATCGACTGCGCGTAGGGGCGCATCTGCTCGATCCGCTGTTCGGCCCGGCGCAGCCGCGCCGCGGCAACCATCTCCATCGCCCGCGTGATCTTGTTGATGTTCTTGATCGACGCGATGCGATTCTTGACGTCCTTTTGCGTGGCCATGGTGATTTGGTCTCAGTCGCGGTGGCGGGCGCCCCGATGAGGGGTACCTGCGGGCGAGGTTTTCGTTCTCGGCACCCCTCATCGGGGCGCTACGGAACGGTTGCTTAGACCGACACCTCCTCGGGAGCCACACGCGCAGGAGCGTTGCGCTCCTCAGCTGACTTGATTCGGTCGGACTCTCCCGCCTCGATCGGGTCGCCGTGCTCGTCGAAGTCAGCGCCGAAATCGTCGACGACCTCGCGGATCGCCGCGCCAAGCTCCTCCTCGTCGGCCTCCTCGAGCTTGCCGGTCTCCTCGATCCGGCCCAGAAGCTCGGCCTTCTCGGAGTGCAGGCGAATACGCAGATCGCCGAGGAACTCGCCGACCCGCTCGGTCTTGATCCGGTCCAGATAGCCACCGGTGCCGGAGTAGATCGCCGCCACCTGGTCGGCAACCCCGAGCGGCTCGCGCTCTTTCTGCTTGAGCAGCTCGACCAGCCGTTCGCCGCGGCTCAGCGTCTTCTGCGTCTCGGGATCGAGCTCGGAGCCGAACTGGGCGAAGGCCTCGAGGTCGCGGTACTGGGAGAGGTCGAGGCGCAGCTTGCCGGCGACCTTCTTCATCGCCTTGGTCTGCGCGTTGCCGCCGACTCGCGAGACCGAGATGCCGACGTTGATCGCGGGCCGCACACCCGAGTAGAAGAGATCCGACTCGAGGAAGATCTGACCGTCGGTGATCGAGATCACGTTGGTCGGGATGTAGGCGGAGACGTCCGAGGCCTGGGTCTCGATGATCGGCAGCGCCGTCAGCGAGCCGCCGCCGAGGTCGTCGTTCAGCTTCACCGCCCGCTCGAGAAGGCGCGAGTGCAGGTAGAAGACGTCGCCCGGGTAGGCCTCGCGACCGGGCGGGCGCCGCAGCAGCAGCGACATCTGGCGGTAGGCGTAGGCGTGCTTGGTGAGGTCGTCGTAGACGCAGAGGGCGGCCTTGCCGTTGTAGAGGAAGTGCTCGCCCATCGCGCAGCCGGCGTAGGGGGCGATGAACTTGATCGGCGCCGCCTCGTCGGCGGGGGCGGCGACGATGATCGTGTTCTCCATCGCGCCGTTCTCCTCCAGCACCTGCTTGAGCTGGACGACCGTCGACATCTTCTGCCCGATCGCGACGTAGATGCAGATCATGTCCTTGTCGCGGTTGTTGATGATCGCGTCGATCGCGATCGCCGTCTTGCCGGTCTGGCGGTCGCCGATGATCAGCTCTCGCTGGCCGCGGCCGATCGGGATCATCCCGTCGATCGACATCAGCCCGGTCTGCACCGGTTCGGTGACCGGCTGGCGCTGGACCACGCCGGGGGCCTTGAACTCGGCCGGGCGGGTCTGCGTAGTCGCGATCTCGCCGGCGTCGTCGAGCGGGCGGCCGAGCGGGTCGACCATGCGACCGAGAAGCTCCTCGCCGACCGGGATTCGCAGCAGGTGGCCGGTGCGCTTGACCGTGTCGCCCTCGACGACCTTGTCCCACTCGCCGAAGAGCACGGCGCCGACGTTGTCGGACTCGAGGTTGAGGGCGAGGCCGGTGACGCCGTGCGGCAGCTCCAGCATCTCCAGCGCCATGCAGCGCTCCAGGCCGTGAATGCGGGCGATCCCGTCTGCCACGGACAGCACCGTGCCGACCTCGGAGAGGTCGGCGCTGCCGGTGTCCAGTCCCTCGATCCTCTCGCGAAGGATCGATGCGATCTCGTCTGGCTTGATCTCCATTTTCTGTTTGATGCCCCCTAATGCGCCGCTTGGGCGACGCTCTTTCGAAGTTTGTCCAAGCGAGCGCGGATGCTCGCGTCGAGGACCATGTTGCCGACCTGCAGGACGATGCCGCCGATGATCTCGTCGTCGACGCGGCTGGCCAGCTCTACCTTCTGTCCGGTCTGGCGCTCGATCTCCTCGCCGACCTTCTCGACCACGGCGCGGTCGAGCTCTACCGCGCTGGTCACCGTCACGTCGATGCGCCGGTTCTCCTGCTTCCAGAGCTCGTCGAGCCGGCGGCGGATGCGAAATGCCTCCTGCACCCGCCCCTTCTCGATCAGCAGCTCGAGGAAGTTGAGCAGCTCCGGATCTGCGCCGCTGACGGCGCGCTTCAGGCCCGCCACCTTCTCCGCCGTGGAGAAGTAGGGACTGAAGAAGAAGACCTGCAGCTCGCGGTCGCCGTCGAGCGCGTCGGCGAACTGGGCCAGCTCGTCGCGGATCGCGTCGAGCTTGCCCTTCTCCCTGGCGACCTCGAAGAGGGCCTCGGCGTATACGCGAGCTGCCTCCGCCATGCCTAGCTCTCGGCCCCCGAGAGGCTGCTGAAGTCGACCTCGCTGAGCGCCTCCTCGACGAGGCGGCGCTGGTCGGCCTCGTCGAGCGACTTGCGGGTGACCTTCTCGGTCGCCAGCACGGTGAGGTCGGCGACCTCCTTGCGGATCTGCTGCAGCGAGCGCCGCGTCTCGGCTTCGATGTCGCGCGTGGCGGCGGCGACCAGCTCCTCGCGCTTCTCCTTGCCGGCCGCGGTCGCCTCCGATTCGGCCGTATCGGCTGCCTTGCGGGCGCGAGCCATGATCTCGTCGGCCTGCGTGCGGGCCTCGGTGAGTCGCTCGCGATACTCGGCCAGCAGCTCATCGGACTCCTTGCGCTGGCGTTCTGCGGCCTCGATCGACTCGCTGATCACCTTGGCGCGCTTGTCGAGCGCCTCCTGGATCCGCGGGAAGGCGACCTTGCTCAGCACCCACATCGTGAAGAGGAAGAGGACCAGCGTCCAGATCATCAGGCCGAGGCCCGGCGAGACCAGGAAGCTGCCGCCGCTTTCCTCAGCGGCAAGCGGAGCCACGGCTATGTACCCGAGCAACCCCATATCTCTAAGAGAGGAAGAAGGCGATCAGGCCGAAGATGAAGGTGTAGAAGGCGACCGCCTCGGTCAGCGCGAAGCCGAGCCAGCGGATGCTCTGCAGCTCGTCTTTCATCTCGGGCTGGCGGGCGACCGACTCGATCTCCTTGCCGAAGATGAAGCCGATGCCGATTCCGGCGCCGATCGAGCCGAGGCCGGCGCCGACGCCGAGGGCGATCGCTTTGCCGGCGCTCTTGATGCCTTCTTCGGCGACCGCGGCGGTTACAGGGGACAGGTCCATTGAGACAGCGCTCCTTTTCTAGTGGCTGGCGGAGGTGGCTCCGCCGATGTAGATCGCGGTGAGAGTCGAGAAGATAAACGCCTGAAGCGTCGCGACCAGGCCCACCTCGAAGACGAAAAACGCGAATGCCAGCGGGAACGTCAGTGCCCCGAGGGCGGCGATGCCGAGCAGCACGGCCAGCCCGCCGCCCATGAAGAGCAGCAGCAGGTGGCCGGCGAGGATGTTGGCGAAGAGACGCACTGAGAGGGAGATCAGGCGCACGAAGTGCGAGATCACCTCGATCATGAAGATCGCTGCCTTCCCCACCGGATTCATCTCCTCGAGGCCCGGGGGAAGCCAGCTTGCGAAGTAGGGAATGAAGCCCTTGGTGCGGATCCCTTCGACGTGGTAAGAGGCCCAGACGACCAGGGTCAGCACCAGCGGGATCGAGATGTTGGCCGTCGCGGCGTAGATCGCGAAGGCCGGGATTTCCAGCCCGAAGACGGTGATCTCGTGCTCGGTGTTGGTCGGCAGCGGGATGAAGCCGATCATGTTCGAGAACCAGATCCAGAAGAAGAGGGCGGCGAGGAAGGGGAACCAGCGCGCCGCCGTGGCGCCGTCGAGGTTGCCGCCGGTGATGTTGTTCTTGGTCATGTCGTAGGCGACCTCGATCGCTGTCTGCACCCGGTTGGGCTTCTGCGCCATGCGGCGGCTGATCCAGACCATCGTGAAGATCGTCAGGGCGCTGGC
>DASXKW010000075.1:0-5949 GCA_036496625.1 Solirubrobacterales bacterium | reverse complement strand
CCGGACCTTACGAGAGCAGGCGCGAAAGCCCTGCTAGGCAGGGACCTCTGACGAGACCCGTTCAATCCGGGCGCCGAGAGCGCGCAGGCGCTCGTCGATCTGCTCGTAGCCGCGGTCGATCTGGCGGATGTTGCCGATCTCCGACGTTCCGTCCGCCGCCAGGGCGGCGATGAGCATCGCCATCCCGGCCCGGATGTCGGGGCTTTCGACGCGCTCGCCGTGAAGCCGGCTCGGACCGCTGACGATCGCCCTGTGGGGATCGCACAGCGTGATCCGAGCGCCCATCGCAACCAGCTTGTCGACGAAGAAGAGGCGGTTCTCGAACATCTTCTCGAAGATCAGGATCTCGCCCTCGGCCTGCGTCGCGAGGGCAAGCGCGATCGATGTGAGGTCGGCGGGGAAGGCCGGCCAGGGCCCGTCCTCGATCTTCGGGATCGCGTCGCCGAGGTCCGTCTGGATGCGCAGCGCCTGACCCGGAGGGACGAGCACGTCGCGTCCCTCCACCTCCGAGCGCAGGCCGAGGCGGCGGAACTGGCGGCGGACCATCAGCAGGTCGATCGGCTCGACGTCGCGGATGCGCAGCTCGCCGCCGGTCGCCGCGGCAAGGGCCATGAAGCTGCCGACCTCGATGTGATCTGCCGAGATCGTGTGCTCGGCGCCGGCGAGCCTGTCGCGGCCGTGCACGGTCATCACGTTGGAGCCGATCCCGTCGACCCGGGCCCCCATTGCGCAGAGCAGCCTGGCGAGGTCCTGGACGTGCGGCTCGCTGGCGGCGTTGGAGATCGTCGTCGGCCCGGGCGTGAGGGCGGCCGCCATCAGGGCGTTCTCGGTTCCCATCACCGAGGGCTCGTCCATGAAGATCGCACACGGGCAGAGGCCGTCGGCGGGGGCGCTGAGCTCGATCCAACGGTCGCCGTCGACCCGGGCGCCGAGGTCCTTGAAGGCGTCGAGGTGAGCGTCGAGGCGGCGGCGGCCGATGAAGTCGCCGCCCGGCGGCGGCATCCGCGCCTCGCCGAAGCGAGCCAGCAGCGGGCCGGCTAGCAGGAAGGAGGCGCGGATCTGCTTCGAGAGCTCCTCGTCGACGGAGACCTCGGAGACCGAGGCGGCGCAAAGGCGGACGCTGTTGTCAGCTATCCAGGCCACCTCAACCCCGAGCCGCTCGAGCAGAGCGATCTGCGCCTCGGTGTCGCGTATCCGCGGCACCCGGTGCAGCAGCAGCTCCTCCTCGGTGAGCAGGCAGGCGGCGAGGATCGGCAGCGCCGCGTTCTTGTTGCCGGCGACGGTCAGCTCACCGGAGAGCGGCACGCCGCCCTGGATGACGAATTTCTCCATGGCTCCGGCTAGGGTAACGACCGGCATGCGGAGAGGCTGGAAGATCTTGATCGGCGTCGTGGTGGCCCTGGCCGCGCTGCTGGGCATCAACGCGCTCGTCGTCGATCACGAAACCAAGGCGGCCGGGGTAACCGAACCTGGCGGGAAAATCCTCGACCTCTCCGGCGGCAAGCTCGAGATCGTCGAACAGGGGCCGCGGGACGCCAGGCCGATCGTCCTCATCCACTGCTTCACCTGCGCGATCAACTACTGGGACGGGATGATTCCGTTGCTTGCTCGCGAGCACCGAGTGCTCGCCGTCGACCTGCTCGGCCACGGCGGCTCGGAAAAGCCGACATCGGGCTACTCGGTCTCCAACCAGGCCGATCTGGTCGCCGAAGCCCTCGATAAGCTCGGGGTGAGCGACGCGGAGGTGGTGGGACACTCGCTCGGCGGCGGCGTGGCCGTCGCCCTCGCCCAACGATCGCCGCAACTCGTCAACCGCGTTTTCATTGTCGACACGCCGCCCACACACGAAGACGGCGACCTCGGGCTCGTCGCCAAGCTCGGCTTCGCACCGGTGATCGGCGAGGCGTTCTGGCGGATCAAGCCCGACTTCGCCGTGAAGAAGGGTCTCGAGGTGGCCTTTGCGCCCGGATTCGACGTGCCCGACGAATTCGTCGAAGACGTCGACCGGATGAACTTCAGCGCCTACGACGACTCGGCCAGCGGCTTCGACGACTACGCCAAGGAAGAGCCACTGGACCAGCGGATGAGGGAAACGGGAAAGCCGCTGATGGTGATCATGGGCGCCGAAGAGCAGATCATCAGCGAACCGGCGAAACGACTCGCCGAATACCGGGCAACGGTTCCGGGCGCACGAACCAAGCTGATCGCCGGCGCCGGACACTCGCCCAACGTCGAGAAGCCGGCGCAAACCGCGGCACTGGTCCTCGGGTTTGCCAAAACACCGGCCAAGAGCGTAGGATCGAACGCGCGAGGAGGCGTCGGCTCAGCCAATGAGACCCAACGCCAGCAACAGCAGAGCCCCAAGAATCGACATGGGTCGAATGTCGCTCCTCGCAACCGCGCTACTGGGAATCGCAGTGCTCCTAACGGCCAGTAACGCCAACGCGAGTCCGCGGGTATTGCGGGTCGGCAGCTTCCACGGCATCGCCGGCAAGTACAAGACGATCCAGGCCGCGGTCGACGCCGCCAGGCCGGGCGACTGGGTGCTGATCGGCCCCGGCGACTACCACGAACGCGGCGACCGGGTCCACCCGCCGGGAGAAGTCCCGCCCGCCGGCGTGCTGATCCTCAAGCCCCGCCTGCACCTGCGCGGGATGAACCGCAACGGCGTCGTCGTCGACGGGACCAAGCCGGGATCCTCGCTCTGCCCGCGCAAGCCCGGCGCCCAGGACTTCGGCGTCGCGCAGGACGGCAGCCGGATCGGCCGCAACGGAGTCGTCGCCTACAAGGCAAGCGGGGTCAGCATCGAAAATCTCACCGCCTGCAACTTCCTCGCCGGCAGCGCTGGGAACGGCAATGAGATCTGGTGGAACGGTGGCGACGGCAGCGGCACGATCGGCATGGGCGCCTTCAAAGGCGCCTACCTGAACGCGACCTCGACCTTCTACGACGGCGACGCGACCGCGGCGAGCTACGGGCTCTTCGCCAGCAACTCCCGCGGGCGCGGCCTCTGGAGCCAGACCTACGCGAGCAACTTCAGCGATTCGGGCTACTACGAGGGCGCCTGCCGCCAGGAATGCAACCTGACGATGCAAAAAGCATGGTCCCAGTACAGCGCCCTCGGCTACTCGGGCACGAACTCGGGCGGCAAGATCGTCGTCAAGGAATCGCAGTTCGACCACAACAAGGACGGCTTCGACACCAACAGCCAGAACAACGACGACGCCCCCTCGCCCCAGGACGGCAGCTGCCCCAACGGGGCGAGGAGTCCGCTCACCCATTCGGTCTCCTGCTGGGTCCTGCTCGACAACTACATCCACGACAACAACAACCCCAACGTCCCCGGCTCGGGCGCCGCCGGCTCCAGCCCGGTCGGCACCGGCGTCTCGATCTCAGGCGGTCGCTTCGACACCCTGATGGGCAACCGCATCGTCCACAACGGCGCCTGGGGGCTGCTCCTCGTCCCCTTCCCCGATACCGGCACGCCGCCGCCGATCGCCCATTGCGAAGGCGGCACGCAAACGGGGGCGCTCGGCTTCGGCTGCCTCTACGACGACTGGGGCAACCAGGTCTTCGAAAACGAATTCTCCAAGAACGGCTTCTTCGCAAACCCGACCAACGGCGACATCGGCCAGATCACCTTCTTCGGCGGCAACCCGGTCAACTGCCTGCGACGCAACAGGCTCCCGGACGGCGTCTCGCCGGAATCGCTCTTGACGAACACCTGTGGCGTGACAGGCAGCGGCGAGATCAACCAACCGCTGCTCGAACAGGCCGAATGCAACACCCAGATCCTCAGCACCACCCCCTGCCCCGCCGGATCCGTCTATCCACGCAAGACCAAGACCGTGATGCACGCACTGCCCAAGGCCAAGAAGCTGCCGACCATGCCCGATCCCTGCGCCGGCATCCCAGCCAACCCGTGGTGCAAGGCGCTCAAGGCCGGCAAGAAGCAGGGCTGAGCCTAGCCGCCCAGGCACGAGCTGCAAGAAGCGCTGCAATCCCCGCCTTCCATCCGCAGAGCCCCCTAGAGTCGAACCTATGTTCGATACGACGAAGACCTCAATGACGGGACGGCTAGCCGATGCCGTCGACCTCCTGATCGATTTCGCGACCCTGGGCGAGTATGGCCTCGAGGCGCCCAATACCCTGCGCCGGTGCCAGATGCCGCTGCAAAACCGCAGGGGGGCCCACCGCGAGGCCGCCGCCGCGGCCGCTGGATCATCGCCGCGGCGATCCTCATTGCGCTCCTCCTCGCGCTTGGCGCCTTCGCCAGCTGGCACTTCTCCTCGCTCGTCCTCGTTCCGGACCACTCGCCCTGGTCCGAACGGGTCGACGTCGAGGCGGTAGCGCCGGGTCGCATCGAGCTGCACCGCTCCGAAGCCAGCGCCAGGCCCGGCTACTACGGCCTCGACTGGCAAGCCGGCCACGCGATCGTCGGACCGATACTGAGCGAGGACTCGGACGCGGTGACGCGCCGACTCAGCGACGTCAGCGGCTATCTGGAGCCGGGCGTCGAGGCCGGTGTCGACAGCGACGTCTACGCTGGCAATCCGCGCGAAGCGCGGCACGAGCCCTTCCGCTCGGTGAGGATCGCCGGCGAGCTGGGGCCGATGCCCGCCTGGCTGATCCCCGGCTCGAGCAGGGCTTGGGCGATCGTCGTTCACGGCATCAACGGCGATCGCGAGGAGGGCCTGCGAGTCGCACCCGCACTCCACCGCGCCGGCCTCACCTCGCTGCTGATCTCCTACCGCGACGACCTCGGCGCCCCAAGCAGCCCCGACGGCCTGCACCATCAGGGCCAGACCGAGTGGCGCGACGTCGTCGCGGCTGCGCGATACGCCCTCCGCCATGGCGCCAAGCGCCTTGTTCTGGTCGGCTACTCGATGGGCGGAGCCCTGGTCAGCCAGTTCATGGAGCGCTCTGCGCTCGCCAAGCGCGTCAGCGCCCTCCTGCTCGATGCCCCCGCGCTCGACTGGAGGGCGATACTCGAATTCAACGCCGAAGAGATGGGCCTACCGGGCTTCCTCGCCCTGCCCGTCGAGTGGGCCATCGACGCTCGCACCGATGTCGACTGGAACAGCCTCGACGCTCTCGACCATCCCAAAGACTTCCACCTGCCGATCCTGCTCTTCCACGGCAAAGAAGACAAGGTGGTGCCGATCGCAATCAGCGAAGACTTCGCCGAGGAGCTTCCCAGGTGGGTCACCTATTATCCGGTGCCCAGGGCGGGCCACACGCAAAGCTGGAACGTCGATCCCGCGCTGTACGAACGCAGGCTCGGCGCCTTCCTCGCGACCGCCCTGAAAACGCGACGAGCCCGACCGGCTGGGTCGGGCTCGAAGGAATAAGAACCGGCGGCGACCTACTCTCCCAGGGGGTTGCCCCCCAAGTACCATCGGCGCTGAAAGGCTTAACTGCTCTGTTCGGAATGGGAAGAGGTGTCTCCCTTTCGCTATGCACCACCGGAATTTTGCGAGACAACCGCCCCGGTGGAGCTTGAAAACCGCACAAGGCCGCGAAAGGCAATCAATTAAAACATCCGTCAAGCCCTCGACCCATTAGTACCAGTCGGCTGAGCACATCGCTGCGCTTGCACCGCTGGCCTATCAACCTGGTGGTCTACCAGGGGTCTTACTCCCTCATAGGGGATGGGAGAATTCATCTCGAGGACGGCTTCCCGCTTAGATGCCTTCAGCGGTTATCCGTTCCGTGCGTAGCTAACCTGCGATGCCCCTGGCGGGACAACAGATACACCAGCGGCACGTTCATCCCGGTCCTCTCGTACTAGGGATGACTCCTCTCAATTCTCCAACGCCCACGGCAGATAGGGACCGAACTGTCTCACGACGTTCTGAACCCAGCTCGCGTACCGCTTTAATGGGCGAACAGCCCAACCCTTGGGACCTACTCCAGCCCCAGGATGCGACGAGCCGACATCGAGGTGCC
>DASXKW010000074.1:0-3957 GCA_036496625.1 Solirubrobacterales bacterium | reverse complement strand
ATCCAAGCCAGCGGCTTGCGCAGCAGCCGCCGGAAGCGGAAGCCGCGCAGGTCGTTCGCATCGTCGGGAGTTGCCTCTACCCGGCGAGCTCGGGGGCGCGATCGTCTGCTCGGCGCTCGCGGCAGCAACCCCAACGCAGGGTTGCAAATGGGCTTGCAGGTTGGGATCGTGTTGCAAAGTGGGAGGAAGTGGGGTACTGTGGCCGCGAGTTGAAGCCCAGGACCGGGGTGGTGAGGTTCCTCCCACCTCATCACCCCGGTCCTAACTCTTTCCAGGTCGCCCGCACTGAAAGGAACCCGACCGGTGGCATTTCGGGGCCTCTACGAGCACAGTCTCGATTCCAAGGATCGCCTCACCGTCCCTTCCAGGTTCCGGGCCGCCCTCTCCGATGGCGTTGTTCTGTCCAAGGGCTTCGACCCCTGCGTCTGGGCGCACACGACCGAGGAGTTCGAGCAGCTCTCCGACCGCTTCCTCTCGCCGCACAGCCCCTTCGGGCGCGACGCGCGCCAGCTGCGCCGCCGCTTCCACGGCGGCTCCTTCGACGAGAAGCTCGATTCCGCCGGCCGCATCCGTGTCCCCAAGCCGCTGATCGAGCACGCCGGCCTGAACGGGCCCTGCGTCGTGATCGGGGCGGGGGAGTACCTGGAGATCTGGAACGCCGAGGCCTGGGCGAAGCAGGAGTCCGAGCTCGACGCCTCCGCGCCGCAGATCGCCGAGGGCCTGGCCGCGAGCGGAGCGCCTGAGTGAGATGGCGGCCCAAGCGCAGCGAGCCCCACTGATCCGCGACCCGCACCTGAACCGCGCAACCCTTGTCTATATGCCAACCGAGCACCAACCCGTCCTCGCGCCCGAGCTGACGACCCTGCTCGCCCCCGAGCCGGGCCAGACAGCCGTCGACTGCACCTTCGGCGGCGGCGGCCACGCGCGCCGGATCGCCGCAGGGCTCGGCTCGAGTGGAACGCTGATCTGCGTCGACCGCGACCCGGCCGCCGAGGCCCGTTATGAGGCTTTCGCGGCCGAGGCCCCTTGCGCAACCCGCTTTCTCGGCGCCGACTTCGCGGCAGGTCTTCGCAGCCTGCACGGCGAAGGCATTCGCCCAGAGATGATCTACATGGATCTCGGAATGTCCTCGATGCAGGTCGATGCCTGGGAGCGGGGCTTCTCCTATTCCTACGAGGCGCCGCTCGACATGCGCATGGACACCCGCCAGCAGCTGAGCGCCGCCGACGTCGTCAACGAGTGGCCCGAGTCGCGGCTGGCGCAGGTCCTGCGCCGCTTCGGCGAGGAGCGCTACGCGGGCGGGATCGCCCGCCAGATCGCCCGCCGCCGCCCGCTCGCCACCACCTCCGAGCTCGTCGACGCGATCAAGGCCGGGATGCCGGCCTCGGCCCGCTTCGGCGGCGGCCACCCGGCGAAGCGAACCTTCCAGGCGATCCGGATCGCGGTCAATGGCGAGCTCGACTCGATCGAGGACGCCCTGCCGACCGCGTGGGGGATGCTGCCGCTCGGCGGCCGGCTCGCCGCGATCTCCTTCCAGTCGCTGGAGGATCGCCGGGTCAAGCGCTTCATGGCCGAGCGTGCCAAGGGCTGCGTCTGTCCACCCGAGCTGCCGGTCTGCGTCTGCGGCCGCGAGCCCGAAGCCGATCTGCTGACCCGCCGAGCGGTTGCTCCCGGCCCCGAGGAGGCCGCGACCAACCCGCGCTCTCGCTCGGCCCACCTGCGCGCCGCCTTGAAGATCGCCGAGAACACAGGGGGGCGGGCCTGATGGCCGCCGCAGCGACCGCCCGCAAGGCCGCCTCCCCGGCACGGGCGCCGAGTCGCAAAGCGCCGGCGCGCAAAAAACCCGTGGTGCTGAAGGTTGCGCCCGCCCGTCAGGCGCCGGCCCGCAAATCCTCTCCAGCCCGCCGCAGCGCTCCCGCGCGCCGGCCCGGGGGCCAGCTGATCCCGATCGCGGTCGGCGCTGCCACCGCGGCCCGCCACCTGCCCGACTCCAGCCTGATGGTGCGGATGACCCGTGGGCGTGCCTGGATCGCTGTCCTCGGCGTTCTCCTGGTCGGGATCGTCGCAGTCAACGTGATCACCCTCAGCCTCGCCGCCTCGACCGGCCACCTCGACCAGAACATCATGGCCCTGGAACAGGAGAACTCGCTGCTGCGGGGCCGCGACGCGGAGCGCTCGGGCGCTGCCCGGGTGCGTCACGAAGCGGCCGGGTTGGGCCTCGCGCCCATGACCACGGATCAGATCGACGCCGTGCAGGCCGGCCCCCGCGACGTCGGGGTAGCCGCCCAGCGCCTCGCCGCAGCCGGCACGGGCAACTAGAGGCGTCCGCGATGCGGGTCATCGAGCGAAGGATCGGCCTCCTCTTCGCCGGCTTCCTGCTTTGCTTCCTCGTCATCGGCGCTCGCGCGTTCTGGCTGCAGGGCGTACAGGGGGCGAAGCTCGCCTCCGAGGCGATCAGCCAGCAGACCGAGTCGATCCCACTGCCGAGCCTGCGCGGCAGCATCCTCGATCGCCACGGCAACGCGCTGGTCTCCTCCGAAGACTCCGCGACGATCTTCGCCGTGCCGCCCGAAGTGGCCAAGCCGGCGCGGGCGGCGGAAAAGCTGGCGCCGATCCTCAAGCTGGCGCCGAGCAAGGTGCTCAGCGAGGTGACCGCTGAAACGTCCTACTCGGTTCTCGCCCACCAGGTCGACCTGCCGACCGCGCAGCGGATCGCCCGCCTCGAACTGCAGGGCATCGGCCAGGACCCCGACAGCCGGCGGACCTATCCGCAGGGGGCGATGGCCGCCCAGGTGCTCGGCGTCGTCGGCTCCGAAGGCCAGGGGTTGACCGGGCTCGAGGCGGGTGAGGAATCGGTGCTGCACGGGACCAACGGCGAACGGCGGATCGTCACCGACGCCAAGGGCGAACCGATCCGTCTGGAAACCGCTCAGGAAGCCGAAAACGGCGAAAACATCGAGCTGACGCTCGACCCCGCGATCGAGGCGAAGACCGAGGAAGTCCTGGCCGAAGTCGGCGAAGCGTACGCGCCGAAGGGGGCGACGGCGATCGTGATGGACCCACGCAGCTCGCAGGTCCTGGCGATGGCCAACTGGCCGCCGGTCGATCTGACCGACCTCGCCGGCGTCAGCTCCGAAGACCTGATCAACCGGGCGACCGGCTTCAACTATGAGCCGGGCTCGACCTTCAAGGCCTTCACCGTCTCCGCGGCGCTCGAAGAAGGGCTGGTGACGCCGGAAACGACATTCACTTTGCCACCGCAGTTGCACGTCGCCGACCGCGTCATTGAAGACGCCGAGCCGCGGCCGACGGTGACCCTGAGCGTCGCCCAGATCCTCGCCCAGTCCTCCAATGTCGGCGCGGTGACGATCGGCCTCGGGCTGGGCAGCACGCGTTTCAGCCGCTGGATCGACCGCTTCGGCTTCGGCCGGCCGACGGGGGTCCAGTTCCCGGCCGAGGAAGAGGGGATCGTGCCGAAGCTGGACGAATACTCCGGGTCGACGATGGGCAACCTGCCGATGGGCCAGGGCCTCTCGGTGACGCCGATGCAGATGATCGCCGGCTACCAGGCGATCGCCGACGGCGGCATCCTGCGGCGCCCGCAGCTGATCGAGAAGGTCGGCGAAGAAAAGGTCGGCGAGTCGAAGGGTCACCGGGTGATCAAAGCCGGCGTGGCGGCGCAGGTGCGCGAAATGCTCGAGGGGGTGCTGGCCGCAGGCGGGACGGCATCCGAGGTCAGCGTCCCGGGCTACACGCTGGCCGGCAAGACGGGGACCGCGCAGGTGGCGGAAAACGGGACCTACTCCAAGACGAAGTTCGTGGCCTCGTTCATCGGCATGGCGCCGGCCCAGAATCCGCAGCTGCTCGTCTCGGTGATCGTCGATCAGCCGCAGGGGGAAATCTACGGCGGATCTGTGGCGGCTCCGGCGTTCGGCAAGATCGCGGCGTTTGCGTTGC
>DASXKW010000073.1:0-23105 GCA_036496625.1 Solirubrobacterales bacterium | reverse complement strand
GGTGGATGCCGAGGTCACGGGCTACGTGGGCGATGGGGCGGCCGGAGTCGGCGACCATCCGGGCGCCGCGATCGAGCAGCTCATCGGGGTATTTCTTCTGTCGTGGCATGGCTTGGGAGTTCCCTTCTTCCAGGTAGGAATTCTGGTTTCTGGGTCTCCGTCAAACCTGGCCTGGCTCAGAAGGCTTTGAGGGCTTCGAATGACTTGACAATCGAACGCACCGATGAGGAATCAGCATCCATTCCGGTGGCCTGCACCACAAGGTTCTTTAGCTTTGCCGAATCTCTCGTGTGGACTTTCTCGTCCATCTCATATAGTTGGTGATACCCGATCCTGAGAGCCCCTGCTGCGGCTCCTCCAGTGCGATCTGGGTTCCGGAATTCCTTGTAGAGATCAGTCGGCGTGCCGTCGGATTTCAGAAATCCAGTGCGCTTGAGAAAAGGGAGGACAGGGCGGTTGCCGCCGCCGGTCATGCCGAGAGTTTTTTCGAGAAAGTCCTGCGAAAAGCGATCGGGCGTCGCTGCTGTCTTGATCTTTTCGAGCGCCTTCCCGATGTTGCCGTACGCGGTGATGTATGGGAGCTTGCTTTCAGTAGCCATGACGCCGAGACTAACTGAGCGTTCGGCGCATCTGGCCGCCTCGCCATGACGAGGTGTCTAGCTCGAGAAAGAGCTCTAGAGGCGAAGTCGCCGTTCAGCACCAAGGCATGAAAAAACCCCCGCGTTAGCAGGGGTTTTCTAGGTGGAGCTAGGCGGGCTCGAACCGCCGACCTCCTGGGTGCGATCCAGGCGCTCTGCCAGCTGAGCTATAGCCCCAAATGCGGGGATGGGAGGATCGTCCCAGTGCCCTCGCAAGCGCAAGGATAACCGCATAGGCTTTAGCTTCCCCGAGGGGACGCAGCCAATGGGCATTCTCGACGAGGCAATCCGTGAGCATCTGGAGTTGAAGCGCGCGCATGGCGCGGGCGATTCCGAGCTGAAGCAGCTCGAGGACGAGGCGTTCGGCCAGGCGGAGCGCCCGGGCGACGAGGAGGGGGCGCACGACCCGCTTGCCGAGGCGCCTACGGAATTCATGACGCAGCCGGAGACGGCCGAGGAGCCGGCTTCGCGGCGCGAGCCGCCGACGATCGCCGACCTCCAGGAGCCACCCCCGCCGCCTACCGAGGAGCCCTTGGCGGGGGACGAGGCTGGCAGCGATGAGAAGGGGACGGCTGACGAGTCGCCTTCCGAGGAGGAGCAGCCGGCGATGGAGCACGAGATCGTCGCCGACCTGCCGCCCGACGAGCCGGAGGCGGGTGCCGAGCCGGAGCCTGCAGCCGAGCCTGAGATCGAACCATCCGGCCCCTCAACCGAGGAGCGCCATGCGATCGCCGAACAGCCGACCGAGATCTTCGACGTCGAGGAGGAGCTGGCCGGGCCGCCCAACCCGACCGATGAGGAGCTGGTCGAGGAGGAGATCGCCGAGCCTCGCCTCGCCCCGACCGACCCGCTGGCCGGCCTCGACGAGGTCGAAGAGGCCGAGGTCAGCGTCGAAGGCCCGGCGCCCGACGGCGACGAGTACGACGAGGACGAGGACGACGCCTTCTGGAACGAGCAGCGCCTCTCCGACGAACTCGACCAGGCGCTTGAGGCGCCGCGGGGCGCCGAGTCGACGCTCGCCGACGAGCCGGAGGTCGAGCTGGAGGATGGGCCAGAGCCGGTTGAGGACGAGCCGGTTGAGGATGGCGAGCCCGCCGCGGCCGAGACGCCGCGCCGTGACGAGGATGTGCTAGAGGAGACCCCGGACTTCCTCGAGGAGACTCCGGAGGACGACCAGCTCTGGTTCGAGCAGAAGCCGCCCAAGGACTTCGACTTCGACGACTAGCGGCGGCCCGGACCGTTGGCCGGTCCGCCTACACTTTCAGCGCGGGGCCATAGCTCAGCTGGCAGAGCGCCGCCTTTGCAAGGCGGAGGTCGCCGGTTCGATCCCGGCTGGCTCCACTACCCCGTCGGCTCGGAGCCCGGCAGGTCCGTCGTCCCGGGCTCGGCCGGGAAGGACCCGGTTGCGTCGGCGACCATCACCACCTGGCGGCCGAGCAGGTCCCGGGTCGCGCCGATCGCGTCTTGGCGGGCTCGCTCGCCATCGATGCCGTAGCGCTCGCTCAGGGCGTCAGCGGCGTCTGTGAGTGAGCCGCCGTCGAGGGCATCCATGACGACTCCGCCAGACTCGTTGAGGCGCAGATAGGTCCCGTCGCCGGCCAATCTGACGAAACGCTGTCGCGGACTGCCGCTCCAGCGCAACGGCGCGTGCCGATAGCGCCGTGCCCCTGCCAGCTCTCGCACCTTCTCCCTCGCCTGCTCCAGCTCCACGGCGGGGTCGACGGACTTCGGCGCCGTCGGCTTCGGGACTGGAGCATCCCGACCTCCCGTCCCATAGCCCGACAGCTTCTCCGATTGAGGATCGCCGACCACAGGAATCTCGTCGTCGAGATACGCGACAAGATCCGACTTCGGCAGGTCCTCCGGGCCCTTCATCGCCCCCGCCCAGCGATTGATCCGCTCGTCGTCCCAGCCCTCCCGCATCGCTGCCCAGCAGGCCTCGATTCCGTCGCGCGCCGCGTTGCCGAAGCTGAATGGCCGCAGCGAGTCGGGGCGCACGTCGCCGTTGGGGCGGATCAGGAAGCTGCCCGGCGCCACGCGGCCCTGCAGGCTCAGCGCACCAGCGGTGCCGGGTTGCAGGGCGATCCGCATCGCCGTCCCGCGCCGTCGCCGGAAGTCTTCGATCGACTCCTGCAGCGCCTCGCTCGACACCCGCCAGTCGCCGCCTCGCGCCGCCGCCCCGGTCATCACCACCGGAGTCACGCGCACCCAGGGCACGCCAAGCTCCCACATCTGCTCGAAGAAATCCGCCACTCCGCCGGCATTGACGGGCGTGACCACGTGGACGATGCAGACGCCGACCCCGGCGCCCAACAGGCGGTCGATGCCCTCGATCGCCCTTCGCCAGCTTCCCGGCAAGCCGCGCGAGCCGTCGTGCAGGCCCGCCCGCGCGCCGTCGAGCGAGACGTGAGCCGTGACGCCGCGCAGCGCCCCGAGGCGCTCGGCGATCTCCTCGTCGACGAACCAGCCATTGGTGTTGAGGGTGACGCCGACGCCGGCTCGGGCCAGCGTCTCGATCGACCCCAGGGTCAGCTCCTTGCGCAGGAACGGCTCGCCGCCGGTGACGACCGCCTCGACTATTCCGAGGTCGAGCGATTGACGGATCGCCTCCCCCCACTCCTCGTCGCTCAGCTCGGGGGTGCGTTGGAGCGTGTGCCGCGGCGAGTCGGTATAGCAGAAGCCGCAGCGCAGGTTGCAGGCGTAGGTGATCTCGAGCTTCGCCCCAATCGGTCGCTCGGGAACCTCGGTGAGGACTCGCTGGGGCCGACGACCGAGCTTCCAGAGCAGCCGGCCCCAGGTGAAGCTCTTTTCGCGCCTGTTAATTGATTTGAATGCTGGTGGCGCCAGCCGCCGTATCGATCGGCGCTCCGCCGGTGTCGATCTCTTCGACGCTGGGCGCCTCGTAGGCGTCCGTCTCACGATCGCTCATCTTCATCTCCCTAGTCGATCTTTCTGACAAACCCGCAGGAAGTCTAGCTGCGAACGGACGTCGCGTCGAGCACTTTCCGCGCCACGTCCGGCAGCGCGCCGAGATCGTCGGGCAGCGACACGCCGAGACAAGGGACCGAGCCGAGCAGGGCGGCGAGCCGGGCAAAGGCAGCGGAGAGCGAGGCGCGGCCGCCGCTGCGGACGATGTTCGGCGTGAGCAGCGCCAGCGCCCGCGCCGGCTCCAACGGCTCGATCTCCAACGCCGCTCCTCGCTCGCCGAGCAGCACGACCGCGCCGACCGGGCACGGCGCCGGCTCCTCGCCGCCGGGATCGGCAACTAGATCCGTGCGCTGCCGACCGTCGCGGTCGCGGCTGCGGACGCGCACGCCGCGGGCGCCCGGGAACGCGATCGGCTCGTCCTTTCCGAGGGCGATCGAGACGCCGTCCTCGGCAAGGACGCGATGACCGGCTTCGCCCAGGGCCCTCGCCAGCGTCGACTTGCCGCGCAGCGACGGCCCGCAGAAGAGCATCGCCCGCCCGTCCACCTCGACCGCCGCGGCATGCAGGACCAGGTCGCCCCGCATCGACAGCAGCGTGCAGATCGCCGCCGAGACGATGCGGTGTTCGAGCAGCTCGGCATCGTCGTCGCGGCTGTCGACGGCGATTCTCCCCTCGTTCGGCTCGATCAGGAAGCTCACCGACGGCGGCAGCTCGATCAGGCAGCCACCGCCCTTCAGCTCGTAGGAGGCATACCAGCATTTGCCCTGATCGTCGATCAGCGTGCTGGCCGGCTCCTGCGCGGGCGCTTCGAGCGGCCCATCTGTGGCCTCGACCCTCAGCTCGCCCCGTGCTCCGACCGCCGAGTTGAGCCGCCTCAGCGGAAGCTCGCTCTTAACCTCGAATCCATAGAGGCTGCCCATGCGGTCATAGGCTATGGATCGTGACGGGAACGCAGATAGAGACCGAGACGACCTTGCGGCGCACCGACCGCGCCGTCCACGGCGATCTGCCCGAGGAGACGGTGCTGCTCGACGTCGACGCCGGCATCGCCCTGCGGCTCAACACGACCGGCGCCTGGATCTGGGAGCAGCTCGAGCAGCCCCGCCCGGTGGGGGAGCTGGCGCGCGGCCTGGCCGAGCGCTTCGAGATCGACGAGGGCCGCGCGCTCGACGACGTCGTCGCCTTCGCCCGCGAGATGACGCGCCGCCAGCTCCTAGCGGCGTCCTGACCGGCGCGACGCGGAGTCCTCGGTCGCGCTCGCGTGCAGAGCACGCCACGCTCCCTGCATCCTTGCCTCGCTTGGTCAGGAGCCGCTAGGCAAATTCTGGTCGGCGTGATAGCTCGACCGCACCAGCGGGCCTGAGGCGACCGACTCGAAGCCGAGCTCGTAGGCGGCCTTCTCCAGCGCCTCGAACTCCTCCGGGCGCCAGTAGCGCACGACCGGCAGGTGGTTCTCGGTCGGGCGCAGGTACTGGCCGACGGTCAGCACCTGGACGCGGTGCTCGCGCAGGATCCCGAACGCCTCGACCATCTCCTCGAAGGACTCGCCGAGGCCGACCATCAGCCCGGACTTGGTGACGACGCCGGCGCCGCCCATCTCCTTCGCCATCTTCAGGACCCGCGCCGAGCGCAGGAACTTGGAGCCTCGCCGCGCCTGCGGGTAGAGCCGCGGCACCGTCTCGACGTTGTGGTTGAAGACGTCGGGCCGCTCGTGGATCACCTTCGCCAGCGGCATCTCCTGGCCGCGGAAGTCCGGCGTGAGGATCTCGACCTTGCAGCCGGGCGCCTGCATGCGGATCGAGCGGATCACGCCGACGAAGGCGCTCGCCCCGTAGTCGGGCAGGTCGTCGCGGTCGACCGAGGTGACGACGGCGTGGCGCAGGCCCATCTTCTTGACCTGGTTGGCGACGCGCAGCGGCTCCAGCGGGTCGTTCCAGCTCGGCACGCCCGTCTTCACGTTGCAGAAGCCGCAGCGGCGGGTGCAGACGTCGCCGAGGATCATGAAGGTCGCGGTGCCCCGCTCCCAGCACTCGCCGACGTTGGGGCAGTTCGCCTCCTCGCAGACGGTGTGCAGGTTGTCGGCGCCGATCGCCGACTTGAGCCGCCGGTAGGTCGGCCCGCCCGGCGCCGGCACCTTCAGCCAGGGCGGCTTGCGGGCGCGGCGGAAGGGGACGGTGCCGCCGCTCTCGGCCGCGATCCCGCCCGGCTTGGCCCGGGAGCGGGTGACGTGGACGCGCTCGGCGGGCGTGGCGGTCGTCTCGCTCATGCGACGCCGAGCCTAGCGTTGTCGAGCCCCAGCGCATCCGGGGAGGTCGGGACCGCGGTCCGCCCGTAGACCTCGGAGAAGCTCTCGGCCACGGTGGTCGCGAAGCTCGCCAGATCCTGCTCGGCGCCGCTCTCGCGGCTCAGCGAGGTCGCCTGGCAGCCCTCGATCCCGCAGGGCACGACCCACTCGAAGGGCTGCAGGTCGTTGCTGACGTTGATCGCCAGGCCATGGGTGGTGACCCCCCGACTCACATGCACCCCAATCGAGCCGATCTTGCGCGCCTCCTCGGTCGATGGGCCGATTTCTGGAGCCGGGCTTCGGTTTTCGGCCCGTCGACCTCCGGCCGGGGAGGTGCCCTCGGTCCAGACGCCGGTCAGGCCCTCGATCGTCCGCGCCTCGACGCCGTGCTCGGCGAGCGAGCCGATCGCCACCCGCTCCAGCCGCCGCACGTACTCGTGGACGTCGTCGCCGAAGGGCTGCAGGTCGACGATCGGGTAGGCGACCAGCTGCCCGGGCCCGTGGTAGGTGACGCGCCCGCCGCGGTCGGTATCGCGCACCTCGATTCCCTGCAGCCCGTACCACTCGGTCGCCATCGGCAGCTCCTCCGGGGTGGCGCGGCGCCCGCGCGTGTAGACGGGCGGGTGCTCGAGCAGCAGCAGGGCATCGGGGATGGCCCCCTCCTGGCGCGCGTCGCGCAGCCAGCGCTGGGCGACGAGGGCCTCGTCGTAGGAGACCAGGCCGCAGCGGATCACGAGGACTTCGGCGCTCACCACCGAATCGTTGCATGGCGCCGCACTATCCTTGGCGCCGACCCCATGGTCCAGTCCAAGGCCCTCCGACCAGACTGGCTTCCGGCCGTCGCCCTCAGTGCCCTGCTCGCCGCCGCGATGGTCGCCTGGAACCCGCAGGTGGGAGACCTGGCGGCCCAGGTCTTCCGCGCCCAGCTCTTCCAGCGCGCCGGCCTCTCGATCTGGAACGGCAGCTGGTACGACGGCCACTACACGCTCACCTACAGCTTCCTGTTCCCGCCGCTCGCCTCGCTGCTCGGGGTGCGCCTCGTCGGCCTGGTCTCGGTCGTCGCCTCCTCCTACTTCTTCGACCGCCTCGTCCGTGACCGCTGGGGCGAGGCCGCCCGCTGGGCCACCCTCTGGTTTGGCGCCGGCGTGGTGACGCTGCTCGCCGACGGACAGCTCACCTTTGCCCTCGGGGTGGTCTTCGGCCTCGCCTCGCTGCGCTGCCTGCAGCTAGGTCGCATGAGGCTGGCGCTCGCATCGGCAGCCGCTTGTGCTCTCTCCAGCCCCGTAGCAGCTGTCTTCCTGGCAGGAGTCCTGCTCGCCGCTGCCGGCTCGGAAGTCGACTGGAAACGCTCCTTCCGCGGGTGGCGCGGACTCGGGGGGGCCGAGAACGGAGGCACAGCCCCCGCCCGCAGGCCCCCCCGAGGCCGTGACGGGACCCGAGGCCGAACGCTTTGGCCAGCGGTCGTTGCCCTTGCGTTGACCCTGATCCCCAACCTCCTCTTCCCCAGCTCCGGCCAGTTCCCCTTCGCCCTCTCCTCCTACGTCGCGATCCCGCTCTGGTGCGGGGGGGCGCTATACGTGACGCGCGGGCTGAGGGACGAGGAGCGCCAGCTGCGCTGGGTGCTGGTCGGCTACGTGATCGTTGCGACCCTGCTGGTCCTGGCGCCGAACCCGATCGGCGGCAACGCGGTGCGGCTGGGGGCGCTGTTCGGCGGCCCGGTGCTCGCCGCGGTGGTGCTGGCTCGCCGCCCTCGCGTCTCCGTCTGGGCCCTGGCTCTGTTCATGGCCGCCGGCCTCTACTGGCAGGTGACGGCGAGCGTCAGCCAGATCGCCCGCAGCGTCGGCGACCCCTCCACCGCGCGCTCCTACTTCGCGCCGCCCGCCCAGTGGCTTCGCGAGCACGGCGGCCCAGGCATCCGGGTCGAGGTGCCGCCGACCGCCAACCACTGGGAGTCGGCCTACCTGGCCCCGCAGTTCGAGCTGGCTCGGGGCTGGCTGCGCCAGCTCGACACCACCCGCGACGACATCTTCTACGACGAAAGCGAGCTCACCGCCGCCGCCTACGGCAACTGGCTGCGTCAGAACGCGGTCTCCTACGTCGCCCTGCCCGATGCGCCGCTCGATTACTCCTCGGCTGAAGAGCGCCGCCTGATCCTTGGCGCGCCGTCCTATCTGGACCTGCGCTGGCGCTCCCCGCACTGGCGGATCTACGCGGTCCGCGATTCCGAGCCGCTGGTCGATCCGATGGGGGCGGCGGCGGCGAAAGTGCTCTGGGTCGGCCGCCAGAGCTTCGGTCTCGGCGTCAGCCACCCGGGCGAATTCCTCGTCCGCGTCAACTTCACTCCCTACTGGTCGATCGAACGCGGCGCCGGCTGCCTGCTGCGTCGCGGCGATTGGACCGTCGCCCGCGCCTCGCACCCGGGCGTCCTCCGAGTCTCGGCCGATTTCTCCCTTGGCAGCGCCTGGAACGCCGTCACCGGCGCCCGCAAGACCTGCTGAGCAGCGGGCCTACGGCTGGCCCGAGGGAAGGCCCGCGTCGCGCATCGCCAGGGCGAACTTGGCGAATTCCTCTTGGAAGTCGTGCAGCTCGAAGCTGTGCCCGGCGCCGTCGGTGGCGGCTGAGACGGAGCCGTTAGCCCCGCGGCGATCTGCCCGTGCTTTTACCCGCCACTCGGTCATTTCCGCGTGCAGGTCGGCGCGGGGGCCGATGTCCTTGCGCGGCTCGTCTTCCAGCAGCATTCCCAGGTGCGGCGCGTTTTGCACCCGCTCGGGCATCGCGTGCAGCGCCTGCTCCGGGTTCGCCGCGAAGCGCCGCAGGATCGTCGCGATCAGGCTGGTGTGCTCGAGCGGCTCGTGGCAGACGAACTTGCGCACCCGCGGCCCCACCACGAGGGCCGGGATCCTGACCCCGAGGGTCGGATAGCCGGAGCCGTCGTCGACGGCCGGTGGCGCGACGTGATCGTAGAAGCCACCGTGCTCGTCGTAGACGACGACCAGGACCGTGTCCTCCCAGGCCGGGCTGCTTGCCAGCGCCTCGTAGAGTTCCAGCACGAGCGCCTGACCGGCCTTGACGTCGGAGGGTGGGTGGTCGTCGTTGGAGTTGGGATCGAGGACGCTGAGGTCGATGAAGTTGGGATCGATCCAGGAGACGTCGCGCAGCTCTCCTTTGGCGGCGTCGTCGAGGAAGCTGTCGTCGGTGACGATCGCCGCCTCGCCCGCTTCGGTCTGCAGGCTCACCTTCTTGCGGTTGAAGTAGGCGAAGTTGTCGCGCTTGATGTGGCGGAAATCGCGGTAGTGCCCGTCGGCCGCGCGCAGCGTCGCCGGATCGTGCGAGTACCAGCGCCACTGCGAGTCCTGCAGCTGGCGGGTGAAGGCCTCGACCTCGAAGATCGGTGCGCTGGAAAGCCCGCCGACCAGGGGCAGCCCCTTGATGTCTTTGATCAGTTCGCCGAGCAGCCCGGGCTTGTGGCCGATCGACGGTCCCTCGCGCCCGGCCAGGGAGTAGAGGCGGTTGGGCCAGGTGTCGCCGGGGATCGACGAGTGCCAGGCGTCGCAGACGCAGAAGTTGTGGGCGAGGTGCTTGTAGACCGGCAGGTGCCCGCCGCCGAAGTGGCCCATCGGCACCTTGAGGAACTCGGCAGGCAGATCGACCGGGTTGCCCTGCTCGTCCACGCGGGTGTGGGCAAAGTTCCTGACGAAGCCGGTGTTGCCGTCCTGCAGTTGGCTGTGCACGCAGCTGGGGGAGTGGCAGGGGTCGAGGATCTTCGGTTTGTGCCCGGGCGGCGTGGGCGGCATGGTTTCCCCCGGTCCCCATTCGAAGGGGTCGCACTGGTTGCCCGCTGCGTCCGGGTTCGCTTTTGCCGAGCCGAGACCGTCGATGTCGAGCCCTTCGCCCTGCAGGAAGCCGAGCATCTGGTCGAAGGAGCGGTTCTCCATCATCAGCACGACGATGTGCTTGACGGATTTCAGCTGGGCAAGGCCCTCTTCGCTCATTGCCGGATCAATTGTCCGGGCTCAGGCATAGCTGGCCAGCCTGACCGTCTCGAAGGCGAGCACGTCGTTCGGCGCCCGGCCGGCCGTGTGCGCCGTCACCGTCACCTTCGCCTCGGCGACGCCGCGCTCGACCAGTTCCTGGAGAGCCTCGGTCACGGTGAGGATTCGCAGCGCCGGCTCGAGCTGGTGCGGCGGGCGCAGGTCGAACGGGTCGCGCTCGGAGGGGATGTCGCAGTGGCCGACATCGCCGAAGCAGCCGCCATGGCCGAGCACGTAGAAGGAGCCGACGTAGGCGCGGTGGTCGGAGCCGGCGTCGCGTCCCACCCCGCGAGGGTCGAGGAACACGCGGCCCTCGTAGGAGGCGCCCGAGTGGTCGAGGCCGTAGAAGAGCAGGTCGGCGCGCGCGAACGGATGCTCGGCGGCGGGCAGCTCGATTGCCTTGCTGGTGAACCTGTCAACCATGGCCGGGCCCTTTTGCCGCGGCCGTCGAGGCCGCGTAGTCGTAGCCGAGCTGGGAGACGTGGAGGGTGTCCCGCACCGTCATCGGGAATGGCGCCAGTGCCCGGTCGAGCAGCGCCGACGGCAAGCCGGCGCCGGAGTGGCGCAGCTGCCAGAGGTGCCAGAGGCGGTCGATCATGCTGTGATGCGCCCAGAAGAGCGGGTCGTAGGCGGCGGTGGCGATATCGCTCATCGTCCCCCCCGTCCAGACGTGAACGCCGTCGTGGATGCTCTCGAGTTGGGTCTGGAAGGTGAAGAAGTCGGGGTTTTTCAGCACCGCCTCGACCTGCCCGGAGCGTGGCAGGCCGCCCGGCGCACCGGGGCTGCGGGTGGTTCGGCTCTGGCTGGGCGTGGCCCGGCCCGATGGTTGGATCGGCGAGTCGAAGAGGGCGTTCTTCCTGCCGCCGGCTTTGCGCTTGGCGTAGGCGCTCGGGATGCCGTCGGCGTGGTCGGTCCAGTCCCACCAGGGGAGGGTCACCCCCGGGACCCGATCCTGCAGGGCCTTCTCGAAGAGGTAGAGGTAGGCCCGGTGCCAGGGCAGGAAGAGCTCGCGGTGGTGCACGCAGGAGATCGGCAGCGGCAGCCCGTGGATTCCCGCCCAGCGCTGGTAGCCGCGATCGTCGCCGATCGCCTGCGCCTCGCCGATCGCACGGCGGAAGTCCGAGAGCTGCCCGACGGTGAGTCGCCTGGCGCTGCGGCGATGGCGTAGGGCATGGGGAGCGAGCTCCGGCGCGGGAGGGGTGGCCGCGCTCATCGGCACTCCCTCGTGGTGTCGATGTCCCGCTGCCTTCGCACCCGCCGCCGCAGTGCCCGGCTGCGCAGTCTCAGTCCCGCCATCCCACCGGCGGCAGCGACGATCGGCGCCAGGCTCAGCGCCGTCTCCTCCACCGGTATGCCCGCGATGTGCGCCAGCATTTGGCGCACCTTCTCAGATCAGTAACACATGCACAAGTACTTCAAGAAATTAATGCAAATTGATTTAACGCTGACCTCAGAGCGCGAGGGCGAGCGGCTCTTCGAGCAGATCGCGGATCCGCGCCAGGAATTCGGCGGCGGGCGCGCCGTAGAGGATGCGGTGGTCGCAGGCAAGGTTGACCCGCATCAGGTGAGCACCGGCGACCTGGCCATCGCGGATGGCGGCTTGCTCCTTGATTGCCCCGACGGCGAGGATCGCCGCCTGCGGGGGGTTGATCACGGCGGCGAAGCTGTCGATCCCGAACATCCCCAGGTTGGAGACGGTGAAGGTGGCCCCGGAAAGCTCCGGCGGCGTGATCTGCCCATCCCTCACCCGCTGCGCCAGCGCCCTGGAGTCATCGGCGATCTGCCGCAGGTTCTTCTGGTCGGCATCGAAGACCGTCGGAACGACCAGCGCATCGCGAGCCGCAACCGCGACGCCGACGTTAACCCGCGAGTAGATCTCAAACCGTCCGTCCCTGTAAGCCCCATTCGCCCGAGGGTGCTCCCGCAGCGCCAGCGCACAGGCCTTCACCACCATGTCGTTGAACGACGGCACCACATCGCCCTCCTTGGCCCCAGCCTTGATCTGCGCTCGCGCTGCGACGAGGCGGCTCATGTCGATCTCGGCCTCGAGGTAGAAGTGCGGCGCCGTCGCCTTCGACTCGGCCATGCGCCTGGCGATCGTCGACTGGAGCTTGGAAAGGTCTTCGTAGGTCACCTGTCCCTTGGCGGTTTCGGGACTAACCGCTCCGGCCGCGGAAGAAGCGGCTTGCTCAACATCTGCCTTGACGATGCGCCCACCCGGCCCGGATCCCTGAAGCTTCCCCAAATCAAGGCCGCGCTCTCTCGCGATCCGCCGCGCCACGGGTGACGCCTTGGTTCGATCTCGGCTTGAAGCTTGGGGTGCGGCATTGATCGCCGCCTCTTCCGCGGGTGGCGCTGTAGGGGGGACCACCCCCGAGGACGCTTTAGCGACCGCAGGGGGGGGTGGGTCCCCTGCAGCGACAGGACCCGCGGCCGATTCGCTCGATCCCTCACCGTCCACGCGAGCAATGGGCTCGCCGATGGCAACCGTCTCACCCTCCTGCACCAGGATCTCACTCAGCGTTCCCGCCACATCCGCTTCGTACGCCATGTTCGCCTTGTCCGTCTCGATTTCCACAAGCTCATCACCGACCGACACCACATCGCCGGGCTGCTTCAGCCATTGGAGGATCGTCCCCTCCTCCATCGAGTCGGACAATCTCGGCATTACGACGTCGGCCATCAGATCGACCCCTCCAATGCGGCCAATGCCGCCTTCACCACATGCTCCTCATGGGGAATGGCGGCCTGCTCCAGCCTCTTGGAGTACGGCATGTGCACGTCGGCCCCGGTGACCCGCTGGACCGGCGCGTCGAGGTCGTCGAAGGCCTGCTCGGTGATCAGGGTGGCCAGGTTGGCGCCGACGCCGCCGTGCGGCCAGCCCTCCTCGACGATCACCGCCCGGTTGGTCTTGCGCACCGAGGCGAGGATCGTGTCGAGGTCGAGCGGGCGCAGGGTGCGCGGGTCGATCACCTCGGCCTCGACCCCGTGCTCGTGCGCGAGCACCCGCGCCGCGTCCTCGGCGACGTGGGCCATCTTGAGGATGCCGACGATGGTCACGTCGGCGCCCTCGCGGCGAACCGCCGCCTCGCCGAAGCGCAGCGCCTCGTCGCCGTCCTCGGCGACCTCGCCGCGCCGCCCGTAGAGGTTCTCATGCTCGATGAAGACCACCGGGTTGTCGTCGCGGATCGCCGCCTTCAGCAGCGCCTTGCCGTCGGCCGGGGTCGAGGGGCAGGCGACCAGCAGCCCCGGCACCTGCAGGAAGAGCGCCTCGAAGCTGTGCGAGTGGGTCGGGCCGAGCTGGTGGCCGCCGCCGCCGGGCATCCGGATCACCATCGGCACCCGCGCCTGGCCATTGAACATGTAAGGGATCGCGGCGGCGTGGTTGACGATCTGGTCCAGCGCCAGCAGCGCGAAGTTGACCGTCATCAGCTCGACGATCGGCCGCAGCCCGCCCATCGCCGCGCCGACCCCGGCGCCGACGATCGTGTTCTCGGAGATCGGCGTGTCGCGCACTCGCCGCTCGCCGAACTCCTCGAGCAGCCCCTCGGTCACCTTGAAGGCGCCCTGGAAGACGCCGACGTCCTCGCCGATCACGAAGACGGCCTCGTCACGCCGCATCTCCTCGGCCATCGCGTCGCGCAGCGCCTCGCGCATCCGCAGCGTCGCCATCAGTCCTCAACCTCCTCGCGCTCGGCGGCGACCTCCGGCTCGGTGCCCTCCTGGGCGTCGCCGCTCTCGGCCGGGTTGGGACGGGGACCGTTCGGCCGGCCGGCGTAGGCGGCGCCGGCCTCGGCCAGCTCGCGCGCTGCCGCGGGCATGCTCTCCTCGCGCTCGCCCCGGTGCGGCTCGGGGCTGCGCTCGTCGACCGCGTACCAGGCCTCGCCGTCGGTTTCCGCGTAGAGATTTTCGTAGAGCGTGTCGAGCGCCGGCTCGGGCGAGGCCTCGGCGAACTCGACTGCCGCCAGAACCGTCGCCTCGGCCTTCTCCCGCGCCTCCCGCACCTCCCGCTCACCGAGCACGCCGGCCTCTACGCAACGCCGCGCGAAGCTCTCGATCGGGTCCTTCTCCTGCCACTCCTCGACCTCCTCGCGCTCGCGGTAGACCTCGGGGTCGGCCGCGGAGTGGCCGCGGAAGCGGTAGGTGAAGGCCTCGAGCAGGGTCGGGCGGCGCTCCTCGCGGGCCAGCCGGATCCCCTCGGCGACGCTCTCGCGCACCGCCAGCACGTCCATGCCGTCGATTCGCTGGCCCGGGATGCCGTAGCCCTCGGCCTTCTTGGAGAGGTCGGTCTGGGCCGAGTGGCGCTCGACCGAGGTGCCCATCCCATAGAGGTTGTTCTCGACCAGGAAGAGCACGGGCAGGCTCCAGAGGGCCGCCAGGTTCATCGTCTCGCCGAAGTTGCCGGCGTTGGAGGCGCCGTCGCCGAACATGCAGACAGTCACCGCGTCTTCGCCCTTGTACTCGGAGGAGAGCGCCAGGCCCGCGGCGATCGGCAGGTTGCCGCCGACGATCCCGTAGCCGCCCATGAAGCGGCGCTCGGCGTCGAAGATGTGCATCGAGCCGCCGCGCCCGCCGCTGGTCCCATCGACGCGCCCCAACAGCTCAGCCATCACCCGCTTCGGCTCGGTGCCGCGGGCGATCGCGTGGCCGTGGGTGCGGTAGGTGCCGATCAGGTAATCCTCTTCGCGCATCACCGAGGCGGTGCCGACGATCGTCGCCTCCTCGCCGATCGCCAGGTGCAGGAAGCCTCCCGCCTTGGCCCGCTGGTACTGGCGTCCCGCCTCCTCCTCGAAGCGGCGGATCAGGGCCATCCTCGCGAGCAGCTCGTAACAGGTGGCGGCGTCAGGGAGATCGGGCATTCGCCCTGACCTTAGCTCGCGGCGGAGACCGCCTCCTCCAGCCGGTCGTCTCCCCAGAAGACCTCGCCGCCGACGACCAGCGACGGGACGCCGAAGACGCCCAGCCCGGCGGCCGAATCCGTCGCCCCGCGCAGGGCCCTCTTGACGATTTCCGTCTCGACGGCCTTGAGCAGCGCATTGGGGTGCAGCTCGCAGGCGGCGGCGGCGATCAGCACGTTGTCGGGCTCGCTCAGGTCACGCCCGGCGGCGAAGGCCTGGCGGAAGGCGGCGAGGGCAAAGGAGACGGTGCGGCCGGTCTGCTTGGCAAAGGTCGCCACCCGCATCGCGAAGAGCGTGTTGCCCGGCCAGGGCTCGGGCCAGACGATCGGCGCCAGCCCCTGCGCCCCTGCGCGCCGCTCGACCTCTGCGATCCCCTCATCCCGCCCCGGCCCGTTCGCCCACGAGTCGCGCTCGAAGGTCCTGAACAACCCGCCGAGCAGAATCGGCTGCCACTCCGGCTGCGCCAGCCCCGCCTCGGTGAAGAGCCCGCTGATCCGCTCGGCGGTCAGGTATGCGTAGGGCGAGCCGAGATCGAAATAAAAGGTCGCGGAGGGCGTAGTCGCTGCCACATTGCGACTCTATTCCGGCAGGCGCCCGCGACTAAGTGAGGTATCTCAAGCGTGGATCGCCCAGCCGTCCACAGCGCGGGCGGCGTCGAGGATCGCCTCGGAGATGGTCGGGTGGGGGTGGGCGATCCGGGCCAACTCCTGGTAGCCGCCCTCCAGCGCCATCGTCGCGACCAGCTCGGCGATCATGTCGCAGGCGCGGTTGCCGACGATGTGGGCGCCGAGGATCTCGCCGTGCTTGGAGTCGACGACGAGCTTGACCAGGCCATCTTTGTCGTCGTAGACGGTCGCGCCGCCGACGCCGCCGAGCTTTTGCTTGCCGACCTTGACGTCGTGCCCGGCCTGCTTTGCCGCCGCCTCGGTGAGGCCGACGCTTGCCACCTGCGGATGGCAGAAGGTCGCCCCGGCGATGAGGTTCTGGTCGACCGGGTGGGTCGGCTCCCCGGCCGCGCGCTCGACCGCGACGACTCCCTCCTCGGAGGCCTTGTGGGCGAGCGCCTTGGCGCCGGTGAGGTCGCCGATCGCGTAGACCTTGGGGTTCGAGGTGCGCCCGTACTCGTCGACCTTGACCTTGCCCTTCTCGGTCAGCTCGACTCCGGCGTCGGCGAGTCCCAGCCCCTCGACGTCGGCGGAGCGGCCGCCGGCGATGCACAGGTAGTCGACCTCGGCCTTGCTGTCGCCGTAGGCGAGCTTGACCGACTTCTCGCCGGCCTCGACGTTTTCGACCGGGCTGGCGGTGGAGATCTCGATGCTCTGCTTCTTGAAGGCGCGCTCGACGACCCGGGCCATGTCCTTGTCCTCGGCCGGGAGGATCTGGTCGAGCATCTCGACCAGCAGCACCTCGGTGCCGAAGCGCCCGTAGGCGGAGGCGATCTCACAGCCGGAGGCGCCCGCGCCGACGACGGCGATCTTTCCCGGCTGCTCGGGCAGAGACCAGGCGCCCCAGGTGTCGAGGACGCGGCCGCCGAACTCGACCCCGGGGATCGGCAGCGCCGCCGAGCCGGTCGCCAGCACCACTGTTCCGGCTTCGTAGACCTCGTCGCCGACCTTGACGTCGCCCGCGGCGGTGAGGGTTCCATCGCCCTCGATCAGGGCGATCTCGTTCTTTTCCCAGAGCATCTTCACCCCGCTCGACAACGACTCCGAGACGGCGGCGCGGCGCTTGCCCAGCGCCTCCCAGTCGATCGAGACGTCCTTGGCGACGACCCCGAGCTCGGCGCTGTCGCGGGCCTGGTCGTAGATCTCGGCCGTGCGCAGCACCGTCTTGGCCGGGATGCAGGCGTAATTGAGGCAGCGACCGCCGGGCTTGTCGCGCTCGACGACCGCGGTCTTCTTGCCCAGCTGGGCAGCGCGGATCGCGGCCACATAGCCGCCTGGGCCCCCGCCAACGACGATCACATCGAACGAATCAGCCACTGAGGCTGAGCCTATAGAACCGGGATCGCCCGCTGCCTAATCGGGGTGGCGGGTCGGCATCTGGATCCGTGCCATCGCCTTGACCATGAAGAAGAAGAAGCTGCCGGTGACGGCGAGCAGGGCGAGGGTGGCAAGCACCTGGGCGACCGTCGCCGCCTGCAGCGCCAGTCCGTAGACAGCGCTGAAGATGAGGAAGACGAGGATCAGCTGGAAGCCGAGCACGGCCCAGTATCGGGCGCGCCACATGCCCCAGGCCATCATCCCCATCAGCAGGGCCGGCGCCAGCACCTGGATGAAGTGCGGTTTCTCGCCGTTGACCTTGGTGCCGGCGAGGTAGCCGATCGCGATCGAAGCGACGATCAGCGCCGCGACCACGGCGCCCAGCGTCACCACCAGCGGTCGTTCGCCCTCGGCCAGCGGCTCCAGCCCCTCGCGCGCTTCCTGGTTGCGCTCCTCGGCGCGCGCATAGCCGCGCTCCATCCGCTCGCGCGGGGTGGCGGCGCCCAGGCGCGACTTGCGCTTCTGCGGCGGATCAGCCACCGGGCGCCACGTCCCCGGCCTCGGCGAAGGCACCGCGCAGCTGCGCCGCGGCGACGGCGGGGTCCTTGGCGTCGCGGATCGCCCGCACGACGCAGAGCCGCCGCGCCCCCGCCTCGACGACCTGCGCGGCGTTGGAGAGGTCGATGCCGCCGATCGCGAAGAAGGGGCGGGCGGCGCCGGCGGCGGCGTGCGAGATCAGCTCAAGGCCGACGGCAGGGCGGCCGGCCTTGGTCGGCGTCTCCCAGATCGGCCCGACGCTCATGTAATCGATGCCGGATGGCGCGCCTGACCGGCGCATATCTGCGTCCTCGGTCGCTCGCGTGCGAAGCACGCCACGCTCCCTGCGTCCTTGATCTGCTTGGTCGGGTGCGCCCCCGGCAGCCGCAATTTGCTCTTCGGAATGCGTGGAAATCCCGACGATCACCTCAGGCCCGAGGATTTCTCTTACTTTCGCGGCGGGCATGTCGTCTTGGCCGACGTGGACGCCGTCGGCGTTGCAGGCGCGGGCCAGATCGGGGTCGTCGTTGACGACGAAGAGGGCGCTGTAGATGTCGCAGAGGCGGCGGAAGGTGAGGGCGGCGCGCTCGATCTCACGCCGCGGCAACGACTTCTCGCGCAGCTGCACGATGTCGACGCCGCCGCTCAGCGCCGCTCGCAGCAGCGGCTCGGGATCTTCGCCGCGGGGGCGGGCGTCGCAGCAGAAGTAGAGGCGCGCGGTGCGCAGCCGCTCGCGGCGCAGCGGTCCCTTCGTGTCAGGCGGTGCCAGGCTCACCCTCCGATTATCCCCCAGGCGGTGGTGGCGGAGGGGTAGCATCGGTGGGGCACGGGAGCCCACGGCATCGGCGATGCCACGGCTGAGAGGGTGGCAACGAGGCCACCGACCGTCTGGACCTGATCCGGGTAATGCCGGCGGAGGCAAATTTGAGCGAGGGACGTACCTATGACGTGGTTGTTGTCGGAGGCGGCACGATCGGCCTCTGCTGCGCCTGGCGCGCCGCGCAGCGCGGCGCCCGCGCCGTCGTCCTCGACCGCGCCCACCCCCCGGCAGGCGCCACCCGCGTCGCCGCCGGGATGCTGGCGCCGATCGGCGAGCTCGCCTTCGGCGAGCCCGAGCTGCTGCGGATGACCCTCGCCGCCGGCGAGCTCTATCCCAGCTTCGTCGCCGAGCTGGAGGCGACGAGCATGACGAGCACCGGCTACTCCCGCGACGGCGCCCTTCACATCGCTCTCGACCGCGACGAGGCAGCGGAGCTGCGCCGCGTCCACGACCTGCAGCGCTCGCTCGGCCTCGGGGCGGAGTGGTTGCCGCCGCGTCGCTGTCGAGAGCTGGAGCCGGGACTGACCCCGTCCTTCAACGGCGGCGTCCACGCGCCCGACGAGGCGGCGGTCGATCCCCGCCTGCTGACCGAGGCGCTGCTCGCTGCCCTCGCCACCGAGGGAGTCGAGGTGCGCGGAGGAGTCGAGGCGACCGAGGCGCTGCTCGACGGCGAGCGCATCGCCGGCGTGCGAACCGAGTCCGGCGAGGAGCTGCGCGCCGGCGCCGTCGTCCTCGCGACCGGCGCCTGGTCGGGCGCGGCGGATTGGCTGCCGGAGGCTGCCCGGCCGCCCGTGCGACCGGTCAAGGGCCAGATCCTCGAGCTGCGCTCGCGGGATGGACGGCCGCCCTGCAAGCGGATCGTCGCTTCCGAGCGGGTCTACCTGGTGCCGCGCCCGGACGGCCGCCTGATCGCCGGCGCGACCACCGAGGAGCGCGGCTTCGACTCCGCGGTGACGGCCGGTGGGGTCCACGAGCTGCTGCGCGAGGCATACCGGTTGCTGCCCGATGTCGCCGAGATGGAGCTGCTCGAGTCGATGGCCGGGCTGCGCCCCGGCACGCCCGACAACCTGCCGCTGATCGGGCCGGGCGCGCTCGACGGCCTCGTCCTCGCCTGCGGTCACTACCGCAACGGCATCCTGCTGGCGCCGCTGACCGGCGACGCGGTTGCGCAGCTGCTCGATTGCGGGGAGCTGCCGCAGTCGGTGGCGGCGGCGGATCCCGAGCGGCTCGCCCTCGGGGCAGGTGCGGCGCGATGAGGATCGAGCTGAACGGCAAGGCTCACGAGCTGACCCGGGGCGCGACCCTCGCCGACGCAGTTGCGGCAAGCGGGGCCGGCGGCGAGGCCCGCGGCGTCGCGGTTGCCCTCGACGGCGAGGTCACCCCGCGCGCCGAGTGGGCCTCGACCGCGTTGTCCGAGGGCAGCAAAGTGGAGGTGCTGGCGGCGATCCAGGGCGGCGCCGAAGGGTGGGAGCTGGGCGGCCGCGCTTGGACCTCGCGCCTGATCGCGGGCACCGGCGGCTTCCGCTCGCTGGAGCAGATGGAGCAGGCGCTGGCTGCCTCCGGCGCAGAGATCGTCACCGTCGCCCTGCGCCGCGTCGACCCCGACGCCAAGGGCTCGGTCCTCGACGTGCTCGACAAGCTCGGCCTCGTCGCCCTCCCCAACACGGCCGGCTGCTACACGGCCCGCGACGCCGTCCGCACCGCCCGGCTCGCCCGCGAGGCCTTCGAGACCGAGTGGATCAAGCTCGAGGTGATCGGCGACGATCGCACCCTCTTCCCCGATGCGGTCGAGCTGCTCGACGCGGCCGAGACCCTGGTCGCCGAGGGCTTCACCGTCCTCCCCTACGCCAACGACGATCCGATCCTCGCCCGCCGTCTCGAGGAGGCCGGCTGCGCAGCGGTCATGCCGCTGGGCTCGCCGATCGGCTCCGGTGCCGGCATCCGCAACCCCTACAACGTCGCGATCATCGCCGAGCGCGCCGCGGTCCCCGTCATCCTCGACGCCGGCATCGGAACTGCCTCCGACGCCGCCCTGGCGATGGAGCTGGGCTGCGACGCGGTGATGGCCGCCAGCTCGATCTTCGGCGCCGAGGACCCAGTCGCGATGGCCACCGCGCTGCGCCTCGGCGTCGAAGCCGGCCACGCCGCCGCCGCCGCCGGCCGCATCCCCCGCCGCACCCACGCCGAGGCCTCGACCCCGGAGCAGGGCCTCCCCGAGCTTTCCTGACCCGTCCCGCGATCTGACCGGCGCCCCTCTACCATGGGCGACCGCGCCCCTGTAGCTCAGCTGGTTAGAGCGGCGGCCTTTTAAGCCGCGCGGCGCCGGTTCGAATCCGGTCGGGGGCACTGACCCTTGCGGTGGTCGAACCGCGGGCAAACGGCTGACGACCCGGATCTCATCGACCAGCGATTGCAGCAGCGCCTTGCGGGTCGGCGGGTCGCCGCCCTCGATCACCTCGCGCACGTGGGCGACCAGCAGCGCCAGGTCCTCGTCGCTCAGCGGCTTGTGCTCGTCCTCCCGTTCGGCGGAGGTCTCGAGATCCGAGGCCCGGAGCGGCCTTTGCGCAGCTTCGGCGCTCCGGGCTCGGGAGTTCGGCGCCGCGCACCCTTCCCCGCACCTTCGAGGCTGGGCGAAGGCGTAATCCGCTTCCTTAGTGAGCAGCGGAAAGTCCGCAAAATCGCCCTATTTGTGGCTAAATGCACCATGATTTTGGGATTTGTCCCCAAAATTCGTTCCAAATCATGCTAAAAATACTGACCGACAGAGTTGGGATGGAAGCGGGTGAGCGCGATGGCGCAGCGGGCAAGGGCGATCAGCGGCCACATCTTCAAACGCAAGGGCAAGCGCAGCGCGGTTTGCCATGCGAAATATCGGTTACCCGACGGCGGCCAAGTGCAGCGGCGGATCGGCACGCACTGGTTCGGGCGCAAACAGGGGCCGCCTGCGGGAGCCCCCGGCCTACAAGCGCGACCGCAACGTCGAGCTCTCGACCAGGATCGAGTACGAGCACGTGGTCAGTCGGATGAAAAAAGTCTTCGGCGAGAAGTTTGGGGAGCGCCTGAACCTGCTTCCTTGCATTTGCAGTCCTAGCCGGCGCCCAGGCGATGACGGCGTCGGCTAATGCGGAACCCTACGTTTACCAGGGTGGGCAAGTCGAAAGATCACCAGGCAATCTCTTTGTTGGGGAAGGAGAAGAATCCCACGAATTGCCGATTTACGGTAATGCCCCTTCACTTGCGCCGGACGGAAAGCGGATCATATTCCACAATAATGAACTGGTACCGCAATAACGGACCTTGATGGTCATGGGCCGCATATAATCCTTCCACCTACCGTCGAACTCCACTACCACTTTGAATGGGCACCGGATGGCTCGGAAGTTCTTGCCTCCAATATTAAAGGGAACATCGTGACCTTGCGTCCCAGTTCCACGTCCGAAGAATGGATAGTTGAAACACTTCTAGAATGGGAAGGGGAAGCGTTCGAACCCACAGTATCCCCAGATGGGTCAAAGATCGCGTTTATGTCTCACCATGATGCTACAGGGAAAGCCTTGGGTAATCCGGCGATCTTCATTGCTAATCGCAACGGCTCAGGCGTGGAACAGCTAACCTCGCCACCAGCATATGCTGCCGCTGGTCCGTCATTCTCGCCCGATGGCAAAAAGATTGTGTTTGATGGACTCGCCGAAGGAGCGGAACACACCGACATTTTTTCCGTTAACGTCGAAACCAAAACAGTGACTGATTTGACAAACACACCGTCCTTTGAAGAGTCTGGGGCGGACTACCTGTCTAATGGTCGCATCGCCTACTCCAATTGAGTCACCGGCTTCAGCGTCATGGACGCCAATGGAGAAAACAAGGAATCGATCAAAACATTCGGCGGAGAAGAAACGTGGTACCAGGTCAGTTGGCCTCAAATTCAAGGTGACTTGCCATCGCTCGGACCGGAAACCAAAGAAGCGGCCACGAAACTACTGCTTCGTTATGCGCCGAAGATGAGATACGACAGCGTGGAGTCATTCTATGCCATGAATTGGCATCCGATCACCGAAATCTATTTCAACAAAAGCAAAAAAGAATCCAACCGGCTGATTAGATCGGAAGCAGAAGGTAGCACAGTCATAGCCTACGCAAATCCCGCTCTCAGTTCGCCGAATCTCGATTGGGAATTTCTCAAACCATCCGGCGGAGAATATCCCAACGGAAAACTTGTTAATGGCGGAGATCGTCTTTCTGAGCGAACCAGCGGTGAAGAAGGAGCGTTGGGCGATATTGATGAATACGAGGTCAACCCTATATATAAGGACCGCACGTATGGGCGCGTGAAGTACGACGGAGGACGGTGGTGGCTACAGTACTGGCTGTGGTACTATTACCAGCCTTTCTTGGAAGGGTTTGGGGACCATGAGGGCGATTGGGAGATGGTCCAGATAGGGCTAAATGAAGACGGCTTGCCAGAATTGGCCACGTACGCCGAGCACAGCAGCGGCGAATCGTGCACGTTTGCCAAACTTCCTACGAGCATCGGCTATTACGGGAATCTCGCTCCAGATGTGTTCGTGAGCTATGGAGTCCACGCGTCTTACACGAATACCGAACATCTGGGATTTGGAGAGGTCACAGATGGAGCGGTACCTATCAATCCTCGGGTGGAAAACATGTACGACACGGAACACTGGGTCCAGTGGCCTGGCACATGGGGAGACTCTGAAACTAGCCCCGGTGCGCCAGCAACGCAAGGTAATAAGTGGAGTGCGCCAGGTAAATTCTACGAAGAAGGCGGTGAATGTACATCGTCTGCTCTTGCGTCGAATCGGCTCACACAGAAGGCTCAGACAAGTCCACTGCCGGAACTAAGCGCCACGCGGGCCGGTAATGTGGTGACGGTCAGCTATCATTGGCCGGAAAGCTCTCAGCCTCAGCCAAAATGGATCATCGTTAAGGTCTCGGAATCAGGGGGGATTCCGGTCGGAGGCAACTA
>DASXKW010000072.1:0-9639 GCA_036496625.1 Solirubrobacterales bacterium | reverse complement strand
GCCTGCCATCTAGATCAGCTTCCTCTCGTCGAGCCAGGCGACGATCTTTTCGACCGTCTCGTTGGTGTCCTCGTCCTCGATGATCTCCCCGGCCTGCTTGGCTGGCGGCGGGTTGAGCGCGAGGACCGCTGTCTTGGAGCCGGACTCGCCGACCATGCCGGCTTCGATGCCGACGTCGCCGGTCGCCTTGGCGTCGAGGGGCTTCTTCTTCGCCCCCATGATCGCCTTCAGGCTCGGGTAGCGCGGCTCGTTGATCGCATCGCCGACGCTGATCACGGCGGGCAGCTCGACCTCGACGGTGTCGTAGCCGTACTCGGCCTGGCGCTCGCAGCGCAGCTTGCCGTCGGCGACGTCGATCTTGATCACCTGCGTCAGCGAGGGCATCTTCAGGTGGTCGGCCACCACGGCGCCGATCGTGTAGCACTCGCCGTCATCGGACTGCTGGCCGAGCAGGACCAGATCCGGGCTCTCTGACTCGAGCACCTTGGCCAGCGAGTAGCCGGTGGCGCAGACGTCGGAGCCGGAGAGCGCATCGTCGGAGAGGTGCACGGAGCGATCTGCTCCGAGCGCGACCGCCTTGTGCAGAGCGCGGACCGCCGAATCGGGGCCCATCGTCACCGCGACGACCTCCTCGACCGGGATCGCGCCGCCCTCCTTGATCTGCATGGCGGCCTCGATGGCATGTGTGTCGAAGGGGTTCAGGTTCTTCTCGCCGCTGCGGTCCAGCCGCATCGTGTTGGAGTCGATGCGCTTCTGAACGGCGGCGTCCGGAACCTCCTTGACCAGGACGCAGATCTTCAAGTTCAAGCCTCCTTGGCTAATTCTCAAGCGTTCTCAAGCTGGTTGACTGACTAGTCAATCAGTCTATCTATACATCAGGCGGGGCGATCTTAGATGTCGTCAATCACGCTCGTGGCGCTCGCTGGCGCCCTTGCGAATGAAATCGACGATCTCGTCGGTTCCCGCTCCCGGCGTGAAGACCGCGGCGACGCCGAGCTTCTCCAGCTCCGGGATGTCCTCTGCGGGGATCGTCCCCCCCACGGTGACCAGCACGTCATCGACGCCCTGCTCGGCGAGCAGCTCGACCACGCGGGGAACAAGCGTCATGTGGGCGCCGGAGAGGATCGAGAGACCGACCGCGTCGGCGTCCTCCTGGATCACCGTCTCGGCGATCTGCTCCGGCGTCTGGTGCAGGCCGGTGTAGATCACCTCCATCCCCGCGTCGCGCAGGGCGCGGGCGATGATCTTGGCGCCGCGGTCGTGCCCATCCAGGCCGGGCTTGGCGACGACGACGCGGATCTTGCGGGCGGTTGCGGCCTCCATCAGGGCGGGAACCCTAGAACACCGGCGACTCGGTGTAGGTCCCGAAGACCTCCTGCATCGCCGCGATCATCTCTCCCTCGGTGGCGCGGGCGCGGGCGGCGGCGATGATCGGCGGCATCAGGTTCCCCTCGGTGGCGGCGGCGCGCTTGAGCTCGGCGAGGGCGCTCTCGACGGCGGCGCCATCGCGACGGGCGCGCGTCGCGGCGAGCCGATCGACCTGCTTGCGCTCGAGCGCCGGATCGATGCGCAGGATCGGCGTCGGCTCTTCGTCGTCCTGGACGAAGTCGTTGACGCCGACGACGATCCGCTTGCGCTCGTCGACCTCGCGCTGGTAGGTGAAAGCGGCGTCGGCGATCTCGCGCTGGGGAAAGTTGCGACGGATCGCCTCGACCATCCCGCCCAGCTCGTCGATGCGGGCGAAGTAGCCGTACGCCGCCTCCTCCATCTCGTCGGTGAGCTTCTCGACGAACCAGGAGCCGCCCAGCGGGTCGGGGGTGTTCGTGGCGCCGGACTCAACCGCGATGATCTGCTGGGTGCGCAGCGCCACCCGCACGGCCTCCTCGGTCGGCAGCGCCAGCGCCTCGTCGAAGGAGTTGGTGTGCAGAGACTGGGTGCCGCCGAGCACCGCGGCCAGCGCCTCCAGCGAGGTGCGGACGACGTTGTTGAGGGGCTGCTGCGCGGTCAGCGAGACGCCGGCGGTTTGGGCGTGGAAGCGCAGCCGCATCGACTCCTCGCGCTTGGCGCCGTAGGCGTCGCGCATCTCCCGCGCCCAGATCCTGCGCGCGGCGCGGTACTTGGCGATCTCCTCGAAGAAATCGATGTGGGCGTTGAAGAAGAAGGAGAGGCGGGGAGCGAAGTCGTCGACGTCGAGGCCGCGCTCGAGCGCCCGCTCGACGTAGGTGAAACCGTCCTTGAGCGTGAAGGCGAGCTCCTGCTGCGCGGTCGAGCCTGCCTCGCGGATGTGGTAGCCGGAGATCGAGACCGGATGCCAGCGCGGCATCTTCTCCGAGCACCACTCGATCATGTCGGTGACCAGGCGCATCGCCGGCTCGATCGGGAAGCACCACTCCTTCTGGGCGATGTACTCCTTGAGGATGTCGGTCTGGATCGTGCCGCCGAGCTGCTCCGGCGGCACCCCCTGCTGCTCCCCGACGAGGACGTAGAAGGCGAGCAGAATCGCCGCCGGCGCGTTGATCGTCATCGAGGTGGTGACGCCGCCGAGCGGGATGCCGTCGAAGAGCTGCTCCATGTCGTCGAGGCTGTCGACGGCGACGCCCTCGCGGCCGACCTCGCCGAGGCTGCGCTGGTGGTCGGAGTCGTAGCCCATCAGGGTCGGCATGTCGAAGGCGGTGGAGAGCCCGGTCTGGCCGTGCTCGAGCAGGTAATGGAAGCGCTCGTTGGTCTCCTCGACCGTGCCGAAGCCGGCGAACTGGCGCATCGTCCAGAGCCGCCCCCGGTACATCGACGGGTAGGGCCCGCGCGTGAACGGGTACTCGCCAGGCTCGCCGATCGTCGCCTCGGGATCGAGAGGCGCCTGCTCGGGACCGTAGAGCGGCTCGATCGGGTGTCCCGACATCGTCGAGAACTCCGCCTCGCGCTCCCTGTACTCGGGCTTCTCCCGCGGCTCGATAGCCATCGCCCTGAGTCTAAGGGTGCACCGTTTTAAGGGTGCAACGTTTTTTCGTTGCTATTGAGCGAAAAAGCGTTGCACCCCCGGCAAGCGAAGATTTGCCGCGCCCTGCGGGCCGGCTGCTACCTCGGCCCCATCGTCAGCGGGCCATGTGCCGACGATGTCTAATTTAGTCTGGAAATGAGCCGTCGCAACCTCATCTACGCGATCGGCGCGATCTTCGTTCTCGGGGCGATCGCGGCCGATCTCGCGCTGGACAGTGGCGGCAGTGCGACCGCTCCGGGCAAGCCGGCGCCGCCGCTGCCGAGAGAGGTCCTGGTCGGGCACCGAGTGACGGTCTCTTCGCTGCGCGGCAGGCCCGCGGCGATCAACTTCTGGGCCAGCTGGTGCGAGCCCTGCCGCCAAGAGGCGCCGGAATTCGAGCGCCTCGGCCGCAAGCTGCACGGCCGGGCATCGCTCGTCGGCGTCGACTGGGAAGACAACCGAGCCTCGGCCCTCGCCTTCGTCCACCGCTACGGCTGGACCTTCCCGAGCCTGCGCGCCTCGGCCGATGCCGCCGCCGAGCGCTACGGCATCGTCGGCCTGCCGACGACGTTCGTGCTCGACCGTCGCGGGCGCATCGCCGAGGTCCTTCGCGGGCCGCAGACGGCAGCCGACCTGGCCCAGGCGCTGGGCCTCAGCGGCGGACGCTGAGGCGGCGTCGCGGCGGCTGCTTGCGGCGCGCGGCGATGCGCGAGCCGGCGAGCGTCGCGAGCAGCGTGATCGCGACCGCAGCCAGGCGGCGGCCGAGGCGCTCGAAGCGCATCGTCTGCCAGCCTTCCTCGCGGGCGAGCTCCGCCAGCGGCGGGTCGGGGTTCACGACCACCGGGTTGCCGACCGCGCGCAGCATCGGCAGGTCCGAGAGCGAGTCGGAGTAGGCGTAGGAGATGGCCAGGTCTATCTCGTGCTCGGCGGCGAAGGCCTGCATCGCCTCGACCTTGCCGGAGCCATAGACGAAGGGCCCGTCGAAGCGGCCGGTCAGGGCGCCGTCCTCTCCGACCTCGTACCTGGTCCCGACCCCGCCGTCCATGCCGAGCACCCGCGCCAGCGGCTCGACCACGCCGCTGCCTGCGGCGCTGACGATGAAGGTCGGTCGGCCGGCGTCTCGGTGGCCGTAGACCTCGTCGAGCATCTGCGGGTAGACGCGCGGCAGGATCCCCGCCATCACCTCGGGGTTCATCCGTTCGAGGCTGCGCGCGGGCACACCGGCGATCAGCTCACGGGCCGCGCGCAGCACCTCGGTGGTGCGCGCGTCGGTCGTGCCGCGCAGGCGGTAGCGCATGTGCTCGACCGCCCAGCGCGCGAGCTGCCGCCGGCCGACGAGCCCGTGCCGCGTCGCGACGCGGGCGAACTGCATCCCCGATGAGCCTGCCATCAGGGTCTTGTCCAGATCGAAGAAAGCCGCAGCCCGCTGCAAACCGTCGCCTGGCTTTGTCCTCGGTCGGTCAGCTTGGTCACGCACGACTGTGCGCTCCCGGCGCCGACCTCCCTGCGTCCGCGCCATGCTCGGTTTTCACGGGCTGATTCTTCAAACCTCGATGACTATTGCATCGCCCTGCCCGCCACCGGAGCAAATGGCGGCAACGCCCAACCCTCCGCCGCGGCGCTTCAACTCATGCGCCAAGGAGCCGACGATGCGGGCGCCGGAGGCGCCGATCGGGTGGCCGAGCGCGATTGCGCCGCCGTTGACGTTGACCCGGTCTTTCTCGACGTCGAGCATCCGCACCGAGTTGATCGCGACCGAGGCGAAGGCCTCGTTGATCTCCCAGAGATCGACGTCCTCGGGGCTCTTGCCGATCTTCTCCAGCGCCTGCTTGGCGGCGTTGGCCGGCGTTTTTGCCAGGTAGGGGAAGTCGTCGGCAACGGTTCCGTAAGCCAGAACGCGGGCCAGCGGCGTGAGGCCTTCCTTTTCCGCCCACTCTTCGGAGGCGACGACGATCGCGCCGGCGCCGTCGTTGACGCCCGGAGCGTTGCCGGCGGTATGGGTGGCGTCGTCGCCACCGATCGCGCGCAGACCGGCGAGCGTCTCGACCGTCGTGTCGGCGCGGATCGCCTCGTCGGCCTCGATCTCGTGCTCGCCCTTGCGTGACTTGACCGTGATGCCGACGATCTCGTCGGCGAGCCGACCGGCGTCGGTCGCCTCGGCGGCGAGTCGGTGCGAGCGCTCGGCAAAGCGGTCCATGTCGGCGCGGGTGATCTCCAGCTCGTTGGAGACCTCGCTTGCCTCGTCGATCATCTGCTTTTCGGTGAAGGGATTGGTGAGCCCGTCGTGGACCATCGCGTCGATCGTCTCGACGTTGCCCATCCGGTAGCCGAAGCGGGCACCGGGCAGAAGGTGCGGTGCCTGGCTCATCGACTCCATGCCACCGGTGACGGCAACCTCAGTGTCACCGACCCGGATCGCCATGTCGGCGATGCCGACCGAACGCATGCCCGAGGCGCAGACCTTGTTGATCGTCTCCGAGGGCACCTCCTTGGGGATGCCGCCCTTGATCTGGGCCTGGCGCGAGGGAATCTGTCCCTGACCGGCCTGCAGGACCTGGCCGAAGACGACCTGCTGGATCTGCTCGGGATCGACGCCGGAGCGCTCCAGCGCCGCTGAGATCGCATGGCCGCCGAGGTCGGTGGCGTCAAGGGAGGACAGGGTGCCGCCCATCTTGCCGAAGGGCGTGCGTGCGGTTCCGAGGATGACTGTGCTGGGCATGGCTGCCTTTCTCTGAGTGTTTATGCCGGGTCTCGGCTCGATCAGGGCCGCCTGGCCCACACCTGGACGATAGCGAGGGTCTTGCCCCAGCCGCCGTGCGCAACGTCATAGACTCGCGCCTCGATGAAGGTCTCCGTCAGCCAACTCGAGATCGCCGCGGTTGACGCTGGCCTGCTCGTGGTGGGGCTCTGTGAGGGCGAGGATCTGCCCGCGGAGCTCGCCTCAGCCCGTGGCGCAGCTGACGCCAAGGGCTCCTTCAAGAAGCTGACGATCGTGCACCCCGAGCAACCCGGTCGCGTCCTCGTCGTTGGCTTGGGCAAGCGCGAGGATCTCGATCCCGAGCGGGCCCGCATCGCTGCTGCCCTGGCGGCCAAAGAAGCCACCAAGCTGGGAGTGACCTCGCTCGCCTGGGCCGTGCCTGAGCATGCCGATCAGGGCGCCCTCGCCGAGGGACTGGTCACCGGCACGATCCTCGGCGCCTACCGCTTCGACCGCTTCAAGAGCAGGGACCCCGACGACCCCGCTCCGTCGGCGCTGGAGTCCCTGGCCCTGCTCGGGCCCGAGGCGGTCGCAAGCGCGGCCGAGGCCGCCCGCGTCTGCGCCGAGGCCCAGAACCGCGCCCGCGACCTGCAGAGCCTGCCGTCCAACGTCGCCACGCCCACCTACCTGGCCGACCGCGCGGAAGAGATCGCCGCCGCGCACGGGGCAATCAGCGTCGAGGTCCTCGGCCGCGACGAGATTGCCGCCAAGGAAATGGGCGGCCTGGTCGCGGTCAGCCAGGGCACCGCCGAGGATCCGAGGCTGATCGTGCTGCGCTACGCCGGCGGTGGCTCCGGCGAGACCCTCGGCCTGGTCGGCAAGGGCGTCACCTTCGACACCGGCGGCATCTCGCTGAAGACGGCAGCCGGCATGCCCGACATGAAGATGGACATGTCCGGCGCCGCCGCGGTGCTGGAGGCGGTCGGCGCGGTCGCCGAGCTGGGACTCGCACTCGACCTGATCGCGGTCATCCCCTCGACCGAGAACATGCCATCGGGCACGGCAATCAAGCCAGGCGACATCATCACCCAGTACAACGGCAAAACGGTCGAGGTCAACAACACCGATGCCGAGGGACGCTTGATCCTCGCCGACGCCCTCGCCTATGCGGTTGCGCTGGGCGCCGAGCGCGTCGTCGACATCGCGACCCTGACCGGTGCCGTGATGATCGCGCTGGGCTCTACCTACGCAGCGGTGATCTCCAACGACGACGAGCTGACCGCCGCTGTCGAGCGGGTCGGACGCGAGACCGGCGAGCTGGTCTGGCGCCTTCCCCTCCACCCCGAGTACAAGCAGCTGACCAAGGGAGCCGTCGCCGACCTCACCAACGCCTCATCGAAGCGCAAGGCGGGCACGATCTACGCCGGTTCCTTCCTCGAGGAGTTCGTCGGCGACACACCGTGGGCCCACGTCGATATCGCCGGCACCGCCTGGGACGTCGGCCGCGAGTACACCGGCAACGACGCCAGCGGCTACGGCGTCCGCCTGCTCACCGGCCTCGCCCGCTCCTTCTCGGCCTAGCCTCGGCCTCAGCCGCCGAGAATCAGCGTGGCGACCGCGTGGGCGAGCGGCTCCCCACCCTCGGCGACGATCCCCTTCGCGCTCACCTGCCGACCCCGCGAGCGGGCGCCGTCGCCCCTCTCTCGCGAGCCGCCCGGGGGCTCGCCGGGTAGACCAGGTCGGCGGTGATCTCCGCCTGGCTTATCGAGATCCGCGGAGACCTCCGTTGATGCCTGTGCCTGTGTCGCGGGATCAGCCTCATGCTGCGCCTCCGATCTGGCGGTGAGTTCGCCTTTCTTCGCCATATGGGCGACTAAAGGCGAAGTCAGCCTGGACTTAGTTGCTTCACGCAACTCCTATCGAGCCGACCCTAGCCGACTAGGTTGCTTGACGCAACCCAGTGTGCGAGGATCACGTTGTGCTGCGCAACGACTATCCGGGACAGATCTGCTCCATAGCCAGATCGTTGGAGGTCGTCGGAGAGCGCTGGTCGCTGCTGATCGTGCGCGACGTGATGAACGGGCACCGGCGCTTCGACGAGTTGCAGGGGAGCCTCGGCATCGCCCGCAACGTGCTCTCGGCGCGACTGCAGCGGCTGGTCGAGGAGAACATCCTCGAGCGCCGCGCCTACCAGCGCAACCCGGAACGCTACGAGTACTTCCTCACCGAGAAGGGGCTCGACCTATGGCCGGCACTGGTCTCCCTGCTGGCCTGGGGGGACCGCTACTCCCCCGACCCGAACGGCCCGCCGATGCTGATCGTCCACAAGGAGTGCGGCGGCGCGGTCAGCGACCGGGGCATCTGCGAACAGTGCGGCAAGGTCTTGCACGCGCGTGACGCCAGGCCGGTCCCCGGTCCCGGAATGGCAGATGCAACCGGTAACGCCAAGGTGCTCGCGGCGCGCTAGCTTTGGCTGAGCGGCCGGAACGGCACAAGCGACAAGGAGGGTTTGGAATGGCGACTGCAGCGGAGGCTCAGGTGCGCGAAAAGATCTTCATCGGCGGCGAGTGGGTCGAGCCCGAGGGCGCTGAGACGCTCGAGGTGATCAACTCGACCACTGAGGAGGCGATGGGAACGATCGCCGCCTGCTCAGCCGCTGACGCGGACCGGGCCGTGATCGCCGCGCGCGACGCTTTCGAGTCCTGGTCGCAGACCTCCCGCGAGGAGCGCGCCGGCTACCTCGGCGCAATCGCCGCCGGGCTCGGCGAGCGCGCCGACGAGATCGCCGCGACGATCTCCCAGGAGCTGGGCATGCCGCTGACGCTGAGCAAGATGATCCAGGCGGGCCTGCCGATCGCTCAGTTCGGGGCGATGCCGAAGCTGATGGAGGAAGTCCGCTGGGAAGAGGAGATCGGCAACTCGCGTGTGCTGCGCGAGCCGGTCGGCGTGCTCGGCGCGATCACCCCCTGGAACTACCCGCTGAACCAAATCGCCTGCAAGGTCGCCCCCGCCCTCGCTGCCGGCTGCACCGTGGTGCTGAAGCCGAGCGAGGTCGTGCCGCTCAACGCCTTCATCCTCGCCGAGGTGATCGAGGCCGCCGGCCTCCCCGCCGGCGTCTTCAACCTCGTCACCGGCACCGGTCCGGTCGTCGGCGAGGCGATTGCCGGGCATCCCGGCATCGACATGGTCTCCTTCACCGGCTCGACCCGCGCCGGTCGCCGCGTCTCGGAGCTGGCCTCGGCGACGGTGAAGCCGGTCGCGATGGAGCTCGGCGGCAAGTCGCCGAACGTGATTCTCGACGACGCCGACCTGGCCAGGGCCGTCCCCGACGGGGTCGGCAAGTGCTACCTCAACTCGGGCCAGACCTGCAGTGCGCTGACCCGGATGCTGGTGCCAGGCGAGAAGCTGGCCGAGGCCGAGCAGATCGCGGCGCAGGCGGCGCAGGCCTTCACTCCGGGCGATCCCTTCGAGGACTCGACCCGGCTCGGGCCGCTGGTCTCGAGCGTCCAGCGCGAACGCGTTCGCGGCTACATCGAGAAAGGCGAGGCCGAAGGCGCCAAGCTGGTCACCGGTGGCGCAACCGCGCCCGAGGGCCTGGACCGCGGTTACTTCGTCCGCCCAACGGTCTTCTCCGAGGTGACGCCGGAGATGACGATCGCCCAGGAGGAGATCTTCGGCCCGGTGCTGGCGATCCAGCCCTATGACGGCGAGGAGGACGCGGTCCGGATCGCCAACGACACGACCTATGGGCTGGCCGGCGGGGTCTGGTCGGCGGACCAGGACCGGGCGATCGGCGTGGCGAAGAAGATTCGGACTGGCCAGATCGAGATCAACGGCGGTGCGTTCAACCCGCTGGCGCCGTTCGGCGGCTACAAGCAGTCGGGGCACGGGCGCGAGAACGGGCGCTACGGGCTCGAGGAGCTGCTGCAGGTCAAGAGTCTGCAGCTGTAGCGGAAGGGCCGGG
>DASXKW010000071.1:0-36598 GCA_036496625.1 Solirubrobacterales bacterium | reverse complement strand
GGCAGCGGCGAATCGGTGCTCAACTGCGCCGAAGTGCGCTACGGGGGATTCGTCACCGGCTCCCCGGCAATCGAAATCAACGGCGGTGCCGGCCCGACGATCAGCAACTCCACGATCCGCAACAACCAGCATGCCGGGATCAAAGTCACGGAAGGCGGCGCTCCGGAAATCACCAACGATCATCTTGCCGCCAACGGCTCGACCGCCATCCAGTATGCAGCCAACAAAGGCAATTCGGGGGAAATCAACATCCACGGAAACCACATTGAAGGCGGTACCGGGGGCATTGCAGTGACCATCGAAAGCGGCGCTACTGTAAATGCCAAGGAACTTAGCGGCAACACCGTAGCGGAAGCCAGTGGCACGGCCTTCAGCTATTCCGGCCCCGACATCCCCGGAGATATCACCGAAAACACGCTGATTGCCGACACGCAGAACTACATAAGCATCTCGGGGACCGTCGCGCACTCCTCGACTTGGGAAAAAGGGGGCACTATCGTTAAGGGCTCTGGAGAAGTGACGATCGCCTCCGGCGTGACGCTGAACATCAGTCCCGGCATGATCTTTCTCCCGAATAAAATCGTCATCAAAGGTACGCTGAAGGCTGAAGGCAGCGCCAAAGAACCCGTGCTCTTCACAGGCGCGAGTGAAAAAAGCGCTGGCGAATGGAGCTACATCAAGTTCGAACCCGGGAGTGGCGAATCTGTCCTCAACTACACGGAAGTTGCCTACGGAGGCTCCGGGAGCGGTGTCGGCATGATCGAAGCCAAGGGTTCTCATCCAACGATCACCAACTCGACCATTCGAAAGTCGAGCAGCTACGGGATCAAGGTCACCGAATCCGGCTCGCCTCGAATCGAATGGGACCGCTTTCGCAACAACGCCAACGGCCTCTCCTACACCGGCATCGGCAAACTCTCGGCCCCCAACGACGACTGGGAATGCGCCAGCGGCCCGAAGCCGGCTGGTTGTGGGAACTCGGTGACCTCTAACGTCGAATGGAAACCGGCAGTCCAGCTTCCCGAACTCGCTGGCCATTGCCGCGGCAAGGAAAGCCAGTGCGGCGAAGGCGCCGACCCGGTCAGCCTCGCCACCGGCCAGCTCGACTACTCCCACCAGGACCTGCTGCTCACCAACAAGAGCGAAGAGGCGCTCGAATTCGCCCGCGCTTACAGCTCCGACTCGAGCACTGACACCGGCCTCGGCCCAGGCTGGTCGCAGACTGGCCTGGCCAGCGCGACCGAACTGGAATCGGGCAACGAAGTGCTCGTTCTGCGCCAGGATGGCCGCCAAGACCTCTTCAGCAAAACCGAAAGCGGCTACAAAGCCCCCTCGGGCGTGACCGACACGCTCGCCAAGGTCGAAGGCACCTTTCAATTGACGACGCTCCAGGGCACGATTTACCGTTTCGATTCGAGCGGGCGGATCGCATCCATCACCGACAGCCACGGCCTGAAAACGACCTACGCCTATAACTCAGAAGGCCGCCTGGCGACGATCACCGACCCTTCGAGCCAGACGCTGACCTTCTCCTACAACGCCTCCAACCACATCGCTTCGGTCAAAGACTCGACCGGGCGGGAAGTCAAATTCGGCTATTCGACGACTGGCGACTTGGAAACCGTTACCGACGCGCTGGGCGGCATAACCAAATACGTCTACGACTCCCAGAGCCGCCTCGTCTCGATCACCGACCCGCGCGGCAACGTGATCCTGAAAAATGTCTATAACGGCGAAGGCAAGATCACCGAACAGGAAGACGGCCTCGGCCATCTCTGGAAGCTCGAATACAAACTGAGCGAAACGATCGTCACCGAACCCGAAGGCGGCAAACGCATGTATGGCTTCGACGCTCAGGATCGCGTCGTCTCCGAAACCGATCAGCTCGGCAACAAAACGACGATCGCCTACGACGAAGCAGGCAACGTCCATGAAGTCGTGCAGCCCGGCGGAGCCAAATGGGTCTATGGCCACGACGCCGCCGGCAACCTCACCTCGGTCAAAGACCCCGAAGGCGGCGAACGCATATACGAATACAACGCCCAGAACCGACCCACCGCCTTCACCGACGCAAGGGGTGAGGCCTGGAGCTACGAATGGGCCAAAGCAGGCGACCTGCTGAAGGTCGTCGACCCCGAAAAAGGGGAAACAACTTTTTCTTACAACGAATCGGGCCAGCCGCTGACCAAGACCGATCCAGACAAACACAAAGCCGAATTCAGCTACGACTCACGCGGCAACGAGCTCAGCGAAACCGATCCGCTTGGCCACAAAACGAGCTTCGAATACAACAGCCGCAACTACCTGACATCCAAGACGGCTCCGGGGCTGAAAGCCGAAAAACTCGAACGCGACACCTACGGCGACCTGCTCTCGCGCACGACGCCCGAAGGCCACACGACCAAATACGTCTACGACGCCAACGGGCTCCCGACGCAGATCACCAACCCGGGCGAAGACGTCTGGAAAATCGAACGCAACGCGATGGAGCGCCCAACGGCATACATCGACCCGCTCGAACAGCAGATCAAAACGACTTACAACGGCGACCTTCAGCCGGTCAAAGTGGTCAACCGGCGGGGCAAGGAAACGAGCTACGCCTACAACGCCGCCAATCAGCTCACCGAAGTCGACCAGCCCGAAGGCGGCGATTGGCATTTCGGCTACGACAGCCGTGGAAACCGCACGAGCGCGATCGATCCGCGCGAACACGAAACGACCTACAAATACGATCTTCTGAACCGGATGACCGAAGCCGACGAGCTACTGGGCACGACAACCAAATACGGCTACGACGCCAACGGCGACCTCACCTCGGTCACCGATCCGCGCGGCAATACGACGAGCTATGCCTACGACAAACTCGGCAGGCCCACCGAAGTCGCCCAGCCGCTCGAAAAGACGACCACCTACAGCTACGACGCGGCCGGCAATCCTCTTTCCAAGACCACCGCCGCCGGCATCCTCGAATACGGCTACGACGCCGCGAACCGCCTGACGAAAGTCGGCAGCGGGGAATCGACGCTTCGCTCCTTTGGCTATGACGCCGACAACCGGCTCACCAGCGCGGCTGATGCCAACAGCCACAAAATCGAAATCGGCTACAACGAAGACGGGCTCCCCAACTCGATAAACGACGGGCGCGGCCAGTCGCTCACCCGCGCCTACAACTCGCGAGGCGAGCTGACCAAACAGGTCGACGGCCGGGGAACGCTCGAATACGAATACGACAAACTCGGGCGACCGACGTCGCTGATCGACCCTCAGGGCAAAGCGCTGGGCTTCGGCTATGACCCGGAAGGCGACCTCACCGAAGTCACCCGCCCCAACGGCGTTACCACGACAGATGTTTACAACGAAGCGGGCCGCCTTGCCGAAACGACCTCGGTGGAAGGCGAACCGCCGACAACGCTCGAATCGCTCAAGTACGGCTATGACCCCGCCGGCGACGTGACCAGCAAGCTCGACCAGCGCCTCGAAGCGGAAACCACCTACGCCTACGACGCGCTCAACCGACTGACCGAATTCAACCCACCCGGCGAAGGGTCGACGACCTACGGCTACGACAAAGCGGGCAATCGCACCGAAGCCGGCGGCACCACCTACGCCTACAACGCGCTCAACCAGTTGACCGAAGCCTCAGACGGAACCACCTACAGCTACGACGGCGCGGGACGGATGATCGGCAAGGCGAACGGCTCCGAAGAAACGAGCTACGAATGGGAACCGTTGGACCATCTGGGCAAGGTCGAAGGGCCGTCCGAAACCACGAGCTACGCTTACGATGGTTTGGAACGGCTTAGCGAACGTCAAGACAGCGGCAGTACCCGGGTCGTCCACTACGGCGATCTCACCGACCTACCGACCTACATCGCCAACGGCGAAGGGGAAACCACCACCAGCTACGTCCAGGGCGCTCGCGGGCTAATTGAGCAGCGCTCTGGCGAAGCGGCGAGCTACCCGCTTGCCGACGGCCACGGCGACATCACCGCGACCACCGGCCCGGCCGGTGGTGTCGAATCCAGGCAGGAATACGGGCCCTGGGGAGAACAGCTCTCGGGGCCAGGACTCGAAATGGGCTACCTCGGCGCCTGGGAGCGGCCGACCGATCCGGCGACCGGCCTGATCCAGATGGGCGCGCGAGTCTACGATTCTTCGCTCGGCAGCTTTGCCAGCGAAGACCCGGTGCTTGGGCACCTGGGGCTCGGCGAGTCCGTGGACCGCTACCTCTACGTGCGGGACAATCCGCTCGGCGCCTACGACCTCAACGGGCGCGATGTCTGCGTACCTACCCCATTTGGTGGGGCCTGTGCGGGCGAAGCTGCGGAAGACATTGGGAACGCGACAAGCGAAGCTTCGCACACCGGCAGCTATATTGCGACTCACCCTGGCGAAGCTGCAACCAATGCGGTCAATTACTGGGCCGGCAGTAATAGTCCGGCGTCCTATGCTTTCGGACCACTGTCGGTTCTTGGTGACACGTTCATCAACCCAAGCCGGGCAGCTTACTACCTAGAAAAGGCGAACCCGACTCAGATGGCGGCCACAGGAATCGCTGCAGCGGGTACAGTAGGGGTAGCGGGGGTCACCACTATCGCCACCGGCGCTTGCCTTGCCGTAACACCGGAGCTTGAGGCATTGCATGTTTGCACAGGCGTGGCGGCAATCGGCGGAGGGATATCCGCAGCGGGCGTAATCGTCACCTACGAAATCGCTAGACGATAGCCATGCTAAGTAGTAAACTTTTTCCTGACAGAAGCCCACAAGAACATGGATCGCCGGTTTCCCAGTGGTTGATCGCGATCCCGCTCGTCGGCGCGGTGCTCGCGGCAATTCTCCTTGTTAGTGGCCACCCAGGGCCGCTGTCTGTTGGTATCTTTATCCTAGCGGTCTGCGTATTTATGTATCTGTATGTGTATATGATCGTGATATGGAGGCGCCGCCGAGAGAACCATAAACCTTAAAGATGGCTACGACGCGCTCAGCCGCCACATAGTAAGTAAGCAAGCGTCAATGACGGAGCCTCAGGTATTGATAGAGGAAGTATCGAAGCACATGGCAGGGAAGGTTGTGCGTCACAAACGACGCAAGCTCGCTTTTTAGGCGAGCACTCGCGATCCTGTGTCTGCTGAGGGCCCTGAAGATGCCTCTGTCCCGCCGCCTGCAGCAGGCCTGCCACGATCCCATTAAGCAAGGGATATCGGCGGCGTTTCTTGCTCGACCTCCTCCTCCAGACCGCTGCATATAAGCGATCTCGTGGCCGCCTGGGCGGTTTACCGGTTATCGATTGCTTGCCGCTCTGGTGCCTAAATCCCGATTTTTAGGAAGATGAAGTCCTAGTTTCGGGGATCAAGGGATCTGGGAGACGGTCGATTAGGGGAGGGTGATGAATCTGCCAGTGCTTCGGTGCCAAAGGCAAACTCGCTGTGAGGCGGGGGCGCAAAGCTGTCGGGACTCCCATCCGGGAGTCGGCCGGGCTACCACCGGGGTCGACAGACACCACGTGGCTGAGATGCGACGGGGCTCTGGCGAAATCGATAGGAACCTAGGAGGTCCCTAATGTTTCTCCAGAATCTCCGGGCCAAGGTTGGCGCCCGGATCAACGGCGACAGCGAGGCCGGCTTCACGCTGATCGAGCTCCTCGTCGTCATGCTCATCCTCGGAATCCTGGCCGCGATCGCGCTGCCGGCGTTCTTCAACCAGAGGGAAAAGGCCGGCGACGCCAAGGCCAAGGAGACCGTACACACCGCACAGGTCGCAATGGAGACGTGCGCCACTGAAAACGGCGGCGAATACAGCACAACCAAGTGCGGACAGGAAAGCCTGCACGCGATCGAGCCTACGCTGCCTGAAGAAGGCGGTACGCCCGAAATAGCCGTCACCCCCGAAGGTGAAGGCTACGAAATTACCGTCACCTCCGAATCGGCGAGCAAGAACACCTTCTCCGTCAAAAACGAAGGTGGCAAGCTCACGTATCCGTGTACTGAAGCCGGAACCGGCGGTTGCCCGGGAGAAGGCGGTGGACCCGGAAGCTGGGCCAACGGCTGATCGAAGCCGACGATCCGTCTTGGCCTAGCCAAGCGTGAAGTGTCGAGGGGCGGGCCGGTCGGCCCGCCCCTCGGCCTTTTGGCCAGCGCCTTGGCGCCACAGCTAAGCGAATCTTCGATTTCAGCCGATAGACCAACGATGCCGGCGACGCCGACACCACGCCTCACGCGGCGCTGCGCTCGCTTCGCGGGCGCCGTCATCGCTGCGCTGGCGGCCACCGCGTTGTGGTCGTCCGCCTCGCTCGCCGCGCCGGCCACCTACAAGGGCTCCTCGGCCGACGGCACAGCCGTCTTCTTCGAAACCGAAGAGCAGATGGTGCCCGGGGACACCGACACCAAGCGGGACGTCTACGAGCGCTCCTACGACGCCGAAACGGGGATCAAAAGCTACGTGACGCGCGAGGTGTCGCTGGGGCCCGTGGGCGGCAACGACGCCTACAACGCCACCTTCGAGAGGGCCAACAAACAGGGGACGAGGGTCTTCTTCTCGACCGCCGAGTCGCTGGTCGAGGCCGACACGGACCACAGCAGCGACGTCTACATGCGCGAACTCGAAACCGGCACGACGACGCTGGTCTCCCAGGGCGAAGCGGCCTGCGCGCCGGCCTGCGGGAACGGGCCGCTCGACGCGGGCTTCGCCGGCATCAACGCGGACGGCACCCGGGCCTTCTTCGTCAGCGAAGAACGGCTGACGGGCGCGGACAAAGACGGCTCGGCCGACATCTATGCCCGCAACCTGACCGGCGAACCGGCGACCGAAACCACCGAGCTGGTCTCGAGCGGCGAATCGTCCTGCCTGCCCGGCTGCGGCAACGGCGCCTTCGACGCGAGGCCGCTCAGGATCTCCCCCGACGGCTCCTACGCCTACTTCACCACCGCCGAGCCGCTTTCGAGCGCGGACCACGACGAAGCGGTTGACATCTACGCCCGCAACCTCGGCGAAGAAAAGACGACGCTCGTCTCGCAGGCGGCCGAAGGCTGCTCGGGATGCGGCGACGGCAGCAAGGTGCCGGTCTTCCGCGGCAGCTCGGAAGACGGCTCGCGGGTCTTCTTCACCACAGACGAAAAGCTCGTCGAAGCCGACGGCGACGGCGCCACGGACATCTACGCCCGCGATCTGCCGGGGGGGCCGACGAGGCTGATCTCGGGCGGCACGGAAGCGAAGACGGTGACCTTCGCGGCCAATTCAGGCGATGGCGAGCACGTCTTCTTCAACACGGCCGAGTCGCTCGTGCCGGAAGACAAAGACAGCGCCAGCGACCTCTACGAGTGGAGCGGCGGCAACCTCGGCCTGGTCGTCGCGGCTGCCTGCGGCGAATGCGAAGCGACCTTCGACGCGGCCAGCGCCGACTCCGAAACGGTCCTCTTCAGCACGGCCGCCAAGCTGTCCCCCGAAGACAGCGACGGCAGCGTCGACATCTACTCACAGCAGGTCGGCGGCGGCGAACCGGTGCTCGTCTCGCGGGGCGGCAGCTGCGGCGGCTGCGGCAACGGCCCCGCCGACGCGCAGTTCGACCGCGCCTCGGCGGACGCCTCGCACGTCGTCTTCAACAGCTTGGAAGCCCTTTCGCCTGAAGACGGCGACAGCGAAGACGACATCTACGCCCGCGTGCCAGGCGAAGAAACGAGCCTGATCACCACCTCGCCGAGCTACTGCCCGCTGAGAAAAGGCAGCTGCGGCGCCACCTTCGCCGGCGCCTCGACCGAAGGCAGCCGCGTCTTCTTCACCACGGTCGAGCGCTTCACGCTCGAAGACGGCGACGACGAAGTCGACGTCTACGAACGCTTCCTCGGCACCACGCCCGCCGAAGACGTGACGAGGCTGGTCTCGGCCGGCAACTCGCCCGACCTCGAACTGGGGCCGCCCCTGCCGAAGCTCGAAGGAACGAACCCGGCATCGCCCGCGGCCTCGACCTCGCCGAAGGTCTTCGGCGAAGCGCAGGCCGGGTCCACGGTCAAGCTCTACGGCACCTCCAACTGCTCTGGCGAACCGGTTGCGCACGGCTCGGCGGCTCAGCTCGCCTCCCCCGGCATCGGCGTCAGCGTGGGCGTCGGCGAAACGGCGAAATTCTGGGCCACGGCCGAAGCCGAAGGCTTCGTCTCGCTCTGCGGCGGCCCGGTCTCCTACCGCCAGGAAAACGCCGCCCCCGAAGGCGAAGGCGGGGGAGGAGGCCCCGGCGGGGGCACAGGCGGGAAAAGCGGCTCGGGTGGCGCCGTCGCCAAAGCCAAAACCGGCAACTCCGCCGCGAGCGAACTGTTCGCCTACGTCACTCCCCACACGCGCATCACCTTCGCGCCGGCCGCGAAGACGCGCAGCCGCAGCCCGGTCTTCCGCTTCACCGACGCGACCGGCCAGCCGGGGACCCGGTTCAGCTGCAAGGTCGACCGCCACCCGTGGAAGCGCTGCAGCTCGCCGCTGCGGCTGAAGAAGCTGGCCCGCGGCCGCCACGCGCTCGAGATCAAAGCGGTGAACGCGGTGGGGACGCCCGAGCCGCACCCGAGCGCGCGCAGGTTCAGGGTGGTGCCGCGATGACCGCGCGGGTGCGCCGTCGCCTCGCGGCGCTCGACGGCGAGGCGGGAATGACGCTGATCGAGCTGTTGGTGGCGATGATCATGGGGATGATCGTCGTCGGCGCGTCGACGGCGATGCTGATCAGCGCCGTGCGCGACCAGCCCAAGCAGCAGAAGCAGGCGGAAAACGTCGACACCGCGCGCTACGAGCTGGAACGGATGACGAGGGAGATCCGCGACGGGGTCAGCGTCACCTCCTCGGCGCCGAACAGCGTCTCCTTCGTCGCCCGGGTGCGGCGCACGACCTGCGGCGGCTCGGTCCAGGCGAGCCAGAGCGTGGCGTCGATCCAGTGCCAGATCGTCTACAGCTGCACGACGACCTCCTGCACCCGGGTCGAACGGGAAGTCGGCAAAACGAGCGGCGGCGTGGCGTCGACGATCGTCACCGGGATCGACTCCTCCGAAGTCTTCTGCTTCGTCCCAAGCGCCAACGCCGACCCGACCGAATGCGGGCCGGCGCAGACGAGCAAGTCGCCGACATACGTCGGCATCACGCTCAAAGTCCCCAACCCCAGCGGCCCGGGCTCGCTCACCGTCTCCGACGGCGCCAGCATGCGCAGCGCGACCCTCTCCTTCTGACCATGCCGGCCCGCAGACCGAGACCGTTCGCAGGGCGCCGCGGCGAGGCCGGCTTCACGATCATCGAGGTGCTGGTCGCCGCTCTCATCCTGACGCTCTCCTCGGCGGCGCTCTTCGGCATTCTCGCCGCCGCGACCCGAAACGGGGCGCGGGCGAAGTCGACCCAGGTGGCGCTCGACCGCGCCCAGCAGGAGATGGAGAAGCTGCACAGCCTCAGCTACAGCGAACTTGCCCTGACCGTGACGCCGCCGCCCTCCGGCAACCCGGTCAACCCGAACCACCGCGTCATCGGCGGCAGCTTTGCCCTGCAGCGCGAACCGGCGAGCGAATACGCGCCGATGGTCGTCAAAGGCGGCAGCCTCTATGGCGGCGGCTCGGTCGAAGGCGTGGTCAAACCGGGGCCGATCCCCTTCGAAGACGGCGAAGTCAAAGGCCACCTCTACCGATACATCGTCTGGCGCAACGACAAAAGCTGCCCGGAAAGCGAAGCCGGCGAAGACCTTTGCCCCGGCTTCCAGGACTACAAGCAGCTCGTCGTCGCCGTGAAGCTGGACGCCACGGGCAACGAACCGCGCGAACGCAGCTACGTCGAAGTGCAGTCGGCGGCGCTCGACCCCAACGCGCAGGTTGCGCCACCGCACAGCAAAGAAGAAGAAGAAGAAAAAGGCCGGGGCACCGGCTCCGCGGTGACGGCCCAGCAGTTCTTCCTCACCGACACCCCCTGCTCGGCGACCGGCGCCACGGCCCGCGAAGAAATCACCGGCAACCACCTGCTCCACAACACGCTGGGAACCTGCGCCAGCGGGCCCCAGACCGGCGCAACGATCGGCGCTCCGGATGCGCTGCTGCTCGGCGCTCCGCCCGACCCGGACCCCGAAGACGAAGCCAACCCGCCCATCTACGACTACTCCAACGACGGCTACCTGGAGTCGTTGCCGGTGACCAATCAGGGCGTGCGGATCAGGCGCGACGACAACAGCGGCTGCAATTACGCCCACCCCGCCGGCACGGTGCATCCGGAGTCTCAGGTCCACCGCTGGGTCACCGATCCCTTCACCGCGCCCTTCAAGATGAGCGGCAAGGCGACGCTCGAGTTCTACACGCGCACCCTCAACGAATCCTCCTCCCACGGGACGCTCTGCGTCTACCTCTTCGACCGTCACGAAACGGGATCGGGCGAATCGACCGTGGCCAAAGACGCGCTGCTCAACAGCGCGGAAACCGGCCTCGGCTACTGGACCTACACGCCGCAGGGAAACGGGTTCTGGCCGCGAAGCGCATGGACCAAGGTGCGGCTGACGATGGAATTCCCAAGTGCCCCATACACGGTCCCGGCCGGCGACCGGCTCGGCGTCGCGCTCAGCGTCGAACCCGGCAACACCGACGCCGAAGCGATCCCGATCATGTACGACCACCCGAACTACCCGACCCGGATTGAGGTCAACACCACCACGCCGACCGAAGGCGGCTAGCGGGTGGCCGCCGCCGCGGCGATCGCCTTCCTCGGGGGGCTGATGGCCGGCAGCTTCGTGACCGTCGTCGCGCACCGGGTGCCGCGCGGCGAATCGATCGTCGGGCCGCGCTCGCGTTGCCCCGCCTGCGGCGCCCAGATCGCCGCCTACGACAACGTGCCGGTCGCCTCCTGGCTTGCGCTGCGGGGCCGGGCGCGCTGCTGCGGGGCGGCGATCTCCGCCCGGTATCCGCTCACCGAGCTGACGCTGGGGGCGCTCTATGCAGCGACGGTGCTGGTGCTCTGGGGAGACCCGGGCGGAGTTGCGCTCGGGCTGGTCTTCGTCACGGTGCTGATGGCGGTGACCCTGACCGACCTCGAGCGGCGGGTCATTCCCAACAAGATCCTCATCGTCGGCGCGGTGCTGGCCGTTGCGATCGCGGCCGTCGCCGACCCGGCCAGCCTCCCGCAGCGCGTGATCGCCGCAGCCGCAGCGGGTGGGTTGCTCTTCCTCGCAGCGCTTGCCTATCCGCGGGGAATGGGCCTCGGCGACGTGAAGCTGGCGGCGACGATGGGCCTCTTCCTCGGCCGCAACGTGGCCCCGGCGATCCTGGTCGCGCTGCTGGCAGGCTCGCTGGTCGGGATGGCGATGATCGCGCGCGAGGGGGCCGCGGCGCGCAAGAAGGCGATTCCGTTCGGCCCGTTCCTGGCGCTGGGAGGCGTCGTCGGACTGCTCGCCGGCGACCAGATCGTCAGCTGGTACCTGGGCATCTTCTCGTAGGCCTTTTCAGATTTTCCTATAAATGGGTAGTTGCAGGGCGAAAGGTCTGGGGCCTTTCTGTCGATTCAGAAAGGCCGATGCGAACCAGCTTCGCCAGACCGAACCTGCAACTGAGCCTGACCCGGAAGAAGAAGACGGGCGGTATCGCCGGCCTCGACATCGAGGCGGGCAGCATCGCCGCGACCGAAGTGGAGGGGGCGAACGGCTCCACCCGGGTCGCCGCCTCAGCCATCCAGCCGATCGATCCAGGCGTCTTCCATGAGGGCGAGGTGCTGGACCCCGACGGGCTCGTCGCCGGTCTCAAGCAGCTCTTCGCCGGGCACAAGCTCTCCAAGCGGGTTCGGCTCGGCGTCGGAAATCAGCGCGTCGTCGTGCGCACGCTGCGCCTGCCGGCGATCGAGAACCCGGCCGAGATGGAGGCTGCGGTTCGCTTCCAGGCGCAGGAGCAGATGCCGATGCCGCTCGACCAGGCCGTGCTCGAGCATCAGGTGGTCGGGGGCGTGCCGGCCGAGGAGGGGGCCGCCCCGCAGGTCGACGTGGTGGTGGTCGCCGCCCGTCGCGACATGGTCTCCTCGTTCGTCGAGCCGATGCGGCGCGCCGGCCTGCAGCCGGTCGGCGTCGACCTCTCCGCCTTCGCGATGATTCGCGCCCTCGCCGACGCCGGCATGGCCGGCTCGGCGGTGGAGCCGGGGCAGCGCCCCGACGAGGCGGTTCTCTACTGCAACGTCGGCGACGTCACCAACCTGGCGGTGGCGCGCGGCCGGTCCTGCCTGTTCACCCGGGTTTCCCACGCCGGCCTCGAGTCGATCTCAGAGCGCCTCGCCGCCACCCGCGGCCTCAGCGCCGAGCACGCCGCGCAGTGGCTTGCCTACGTCGGCCTCGAGCGCCCGGTCGCGGAGCTGGAAGGCGACCCCGAGACCGTCGCAGAGGCGCGGGCGGCGCTCGAGGAGGGCGTGACCGCGCTGCTCGACGAGCTGCGCCTCTCGCTCGACTACTACGGAGCGCAGGAGGGCGCCCTGCCGGTCGGGCGCATACTGCTCAGCGGCCAGGGCAGCGCGATCCCCGGCCTCGCCGGGCAGATGGAGGAGCGACTTGGCGCAGGGATCGCGGTTTCGAGGCCGGTCGGCCTGCAGGGATTCGACGACGCTGTGGCGGCGCGCTTGACCTTGTCCTACGGCCTCGCGCTCGAGGGCTGAGCGATGCGCCCGGTCAATCTGATCCCCCCGGAGCAGCGCCGCGGCGATCACGCCCAGCTGCGCACCGGGCCCCTCGTCTACATCGTCCTCGGCGCGCTTGCGCTCGTCCTGCTCGGGGTCACCATGCTCGTCCTCACTGGCAACCAGATCGCCGACAGCAAGGCCGAAGTCGCCACGTTGAAGCAGGAAGACGCGGCGGCGCAGGCGGAAGCGAAGAAGCTCGCCGCCTACACGGATTTCCGCACCCTGGCGGAACAGCGGGTGGCTACCGTGCGGAGCCTCGCCGACAGCCGCTTCGACTGGGAACGGGTGATGCGCGAACTCTCGCTCGTGTTGCCGAGCAACGTCTGGCTGACGAGCCTCAGCGCCACCGCGAGCCCGAGCACGTCGCTCGGCGGCGGCGAAGGCGGCGGTGGCTCTGAAGCGTCGGGGTTGCGTGGCGCGATCGCCGGGCCGGCGCTCGAACTGAGCGGTTGCGCCAGCGGCCAGGAAGCGGTCGCCGAATTCGTCACCGCGCTTGAAGACATCGACGGCGTCACCCGGGTCGGCCTCGGCTCCTCCGAACTGGCGAGCCAGAGCGGCGAGGCCGGCAGCGGCGGCGGTGGCAGCGGAGATTGCCGGACCCGCCAGTTCATCGCCCAGTTCGACCTCGTCATCGCCTTCGACGCCGCGCCGGTGCCGTCCGAAGAAGGCGAAGAAGAAGCGACCAGCACGACGACTTCCACGGAAGCGACGTCCAGCGAAGGCTCTGAAGAAAGCTCGAGCGAAGGGTCCGAAGGCTGATGAAGGTCGAGGCCAAGAAGAAGACGAACCTCCTCCTCGGCTCGATGCTCCTGATCGCCGCGCTGGCCACCGCCTTCTGGATCCTGGCGCTGAGCCCCAAGCGCGGAGAAGCGAGCAAGCTGAGCTCCGAAGTGGCGCAGCTCGAAAGCTCGCTGGCCCAGCACGAATCGGAAGTCGCCGCGGCCAAGGAAGCTCGCCAGGAATTCCCCGTCGACTATCAGCGCCTGGTCGTGCTCGGCAAGGCCGTGCCCAGCGACGACGAAACCCCGTCGCTGCTGGTGCAGGTGAACCACATCGCAAACGCCGCCGGAGTTCGGTTCCAGACCTTGAAGCTCGAACCCTCGGGCTCGGAAGAAAGCGAAGCGAGCACCCCGCTCAGCACAGCGGGGGGCGAAACCGTCTCGGCGACGGAGGCCTCGGCGTCGCTGTTGCCGCTGGGCGCTGCGATCGGGCCCGCCGGCCTCGCCGTGATGCCCTACTCGCTCACCTTCACGGGCGACTTCTTCAAGATCGCCGACTTCATCAAGGGCCTCGACTCGCTGGTCAAGACGACCAACGAAAAGGTCGGGGTCAACGGCCGGCTGGTCACGATCAACGGCTTCACGCTCGGCGAAGACAGCGAAGCGGAATTCCCCGCCCTGCAGGTGACCTTTTCGGTGACCACATACCTGACTCCGCCGAGTCAGGGGACGACCGCGGGCGCCTCGGCCGAAGGACCAGAAGAACCAGCCGCGTCGGTGCCCGCCTCGGCGACGACAGGGGGCACGCCGTGAAGCGGCTGAAAGCAGGGCCCGAGTTGAAGATGCCCGATTTGAAGATGCCGGACTTCCTCGTCGACCTCTACTGGGATCTGCGCGAGCGCCACCTGCTGCCGCTGGTCGTGCTGGCAATCGTCGCAATCGTCGCAGCGCCCTTCCTGCTCGGCGGTGGCTCGGGGTCGGCGCCGACTCCACCCGTCGCTTCCCTTGGCGCTCCGCCCAGTCCCGAAAGCCGTTCGGCCAGCCTCACCGTGGTCCAGGCCAAGCCGGGCCTGCGCGCCCCCGGCAAGCGGCTGCGCAACGACCACCCCACCGACCCCTTCGTCCAGCGCTATACGTCTCCGGTGTTGAAGGGCGGGAAGCTGGGCGGCGGCGAAGAAGGCGGAGGAGGCTCGATCGCATCGACGACGAGCAGCTCGACCAGCACGACCACGGTGACCAAGACCTCCAACTCGGGGACCGAAGTCACCACCGAAACGACGGGTGGCCCCGGGGCGGGAAGCGGGGCCGAAGCGCCGCCCCACCTGACGCTCTTCGCTTTTGCGATCGACGTCAAGATCGTCCGCACGCAGACGAAGCCCGACGGCACCAAGCAGACCGAAGACCCAATCCTCCGCCAGCGGGTCGTCCCCCCGGCCGCACTGCCGGGCGAAAAGTCCCAGGTCGTCACGTACATGGGGATCAGCCCCAAGACCCAGGCCCCGTTGCTGATGATCTCCGACTCCGTAACCGCGGTCTTCGGCGAAGCGAAATGCCTCTCCGGCACGTCGACCTGCCAGCTGATCGAAGTCGAAACGGGGATGCCGATGACCTTTGTCTACGGCGCCGATTCGGTCCGCTACAAGATCACCGTGCTGAAAGTCGAACCGGTCGTCACTGGGCACAGCTGATCCCTGCTGCAGCCCAAAACTTCAGTAAGTGAAGCGAGATCGGTACACTCGCTGGAGCGAGGCAATCGACACAACCGGCCCCGCTTGACCATGAGTGCCGCATCCAATTCCCAATGTCCCGTCTGCCGCACGGCGGAAGTGGTCTGTGGCAAGTGGACCCTCCTGCTGATTCGCGACCTGGCCGAAGGGTCTAGTCGCTTCTGCGAGCTGGAGCGCTCGCTGGAGGGGATCAGCCCGCGCACGCTGTCGCTGCGCCTGCGCGCCCTTGAAGACGAGGGCATCGTCGAGCGGCACACCTTCCCCGAGGTGCCGCCCCGGGTCGAGTATGCGCTGACCGAGAAGGGCGAGGCGCTGGTGCCGCTGGTCGAGGACATGCGCCGCTACGGGCGCCGCTGGCTCTTCGAGGACGCCGCCGAGCCGGCCGCCGCCGCGGTCTGAGCAGCGAATCTGCTGTCACCCGTCTATACGGCGGTTCTCAGCAGACTCACGGGCCTTTGCAAGGGGTCGTGCAGGCGCAGGAGCGCCGTGCGTGGGCGGGAAGCGTGGGGCGTGCGCGATCGACTGCTCACCGAATCGCTGACCCGCCTTGCCTCCGAGGCGGCGATCAGGCTCAGCTCGCTGGTCGCCGGCGGCGACCAGATCCCCTTCGACGTGGACGCCGACAGCGGTGACGACTCGCTCTTCTACAGCTACAAACCGCTGACCTCGCACTACGTGCGCGAACGGGAGACCGAGCTGCGCGGCCTCGAGGCCTTCGGCACCGCCCGCGACGCGGTCGCCGCCGCTGGCATCGCCGCCCCCTACTTGGAAGCGCGCGGCGAGCAGGTCCCGACCGACCCCGGCGAGCGGGCGGCGCAGATGCTGACCGTCTTCCTCGCCTCGCTTTGGGACGGCTGCGCCGAACTTTCGCTCGATCACGAGCGGCTGCGCACCGCCCTTGCCGTGCTCGAGGCCGAGACCCGCGGCATCGAGGAGGCCGACGTGTTGTTCGCTCCGCTGGTCGGGCTGCGCATGTCGCTGCCCCGCCTGCAGCTGGCCAACGGGGTGCAGGTGATCCGCGCCGACTCGATCGAGGCGCCGATCGAGGCGATGCGCAGCGAGGGCATGGGCCGCGCCGCCTGGGAGCCGCAGTTCCTCGCCGTCGCCGAGCAGGGCGAGGGGGCGGAGAGCGCCGAAGGCGCGATGCAGCAGCTCCACGAGCTGATCAGCGTCATGCACCTCTTCAAAGCCGGCAGCGTCGGGCTCGGCCCGCACGCCTTCGCGCCGACCGGCGAGGGGCGCTGGGCCCGCCTTGCAACCGGGGCGCCCTCGACGCGGTCGGGCGGCTACGAGCTGAGCGAGGGGGAGGCGATCCAGCTGGCCGAGTTCGCAGCGACGCTGGAGGCGCGCCCGGACCCCGACGGCGCCCTCGCCTGGGCGGTCGGCCGTTTTGAGATGGGCTGCGGGCGCGGCTCCGCCCTGGAGGGCCTCAGCGACCACCTGCTGGCGCTGCGCGCGGTGCTCGACGGCCACGGGCCGGTCGGCGCCTCGCTGCCGATGCGCGCCTCGGCGCTGATCGCCGACGAGACCTTCGACCGGATCGAGGCCCGCGAGCAGATCGAGCACGCGCTGGAGCTGGAGCGCTCGCTGATGAACGGCGCCCCGGCGCTGCCCGGCCTTGCGCTGGCGACCTGGATCGAGGAGGGAGTGCGCCGGATCCTCCGTGACGCCGCCCTCGGCGCGCTTGGCGCCGACCTCGGCACCGCCGCCGATGAGACCCTGATCGCAACCGGCCTCGAGGCCGGCGACGGGACGATCGTAGGCATGCCTATCGACTGGGAGACACCCGACACGGGAGAGGTGGAGGAGACAGTGACGTCACATCACGCGGCGCATCATCAGCCAGAGGACGAGCACGACGATCAAGCGACCCGCATCCTCGAGCCGATCCCCGGCGAGGACGAGATCCGCATCACCGCGACCCCCTGGCTGGACGAGGTCGAGGTCACCCACAGCACACTCGACTTCCCCGCGATCGAGGGAGACCTGCAGCACCGCGAGCGGATCGATACCCCCCGCGTTCGTCATCTCTTCCCGGTTCCCGAGGACGCCGACTGGGAGGTCGGCGAGCTCCGTTACGACCACTACCGCAACGCAAGCTAAGTCCCAACTGGTGAAACGTTTTTTCGTTCCGATAGGACGAAAAAACGTTTCACCCATGGTTGGTTAGGCGCGGCCGGCGGCTATCGCCTCGCGCTCCTCATTCGTCGCGAAGAGGTAGCGGTTGATCTCGGCCAGGCCGGCGAGGTCGTGGACGTCCTCGTCCAGACAGGGGACGCGGATCACGCCCTTGGTCCGCAGCTCGCGTGCAAGACGCTCGATGTTGCGGGCGTCGCGCTCGGCCAGCGCCTGGTAGTCGGCGAAGTTTTCGGCCACCCGCCCGGCCAGCTCCCTGTCGCCGAGCTTCTCGACCAGCGCCTCGCCCAGATCGTCGCCGTCCCCGCGCAGCTTCTCAGCCGGGTAGTGGACCTTGTTGACGATGACGCCGCCGAAGGGCAGCTTCGCCTCGACCAGCTTGCGGTGGAAGTAGACCGCCTCGTCGACCGGCTCCCCCTGCGGGCCGCAGACGACGAGGAAGCAGGTGCGCCGATCGGCGAGCAGGCTGTTGACCCGCTTGGCCCGGGCCTGGAAGCCGTCGACCATGCCGCTGAAGGCGTTGAGGAACTCGGCCAGGTCTGCCAGCAAGTCGAAGCCGACGATGCGCTTGAGGACGCTGAGCGCGACCGAGGTGCCGCGCCCGGCGACGCGCGCCGCGAACCCGGTTGGGCGCATGAAGACGCTCAGCGAGCGCCCCTCGATGAACTGGGTGAGGCGGCGCGGCGCGTCGAGGAAGTCGAGCGCGTTGCGGGTCGGCGGCGTATCGAGCACGAGCAGGTCGAAGCGGCCCTCGGTGTGCAGCTCGAAGAGCTTCTCCATCGCCATGTACTCCTGTGAGCCGGCGAGGGCGTTGGAGATCTGCTGGTAGATGCGATTGTCGAGGACGCGGTCGCGCGACTCCTCGTCGGGCGCCTGGCGGGCGACCAGCTCGTCGAAAGTCGCCTTGGCGTCGAGCATCATCGCCCACAGCTCGCCCCTCATCTCGATCCCGTGGCTCTCGAACAGCTCCGGGTCGACCTGCTTGGCCTGGTTGCCGAGCTCTTTGAGGCCGAGGGAATCGGCGAGCCGCTTCGCCGGGTCGATCGTCAGCACACAGACCTTGAGGCCGCGGGCCGCCATCCCGGCGGCGATCGCGGCCGAGGTGGTCGTCTTGCCGACGCCGCCTGAGCCGGCGCAGATGCAGATCCCCTTGCCCTCCAGGAGGTCGCCGACGCCGGGCATCAGCCGAGCCTCTTCGCCAGTCGACGGGCGGCCTCGACCCCGAGCTCGGGGTCGAAGAGGAAGGGCAACGTCCTGACCGGGGCCTCGACCCGTCGGCGCAGGCGGGCGAGCTGGGCGCGCTGCGAGCGGGCGCGGTTGTGCTCTGAGAGGGCCGCCCGCGCCGCGGCTCGCACGGCGCCGCTCTCCGCGCCGGCCAGCTCGGCCAGCCGCTCGGCCTCGGCATTGGAGAAGCGCTCCGGGTAGATGCCGTTCATGTAGACGCGGTCGACCGCGATCCCAACGTCGGCGCGCAGGTCGTGCTCGAGCGCAGCCGACTCGTTGACCGGCATCTCCTCCGGCAGGGCGACGATCGCGACGCCGGTGCGCTCATGGTCGACGACCAGGTCCTGGAGCTGCCGTGCCTGGCTGTGGATCGGGCCGACGCGGGCGATCGCGGCGAAGGTCCGCGGCGCCTGCAGGAAGCCGACGCCGTGTCCGGTGGCCGGCGCGTCGACGATCACCAGGTCGTACTTGCGGCCCGCCTTCACCCTGCGGTCGAGCTGGGCCAGCTCCCAGACCTTGCCGATCGTCAGCAGCTCCTTGAAGCCCGGGGTGGCGGCGGTCAGGTAGGTGAAGATGCGGCTGCGGAAGAGCATGTCGCGCATCGCCCGCACCTTCAGCTGGAGCAGGACGTACTCGCGCATCGCCTCGTCGGGGTCGATCGAGATCGACCAGAGGTTGTCCGCCAGCTCGACCTCGTGGAAGCCGACTTCGGCGTGCTCGAAGATCCGCGAGGCGTTCTCCTGCGCGGAGACCTCGCAGACGATCGTCCGCTTTCCTTCGGCGGCGGCGCGCAGGCCCAGCGCGACCGCGACCGTGGTCTTGCCGACGCCCCCCTTGCCGGTGACGAAGACCACTCGCTTGTCCAGGAGATCGGTTACCGGGTGATTCCTAGCAATTTCTCGGCGTGGCAGGAAAAGCGGGTGGTCATGCGAATACCCGCGCAATGGGATTCCTCAGCCGCAAGAACAAGTCCGCGCCCGCTCCAGTCGTCGATCAGCCGCACCCGATTGTCGAAGAGCTGCAGGAGATGGAGGAGGCCGTTCCCGAGCGCGAGGTGGAGTCTCGGGCCGACGAGATTTCAGAGCGTTCGACCGCGGGTCCTGTCACGGAGGAGGACCAGCGCGCAAGGCCGGCGGGTCCTGTCGCCGAGGGTGACCCGTCGTCCTCGCGAGCTGCGGGCGACGTCCCACCCTCGACGCCACCCGCCGGAGATGCGTCTGGGACCGAAGCTTCTGTGGGGCGAAGCGCACCGGCCGCTGTAGCCGAGGTGGTCGACGAGGAGCCCGAGCGGTTTTTGCCGCGGGATCTGCTGGCGCCTTCCCGGCATGAGGTTGTGGTTGAGCGGGCTGAGCCGGAGGTCTCGACCAAGCATGCCGATGTGATCGCTTTTGCGAATCAGAAGGGCGGGGTGGCCAAGACCACCACCACCTTGAACCTTGCCGTTGCCTTTGCCGAGTCAGGCCACAAGGTGCTCTGCATCGACCTGGACCCGCAGGGGAACCTGACGATGAGCCAGGGGATCGACCCCGACAAGGTGGAGAAGAGCCTCTACGACGTGCTGGTCAACGACATGCCGATCAGCGAGATCATCGTCGAGCGCGAGATCGACATCGCGGTCGCCTCTATCGACCTGGCCGGTGCGGAGATCGCGATGAGCACCAAGATCGGCCGCGAGCGCTCGCTGGAGAAGGCCCTGCGGGAGGTCTCCGGCCACTACGACTTCGTCTGCATCGACACGCCGCCCAGCCTCGGGCTGCTGACGATCAACGCGCTGACCGCGGCAAACAAGGTGATCGTCCCCGTGCAGTGCGAGTATCTGTCGATGCGTGGGCTCGTCCAGCTCCAGAACACGCTGAAGATGATCCAGGAGAACCTCAACCCGGATGTCAGAATCGAGGGCATCCTGCCGACGATGCTCGACGCCCGGACGGTCCACGCCAAGGAGGCGGTGGAAATCCTCGAAGAGAACTTCGGCGACCTCGTCTTCAAGTCCAGGATTCGCAAGGCGATCAAATTCGCCGAGGCGCCGGTCAAAGGCGCCAGTGTGCTCAAGTACGATTCCGGCAGCAGCGCCGCGAATTACTACCGGGAGCTGGCGAAGGAGGTTCTGGCGAACAATGAGTCGGCGTAAGCGGGCGAGCATGCGCGAGGGTCCGCTTTCGGACCTGTTTCGATCGACTTCCGAGGAGGGGCCAGAGGAGTCGCCCACGGGTCCTGTCGTGGAGGAGGACCCGTCGTCCTCGCAAGCTGCGGGCGACGTCCCCTCCTCCACGCCACCCGTGGAAGAAACGTCTGGGGATCGTGGCCCAGGACCGGCGGAGCCGGGTCTTGAAGGCTCGCAGGAGACTCCTCCTGAGAGGTTGAAAAGGGTTTTCTCCGAGGAGCCGTCGTATGGGCGGCGTGAGATCGAGCCCGTCGTGGAAGCTCCCCGCTATGGGCGGGAGGAGCCGGAGTATGAACCGCCTGGGAGTGGCGAGCCGCACCAGCCCGTTATTCGGGTCGTGGGCGTGGGGGGTGGCGGAGTCAATGCCGTCAACCGCATGGTCGAGGCGCGGATTCCCGGGGTCGAGTTCATGGCCGTCAACACCGATCTCCAGTCGCTGCAGCTCTGCGTCGCCGACGTCACCGTGCACATCGGCGACGAGTCGACCCGCGGCCTCGGCGCCGGCGCCGATCCCGAGCTCGGCCACCGCTCCGCCTTCGAGGAACAGGACAAGATCAAGCGCCTGCTGAAGGGCTCCGACATGGTCTTCGTCGCCGCCGGCGCGGGCGGCGGCACGGGAACCGGCGCGGCGCCGGTGATCGCCCGCCTCGCCCGCGAGGTCGGCGCGCTGACGGTGGGAATCGTGACCAAGCCGTTCAGCTTCGAGGGCAGCCGCCGAGGCAGCCAGGCCAACAAGGGCATCGAGGAACTCGCCGCCGAGGTCGACACGCTGATCGTCGTCCCCAACGACCGCCTGCTCGAGGTGCTCGACCAGCAGACCTCGATGGTCGAGGCCTTCCAGGTGGCCGACGACGTGCTGCGCCAGGGCGTGCAGGGCGTCTCCGACCTCGTCACCCTTCCCGCCCTGATCAACCTCGACTTCGCCGACGTGCGCACGATCATGTCGGAGGCGGGCCGGGCGCTGCTCGGCATCGGCATGGGGCATGGCGAGGGCCGGGCCGTGCTGGCAGCCGAAAAAGCGATCTCCTCGCCACTGCTGGAGACCTCGATGGAGGGCGCGCGGGCGATCCTGCTCTCGATCACGGGCGGTGCCGACCTCTCGCTGGTCGAGGTCAGCGAGGCGGCGAAGCTGGTCGGCGAGGCCGCCCATCCCGATGCCAACATCATCTTCGGCGCCAACGTCGACGAGGAGCTGAGCGACCAGGTCTGGGTCACCGTCGTCGCAACTCGCTTCGACGGCCGGACAGCGACGCCACGCCGCGTCGCCGAGCCGACGATCCGGCGCACCAAAGACGCCCCGCGCTCGCGCCGCTCCGAGCGCTCCGGCGAGCTCGGCATCGACGTCCCAGAGTTCCTGCCCGGCTGAGCCGCCGCTCATGAGAGGGGTCGTCGCCGCCGGACACCCACAGTCCGCAGAGGCGGGCGCCGAGGTGCTGCGCGAGGGCGGCAACGCCGTCGACGCGGCGGTCTGCGCTGCGCTCGCCTCCTTCGCTGTCGAGAGCCCGCTGACCGGCTTCGGGGCCGGCGGCTTCATGATGGTCCACCGCGGCCGGGAGACCGTCCTGCTCGACTTCTTCGTCGCCGCGCCCGGCCGCGACGGGATCGAGCGCGGCGCCGACCTTGTCCCGGTGCCGGTCCATTTCGATGCCGAGATGGTGCAGACGTTCTACGTCGGGCCCGCCTCCTGCGGCGTGCCCGGCACGGCGGGGGGGCTGGAGGAGGCGCTGCGGCGCTTTGGCTCGATGCCGCTCGCCGAGCTGGTCAAGCCCGGCGTTCGCCTCGCCCGCGAGGGGGCGCCGGTCAACGCCGAGCAGGCCTACATCCTCGACATCCTCGAGCCGATCCACGCGCGCCTGGAGGGGACGCGGGAGCTCTACGCGCCGGCGGGGCGCACCCTGCGCGAGGGCGAGGCCTTCCGCTTCGAGGAGCTGGCCGTGGCGCTGGAGCGCTTCGGCGCCGAGGGTGCGGAGCCGTTCTGCCGCGGCGAGATCGCCGCGGGGCTAAGCGCATACGTGGTCGAGCACGGCGGCACGCTCGGGCCCGGTGACTTTGCCGGCTACGAGACGATCGAGCGCCCGCCGATCCGCAGCAGCTTTCGCGGGACCGAGGTGCTGACCAATCCGCCGCCCTCCTCGGGCGGCATCCTGATCGCCTACTGCCTCGGCCTGCTCGAGCGGCTGGGAGAGCGCAGCGGGCCGGAGCAGTTGGTCGCAGCGATGGGGGCCGCCAACGACGCCCGCGGCGAGGCATTCGCCGAGGCGCTCTACGGCGAGGGCCTGGAGGCGAGCCTGCTCGACCCCGGCGCGCTTGACCGAACTGCGGGCGACCTGCTCGGCTCGACCACGCACATCTCGGCGCTCGACGGCAACGGGATGTGCGCCAGCGTCACCTGCTCCAACGGCTCCGGCTCCGGGGTGCTCGTGCCCGGCACCGGGGTGATCCTCAACAACATGCTCGGCGAGGAGGACCTCAACCCGCTCGGCTTCCACTCGATCGCGCCGGGGCGGCGGGTCCCCTCGATGATGGCGCCGACGGTGGTGCTGCGCGGCGGTGAGATCGAGATGGGCCTTGGCAGCGCCGGCTCGAACCGGATCCGCTCGGCGATCCTGCAGACGGTCGTGCGCGCGGTCGAGCAGGGGATGGGCGCTGACGAGGCGGTGCGGGCGCCGCGCCTGCATTTCGAGCAGGGCGTCGTCCAGGCCGAGCCGGGACTGGACGAGGATGCGCTGGCGCGGCTGGAGGCGCGCGGCCTGCCGGTCGTGCGGCGGCCGGAGATCAACCTCTTCTTCGGCGGCGCCCAGGCGGTTGCGCGCGATCCGGTTACGGGCGCGTTGAGCGGCGGCGGCGACCCGCGCCGCGGCGGTAGCGTGGCGAGCGCATGATCGATTTCGAGGCAGAGGGACTTCTGGACGGCGTCGAAGGCGAGGTTCGAGAGGCCCGCCTTGGCCTGCTCGAAGAGCTGGCCGGCGAGGGAGTGCCGCTGGAGGAGCTGCGCGAAGCGGTTGCGACCGGCCGCCTCACCCTGCTTCCGGTCGAGCGCGGCATCGCCGGCGACGGGCCCCGTTACACGCGGGAGGAGATAGCCGAGATCTCCAACGCCGACCTCGACCTGCTGCAGCGGGCAAGCGCCGCGCTTGGGATTCCCTATCCGGACGCAGAGGAGCGGGTCCTCACCGAGGCCGACCTCGAAGCTGCCAAACGGGTCAAGGCCTTCCTCGACGCGGGCCTGCCCGAGGACGGCATCATCCAGGTCGCGAGGACGATCGGGATGGGGACCGCTCGGATTGCCGACGCCAACCGCGAGCTGTTCAGGCGCACGCTGATGCAGCCGGGAGACACCGAGCGAGATCTCGCCCTGCGCTTCGCCGCTGCGGCGGAGCATATGCTGCCGATCTTCGAGCCGACGCTCCTCTACGCGCAGCGCGCCCACCTGCTCGAGCAGATTCGCCGCGACGTGATCGGCGCCGCCGACCTCGCCTCGGGCGAGATGGGGGCCACGACAGAGCTCTCGGTCTGCTTCGCCGACCTGGTCGGCTTCACCAAGCTCGGCGAGGAGATCGCGCCGGAGGAGCTCGGCCTGGTCGCCGGACGCCTCGAGGAGATGGCGACCGCGGTCGCCGAACCGCCGGTGCGGCTGGTCAAGACGATCGGCGACGCGGCAATGCTGGTCGCGACAGACGCCGAGCTGATGACCGATGCGGCCCTGCGCCTGGTCGAGGCCTCAGAGGAGGAGGGCGAGGCCTTTCCGAGCCTGCGCGCCGGCGTCGCCCGCGGCCCGGCCCTGGTTCAGAGCGGCGACTACTACGGCCGCTCGGTCAACCTGGCGAGCCGGATCACCGGCGTCGCCAAGCCAGGCAGCGTCCTCGTCGACAAAGCCGCCAAGCAGGCGGCGCCGGATGCATTCGAGTACTCGTTCGCCGGCGAGCGCCGCCTCAAGGGCTTCGAATCGCGCGCCAAGCTCTACCGCGCCCGCCGCCGTGGCTGAAACCGCGCCCTCACGCCCTGACGTCATCTGATTCGGGCGAGGGAGGGGGGAGAATCACCCTCGGTTGAAGCCTTATGTCGCTGTGAGGGCCACAAAGCTTCAATCTCGACCGAGCGGAGTTTGGGGTCTGGTCAGGCAACAGCACGGGGTGGTCTCGCGGCGGCAATTGCTTGGGCTCGGGCTGAGCCCGCGCGCAATCGGCCACCGCATCACGGCAGGACGCCTTCACCCACTTTGGCGCGGCGTCTATGCGGTCGGCAGGCCGGAAGTCGACCAGCGGGGCCGGTGGATGGCTGCGGTGTTGAGCTGCGGGCCGACTGCGCTTCTCAGTCACCGCAGCGCCGCTGCTCTATGGGGGCTGATCGACGTCACGCCCCGGATCGAGGTCGTGGTGCCGTACAGCGTCGTCAGACGCCGTGAGGGGATCTGCGTCCACCGCCGGTCAGGCCTGAGCTTCGTGGAGCGCAAGGTCGTCGATGGGATACCCGTCACCGATCCCGTTTGCACCCTGGTCGATCTCGCCGCATGTGTGGCTCGCGAGCGCGTGGAGAGGGCAGTCAACGAGGCTGATCGTCTCGACCTAATTGACCCAGAGGCGCTGCGGCTGGCGCTCGACGCGTATCCGAAGCGTCCCGGCTTGGCCCGCCTCCGTTCGGTGTTGGACTCGTGGTTCTTTTCCCTCACCGACTCAGTCCTGGAGCGTCGATTCCTTGCCCTCATCCGAGCGGCGGGCCTGCCGATGCCCGAGACCCAGGCTTGGCTCAACGGATTCCGCGTGGACTTCTATTGGTCTCGCTTGGGCTTGGTGGTGGAGACCGATGGGTTGAGGTACCACAGGACTCCCGCCCAGCAGGCGAAGGACCGGCTCCGCGATCAGGCGCACACGGCTGCAGGGCTAACCACCCTGCGCTTCACCGCGGCGCAGGTCCGCTTCGAGGCGGCCAGGGTCACAGCGACTCTCGCGGCCGTTGCCACCCGTCTCGACGGCGCCGATTGAAGGATTGTGGCGGTCATAGGGGCCGAAAGCTTCAACAAGCTTTGGGTTGTTTCGGCTTGCGGCCGGAGACGAGCAGGTTGTAGAAGAGCTCGGCGGGGAGGCGCGGCTCCAGCAGGCGGGTGTCGACCTTCTGCAGGGCGATGTAGCTGTTGAAGGCGAAGCGGCGCCAGCCCCAGGGCACCGATTCTGGCTCGGCGCTGGCCTCGACCGTGCGCAGGCCCCAACCCCAGGCGTTGGCGAGCAGCTCCTCGCCGCCGACGTGGCGGTCCTCGAAGCCGCCCTCGCGGAGCAGGTGGCGCAGGTCGGCGGGGGCGAAGGCGTGGACGTCGACCTCGCCCTCCAGGGCGTGGCCCTCGGACTGGTCGGCCTCCGCGACGGCGCGCGCGCGGGCGCCGACCGCACGTCGCCAGGCCGGCGCGGCGAGCAGGCCGGCGCGCTTGGGCAGCGCCGCGAGGCGGTCGCCGTAGCGCGACGGCTCGCCGCAGAAGGCGATCGCGCCGCCCGGGCGCAGGACGCGGTGGAATTCGGCGAAGGCCTTGTCGAGGTCGGGGATGTGGTGCAGGACTGCGTGGCCGAAGACGAGGTCGAAGCTCTCGTCCTCGAAGGGCAGCTCCTCGGCCTCGGTCTCCACCGTCTCGACCTCCAGGCCGAGCCCTGTAGCGGTGGTGGCGAGGCGCTTCAGCATGCCGGCGGAGATGTCGGTCGCGGTCAGCGCCTGGATCACGCCCAGCTGCAGCAGATTGAGCGAGAAGTAGCCGGTGCCCGAGCCGATCTCGAGGCCGGCGCCGAAGCTTTGGCCATCCTGTCCGCCGAGGGCTTTGACCAGCTTCTGGCGAACCTGCTCCTGGCCGGTTGCGCCGAAGTCGATTCCCCACTTGGCGTCGTACTCCTCGGCGGCCGCGTCGTGGTAGCGCGCGTTGACGTCCTTTATGTGCTCCGGGGTGGCTGTGGGGGAGGCCGGCATGCGGTCGAGAACAATACGGTCCCGGTTCGTGGCCCGCGAATACGTCCAGCTCGACCAGCCGCCGGGAGTGCCGCCGCTGCCGCTCACCGGTGAGCGCACGCTGCCTGACCTACCCGAGGAGAACTACTGGTACCGGCGCCATCTGATCGTCTACGAGTGGATTGCCGAGCGGGTCGCCGGCAAGCGGGTCGTCGACATGGCCTGCGGCGAGGGATACGGGTCAGCGGTGCTCTCCCGGGCGGCGGAAAGCGTCGTCGGCGTTGACGCCAACCCCGAGGCCCACGAGCACGCCCGGCTGCGCTATGCGCGCTCCAACCTTCGCTTCGAGCGCGACCTGGTCGAGAGCTTCGCCGAGCCCTGCGACGCCGTCGTCTTCCTGCAGACGATCGAGCACGTCGAGGATGCGGGGGCGATCCTCGAGCACTTCAAGTCGATGCTCGCCCCGGGCGGCGTCGCCTACGTCTCCACGCCCAACCTGCTGACCCTGGCCCCCCCGGGGGCTGAGAAGTCCGACAACCCGTGGCACCTACGCGAGTACCGCGCCGCCGAGTTCCGACGGCTCTGCGAGGCCCACTTTCCGGGGGTTGAGCTGCTCGGCCTCTTCCACGCCCGCAAGCTGCGCGCTCACGAGCTCGCGATCAAGCTCGGCTGGGACCGCGTCCACAAGGCGCTGCGCCTGACCAAGCCCTTCTACGGCCGCTTCACGCCCGCCATCGCCGCCTCGGACTTCGCGCTGAAGGAGGCCGAGCTCGACCGGGCGCTGGACTTCCTCGCCGTCTGCCATGCCCCCTGAGGAGAGCGCCGGCGACCTGGCGATCGTCCTGCACTCCCACATGCCCTACGTCGAGGGCTTCGGGACCTATCCCTTCGGCGAGGAGTGGCTGTTCGACGCGGCGATCCGCTCCTACCTGCCCGTGCTGGAGGTGGCGGAGCGCCTGACCATGACCGTCACCCCCGTCCTCGCCGATCAGCTCGAAGACGAGGGCGTGCGGGAGAGGCTGCGCCGATTCCTGATCGAGTGGCGGATCGGCGCCGCCGAGGCCGACGCGGGAGAAGTCCCGGCCGAATGCCGCGACGCCTGCGAGGGGGAGGCGGCCCGCTACCGGCACGCCTTGGAGCTGCTCGATGCCGACGGCGGGGACCCGCTGCGTCCCTTCCAGCGGGCGGCCGAGGAGGGCCGGATCGCGCTCGCCGCTTCGGCCGCGACCCACGCGGTCCTGCCGCTGCTCGCCACCCGGGAGGGATTGCGCCTCCAGCTTGATGCCGGCATTTGCTCGCACCGGCGGCGCTTCGGCTGGAATGGGGGGTTCTGGCTGCCCGAGTGCGCCTTTGCGCCCGGGCTGGAGTGGCGCTTGGCTGACGAGGAGGTGCGCTGGTTCTGCGTCGACCAGAGCCCGTATGAGGAGCGGCTGGAAGCACTGAGCCCGGTGGCGACCGAGGCCGGGCCGGTGGCGCTGCCGATCGACTGGGAGGCGATCCAGTGGCTCTGGTCGCTCGACGGCTACCCGTCGGACCCCGCCCATGCCCAGTTCGCCGGCAAGTCGCTGCGCGGCGTGCGGATCTGGAAGGTCGGCGGCGGCGGCTACGATCCGGCCGCGGCCGAGGCGGCAGCGCGCCGCCAGGCCGGCGAGTTCCTCGCCGCCGTCGCCGCCCGGCTGCGCGAGTTCTCCTCCTCCCACGGCCGGCGCGGCCTGCTCGTCTTCGCGATCGACACCGAGCTGCTCGGCCACTGGTGGTCGGAGGGGGTGACCTGGCTGCGCGAGGTGCTGGGCCAGGCCGCCGAGGCAGGAGTGCGGCTGCTGACGCTGCCCCAAGCGCTCGACGAGCACGAGGCCGTCGCGCGGCCGCTCCTCGCTTCGACCTGGGGCGAGGGTAAGGGCCTGAGCACCTGGGACTCGCCCGCTGTCGCCGACCTCGCCTGGGGTGCCCGCAGGCTCGAGCTGCGGTTGCTGCGGGCGCTCTCCGCCGGCCTGCGCGGGAACGCCGCCATTCGCGCCGGCCGCGAGCTGCTGGCGACGCAGGCCAGCGACTGGGCCTTCCTCGACAAACGCGGCCAGGCCGGGGACTACGCTTTCCAGCGGGCGATTTTGCACTCCGAAGCGGCCCTGCAGGCCATAGACTCCCCGACCATCGCCAATCCGCGCATGCGCGCCCTCGCCCCCGATCTGAGCCTCACGCCGCTCCTTCAGCCGTGACCCGCGTCCTCATCCTCTCCTGGGAGTACCCGCCGCTGATCGAGGGCGGCCTTGCCCGGCATGTGCGCAAGCTCTCCGAGGCGCTGGTCGAGCGCGACGTCGAGGTCCACGTGCTGACCCGCGGCGGCGAGGAGTCGCCGGCCGAGGAGCGGCGCGGGGGCGTATTCATCCACCGCATCCGCGAGCCCAAGCGGCCGACCGATCTGGGCGAGTTCGTCGCCTGGGTCGAGCGGATGAACTCGGACATGCTCGCCGCCGGGGTCGAGCTCGGCGACCGCTACAGCTTCGACCTCGTGCACGGCCACGACTGGCTCGTCGCCAACGCCTGCGACCACCTCGCCAAGCGCTTCGAAGCGCCGCTGGTAACGACGATCCACGCCACCGAGCACGGCCGCCACCAGGGCTGGGTCGACAAGCACCCGCAGACCTACATCCACGGGGTCGAGCGCTGGATCGCCAACCGCTCCGAGCGCGTGATCGCCTGCTCCCACTACATGCGCGAGCAGATCGCCGACATCTTCGGGGTCGAAGAGAAGCGCATCTCGGTGATCCCGAATGGGATCGACCCCGAGGACCTGCAACCGCAGGACCCCAGGGAGCTGACTCGGCTGCGCTCGGAGTTCGCCGCCGAGGACGAGAAGCTGGTCCTGCTGATCGGCCGCCTGGTCTACGAGAAGGGCTTCCAGCTGGCTCTCGAGGCGATGCCGAGGCTGATCGAGGAGGTGCCGGGGACCCGCTTCCTGATCGCCGGCTCCGGCACCCACGAGGAGGAGCTGCACAAGCAGGCCGAGGAACTGGGGCTGATGGAGCACGGCACCTTCCTCGGCTGGATCGGCGACGACGTGCTGCACTCGCTGTACCGGATCGCCGATCTGACCGTGGTGCCCTCGATCTACGAGCCCTTCGGCCTGGTCGCGCTCGAGGCGATGGCCTCGGGCTGCCCCTGCATCGTCGCCGACACCGGCGGCCTGCGTGAGGTCGTCCCCCACGAGGAGGCCGGCCTGCGCTTCCGCGCCCGCGACCCGGAAGCGCTCGCCGAGGTGGCGATCCGCGTCCTCTCCGACGACGAGCTCGGCCGCAGCCTCGTCGCCGAAGCCTACGAGCACCTGCGCCGCTTCGATTGGGGCGACGTGGCCGAGCAGACCGCCGTGGTTTACGCCGACTTGGTCGGCGAGACGAGCGCGGCCTAAGGTCCTAAGTCAATTCAGCTCCGCCTGGGCCTTCGCCGCCGGCATGAACTGTCCGGCGGTGGTGCTGCCCGGGCTCCAGTCGATTCCCTCGATCAGCTCGCTCGGAGGGATGCCGAGCGCACCGGCGAGCTTGACCAGGGTGTCGATGCGCGCCACGCGCAGGCCCCGCTCCAGCTGGCTGATCTCGGTGCGGTGCAGCGAGGCGCGGACGCCCAGCTCCTCCTGCGACATGTCCGCACGCCTGCGGCAGCGAGCCAGGTTCTCCCCGAAAAGGGCAGCGATGTCCACGGGCGGCATTGTTCTCACTGGCGAGTACATAGTCCACATCGCCAGCGCGGAAGCACCGCCACAGTAGAAGCTGCCGCGCCACGACAGAGTGCGGCAATCTATCAGATGACAGACAAAAACCCTCGGATTTGGTAAAGTGCTTGCAGGCGGGTTCGTGTGTCGAGCTTGCCCCTACGATGACCACATGCGAGAGATCGAGGTTCGGGAATTGGCAATCCAGCTGAGCAGCGTGCTTCGCGAAGTCGAGGACGGCGAGTCGGTGAGGATCGTCTCGGACGGCCGCCCTGTCGCCGAGATCGTCCCGGCGATGCCGGAGCCGAGCGAGGCGATGAAGAAGCTGATTGCCGAAGGCCGGGTTACGCCGGCTTCCCGTCCCAAGCCGAAGGGCCCGCCGCCGCGACCCCGGAAGACCGGGCGTTCGGCGTCGTCGATCGTTCTTGCGGAGCGCGAAGAAGAGCGTTGATTCTCTATCTGGACGCCAGCGCGCTGGTCAAGCGCTACGTGGATGAGGATGGCACCGATGCGGTCCTCGAGGCGATGAGTCCCGATTCCGTATGGTCGATGTGCCGGATCGGCTACGTCGAGACGGTGCGAGCGGTCTCCCGCGCGGGAGAGCCTGCTGAGCTCGAGAGGATGAAGCGCGAGTGGCTCCTGATCGACGTCATCGAGGCTGACGACGGCCTTGTCGGGCGGGCGGCGCAGCTCGCGGTTTCACCCGGGTTGCGCTCGCTCGATGCCATGCACCTGGCGGCAGCGCTTTCCTTTCCAGCGGAGGACCTGACCTTCGCCACCTGGGATGCCAAGCTGCATCAGGCGGCAGGCGAACAGGGCTTGCGAACCCTTCCAGCCTCGCTCGACTGAAGGCACTCGACATCGCTGGGGTCAGCCGGACTGCTCGATGGCCGGCGATGGCAACGTCGTATGCGCCTCCGGGTCCGGCTCGACCGGGTCGGGCCAGCTCAGCTCCTGCGGCGCCGCGCGCATGCGGATCACTCGGCCGGGAATGCCTGCGACCACCGCGTTGGCGGGAACGTCCTTGGTGACCACCGAGTTGGTGCCGACGATCGAGTTGTCGCCGACGCTTACGCCGCGCAGGATGCAGGCGCCATAGCCGATCCAGACGTTGGAGCCGACGATGACGTCGCGCTTGTAGATGCCCTGTTGTCGTATCGGGCGATCGACTTCGACGACGCCGTGGTCGAAGTCGATGAACATCGCCCGGTCGGCGATCACGCACTGCTCGCCGATGCGCACGCGCTGGTAGGCCGAGATCGTGCACTCCTGCCCGATCACCGTCTTGGCGCCGATCTCGACCCGTCCCTCGTGGCAGCGGATCTTCGTCCCGTCGCCGATCCAGACGAAACGGCCGAAGTCGACCCGCCCCCTGGGGGCGATCTCCAGTTCGAGGCCGCGACCGAGGAAGAGCAGCCCGTCGGTGCGCCAGCGGCGGCCGGCAGCCGTGAAGAGGCGGCGGCGCAGAAAGCGGCCGAGCAGGCGCCCGTACTCGCGGTTCAGCATCCCGTTGCGGGCGAGGAAGCGGATCGTGCGGATCACGGCGGCGGGGACTCTAGACTCACCGGGCCGTGGCTGACACCACCAAGACCGCGCCGCTCTCCGAGCGGCTTATCGCCGGGGACAAGCGCGCCCTGGCGCGGGCGATAACCCTGATCGAGTCCGACGACCCGGCCGGCTGGGAGCTCGTGCGCGAGGTCTACCCGCGCACCGGCAAGGCTCGGATCGTCGGCTTCACCGGCCCCCCCGGAGTCGGCAAGAGCACCCTGATCGGGGCGCTGACGGCGGAGCTGCGCAAGGCCGAGCGCCAGGTCGCCGTGCTCTCGATCGATCCCTCCAGCCCCTTCACCCACGGCGCCCTGCTCGGCGACAGGATTCGGCTCTCCGACCACTTTCTCGACCCCGGCGTCTTCATCCGCTCGATGGCTTCGCGCGGGGCCCTCGGCGGCCTCTCCGAGGCGGCGCTGCAGGTGGCCCTGGCGATGGACGCCGCCGGCAAGGACGACGTGCTGATCGAGACCGTCGGCGTCGGCCAGGCGGAGATCGACATCGTCGACCACGCCGACACGATCGTGCTGGCGCTGATGCCGGGCTCGGGCGACTCGATCCAGGCGCTGAAGGCGGGGGTGATGGAAATCCCCGACGTGATCGTCGTCAACAAGGCTGACCACCCGATGACCGACACGATGGTGCGCGAGGTCCGCGGCGTGCTGGCCCTCTCGCACGACCCCGAAGGCTGGAAGGTGCCGATCCTGCGCACCGAGGCGGCTCGCGGCGAGGGGGTTGCCGAGCTGGCCGAGGCGATCGACGAGCACCGCGCCTTCATCGAGGCGGCGGGCACCCTGGAAGAGCGCCGTGCGCGCAACCTGCGCAACGAGGTGCTGGGGATCGCGACTTCGCGGATGCGCCGCCGGATGGAGGCGACCGCCGCCGGCGATCCTGAGACCGAGGCGCTGCTGGAGCGGGTGGTGAGGCGGGAGCTCGACCCGGCCAGCGCCGCCTCGGAGCTGCTCGCGAGGCAGGCGGATGAGTGAGCCTTCGCCCCCCGGTTCGCCGATGCTGAGCGAGACGGAGAGCTGGATCGGCTACGGGATCGACGATGTCGGTGGCGGCGCGGTCGGCCAGGTCCACGGCTTCTTCGTCGACGCGGAGAAAAGCGGTGAGCCGGCGTGGCTGATCGCGAAGCAAGGTCGCTTCGGAGCCACTCTGGTTGCGGTGCCGCTGCGCGACTGCGCGGGGGGTGGCGGCCGCGTCTGGGTCGCCCACCGGCGCGAGGCGATCCGCAGCGCCCCCGTCGTCGACCCGACCCGCCCGCTGCTGCGCGAGCACGAGCTGACGATCTGCGCCCACTACGGCATCGGCGAGCGGGTCGGGCGGGCGGCGGACGTAGCCGGGCGCGCCGAGGGTGCGATCACCTCGCGACCCACCTGAACCGCTCGCCGTCATCTCCTCGTAATCATCGAGTGGGAAGGTTGAGGCGATGGCACTGCTGATCCTCTTCGGCTTCGTCGCGGGCGCGGGCACCGCGCTCTCGCCCTGCGTGCTGCCGGTGCTGCCGGTCGCGCTTGCGGCGGGAGCGACCGGCGGCAGGCGCCGGCCGCTCGGGATCGTCGTCGGCCTCGCCGTCTCGTTCACCTTTGCGACGGTCGCCCTGGTCTACGCGATCTCGGCCCTGGGCCTGCCGAACGACCTGCTGCGAAAGCTGGCGATCTTCATCCTGCTGGCCTTTGGGGTGACGCTGATGATCCCGCCGCTCGCCGCTCGCCTCGAGGCTTGGCTGAGCCGTTTTGCGAGCCGGGCCGGGGTCGCCGGCGGCGCCCGGGACGGCTTCTGGTCGGGGACCGCGGTCGGGGCCAGCCTCGGGCTCGTCTACGCGCCATGCGCCGGGCCGATCTTGGCCGGGGTGATCACCGTCTCCGCTTCGCAGCCGTTTACCGGCGGTCGACTCGCGGTGGCGCTGAGCTACGGGATCGGCTCGGCCGTCGTCCTCTACTTCCTGATGCTGGGCGGGCGCCGCCTGGTCGCGCCGCTGGCCCGGCGCGGGGTCGGCCTGCAGGTGGCGATGGGGGCGGTGATGGTCGTGGTCGCCCTGGCGATGGCGGGCAACTACGACATCAAGTTCCAGAACAAGATCGCCAGCTCTCTGCCGGGGTTCCTGATCGATCCCACCGAAGGGCTGGAGGACACGGCCTCGGCCCGCGCCGCCCTGAACGACGTCCGTGGCGAGCCGGCCCATGGCGTCGGCGCGGTCGCGGCAAGCGCGCCGCAACCGGCGACCGGGCCGAACGGGCACTCGAACCTGCCGGTGCTGGGCGCTGCGCCGGAATTCGTCGACAACCAGCGGTGGTTCAACACCCCCGGCGGCCGGCCGCTGACGATGCGCTCGCTGCGGGGTCGCGTCGTCCTCGTCGACTTCTGGACCTACAGCTGCATCAACTGCCTGCGCACGCTGCCCTACCTGACGGCTTGGGACAGGAAGTACCGCAGGGCCGGCCTGACGATCGTCGGCGTCCACTCGCCCGAGTTCCCCTTCGAGAAGGAAGCGAGCAACGTCCAGGAAGCGATCGAGCGAAACGGCATCCATTACCCCGTCGCCCAGGACAACGACCTGGCGACCTGGAACGCCTACGCCAACCAGTACTGGCCGGCCGAGTACTTCATCGACTCGAGGGGACGGGTGCGCTACGCCCACTTCGGCGAGGGCGACTACGGCAAGAAGGAGCAGATCATCCGCCAGCTGCTGGTCGAAGCCGGCAGGAAGGTCCCCGGCAAGGAGACCGACGTCCACGCGATCGCCCCCTCGGCGACCCTCACGACCCCGGAGACATATCTCGGCGCCGCCCGGGCCGAACGCTTCACCAACTCGATGCTCTCGCCCGGGACGCACGACTTCACCGCCCCGCCGTCCCTGCCGACGAACGAATTCGCCTACCACGGACGCTGGCGGATCTCGCTCGACTCGGCAACCGCCAAGGGCGGTTTGCTTGACCTCAACTTCGGTGCGAGGCGTGTCTACCTGGTGCTTGGCTCGCCGGGGCACCCGCGAACGATGCGGGTCTTGCTCGACGGCCACCCGATCTCCAGCGCCGACGCGGGCGCCGACGTCCACAACGGCGTGGTCAGGATCACCGACCAGCGCCTCTACAACCTGGTCAACCTGCCCCGGGTCGAAGACCACGTCCTGACGCTGGTCCCGGAAGCGGGGGTGACCGGCTATGCCTTCACCTTCGGATAGTCCAGTCGGGACAATCCCTGCGATGGTCGAGACTTCGCAGGGAACGGTGCTTGTCGTCGACGACGAGCCGACGATCGTCGAGGTCGTCGCTCGCTACCTGGAGCTGGCTGGCTACGAGACGCTGGAGGCGGGCGACGGGGTCGAGGCTCTGCGGCTCGCCGAGCTGCGCCGGCCCGACCTGATCGTGCTCGACGTGATGCTGCCGGGGCTCGACGGGATCGAGGTCCTGCGGAGGCTGCACGAACGCCCCGGCAAGCCGGTTCCGGTGATCCTCCTCACCGCGCGAGGCGAGGAGTCCGACCGCCTGGTCGGCCTGCGTCGCGGCGCCGACGACTACGTCGTCAAGCCGTTCTCCCCGGCCGAGCTGGTCGCCCGGGTCGATGCGGTGCTGCGTCGCGTCTTGCCGCCACCCGACGAGGCTCCGCCGGCGATCGAGGTGGGCCCCCTTCGCGTCGATTCGTCGATGCGCACCGTCACGCTGGACGGCAAAGAGATATCGCTGACTCAACGCGAGTTCGACCTGCTCGCCTTTCTGGCGGCGCACCCGGGCCAGGTGTTCTCACGCGACCAGTTGATGGAGGCGGTCTGGGAATACCCCGTCTACACCGACACCAGCACCGTGACCGTCCACGTTCGCCGCCTCCGCGCGAAGCTCGGCGACGATCCATCCGAGCCCCGTTTCATCGAGACGGTCTGGGGCATCGGCTACAGGTTGCGACCGTGAAGCGCGCCGCCCTGATCGCCGTCGCCGCCTTCCTAGCCGGCGCCGCCGCTGTGGCGGTCCCGCACTGGATGGGAGCGACCCAGGTGGTGCTCGTCGCCCTGGCCCTGGCCGGCGCCGCGCTGGCCGCCGCGCTGGCCGTCCGGCTCGCGATGGAGGAGCGCTCGCGGCGGCAGATCGAGGAGGCGCGGCGGCGGATGGTCGCGGCGGTCTCCCATGACCTGCGAACCCCGCTTGCCTCGCTGCGGCTGCTGGTCGAGGCGATCGACGACGGCGTCGCCACCGGCGAGACGCGCGAGCGCTACCTCGGTGAGATGCGCACCCACGTCGAGGCGCTGACGGCGTTGATCGACGACCTGTTCGAGCTCTCCCGGATCGAGGCAGGGGAGATCTCCTGGACGATGCGCCAGGTCGAGCTGCGCGAGCTGATCGACGACACGGTTGCGGCGATGCGGGCGCCGGCGGAGGCGCGCGGCGTCGCGATTGCCGCCGACCTGCCCGGCGACGAAGTGCTCGCGCGAGCCAACGCCGAGAAGGTCCAGCGCGTCCTCTTCAACCTGATCCAGAACGCGATCCGCCACACCCCCGCCGACGGCAGCGTCACGGTGAGGGCGCGCAACGCCGGCGGCGGGGTCGAGATCGAGGTCGCGGACGAGGGGGAGGGAATCGCTGAGGCCGACGGCGAGCGGGTCTTCGAGGCCTTCTACCGCGGCGACAAGTCGCGCAGCGAGGAAGGCGCCGGCCTTGGCCTGGCGATCTCGCGGGCGATCGTCGAAGCCCACGGTGGCCGCATCTGGCTCGAGGACGGGCCCCCCGGCGCCAGCGTCCATTTCACCCTCCCCGCCTAGCCCTTTGAAGCTCCCGGCGCGCGTCGCGTCCAGGGCCGTGCGGGG
>DASXKW010000070.1:0-34225 GCA_036496625.1 Solirubrobacterales bacterium | reverse complement strand
AGCGCCTGCATGAATCCCTCGGCGACGTCTCACCCGCTGAGTTCGAGGACCTATACGTTCGACAGGGGGATCAACTGATCTCCCTCTAGATGAAGATTGGATCCAACTAAACAAGTCTCCGTGGAACCTGGTCCGGCTCATATCGCGCGAGCAGGCGCAGGTGGCGACCCTACGCGAAGCATTTGGGATGACTGATGCCGACCTCATCGCAAGCAGCTACAGTGATCTTGCACTCGCTCAGGCCCAGGTGGATGACCTTCTAGGACGACGAACGTAAGGGAGACCGCTTTGAAAGCTGCGCTGCGTTGGCAGCGAGCGAGAAGTCTTCATCGACCTGGGAGCGCCGCCTCGCTGCGCCGGAAACGGATGCGCTGGCCCAGCTCCCACGAGCTGCTGATCCGGCCCCGAGCACGTCACCGGCATCGCGGGCCTGCCCCTCGTCTTCGTCGGCGTTCTTCCTGCGGCATCGCCGCCGCAATAGCGCCGATGTGGTGAGCTGCCCCCTCGCGCTCACATTGAGGCGAGGGACCCACGCGGCGAGCTAATCTCGCCGCGTAGGGCCGACGAATCGACAGCGCACAGTCGCGCCGAGCTGCGCCGGACGGTGCCTTGCGCGCCAGTCAGGTTGTGGGGTCTGCTGCCGCCGAGCTAGAGGTTGCGGACCCGGCGGCCGATCTCCTCATCCGGGGGATAGCCGGCGGCCTCCCAGAATGCCCCTGCCACGTCGTCGTCGAAGGCGACCAGAGCGGTGATGCGACGAGCGCCGCGGCTATGCAGATGCTCCTCGCCGGCCCGCGTCAGCGCGATGCCAATGCCCTCCCGTCGATGCCCTTCGCGAACCGCGAGCCGGTACATGTTCCCCCGCCATCCATCCCAGCCGGCAATCAGCGCCCCGACGATCTCATCGTCGCGTTCGGCGACCAGTAGGGCGGCCGGGGAATCTGCGATCAGGCGCTCGACGTCATCCAGGCGGTCGGCCGTGGTCGCGTGCTCACTCCGCGCCTCAGTCCATAGCCCTAGAACCGCTCGCGCATCCTCATGCTCGCACCGACGTATCGTCATTCCCTTGGCGGTCAAGTCGGCAGTATGGCAAGGGCCGGCCGATCACAGGCGGCAAGTCAACCGATGCCGAATCAGTCAATTTGACGGTGTAGAGCCACCGCGACGCGGTGCCCTTGGCACCGGCGCGGCTAACGCAGTAGATCCACGACGCTCCCTACGTGCGGATCCACATATATAGAGATGTCTCTCCTCCCTCGAGTAACCCCAGAAGAGACGCCGGGAGGCTAACCGATTGAGCGCATTGGCGCAAGCCCCAATTTCGAATCAGCGAATCAGCTCAGGGCCGGCGTGCCCGAGCGCAGGGCAGCCAGGACGCGCTCCGCCACCGCGGCGCCGGTGAGGCCGACTTCCTCGTGCAGCAGCGCCGGCTTGCCGTGGGTGACGTAGCGGTCGGGCAGGCCGACGCGAAGGACGCGGGCGCGATCCTCCGGCCGATCGGCAAAGGCGTCCTCGAGGTGGTCGAGCACGCCGGATCCGAATCCGCCTGGCAGCACGTTCTCCTCGACCGTCACGACCAGGTCGTGGCCAAGGGCGAGGCGCTCGAGCAGCTCGGCGTCGAGCGGCTTGGCGAAGCGCGCGTCGGCGACGGTAGCGGTCAGGTCGTGGCCGGCGAGGATCTGGGCGGCGTCGAGCGCCACCGAGACCCCGTAGCCGTAGCCGAGCAGCGCCACCCGCTCGCCGCTGACCAGCTGCTCCCCCGTGCCGATCGGGATCTCCTTCGGCGCGGCCGGCAGCGCAACGCCCTCGGCAGCGCCGCGCGGGTAGCGCAGCGCTGCAGGGCCGTCGTGGACGATCGCGGCGCGCAGCATGTGGACCAGCATCGCCTCGTCGCGCGGCGCCATCACGACGATGTTGGGGATCGGGCGGAAGTAGGAGATGTCGAAGGCGCCGTGATGGGTCGGCCCGTCGTCGCCGACCAAGCCGGCCCGGTCCATCGCGAAGGTGACGTCGAGCTCCTGCAGGCAGACGTCGTGGATGATCTGGTCGTAGGCGCGCTGGAGGAAGGTCGAGTAGATCGCGCAGACCGGCTTCGCCCCTTGGATCGCCAGCCCGGAGGCCAGCAGCACCGCGTTCTGCTCGGCGATGCCGACGTCGTAGTACTGCCCGGGAACCTCGTCGGCGAGCCTCTGCAGACCGGTCCCCCCCGCCATCGCCGCGGTGATCCCGACCACGCGCTTGTCGCGCTTTGCCTCGGCAACGATCGCGTCGCCGAAGACCTGTGTGTACTGCGCCGGAGCGCTCGGCGGCGGCGGCGCCTCCAACCGCTCCGGCGCAATCCCCGCGGGCGAATCCGACTCCTGCACCCCAACCGGCCGCCGATGGGCCGAAAAGCCCGCCCCGACTCCGCTCTTAGGCCCATCGGCGGGCTTTTCGGCTGGGGCGCCGTTGACGATGCTCTTTGGCTTCGCCGCGTGCCATTTCTCCATGCCCTCGAGGCCGCCGTCCTCGGCCGGGGCGAAGCCCTTGCCCTTGACCGTGTGGATGTGGACGACGACGGGGCGGTCGGCCTCGAAGGCCTCGCGCAGGGCCTCGCGCAGGGCTCGCACGTCGTGGCCGTCGATCACGCCCAGGTAAGCGAGGTCGAGCTCCTCGAAGAAGAGGCCGGGCGCCCAGTAGGCCTTGATCGCCGACTTGATCTCCGGCCCGAGCCGTTCGATCCGCTTGCCGAGCCCGAGCGGCAGCTTGGTCAACCGGTCCTCGACCCCCTCGCGGGCGTGGAAGAGGCGCGGGTTGAGCCGCACCCGGTTGAAGTAGCGCGAGAGCGCGCCGACGTTGGGGGAGATCGACATGCCGTTGTCGTTGAGCACGATCACCATCGGGGTCTGCAGGCCCCCGGCGGCGTGCAGCGACTCGTAAGCGACCCCGCCGGTCAGCGCCCCGTCGCCTATGACGGCCGCCACCTTCCCGTCCTCGCCGATGCCCTTGCGCATCGCCTCCTTCAACCCGAGCGCGTAGCCGATCGAGGTCGAGGCGTGCCCCGCGCCCATGATGTCGTGCTCGGACTCGAAGATCGAGCAGAACGGCGCCAGGCCGCCGTGCTGGCGGATCGAGGGCAGCCCCTCGCGGCGGCCGGTGAGGATCTTGTGCGGATAGGCCTGGTGGCCGACGTCCCAGAGCACCTTGTCGCGCGGCGAGTCGAGCAGGCTGTGCAGCGCAACCGCGAGCTCGCAGGTGCCCAGGTTGGCGCCGAAGTGGCCGCCGATCTCGCCGATCGTGTCGATGATGTAGGTGCGCATCTCCTGCGCCACCTGCTGCAGCTGCTCGTCGTCGAGGCCGTGCAGGTCGGCCGGGCCGGCGATCCCGTCGAGGAGGCTCGGCATGCCGCCCTCGTGCTTCGCTGCCTTTCCGTTCTCTGTCATTCGTCTCTGGTGAAGATGTAGTCGGCGACTCGCTTCAGGTCACCGGTCTCGCCGCCGGCTTCCGCAAGCGCCGCGGTCGCCTTGGCGTGGGACTCGGCGGCAAGCTGGCGTGCCTGCTCGAGGCCGAAGAGGCTGACGTAGGTGAGTTTGCCATGCCGCTCGTCGCTCCCATGGGTCTTGCCGAGCCGCTCGTCGCTCCCGGTCACGTCGAGGATGTCGTCGACGATCTGGAAGAGGACGCCCAGCTCGCTTGCAAACCGGCGAAAGGGGATTGTCTCAGGTTCTGCCAGTCCCTCGAGCGTGAGCACGACGCCGACGCTGGCGGCGATCAGCCGGCCGGTCTTCAGCGTGTGCAGCGAGCGCAGGCCCTCGGCGTCGCGCTCCTCCACCGCCACGTCGACGTACTGGCCGCCGACCATGCCGTCGACGCCGGTGGCGGCGCTCAGCTCCTGCAACCCGGCGAGCACCAGCGACGGCGTGCCCGGCTGCTCGCAGAAGAGCCGCACCGCCTCGGCGAAGAGGCCATCGCCGGCGAGGATCGCCACGTCCTCGCCGAACTTGACGTGGGACGTCGGCTGGCCGCGGCGCAGCTCGTCGTCGTCCATTGCCGGCAGGTCGTCGTGGATCAGCGAGTAGGTGTGGATCAGCTCGACCGAGCATGCAACCGGCAGGAAGCGCTCCGGCTCGGCGCCGAGCGCCCGCGCAGTCGCCAGCGCCAGCACCGGGCGCACCCGCTTGCCGCCGGCCAGCAGCGAGTAGCGCATCGCCTCCTCGAGGCCGGCGGTCGCCGCCGGCGCCGGGAAGCGCAGCCGCTCGAGCTCGGCATCGACCAGGGCGCGAAGGTCTTCGGGGTAGCTCACGGGCAGGGATGGGCGGCGCTCACTACGCCGCTGCCTCGCCCTCGCGAATACGACGGTTGGCCTCCTCGACCGCCTCGGCCGAGAGCTCCGCGGCCTCGTGGGCAAGCTCGGCGGCGCGGGCATCGTCGGCCTCGCTGCCCTCCAGCTCGGCGGCGATCGCCACCAGCCGCTCGGAGATCTCACGCAGGCGGCTCATCGCACGCCCTCGCGCTCGCGGACGATCGCGCCGAGCACGCCGTTGACGAAGCCGGGCGCGTCGGCGCCGCAGTACTCCTTGGCGATCTCGATCGCCTCATCGATCGCGACCTCGGTCGGAACGTCGTCCCTGTGCTCGATCTCGTACAGCGCCACCCGCATCAGGTTGCGCTCCAGCGGCGCGATCCGCTCCAGCTCCCAGCCCTTGGCGTGGCCGGCGATCGCCGCGTCGAGCTCATCGCGGTGGGCCTCGACCCCGGCCGCCAGCTCCTTCGTGAACGGCCGCGACTCGGCGACGAGATCCTCGAGCGGGCGCCCGGTGACGTCGCGCTGGTAACAGGCGAAGACGGCATCGCGGCGCTGGTCGGACCTACGCATCGACGCTCATTCTCGCGCTTCCGCCGGTCGAGCCCTAGGCCCGCGAGACGTACTCGCCGCTGCGGGTGTCGACGCGGATCGTCTCGCCCTCTTCGATGAAGAGCGGCACCTGCACCGTCACTCCCGACTCCAGCGTCGCCGACTTGCTGCCGCCGCCCGAGGCGGTGTCTCCCTTCACGCCCGGCTCGGTCTGCGTCACCTTCATGTCGATCGCGCTTGCCACCTGCACGTCGCTGGGCCGCTCGTCGACGAAGAGCACATCGACCTCGGCATTGGGAAGCAGCCACTGCATCGCCTCGCCGGCGAGATCGCGCGAAAGCTCGATCTGCTCGTAGTCCTGCGTGTCCATGAAGACCGCCGCCTCGCCGGAGTCGTAGAGGTACTGCATCTTGCGCGACTCGGTGCGCACCGGCCGGAACTTCTCCCCGGCCCGAAAGGTCTTGTCCTGCACCGTCCCGTCCTCGATCTTGCGCAGCTTCGTGCGCACGAACGCCCCGCCCTTGCCAGGCTTGACGTGCTGGAAATCGATGATCCGGAAGATCGTCTCGTCGATCTCGATGTGCGACCCGTTCTTGAACTGGTTGGTTGAGATCACGGGGCGGAACCTTAGTGGCCTGCGATCAGGGCCGGCGGTGGGCCGGCGCGCGCCCGGTAGCCTGTCGGGTTGCCAGGGATGAAGGGGCCGCTTCGAATCGTCGTCTTGAGCGCTGTCGCGATGCTTCTGCTCGCCGCGAGCGCCCGCGCCGAAGAAGGCCCGAGCCGCGCCGAATATGTCGAACAGGTCGAGCCGATCTGCCAGGCGAACACGGTCGCCAACAAACGCATCCTCAAGAACGTGAAGACAAAGGCCAGGAGCAAGCGGCAGAGCCGGGTGGCGGAAGCCGGCGGCCAGTTCATCCACGCCTCGACGGTCTTCGGGGCCACGGCGCAGAAGATCGCCGCGGTGCCAAGGCCGCCCGCCGACGACGCGCGCCTGCTCAAGTGGTTCGAATACCTCGGCATCGTGAAGACGAACCTGCGCAAACTCGGCAAGGCGCTGCAGGCTGGCGAGAAGATCCTCGCCGCGCACGAACAGATCCGGGTCGAACGCAGCGCCAACGCCGCCAACAACGTCAGCTTCGTCTTCGAATTCCACTACTGCCGACTGACGCCTTCCCGCTTCACCTGAGCCGCGCTCGCCCTCCCGAAGGGCGAATATCCGCGAGCGCTACTCGGCTTCCTCGGCGGTGCTGGTGGTGAGCGCTGCCGAGGAGCCGCCGGAGAGAACGCGGCGGACCAGGCTCGGGGCGAGGATGCGGGCGACCGCGGCAAGCGCGTAGGGGCGGGGGACGTAGCGCTCGGCCTTGCCCCCCGGGCCCGCCTCGAGGATCGCCTCGGCGACGCTCTCGGGCTTGGAGACGATCCAGCGGGTCAGCGGCTTCTCGCGCAGCTCGGTGGCCGGGAAACCCTCGGTGGCGATGAACCCGGGCAGGACCATGCCGACGTGGACGCCGTGCGGGCGCTCCTCGACGAAGAGGGCGTCGGTCCAGCCGATCAGGGCGAACTTGCTCGCCGAGTAGGAGCCGGTGCGGGCGCGCGCCACCCGGCCCGCCGTGCTGGCGACGTTGACGATCGCGCTCGGGGCCGAGGCGCGCAGGGTCGGCAGCAGCGCCTCGGTGAGGCGGACGACGGCGTCGAAGTTGATCTCCATGTGGCGCTGGACGTTGGCGTAGCCGGCCTCGCCGAAGCCGCCGCGCCAGGAGGCGCCGGCGTTGTTGACCAGCAGCGTCAGCCGCTCGCCCTGCTCGGCGACGTGGGCGCGAACCCGTCGGGGGGCGTCCTCGGCGGTGAGGTCGGCGGCGACGTAGGTCGCCTTGCAGGGCAGCGACTCCGCCAGGGCTCGCAGGCGCTCCTCGCGGCGGGCGACGAGGATCAGCTCGGCGCCGGGCTCGCGCCCGAGTCGCCGCGCGGTCGCCTCGCCGATGCCGCTCGAAGCGCCGGTGATCAGCGCCGTGATGCCGCTCGTCGTCACCCCCGGCAGGCTATTCGAATCGCCGCAATGCGGACGTTTGTTTGAATCGACATACTGCCGACCTCGTGAACGAAACCCCTGGACTACTCGACAAGCTCCTGCGCGCACCCGGACCCTCCGGCTACGAGGCCGAGGCGGCTGCGGTCTGGCGCGAGGCGGCCTCCTTCGCCACCCTCTCCAGCGACGGGATCGGCTCCTCCGTCGCCCGGATCGGCGAGGCGTCGCCGCTGCTCGCCGTGATCGGCCATATCGACGAGATCGGGCTGGTGGTGCGTCACATCGACGAGAAGGGCTTCCTCTGGTTCGCCCCGATCGGAGGCTGGGACCCGCAGATCCTGGTCGGCCAGCGGGTCGAGGTTCAGGGCCGCGACGGAGCGCTGCTCGGCGTGGTCGGCCGCAAGCCGCTGCACCTGCTCGACGCCGAAGCGCGCAAGAAGGTCGTCGAGCTCAAGGGCCTCCACATCGACATCGGCGCCGCCGACCGCGAGGAGGCGGCCGGAATGGTCCGGGTCGGCGACCCGGTGGTGATCGCGACCGACCCGCTCGGGCTCGCCGGCAGTCGCCTGGTCTCGCGTGCGATGGACAACCGGCTGGGCGCCTACGTGGCCATCGAGGCGCTGCGGCGCTGCCACGAGCGCGGCTCGCTCACCACCGGCTTCGCCGCGATCGCCGCCGTGCAGGAGGAGATCGGCCTCTTCGGCGCCCGCACCTCCGCCTTCGCCGTCCAGCCCGACCTGGCGATCGTCGTCGACGTGACCCACGCCACCGACGCCCCGGGGATCGACGAGAAGGAGCTGGGCAGCCACGCGCTCGGCTCCGGCCCGGTGATCTACCGCGGCGCCACGCTCTCTCCCAAGGTCTTCGAGCTGCTGATCGAAACGGCGGAAGAGGCGGGGGTAGAGCACACCGTCGGCGCCACCGGCAACTCGACCGGAACCGACGCCGACGCGGTCCAGTTCGCCCGCTCCGGCATCCCCACCAGCCTCGTCTCGATTCCCCTGCGCTACATGCACTCGCCGGTCGAGATGGTCGACCTCGCCGACGTCGAGGCCACGGTCGAGCTGATCGCCGCCTTCGCGGGGCGCCTCGACGGCAACGTGGACCTCTCCCGCTGAGCGGTCAGTTCGCCATGAAGACCGTGTCGCGGCCACCGGCCTTCGCCGAGTAGAGCGCGGCGTCGGCGCGGGAGACGAGGTCGTCGGCATCGACGATCTCCGGCCCGGAGACCGCGGCGCCGATGCTGATCGTCACCTCGACGCCGACCGGGCGCCGTTTGCGCACCGCCTGGCGCAGCCGCTCGGCGACCGCCGCCGCGTCCTTCTTGCTTGCGCCGGGAAGGACGACGAGGATCTCCTCGCCGCCGATCCGGTAGATCGTGTCGCCCGCCCGCAGCGACGAGCGCATCGTGTAGGCGACGTCTTGGAGGACGGCGTCGCCGGCGGCATGGCCGAGCCGATCGTTGACCCGCTTGAAGTGATCGAGGTCGCAGAGCAGGAGGGCGTGCGAGAGGCCGTTCTTCACGCCGCTGGGCTGGCCGTCGAGCTCGGCCAGGCGCTGCTCGAGCGCGGCGCGGTTGAAGAGGCCGGTCAGAGGGTCGATGGTCGAACGGCGCCGGTGGGCGCGGTCGGACTCGACCAGGGCGCCGGAGAGGATCACGGTGCTTAGGATCAGGGCGACCGCGGCGACCAGCGTCTGGCTGTGCGCTGCCGCGCTGCTCGGGTCGACCGCGACCGTGCTGAGCAGGAAGACAGCGAGCAGGTAGGCCGTGCCGACGACCATCCCCCATGGGTCGAAGCGAGCGCCGAGGGTGACTCCGGGCAGCGCAAACCACATCAGGGTCGGGCTGGTGGGACCGCCGGTCGCGATCGTCGCGCCGGCGAGCAGCAGCGGCAGCAAGCCCCACGCCGCCGCGATCCAGAGCCACGGCCGCGGGCTGGCCCGCATGAAGCGATCGGCCACGGCGAAGCCGCAGAAGCCGGCGGCCAGAGGCGCCAGCCAGAGCCAGCCGACCTGGGAGCCGGCCGAAGCCAGGGCGAGGGCGAGGATCGCGAAGCAGGCCGTTCGGTAGCGTCGCACACGCTGCTCCATGTCGAGCAGGCGCTCGCGGCGTGCCTCCTTGCGGATGCCCGCCAGGGACTCAGGCGACCCCGCCCCCCGATCGGAGCGGCCGACGGCGTCGCGCAACCTGTTTGCAATCGGTGCCACAGGTCCATATCGGTGCCCGACCAACGCCGTTTAACCCTGCACCCCCGCAGCCGAAGCTACTCGATGATCTGCAGCTCCTTGGGCATGCCGCTGAGGTTGCGATGACCCTCTCGGCTGATCACGACCAGGTCCTCGATCCGCACCCCGAGCTCGCCCGGCAAGTAGATGCCGGGCTCGATCGTCACCACCTCGCCGGGCTCGAGGACGTCCTCGGAGCGCTGCGAGACGCGCGGCTCCTCGTGCACCTCGAGGCCGACGCCGTGGCCGAGCCCGTGGCCGAAACGCTCGCCATGGCCGGCGGCGACGATCAGCTCACGGGCGACCGCATCCACGTCCTCGGCCTTGACCCCGGCGGCGACGGCGGCGAGCGCGGCCGCCTGTGCCTCGCGCACGGCCTCGTAGACCTCGCGGGCGTTCTCGCCGGGCTCGCCGGTTGCGAATGTGCGGGTGCCGTCGGAGCAGTAGCCGTCGAGCCTCGCGCCCATGTCGAAGACGACCAGCTCGCCACGGCCGATCTCTCGCTCGCCCGGCTCTGCGTGCGGCAGGGCGCCGTTGGGGCCGGCGGCGACGATCGTCGGGAAGGAGGGCTCGCCCCCCTGCTCGCGCATCCGCGCCTCGGCGGCACGAGCCACGTCGAGCTCGGTGCGCCCGGCGAGGCCGCGCTGCAGTGACCAGCGCCAGATCTCGTCGGCCAGCTCGGCAGCCGCCGCGATCGCCGCCAGCTCGGCCGCGTCCTTGACCCGGCGCAGCCTCTCCACCGTCCCCCCCGCCCGCTTCAGCGCGACGCCCTCGGGCAGCTTCTCCTCCAGCTTGGACAGCAGGCGCACGGACATGTGGTGGTCTTCGAAGCCCGTCTTGCCGGCGAGTCGCGCGGCGACCCCAGCCAGCCAGTCGTCCTTGACGGTGACGACCTCCCAGCCCTCGACCTCGGCCTCGGCGCGCTCGGTGTAGCGGAAGTCGGTGAGGAAGATGCGCGCCTCACCGCCGCAGACGCAGGCGCCGTTGGTGCCGCCGAAGCCGGTCAGATAGCTGACGTTGACCAGATCGGTGACGAGAAAGCTGTCCAGCTCGCGCTCGGCGAGCAGCGCCGCGAGGCGGTCCCCGCGCTCCCGCATCAGGCCGAGCCCGTGCCCAGCTCGCCGGCGAGTAGCGAGAGCGCGTCGCGGTAGCCGTCCGGTCCCTTGCCGCTGATCTTCGCCAGCACCAGGCCGTCGAATACCGAGAGCCTGCGCCACTCGTCGCGCGCCTCGACGTCGGAGAGGTGGACCTCGACCGCCGGCAGGCGGGCGACGTCGAGGGCGTCGGCGATCGCGCGGCTGTAGTGAGACCAGGCGCCTGCGTTGACGATCGCCGCGTCGGCCAGCTCGGGCAGGCGGTGCAGGTACTCGACGAACTCGCCCTCGGAGTTGGTCTGGAAGAAGATCGTCTCCAGGCCCTGCTCGTGAGCGAAGGCCCTGATCCTCATCTCCAGCTCGTTGAGCGAGAGGCCGCCGTAGACCTCGGGATCGCGCCGGTCGAGGATGTCGAAGTTGACCCCGTGCAGGACGGCGACGCGGTTGTGGGCGCTGGTCATCGGTAGAGCTCCTCCACGGCGGCTCTGACCTTAACCGGGTCGACCAGCTCTCCGATGCGGGGGGCGCCGGGCTCGGAGAGCAGGACGAAGCCGACGCCTTCGGCGGTGCGCTTCTTGTCGCGCTGCAAGGCCTCGAGCGTCTCGTCCAGGTCGACGGCGGGATCGAGAGCGACGGGCAGGCCGTGGCGGCTCAGGATCGCCTCCACCTCGTCGCGGAGCTGCGGGGCTTCGGAGAGGCGCAGCGCCGCCAGCAAGCCAAGCCCGATCGCCTCGCCGTGGCGGTAGCGCCGATAGCCGCTCGCCGCCTCGATCGCGTGCCCAACCGTGTGGCCAAGGTTGAGCACCGCGCGCAGACCGGCGTCGCGCTCGTCGGCGGCAACCACCTCGCACTTGTAGAGGGCGCAGGCGAAGACGAGATCGGCGAGGCGGTCGGGGTCGAGGGCATCGAGGGTGCGGGCCTGCTCCCAGAGATCTCCACCCGCCAGCAGACCGGTCTTCAACGCCTCAATGAAGCCCGCGGCGAGCTCCTCGGCCGGCAGGCTGGCCAGGGTCGAGGTATCGGCCAGCACGGCGGCCGGCAGCTGGTAGGCGCCGGCGTAGTTCTTGCCCTCCGGCAGGTCGACCCCGGTCTTGCCGCCATAGGCGGAATCGACCTGGGCGACCAGCGTGGTCGGCGCCTGCACGACGGCGACGCCGCGCTGATAGAGGTGAGCGCAGAATCCAGCCAGGTCGCCGACAACGCCGCCGCCGAGGGCGACCGCGTGGTCCTCGCGGGTCATCCCGGCCCGGGCCAGCTCGCGCAGCACCCGCTCGGCTTCGGCCATCGTCTTGGCCGACTCGCCGGGCTCGACCTCGACCCGGCCGGCGAGTGGCTCGACGCGCTCGGCATAGAGGGCTCCGACCGAGCGGTCGGTGATGCAGAAACGCCGCCCGACGAGTGGCCACTGCCCGGCGCCGAGCAGGCCCGGCCCGACGAAGACCGGATACTCGCCGGAGGCGCTGGCGGCCCAGGTCATCTTCGTCGCGGCCGGCAGCTCGGTCAGCGCCAGCAGCGATGGCATCGCGCGGACGATCATGCCGCGGTCGCCCGGCGGCAGGACGGCGTCGGCGAGCCCGGCGTACAGCGGTAGGCGCTGCTCGAACAGCTGCTCGACCTCTGCCCTGCTGCTTGCGAGCGGCCGGTCGCTGCGGGAGATGCGCTGCCAGGCCTGGATCGCGTCGACCTGCAGCCAGACGACCAGGTGACGCCTGAGCGCATCGCGGACTCGATCGGAGCTCACGCTGCCGCCGCCGAGGGCGATCGCGCCGCCGCCGGCCTCCTCCAGGAGCGAGCCGACAACCTCGGCCTCCAGCTTGCGGAAAGAGGCCTCGCCGGACTCCTCGAAGTACTGCGGGATCGACATTCCGATCCTGCCTTTGAGCAGCTCGTCGGTCTCGATCGTCTCCAGCCCGGCGGCGCTCGCGGCGGCAAGCGCCGTCGACTTGCCGGCGCCCATGAAGCCGATGAAGACCAGAGCGGGCTTCACGCTCAACCTCGGAAGTCGATGCGCTTCTTGTAGGCCTCGACCGCAGCCAGCACGTCGTCGATGTGATCGCCGCCGAACTTCTCCCGGTAGGCGCGCGCCAGCACCAGGCAGACCATCGCCTCCGCAACGACGGCTGCGGCCGGCACCACGGTGGAATCGGTGCGCTCGCGCAGTGCCTGCGCCGGCTCCTTGCTCTCCGTGTCGACCGAGCGCAACGGCTTGGTCAGGGTCGAGATCGGCTTGATAGCGGCGCGCACCGAGAGGGGCAGGCCGTTGGTCATCCCGCCCTCGAGCCCGCCGGCGTGGTTGGTCTCGCGGTGGTAGCCGCGCTGCTCGGACCAGAAAATCTCGTCGTGCGCCTCGGAGCCAGGGCGCCCGGCGACGTCCCACGCTTCGCCGATCGAGACCCCCTTCACCGACTGGATCGAGACGACGGCCCCGGCCAGGCGGCCGTCGAGGCGGTCTTCCCAGGAGATGTGCGAGCCGAGGCCGGGGACAAGTCCGAAGGCGAGAACCTCGAAGGCGCCGCCGAGGCTCTCGTTGGCCTTGCGCAGGCGGTTGATCTCCTCGACCATCGCCGCGCTCGCCTCAGCATCGAGGCAGCGCACCGGATCGTCATCGACCGCCGCGAAGTCCTCGGGCGCAAGGTCGGACCGCCCGGGCGCGGTGACCGAGGCGATCTGGGTGACGTGGCTGTGGACGCTGGCGCCGAGCGCGGTCAGGAAGCCGCGGGCGATCGAGCCGGCCGCCACGCGGGCCGCCGTCTCGCGGGCGCTCGCCCGCTCCAGGACGTTGCGGATGTCGTCGTGGCCGTACTTCTGAGCGCCGACGAGGTCGGCGTGTCCAGGGCGCGGCAGGTGAACCTCGTCGACCTCGGCCTCGACCGGCCAGGGGTTCATCCGCTCCTCCCAGTTGGCGTAGTCGCGGTTGGCGACGAGGACGGCGATCGGGCTGCCGAGGGTGCGTCCATGGCGCAGCCCGGAGCGGATGTCGGCAGCGTCGGCCTCGATCTTCATCCGCCCGCCGCGACCGTGGCCGAGTTGGCGCCGCGCCATGTCGCGGTCGAGCGCCTCGCGCTCGAGCTCGAGCCCGGCCGGCACCCCCTCGACGATCGCGACGAGCCCAGGCCCGTGCGACTCCCCCGCCGTCGTGAATCGAAAGCTAGTCATCCACCCGCAAGGCTATAGGCGGAAAGTCTGATCGGTTTCTCTACCTATGGGTCAAGCAATCGATCAGACTTTTGCGTCGGCGGCCGCGGAGCGCATTGTTGCCAAGGGCGCGGGGCGGCCGGTCCAGATTTCGAGCGAGAGGGCGCCTTGCTGGACGAGGATCTCGATGCCGTCGACGGCGCTGGCGCCGGCCGCCTCGGCGGCGCGCAGCAGGGCGGTCGGCTCGCCGCCATAGACCATGTCGACGACGGTCTGCCCCGGGACGAAGCCACCCGGCTGGAGCGGCAACTCCGTGAAGGGGTCCTCCCCGTCGAGGCCGACGGCGGTCGAGTTGACGATCAGCTCGTAGGCGCCCTGATCGGGGTCGAAGGCCGGCTCCCCGCCGAGCTCTTCGCAGAGATTTCGCGAGCGCAGCTCGGTGCGGTTCCAGACGCCGACCTCGGCGCCCTCGCGCACGAGCGCCCAGACCACGGCGCGCGCGGCTCCACCCGCTCCCAGGACAAGCGCCCGCTTTCCGCACGGGGAAGCCGGCAGCGCCCGCAGCAGACCGTCGGCATCGGTGTTCTCGGCGCGGATCTCGCCACCGGAGAAGACCAGCGTGTTGGCGGCGCCGATCTCACGCGCTGTCTCGGACAGCTCGTCGGCGACGGCCAGGGCCGCGCCCTTGTGGGGCACGGTGACGTTGGCGCCGATGAAGCCCTCGCCCGGCATCGCCCTCACCCGCGCCTCGAACGCGTCGGGAGCAACCTCGATCGCCTCGTAGGTCCACTCGGCTCCAAGGCCGAGCTCGGCCAGCGCGGCGCCGTGCATCGCCGGCGAGCGCGAGTGGCCGACCGGGTAGCCGAGGACGGCGAGGCGCGACACGGCAGCTATTCCCCGCAGCTGTCCGGCGAGTTGCCGCCGGCGGCTTCGCGGGCCGCGTCGTAGCGTTCGACATCGGCGTTGAATTCCGCTTCGGTCGTGGAGAAGGCGAGCTTGTCGCAGGCGCCAGGTTCGGCGACGTAATAGAGGTAGTCGGCCTTGGCCGGGTGTGCGGCGGCTTCGATCGAGGCGAGCCCGGGGCTGTCGATCGGCCCCGGCGGCAGGCCCGCGTGGGCGCGCGTGTTGTAGGGCGATTCGACCGCCAGTTCGGATTCGGTCAGCGGCCGCGTGTAGTTGCCGGTGGCGAAGCGGGTCGTCGCGTCGATCCCCAGCGGCATCCCGTCGCGCAGGCGGTTGTAGATCACCGCCGCGACGAGCTTGCGCTGGCTTTCCAGCCCAGCCTCGTGCTCGATCATCGAGGCGATCGTGACCACGTCGTAGACCGTCAGGTTCTTCGATTTCGCATAGGCCATGTTGACGCCGGCGATCCGCCGCTTGAAGTCTTCGAGCTGCAGCTGGACCAGATCGGCGGCCCTGGCGCCTTTGAGCAGTTCGAAGGTATCGGGGAAGAGGAAGCCCTCGAGGTCCTTGGCGTCCTTGCCGCCGTACTTGGCCGGGTTGAGATATTTGGAGCGTACGCTCGCCCTCTCGTAGCTGCCCCGCAGGCCTTCCTGCTTGGCGACTTCCGCTGTCTGCGAACGCGTGTAGCCCTCCGGGATCGTCAGCGTCACGGTCCGGACAACCACGGGCGGAGGGGAGCTGCTGCGGTGAAAGTGGCGGTAGGCGAGGGCGGCGATCGCCACCAGGCCGAGAAAGATCGTGCCGAGGGCCACAGCGACGCCGAGCCGGCGGCGGCGCGACTGGGAGGGCTTGGGCTGCCGCCGGGCTTCGCGCTCGATCCGGCGCCGCTCGCGCTCCGCTGCTGCGGCATCGTCACTCATCGTCGCGCTCGCGCTCTTCGATCGCGGCCTGACCGGCAAGGTATGCCTGCAGCAGGTGCGCGGCGGCCAGCGAGTCCGGCGCCGCGGTCGCCCCTTCGCGCTTGCTCGCCTCGGCCATGCGCGTGGTCAGTCGCTCGTCGTAGGTCTCGACCGGGACGTCGACGAGAGCCTCCAGTTCGGCGCAGAAGGTCCGCGTCAGCGCTGCCTGGCTGCCTTCCTCGCCGCTGAGGTGGAGTGGCAGGCCGACGACGACGCGCTCGACCTCGTGCTTGGCGACGAGGTCGGCGACCGAGCGTGCGACCGGAGGTTCGATCACCGGCAGGGGCGTCGCCAGGGTGCCGCTCGGATCGGAGATCGCGCAGCCGATCCGGGCGGTGCCATGGTCGAGGGCGAGGACGCGCACAGGGGCTATGCCACCTTCGCTTCGACCATCGAGCGTGCGGCGGCCAGCGCCTCGTCGAGCTTGGCGGGATCCTTGCCACCGGCCTGGGCCATGTCGTCGCGACCGCCACCGCCGCCGCCGACGATCGGGGCCGCCTCGCGCACCACGTCCGCCGCCGAAAGGCCACGGCCCACAGCCCCTTTGGAGATCAAGACCACGAGCGCGACCTTGCTGCCCTCGGCCGCAGCGAGGATGACCGCCGAGTCGCCGCCGAGCTTGGACTGGACGCGGTTGGCGAGGTCGAGCAGCTGCTTCTGGTCGGCAAGCTGCGCCTGCGAGGCAACCAGCTTGACGCCGCTCGCCTCCGTGGCCTCGCCGACGAGCCGCTCGGCCTCCTCGCCGGCAAGCTGCTTCTGGGCCTGCTCCGCGCCCTCGCCGGCCTCGCGGAGGCGCTCGGCGGCACGGCGGGCGCCGCCGAGCGGGTCCTGCGGCGAGCCGAGCAGGTCGCCGACCTCGCTCAGATGCTCCTCGCGCTCGCGGAACCAGTCGATCGCGGCCGGCCCGCTGAGCGCCTCGATCCGGCGCACGTTGGCGGCGCTGGAGCCTTCGCCGGCGATCTTGAAGATCCCCACCTCCGCGGTGTTGGCGACGTGGGTGCCGCCACAGAGCTCGCGCGAGACGCCGTCGACTTCGACCATCCGCACCCACTCGCCGTACTTCTCGCCGAAGAGCGCCATCGCGCCGAGGCGCTCGGCCTCGGCCCGCTCCATCTCCAGCCAGCGCACCGGCCGGCTCGCCTTGACCCACTCGTTGACGCGATCCTCGACCGCGCGCAGGTCCTCGGCGCTGAGTCCCTGGCCGTGGCTGAAGTCGAAGCGCAGCTTGTCGGGGCGCACGGCAGAGCCGGCCTGGCGCACATGGGCGCCGAGCCGCTCGCGCAGCGCCGCGTGGAGCAGGTGCGTGGCGGTGTGGTTTCGCATCGTGGCGTGGCGCAGCTCTCGATCGACCTCCGCCTCCACCGCAAGGCCATCGTCGATCTCCCCGGACGGCTCGACCTCGAGCGCCTGGTCTTCGCCGACGCGGTAGACATCGAGCACCCTTGCCTCTCCCCCGGCCCAGCGCAACACCCCCGAGTCGGCGACCTGGCCGCCGCCCTCGGCGTAGAAGGGGCTCTCCTCGAGCTTGACCAGGGCGCGGCCGTCCTGCCGCTCGATCGCGGCCAGGCCGGTCGTCGCCCGCAGGGTCTCGTAACCGACGAAGCGGGTCGGCGGCGCCGCTGCGGCGAAGGCGATCACCCGCTCGTGGCGATCCTCGGAGCCGTGCGCGGTGGCGGCGCCGACGCGGGCGCGCTGGCGCTGCTCCTCCATCAGCTCGTCGAAGCCGCCGTCGTCGACCGAGAGGCCCTGCTCAGCGACCAGCTCCTTGGTCAGGTCGTAGGGGAAGCCGAAGGTGTCGTGCAGCTTGAAGGCATCGGCGGCCTCGATCCAGGAGGTCTCCGATTCCTTCGCTTCCACGACCAGCTGCTCGAGCAGCTCGGTGCCGCGCGCCAGGGTGCGGCCGAAGCTCTCCTCCTCGTCGTCGACCCAGCGGGCGATCGCCTCGCGCTCAGCGCTCAGCTCCGGGTAGGCCTCGGCCATCACCTCGATCGTGCGCTCGGCGAAGCGCCCGAGCCACGGCGCCTCGAGGCCGAGCGTGCCGCCCTGCTGGATCGCCCGCCGCATGATCCGCCGCAGGATGTAGCCGCGGTCCTCGTTGGAGGGAACTACCCCGTCGGCGATCAGGAAGGCGGCGCCGCGCGAGTGGTCGGCGACGATCCGCATCGCCCTGGTCACCGCGCCGCCCTCGGCGTAGGAGCGACCGGACATCTCCTCGGCAAGGTCGATCAGCGGCCGGATCAGGTCGGTCTCGTAGACCGAGGGCGCCTCCTGCAGGATCGCCGCCATCCGGTCGAGGCCCATGCCGGTGTCGATGTTGCGCATCGGCAGCTCGGCAAGCGAGCCGTCGGCGCCCAGGTCGTAGGTCATGAAGACGTGGTTCCAGAACTCGAGATAGCGCTCGGTGTCGTCGCCGGGGCGCTCGTCCTCGCCGCCGAGCTCCGGGCCGCGGTCGAGGTAGAGCTCCGAGCAGGGGCCGCAGGGGCCGGCCGGCCCCGCCTGCCAGAAGTTGTCCTCGCGACCGAGCCGGACGATGCGCTCGTCGGGCACGCCGACCCGGCGCCAGATCGCGATCGCCTCCTCGTCGGGGCCGAGCCCGAGCTCCTCGTCGCCGCCGAAGACGGTTACCCAGATCCGCTCCGGGTCCATGCCGAAGCCCTCGGTCGAGAGCTCCCAGCCCCAGGGGATCGACTCCTCCTTGAAGTAGTCGCCGAAGCTCCAGTTGCCGAGCATCTCGAAGAAGGTGAGGTGGCGGGCGGTGTTGCCGACCTCCTCGATGTCGGTAGTGCGGAAGCATTTCTGCACGTCGGCGAGGCGCCGGGCGGGCGGCTCCTCGCGGCCGAGGAAGTAAGGCTTGAAGGGCTGCATCCCGGCCGTCGTCAGCAGGACCGAGGGGTCGTGGACGGAGGGCACCAGCGACGCCGAGGGCACAATCTTGTGCCCGCGCTCTCCAAAGAAGGAGAGGTATGTCTGGCGGATCTCGCTGGCCTTCATCGAATGGGAGCCTAAGGTCTATCGGCGCCGCCGGGAGCGGGGTCAGGCCGCGGCGGCGATCGTGCCGTGGCCGACGATCGACCCGCCGGCGAGCAGCACGGCCGTCTGGCCGGGAGTGACGCCGGCGAAGTCCTCTCCCAGAGCGACCTCGAGCTCAGCGTGGCTGCCAGTCTCGGTCGTGGAAACAGCGGCCGAGACCGGCTGGGAGCGGTAGCGCAGCCGCACCGCATCGACGCTGCCCCCGCCGCGATGCAGGACCGCGTTGCGGAGCCGCACCTTGCGTGCCATCAGGTCGCGGCGCGGCCCGACCGTGACCGTATTCGCCGCCGCATCGGTGGCGAGCACGTACAGCGGCTCCGCCGCTCCGCCGCCGATCCCGCGGCGCTGGCCGACGGTGAAGTTGTGGTGGCCGCGGTGGCGGCCGACCGCCTGGCCGGATCGGTCGAGCAGATCTCCCTCGCGCTCGCGCAGGCCGCCGTGACGGCGCAGGAAGTCGGACTTGCCCTGGCCGGAGAGGAAGCAGAGGTCCTGGCTCTCGGGCTTGCGGGCCACGGCGAGGTCGTGGCGTGCGGCGATCTCGCGCACCTCGGGCTTGGTCAGCTCGGTCAGCGGGAACCGCACCCGGCCGAGAAGCCCGGGCGGCAGCGCCGCCAGCATGTAGCTCTGATCCTTGTTCTGATCGGCGGCGGCGGCGAGCAGCGGACCGTCGCCGTCCTCGACGATCCGCGCGTAGTGGCCGGTGACGAGGTGGCTGGCGCCGATCCGCTCGGCGAGGTCGATCATCGCCGCGATTCGCACCTCGCCGTTGCAGGCGATGCAGGGGTTGGGCGTGCTGCCGGCCGCGTAGCCGGAGACGAACTCGGCGACGACGCGGCGGCGGAACTGCTCCTCGAGGTCCAGGGTCAGGTGCGGCATGCCAAGCGAGTGGGCCAGGGAGCGCGCGCCCAAGACCGCCTCCGGCGAGCAGCAGGCCTTGGCGCCGTCGGTCTCGGGATCGGCCCACAGCTTCAGGGTCACCCCAACCACTTCCGCCCCCTGCTCCCGCTCCAAAAGGGCGGCGACAGCGCTGTCGACGCCCCCCGACATCGCGACCAGCACCCGGCCCCCATTTGGCTCCCCCAGCCGCTGCGAAGACGAAGCCGCCCGCGCCAGCGCCCGGTGAAGCGCATCGGCAGCCAGCTGCGCCGCATGGCGCTTGGCCGGCGTCAGACCGCCGATCGCCTCGTCGACCTGATCGGTGCCGATCCGAGCGGCATCGAGCACTGCCTCTCCGTCAACCATCTCGGCGACAGCCGCAGTGGCTGCCCGGGTTGCCCCACAACCCTCGGCGTCGAAGGTCGCGGCCGCTATCCGGCCGTCGTCGATGAGGAGCGAAAGGCGAGCCAGATCCCCGCAGGCAGCGCCACCGGCCGCCCCGGTGAAGGCGTCCTCAGCAGCCGGTCCAAGCCGGCTCTGGTCCCGCAAGTAGTGCTCGAACAACTCTTGGCTCATCGACTACAGGGTAGGAGTCCGGACCCATTCGCGCAGCAGTCGTCGCAGATCGGCAATCACGCCCGGTTCATCGTCGCGAAGCAGAGCACGTAGAGCCGTGGACCCAGGCCGCCGCGGATGCCGCTCAAGCAGATCCGGAACGCCAGCACGAGAGCTCCGTTGGGCGCCTATAGAGCGCCCAACGGAGCACGCGTCAATCGACTGCGGTTCCCAGGCGGACATGCAGCCGAGGATCGGCGGTGCCGACGCATGCGTGGTGCGCAAAATTGCGCGTTTCTGCAACGCAAACGAGGCTCCAGCCCGCCGGTACCGCCTCTGGCTTTGATCCCTTGAAGTAAAGGGTGGGGGCCTCCTCGCAGTCCCAAAGAACCGAGAGAGATCAGCTCCCGCGCCGTTTGTGTTGGGTCAAACGGTGAGGCGGCTCACGCACGGGCTCGAGCCTCAGCGCAACCGTAGCACCGGGCGGGCGTCGTGGCGAACGTTTCCGCCCGTCAATCGTCGAGGTTGGAGAGCAGCAGCTCGGCCTCGCTCCAGTCTTCCGGCCGGACCCGCAGGGCGATGTCGCCGCGGCCGTAGCGGTCGAGCGGCCAGTCGACGGTGAGCACGGCCTCGATGTGGGCCTCTTTCAGGGCCTGATGCCAGGCTCTGGCGGTCCTGACGTCGGCGAAGTCGCGCACGACCTCCCAGTCGTCGAAACTTGGATCGTCGACGTGGATCGGCGTCGCCCCCGGCCCTGGAGGCCGAGTCCCGAACACCGCCCGGATCCGGCCGAAGAGGGTCATCCCCCCGCGGGCGGCCGTTTGGCACGGAGCTGCAGCCCCACCTCGCGCAGCTGCGGCTCATCGACCGGGGCGGGGGCGCCGGTCAGCGCGTCGGCGCCGGACGCGGTCTTGGGGAAGGCGATCACGTCGCGGATCGAGTCGGCGCCGGCGAGGCGCTGGACGATGCGGTCGAGCCCGTAGGCGATGCCGCCGTGCGGCGGGGCGCCGTAGCGCAGCGCCTCGAGCAGGAAACCGAAGCGCGCCTCCGCTTCGGCGGCGTCGATGCCGAGCGCCGCAAAGACCTTTCCCTGGAGGGCCGCGTCGCTGATGCGGATGGACCCTCCCCCGATCTCCTGGCCGTTCCAGACCAGGTCGTAGGCGAGGGCCCGGGCGCTGCCCGGGTGGTCGGGGTCGAAGCCGGCGGCGGGCGAGGTGAAGGGGTGGTGGAGCGGATCCCAGCCGCCGCCCTCGTTGACCTCCATCAACGGCCAATCGACGATCCAGCGCAGGTCGTCAACGCCCTCGGGCACGAGGTCGAACTCGGCCGCCAGGTCGAGCCGCAGCTGCGCCAATACCGCGTTGGCGACCTTGGGCTTGTCGGCGACGACGAGCAGCAGGTCGCCCTCCCCGGCGTCGAGCCGCTCGTTGAGCGCAGCCAGCTCCCCGGCGGAGAGGAACTTCGCCGTCGGCGAGCGCCAGCCCTCGCCCTCGCGGAAGGCCCAGACGAGCCCCTTCGCTCCCAGCTCCTGGGCACGCGAGATCAGTCCGTCGAGGGCCGAACGCGGCATCTCGCGCCGGCCGGCGTTGATCCCTCGCGCCGTGCCCCCCGAGGCGATCGCCGAGGCGAAGACCTTGAACTCTGTGCCTGCCAGGATGTCGTCGAGGTCGACCAGCTCGATGCCGAAGCGGGTGTCAGGCCGGTCGGTGCCGAAGCGCGAGATCGCCTCGTCGTAGGGGAGGCGCTTCAGCGGCAGCTCCAGCGACGGACCGCCAACCCGCCCGAAGACGTGGGCCAGCAGCCGCTCGTTGACCGCGATCACGTCGTCGACGCCGACGAAGGACATCTCGATGTCGAGCTGAGTGAAGTCGGGCTGACGGTCGGCGCGCAGATCCTCGTCGCGGAAGCATCGGGCGATTTGGTAATAGCGCTCGAGACCGGCGACCATCAGCAGCTGCTTGAAGAGCTGCGGCGACTGCGGCAGCGCGTAAAAAGAGCCCTGCTGCGTGCGGCTGGGGACGAGGAAGTCGCGGGCGCCCTCCGGGGTGGAGCGGGTCAGCACCGGGGTCTCGATGTCGAGGAAGCCCTCGCCGTCGAGGAACTCGCGCATCGCCGCGGTGACCCGGTGGCGCAGGACCAGCGCCTCGCGCATCTGCTCGCGGCGCAGGTCGAGATAGCGGTGGCGCAGCCGCGCGTCCTCGCCGACCTCGCCGGCAAAGCCCTCGATCTGGAAGGGCGGCGTCTCGGCGTCGGCGATCAGCTCGGCGGCGCTCACCTTCAGCTCGACCTCTCCCGTCGGCAGATCGGGGTTGACGGTCTCCGGCGAGCGCTGCACGACGCCGCCGGTCGCGCTCACCACGTCCTCGGGCCGCAGCTTGTGGCCGAGCTCGAAGGCGCCGCCCGCCTCGTCCGGGTGGAAGACGAGCTGGACGATGCCGGTGCGGTCGCGCAGGTCGATGAAGATCAGGCCGCCGTGGTCGCGGCGGCGGTGCACCCAGCCCGCGACCCTGGCTTCCCCGCCGACGCGGTCGCCGAGCACCTGGCCGCACCAGGCGTCGCGGTAGCCGTTTGGCTGCAGGGCGGGAAAGTTGCTCATGGATTGCCTCCGGAGATTTCGGCGGCGAGGTTGCGAAGGTCGACCGGGCGCTGCTCGCCGCTCGCCATGTCGCGCAGCTCGGCGGAACCGTCGGCAGCAAGGAAGACCACAAACCGCGCGCCGATCCGGTCGGCGTGCTTGAGCTGGCCCTTCAGGCCGCGACCGGCAAGGTCGAACTCGGCCGACAGGCCGGCGCGTCGGAGCTCGGTCACGAGCTCCATCGCCAGCTCGCTCAGCTTCGCGTCCCAATCGAAAGAGATGAAGACCTGGCGGGCGCTGGTCTGGACGCCCCCCCCGTCACCGAGGGCCAGCAGGATCCGCTCGATCCCCGCCGCCCAGCCGACCGCCGGGGTCCGCGGGCCGCCGAGCTGCTCAACCAGGCCGTCGTAGCGGCCGCCGCCGCCGATCTCCGACTGGGCGCCGAGGCGATCACAGACGAAAGAGAAGATCGTCCGCGTGTAGTAGTCGAGGCCGCGCACGAGGGTCGGGTCGACCGTGAACTTGACGCCCACGATGTTCAGATAGGCGCACACTGCCTTGAAATGAGCTGCGTCCTCGCCCTCGAGGCGCTCGACCAGCTTCGGCGCCGCCGCCATCGCCGCGCGGGTTCCCTCGTCATCGGAGTCGAAGGCGCGCAGAGGGTTGGCGTCGATCCGCTCGCGCACGTCCTCGGAAAGGTCGCGCTCGTGCGCACGCAGGTGGGACTTCAGGTCGACGAGGTAAGCGCGGCGAGCCTCGGGCGAGCCGAGGCTGCCGATCCGCAGCTCCACCCCGGGCACAGCGAGCTCGCTGAGCAAAGCGTCGAGCATCGCGATCGCCTCGGCGTCCGCGGCCGGCGATTCGGTGCCGATCGCCTCGATCCCGAGCTGGTGAAACTGGCGGTAGCGACCCGCCTGCGGTCGCTCATGGCGAAAGAACGGCCCAACGTAGGAGAGCTTCACCGGCTGCGCCAGCTTGTGCATGCCGTGCTCGACGTAGGCGCGGCAGATCGGCGCCGTTCCCTCGGGGCGCAGCGTCAGGCTGCGCCCGCTCTTGTCCTCGAAGGTGAACATCTCCTTGCGGACGATGTCGGTGGAGTGGCCGACGCCGCGCTCGAACAGGTCGGTGTCCTCGAAGCTGGGCGTGGCGATCGGCTCGTAACCGGCGCGGTCGAAGATCTCGGCGGCGGCATGCTCGATCCGCCCGCGCGCGCGGGCGGCCTCGGGCAGGACGTCGAAGGTCCCGCGGGGTGCTTGGTACTTGTGTCCCGCCACGAGCCGCGACCTTACCTGCGCCGGGCGCCGACCGGCTGCCTAGCCGGGCAGCTCGGCCAGGAACGGGTTCGTCGCCCGCTCCGCGCCCAGGCTGGTGGCGCCCATGTGGCCCGGGTGGACCGCGGTCTCTGGCGAGTGCGAATCGAGCAGGGTGCGGATCGACCGCAAAAGCGTGGGACCGTCGCCCCCGGGCAGGTCGACGCGGCCGACCGAGCCCTGGAAGAGGACGTCGCCGGAGAAGATCGCCTCCTCGCCTTGAACGGAATAGGTGACGTGCCCGGGGCTGTGTCCCGGGGTGAAGATCACGTCCAGGGCGAGCCCGGCGAGCTCCAGCGTCTCGCCGCCCTTGACGGTCCGATCCGCCTCGTAGCTCTCGTAGGGGCCAAAGCCGGCGAAGGGAACGAAGGCCATGATGTCGGCAAGCACCGGCACCTCGATCTCGGGGCAGTAGACGGGGGCGCCGGTTGCCCGTGCCACCGGGGCGACGGCCCCGATGTGGTCGAAGTGACAGTGGGTGACGAGGATCGCCTCGACCTCGGCGCCGGTCGCCTCGACCTCGGCCAGGATCCGCTCGGGCTCGTCGCCCGGATCGACGACCAGGGCCTTGTCCGAGCCCTCGCGACGGACGATGAAGCAGTTCTCGGCGATCGCGCCGACGGTGAGCTGGCGGACCTCGAGGCTCACGAGCGATCGGTGCCGCGCATCCGAGCCCGCTCCCGCCGCCGCCACATCATCATGTCGATGTAATAGCCGGCCGGGATGTAGAAGACCAGCATGAAGGCGCTGAGCGCGATCGCGGCGCCGACCGGGCGTTTGAAGATCACCAGCAGCAGGACGGCGAAGATCGCCGCCGCGCCGACGCCGCGGATCGCCGAGTTGCGCCAGGTCGGGGGATGATCGCCGCGCGGGGCTCGTTTGGCCCCGGAGCGGGCGCGGGCTTTCGCCTCGGCTCGCGTCTTGGGACGGGAGCGCCGGTTGGCGTCGACGCGACCGCCCTGGGTGCCGCGGTGCTTGCGCCGGCGCTTCTTCTTGGCCTGGGCCATGGCCGGAATCTAGATGAATGGCTCCGCAAGCGCCTCAGGGGGCGGCCGGCAGACGCGCCTCGATCGTCTGCGCAGCGGGGTCGAACCAACGGAGCGGCACGTCTGCCGGGTAGCCGGCAAGGGCCGCCTGCGGGACGAGGCCGACGACCTCGGCCTCGACCGGCGCGGCGCCGAGCGGCGCGGCAAGGGAGCGGACCAGCTCGACCACCTCGGCCAGTGGCACGGCGAAGGGATCGTGGACGTTGGTCGCGATCTGAGCGTGGCCGCTGGACAGCGCCAGGCCGATCGCCCGCACGCCCCGCGGCCCGCCCCCCGACTCGCGCACCCCGGCGGCAACCGCACGGGCGAGATCGAGGTCCCGGCTGTCCAGCTCGACGTTGAAGGCGGCAAGCGGCGGCCGGGCCGTCACCAGGGTCACCCCAGCCGTGCGATGAGGCGTCGGCGGCCCGTAGTCGGGCCGCAGCCCCCCTCCCTCCATCCGCAGCCAGAGCTCGGCGAGGCCGCCGTTGCGAAAGTAGGCGCGCTCGGCGCGTCCCGGGCGACTGGCCAGCTCGCCGTAGAGGAAGACGGGAACGCCCAGGCCGCCGATCTGCGCCGCCACCTCGACCGCCTCGGTGTGGGCGGCAGCGCGATCGGCTGGGTCGAGCCAGACCACCGGGCAGACGTCGAGCGCCCCGACCGCCGGGTGCAACCCCTCGTAGGAGGTCATGTCGATCGTCTCGATCGCCTGCTCGGCCCCGGCGATGAGCGCCTCCCGCAGCGCCGCAGCGCCGGCCGTGAGCGTGAAGACGGTGCGATCGTGATCGGCGTCGGAGTGGCGGTCGAGCAGGGTCGCACCGCGCGAGAAAGCGCTTTGAAGAGCGGCGATGCGCCCGGCATCGCCCCCCTCGGAGACGTTTGGAGCGGCGAGAAGCTGCGGCGCCACCGGCTAGACGAGCAGCTCGCCGCCGCGGACGATCTCGGCGCCGTCGATTTCCACCGTCGGTTCGAGGATCACGCAATCGAGATGGACAGGGACCTGGACGCCCCCGCCGATCGCCGCCGAGGCGCCGAAGGCGACGTGGGCGGTGCCGAGGATCTTCTCGTCCTCGAGGATGTTGCCGGTCAGCGTCGCCTCTTCGTTGGTGCCAATGCCGAGCTCGGCTACGTTGGTGCCGTCCTCGCCGTGCTTGGTCAGAAGCTCGAGCAGGGTCGTGCCCTCCGGCCCGGTGGCCTCGGACAGGTGGCCGTCGCGGACCGTCAGCTCCACCGGCGTCTCGACCTTGCCGACGCCGGCGATCGAGCCGTCGACCACAAGCGTCCCCGCCGCCGTGCCCTCTGCCGGCGAGACGAACGCCTCGCCGCAGGGCAGGTTGCCGAAGGCGCCCGGCTCGTTGAGCGCCCCCGCATCGGCGATCGGGACGCGGCCCTCGAGGCCGAGTCGCAGGTCGCTGCCATGACGGCAGGTGATCCGCGCCTCCTCGCCGCCGCGCAACGCTGCCGCCAGGGCCGCGCCGCGTCGCCTCAGCGCCCGCATGTCGGCGTTCATCAGCCGCGCAAGCATGTCCTCGGTGACGCCGGGCAGCGTCGCCACCCGCACGCCGGCCTGGTTGGCGGCGCGGCGGGCGTAGGTGTGGGAGAGCGACTGGATCGTCGGCGCAAGCACGACGTGCGAGGCGATCATCGCTGCGGCCACCGGCGTCGGCGGCTCGGCCCCGTTCGAGTCGAGCTCGGAGATCACCGCCAAAGTCGCATAGGCCCCGTCTCCCTCGGCCTCGATCCGCATCAGCGCACCGAGATCCTCGGTGACCGGGTTGCAGATCACCAGCACCTCTTCACCCGGTTCGACCTGCAGGCAATCCCGCAGCACCGTCCGCACAGCTCTGTCCAGTTCCTGCGTCAAGGCAACAAGGCTAAGCCCTCGCGCGCTCCCGCGAGATCACCCCGGCCATCGCTACGATCTCCAATCCCCGCCGGAGTAGCTCAGCTGGTTAGAGCAGCGGAATCATAATCCGCGTGTCGGGGGTTCGAGTCCCTCCTCCGGCATCGCGCTGCCCGACGGAAAGCACCCTGTAACTGGGCCAGATGGCAGTGGAGCAAGCCGGCAATGCTCAGGCGTTCTGGTAGAGCGGGTCGTCGCCGCCCTCTGGCGTGGTCAGGCGGCTGCCCTTGGCGGTTATCGCCGCACTGGATGCAGTTGGCGTACTTGACCGCCGCAGGTCTTCGCCTTCTCGATCACGGCGACCGGCGCCTCGCCGAGCTTCTCCATCGTCTCGGGATCCTCATTAGGACGAAAAAACGTTGCACCCGAGTCGAGGCTTGATCAGCTGAGCGTGGCGCCGACGCCGTGCTGGCGGAACTCGTTGAGCATCTCGGTCATCGCCTCGACCTCGCAGGCGATGCCTTCGGCCCAGGGCTTGTCGGGGTGCTCGTCGAGCGTCTTGTAGCCGTTGCCGCTGATCACCGCGACCACGGTGTCGTCGGGCCCGAGCTTGCCCTCGTTGGCCAGCTTGATCGTCGAGGCCACGGTGGTGCCGCCGGCGGGCTCGGTGAGGATGCCCTCGGTTGCGCCGAGCAGGTCGATCGCATCGAAGATCTCCGCGTCGGTGGCGGTCGCCGCCGAGCCGCCGCGCGACATCACCGCGTCGACGACCAGCGCGCCGTCGCCGGGAGCGCCGATCGCCAGCGAGTGGGCCGCCGTGTGCGGAGCCTGCGGCTCGATCTTGCCGCCGCCGTCGAGGATCGCCGCGGCGATCGGCCCGCAGCCGTCCGCCTGAGCGACGCTGATCTTGGTCGCCGCGGTCTCGGCCAGGCCGACCATCTCGAGCTCGTTGAGGCCCTTGTGCACCCGCGAGGACAGGGTCCCGCCGGCAGCCGGGATGACGAAGTGGTCTGGCGCCACCCACTCGAGCTGCTCGACGACCTCGTAGGCGACCGTCTTCGCGCCCTCGGCGTAGAACGGCCGCAGGGTGATGTTGGCGAACTGGATGCCGCTGGCCAGCGCCAGCTCGCGACAGGCGCGGTTGGCTTCGTCGTAGTTGCCGTCGAGCTGGCAGACCGCCGCGCCGAGCGCTCGGCAGGCACGCGCCTTGCCACGCTCCATGTTCGACGGGTAGAAGACGTAGGCGGTGACGCCGGCCTTTGCGGCCAGCGAGGCGACCGCGGTGCCGACGTTGCCGGTGGACACGCAGCCGATCTCCTCTTTGCCCAGCTCCAGCAGGCGAGCAACCGCCATCGAGACAACGCGGTCCTTATAGGAGAGGCTGGGGCGCTGGGTGCTGTCGTCCTTCAGATAGAGCTTCTTCAGACCCAGCTCGGCGCCAAGGCGGTCGGCGTGGATCAGCGGCGTGCGGCCGCTGTAACGGCCCACTCGCGCCCTTGCCCTTGCGTCGACGATCGGCAGCAGCTCTTCGAAGCGCCAGATATTGATCTCGCGCTCGGCAGGCGGTATCTCCGCCAGCCGCGCTTTCGCCAGCTCGTAGTCGTAGTCGATGTCGAGGCCCTGGCCGCAGCCGAGGCACTTCGAAGTCGTGTCCATGAGCGGCAGGCGTCGCCCGCAGTCGCGGCAGGCCAGTTCGGTGGCGCAGGAGCGGGTGCGGTCCAATGGACTCTCAGGGCTCAGCATGGTGAGATCTCCTCGGAGCAGAGTACTGGGCGCCTCCCGGCCCTGTCGAACGGCTCTCCCGGCGGCGCGTTCTCATCAGATCAGTGGGTATAACAGACCCCCACATATCGATCAAGCTTTGCTGCGCATATTTCCCGACCCCGTTGCGTGGCCCAAAACAAGAGTAGGCCCGCCCCGGCGGTGTCAGCTTCCGCGGGGCGGGCCTAACCTCCGACCATTGCCTCTGGGCTCCGGCCTGAGCTACGGCTGCGTCGGGGCCAAAACTGAGCTCCCGGCGCGACTATCAGACGTGGCTGGCATTGCCGGGCCACGCCTGCAGCGCCACGGCCCATTACATGGCCGCCCCCCCTCTCCGGGGGCCAGGCTGTGGGAGGCGCGAGCGCGCGGCGGCCGCGGTACCGGGCAGCGTCGTCGGCTGGAGGTGGGGCATTGCCCACGACGCCGTCGCCTCCCTGGTACGCCTGAAACGGCCACCATCTCGACTCATGACTGGACACTCCTTTGTCGTCGCAAGGCGAGTCGCCTCTGACTGGGTATCCCACCTCTCCACTGGCGCTTGGTCGTCAGCATTGGTACGTATAACAGATGACCTGGTACTGGTCAAGTCTTTCTGCGCAAACGGTCGAAAAGGGGGCTGCGCGGGAGCCGGAATTACATCGGCACCTTGGTGCGAGGCTGCCAGGTGAAGGTTCGAACGGCATCCTCGAAGCCGGCCTGGATGAGGCTCTCGCGGTCGGCCACGGCCGGCTCGCAGCCGGCCTCCGCAACGGCGATCGTCGTGCAGCCTGCAGCCGCGGCGTCGGCGATGCTGCGGTGCAGGACAGCGCTCTGGCCGAGCCCGTCGCGCACCTCTGCGAGGCGCGACGCCAACGCCAGCACGGCGATGTCCTCGTGGATGTGCATCGCCACGTAAGCCAGCGGCTCGTCGCCGTCGACCGCGCAGTAGCAGCGCCAGCCGGGCTTTCCCGGCAGGTCGAAGAAGAAAGTCGCCGCCCAATCGGCCAGCCCGAGGCTCTCCGCCAGCGGATCGCCGAAGCCTTCGTCTTCCCAGGGGTCGACGCGCTCGTAGATGTCGATCCCCGGCGGCACGGGAAACCGCGGCCGCGAGCCGTCCCGGACCAGCTTGGCGGGACCGTGGAGAAGGCGGTAACCGTGCCCCTTCAACCACTCTTCGGCCGCGGCCAGCTGCGGCAGGCCGGGCGCGAGCGGGACGCGATAGGCGACGTCGTGGCGCTCCATCCACTTGACCGCAGCCGGCAGATGGCCATCCTCGACTGCGCCAGGCGCGGCGGCCCCGAGGACGAAGTTGAGCGCCGGCTCTTCCGGTTCCTCGACCACGACCGCGGCCTCGACCGGTCCGAACCGAACCATGTCGATCCCCATATCCACGACGGCGTCCTCGACGGCCGTGTCCCAGAGACCCCTCCAGAACCGCTTCTCGGCCTTGTCCAGGGCAACCGCGTCATACGACAAGCTGCCTTCCGCTGCCATCACCCAAAATATATGGGTGCTAGACCGGAACAGTCAAGTTTTTTGGATAAACCTGGATGTTTCTCGGCACCGCCTCAGCCGCCCGCTGCCCGAGTGCCCGCCGGAAGATCGGCGAAGACCAGCCGGTCGGGCCAGGGGCCCGGCAGCTGCGGCCCGTCCTCGTGCCCGGCGGCCAGCAGAAGCGCCTCGCCCGCGTGGGGCGCGAATGGCGCCAGGGTCCGGGCAAGCAGGACGAGTGCGGCCACCTGCGCCTCGGCGTCGGCGCGGCAGAGCGCGCCGCGGCGCTGGATCACGCGCTTCTCGAAGTCCTGGATGCGCTCGAAGAGGCGGGTCACGTTGCGGACCGCCTTGTGCATCTGCAGCTGCTCGAGGTCGGCGGTGATGCGGCTGAGCCCGTTGTCGCACCACTTGCGCAGGCGCTCGCGCATGAACTCGGTGTCGGCCGCGGCCTCGGCGTCCTCGGGCGCCCGCCCGACGGCCTCGAAGCGCTCCTGCGAGTAGGCCCAGACGCTGTTGAGAAAGCGACCGGCGAAGCGCATGGCGCCGTCGTTCCAGTTCAGCGTCTTGGCCGGCCCGGCGGCATAGAGGATCGCCAGGCGCACCGTATCCGCGCCGTAGCGCTCGACCAGCTCGTCGGGGTCGACCACATTGCCGAGGTGCTTGCTCATCTTGCGGCCGTCGGCGATCACCATCTCGTGAAAGAGGCAGCCGGAGAACGGCTCGCCCCGCTCGAGGAAGGCAAACGGGCCGATGTCGCGCAGAGCCTTGGTGACGACGCGCTGGTCGAAGACGAAGCCACCGCTGTCGGCGCCGGCGACGAGGCGCTCGGAGGGCAGCCAGCGGCGCAGGTCCGGGTGGCTGAACATCGACTCGGCCCGCGCCTCGGGCGGGACCGCCGAGGGAACCCAGAGCCAGAGCGCGTCGAAGTGGCAGTCGAGGGTGTCGGTCTCGCGCTTGGCCGGCTCGCCGCAACGGGGGCAGGCGACCTCGACGAAATCGGCGCGCTCCGCCAGCGGATTCCCTTCGCCGGTCGGCTCGATGTCGCGGGGCAGGACCACGGGCAGGTCCTGCTCGGGCACCGGCACCGCCCCGCAGCTGTCGCAGTGAACGATCGGGATCGGCGTGCCCCAGAAGCGCTGGCGGGAGATCGAGAAGTCGGCGGCTCGGTAGCGGACCGCCTGCCGCGTCTCGGGCGTGCCGGGGCTGCCCTCGGCGGGCGACCCCTCTCCCACCCGCGGCGCCCTCGCCGCGATCGAGGCGTCGGCCTCGTCGGCGCCGGGGATGCCGAGCGCCGCCGTCAACCCGTAGCGAGCGTCGACCAGCGGCGAGACGAGCACCGGCAGCGTCGCGCCGCTCCAGGGCGCCGTCGCCGAGGCGCCCGTGTCGACGAGCGGAACCGCCTTGGCGTCTCGGGCGCTGCGCTCCCAGCCACCCGAGCGCAGCTCGTCGAGCTGCTCGCGCACAGCCGGCTCGGTCGCCCAGGCGTCGATCTCCGGATGGCGGGGCGAGAGCAGGACGAAGCTGGCGGCGGCGACCGAGTCGGCGTGCGGCGTGAAGGCGGCGAGGACGGCGTCGCCCGGCCCGGTCAGATCGACCTCGACGCCATCGCTGCGGCCGAGGATGTAGCGCTGGGTGGAGAGCGAGATCTCATCCCAGTCGGCGAGGTCGGCAAGGCGGCGGTCGTTCTCCTCGAGATAGGGCGTGATCCGCAGGAACCAGGTGGGGCGGCGGATCAGGCGGACCTCGTTGTGGCAGCGCCAGCAGCGCCCGTCCTCGACCTGCAGCGCCGCCAGCGTCGTGCGGCAGTGATCGCACCAGTCGACCGTCGTGTCGTCGCGGTAGATCAGGCCGGCCTCGAGCAGGGTGACGAAGAGCCACTGCGACCAGCGGTACTGGGTCTCGTCGGAGCTGTAGAAGACGCGCTCGTAGTCGAAGGAGAAGCCGAGGCGCGCCATCTGCTCCAGCATCCGCTCGCCGCAGCTCTCGACCCACTCGGCGGGCCGCGCTTTTCGCTCGATCGCCGCCATCTCGGCCGGCAGGCCGAAGGCGTCGAAGCCGAAGCCGAAGAGGACCGCGTCGCCGCGGGCGCGGCGGAAGCGCGCGTAGGCGTCGCCGATCGCGTAGTCGCGGACGTGGCCCATGTGCAGTTTGCCCGAGGTGAAAGGGCTGGACGGCTTGATGTACACGGCTCGCTGGCCGGCCGCCGGGGTCGGGGTCGCGAAGGCGTCGCGCCCGGCCCAGGCGCTCTGGCGCTTGGCCTCTACGTCACCCGCCTCGTAGCCGCTTTGTCCGCCCTTCATCTGGCTCGCCTTCCCATTCTCATCCAACCTACTTGCGTTTCGAGCGAAAATATTTGACCATTGAAGCGCCGGGGCTTATTGTCTCCGATGACGGTTACACTGAATTTTGTAACGCTTGCTCCGGGGGCGGTGATGCGGCACTCGGGGCAAGCCGAGACCATGAGGAGGTCACAAACGTGAGAGAGGGTAGAGAACTCGCCGCCGTCCTCGACGGTCGCTTGGACGAACGGCTGGTGGAGCGGGTCCTCGAGGCATGTGCCGAGGCGCCTGAGGGCGATGAGGTCCGCGACGCGGTCGAGAGGGTTGTCGAGATTTCTGAAATCGACCCGGAGAGCACCCGCGAGGCGCTGTGGGTCCTGCGCGGCGATGTCGGCGCGCTGGAGGGCCTGGAGAATGGCCTGGGGCTCAACCCGAGGCGAGCCACCTTCGCCCTCGGCGGCGCGATCCAGCTCGCCAGCACCGAGCTGGCCTCGATCGACCCGGACCTGCGCAGTCGCATGCCCGAGCTGATGCGCTGGCTGGGGGGAACTTGGTAGGGCCGCGCTTCAGGCCTTGAGTCCGGCGAAAAAGACCTCGAACTGATTGTCCTTCGGCGGGCGTGGCTTGCCGCTGCCGCGGAAGACGTTGGCGAGCGACATGCCGACCGACGCGTAGATCTCGGTCAGCTCCTCGGCCGAGTAGAGGCGCTGGCGGAACGGGATCGGCGAGACGCCCTCGAAGGCCTCGCCGAAGTGGATCGGCGTCGTGGTCCCTTCTAAGTAGCGCGTGCGGCTGTCCCAGCGGTGGTCGATCAGTTCGATCATCGAGAAGCCCTCGATCCAGGTTTTCTGCGGCAGGTGGCGTTCCGCGTAGAGCACGTTGGGCAGCTGCATCAGGTGCCCGCCGCCGGAGCGAAGCGCCTCGGCGATCACCGCGAAGGAGCGCTTGTTCTCCTCCTCGGTCTCGAAATATCCGATCGCGCCGTCGTTGAGGCTGAGCACGAGGTCGAACTCGTCGTGGAAGTCGAGCTCGCGCAGGTCGGCTTCGACGAAGGTCGCATCGAGAGACTGCGCGGAGGCGTCGCTCTCGGCGATCGCCAGCAGGTCGGCTGAGATGTCGACGCCGACGACGGAGAAGCCCCGGCTCGCCAGCTCCAGCGAGTGCCGGCCGGTGCCGCAGGCCAGGTCGAGGACCCGCTCGGACCCGCTTGCGCCCAGCATCGCCAGGGCTCGCTCGACTTCAGCCGCGGTCCGGTCGGCCCACGGGCGCTTCGCTGTCTCCTCCGGCGGGAAGGCCGAGCGGTACCAGTCGGACGGGATCTCGGTCGCGCTGGCCTCCATTGCTCAGGAATCTTAGCGGGCCGGAGACTGCCCTGTACCGATTGGCCGCCAAGCGAGCGGCGGAGAAGCCTGGCGCCCTCCAGTCGAATTGATGTCGCACGCGCACGCTTCGCGTGCGCTTGGCGACCATGCAGGAGCGCGGCTTCGCCGCGCAAAAGTCGGATTGCATTTACGCCGCTTCGCGACATTCGACCGGAGGGCGCCAGGCTTCTCTCTCGACGCGCCGTGAGAAGAGAAAGCTTTCGAAGGCGAAGCGAGCTTTCGAAGCTTGGAACAGCTTCAACCCCTGGAAGCGCTTCGGGTCGAGGATTGAAGCTCAGACGAGCTTTCGAGGGGGACGGCGGGCGCGCCTCTGCGGGAATGTCGCCGAAAGGCGGCGGAAATGCAATCCGATATCCGCGCGCCATAGGCGCGCACCATCATCTGAGCAGCACGCGAAGCGTGCGCGAATCAATTCGCCCAGAGGCCTACCGCCCTCCCCCCACCACCTCGCTCCGAAGCACTAAACCTCGATAACCACCGGAAGCACCATCGGCTTCCTGCGCAACCGCTGAAACACGAACTTGCCGATCGCGTCGTGCAGGTCCTCCTGGATCAGGTCGGTCTCGCGAGTGCCGGCCTCGGCGGCGTCCTCGAGTGAGTCTTCGACCAGGTCGCTCAGCTCTTCGACCAGGGCGTTGGCGTCCTCGAGGAAGGCGACGCCGCGGAAGATCACCTCGGGGTCGGCGACGACGCTGCCGTCGTCGGAGGAGATCGTGACGACGACGATGAAGATCCCGTCGGCCGAGATCTCGCGGCGGTCGCGCAGCGCGGCGTCGTCGGGGTCGCCGATGTTGACGCCGTCGACGAAGATGACGCCCGCGTCGATGTCCTCGCCGAAGCGGGCGCCGCTCTCGTCGAGTTCCAGCGCGAGCCCGTTGCGGCCCTGAAATACGTTTTCCTCGGGGATCCCGACCGACTGGGCCAGCTCTGAGTGCA
>DASXKW010000069.1:0-45362 GCA_036496625.1 Solirubrobacterales bacterium | reverse complement strand
GAGTGCCCCAGGGTCGGCGGACGCGCTTCGCGCTGAGTGTCCGGCGACCCGGGGGCACTCGCTCTCCAACCCAGGTTGCGATAATCCGCGTTCGTGGATCCCCAGCGCAAGCGGAAGATCCGGCTCGTGGTCGCCCTCAGCACCGCCGTTCTCCTGGCGGCGGCGCTGGTCTACACGTCCTTCAGCGCCGCCAGCGAAGCGAAGGAGCCCTCGCAGCTGCTCGGCGCCGCCGCCGGAGTCAGCTACGACCTGACCGGCACGGTCGTGCCCGGATCGATCCGCCACCGCGGCGAGGGGCTGCGCTTCCGCGTCTCCGATCGCGAAGGCGGCAGACCCACCCTCCCGGTCACCTACAGCGGCACCGTCCCCGACCCCTTCCGCGGCGGCCGCGAGATCGTCCTCACCGGCGAAGTCCGGCACGGCGTCTTCGTCGGCGAACGCGACACGCTGGTGACCAAGTGCCCGTCGAAGTTCACCACCTCGAATGACGGCTAGCCTCGGCAGCGCCGCCCTGGCGCTGGCCTTCCTGACGATGGTCTTCGCCGTCGTCGCGGCGCTGATCGGACGTGACGGCGACGAGCGCTGGGCGCGCATATCGCGCCGTGCCGTCTACGGCGCCTGCGCGCTGCTCACCCTCTGCGTCGTCCTGATCGAGATCGCCTTCGCATCGAACGACTTCTCCTTCAACATCGTCTCTCAGCATTCCTCGATCGAGACCCCCGCCTTCTACAAGCTGGCGGCGATGTGGTCGAGCCAGGAAGGCTCGCTGCTGCTCTGGGCATGGGTGCTCTCGATCGCCTCCTCGCTGGCCCTCTTCGCGACCCGCGACAAGCTGCGCGAGATCGTCCCCTATGCGACCGCGGTGATGGCCGGGATCGCCAGCTTCTTCACCGGGTTGATGCTGTTCGCCGGCGGCGTCAATCCCTTCGCCACGGTCAGCCCCGCGCCGGCGGACGGGATCGGCCTCAACCCGCTGCTGCAGCACCCGAGCATGATGATCCACCCGCCGATGCTCTACTCGGGCTACGTCGCCTTCACGATCCCCTTCGCCTTCGCGATCGGCGCCCTGATCACCCGCCGCCTCGATGCCTCCTGGATCCGCGCCACCCGCCGCTTCGCCCTGATCGCCTGGGCCTTCCTCGGCTTCGGCCTGCTGCTCGGCGCCCGCTGGTCCTACACCGAGCTGGGCTGGGGCGGCTACTGGGCCTGGGACCCGGTCGAGAATGCGGCGCTGATGCCGTGGCTGATCGGCACCGCCTTCCTGCATTCGATCATGGTCCAGGAGAAGCGCGGGATGCTGAAGGTCTGGAACGCCTGCCTGATCGTCGCCACCTTCTCGCTGGCGCTGCTCGGCACCTTCCTCGTTCGCTCCGGCGTCCTGCAGTCGATCCACGCCTTCGGCAACAGCACCGTCGGCCCCTACATACTCGGCCTGATCGCGGTCGTGTTGATCGGCTCGACGGCGCTGATCGTCTCCCGCCTCGAGGACCTGCGCTCGGAGAAGCGGATCGACTCGCTGGCCTCGCGCGAGGCCGTCTTCATCGTCAACAACCTGCTCCTGGTGGCGCTCTGCGCGACGATCTTCTGGGGCACCTTCTTCCCGCTGATCTCGGAGCTCTTCACCGGCGCCAAGTCCTCGCTGGCGGCGCCCTGGTTCGACCGCTACACGACGCCGCTGGCGATTGGGCTCGTCCTCTTCACCGGGATCGGGCCCCTGCTCGCCTGGCGCCGGGTCAGCTGGGCCACGGCCAAGAAGGTCTTCCTCGTGCCCTCGCTGGTCGCCGCCGCGGTCGGCGTCGCCCTGGCGCTGCTCACCGACGCGACCCACAGGCCCTGGGCATTCGCGCTCTTCGTCTTCGCCAGCTTCGCCCTGGTCGGGCTCGGGCAGGAGTTCTGGCGCGGCGCGGCGGCGCGACGCTCGCTCAAGGGCGGCTCGATGCCGGCGGCCCTGGTCGGGGTCGTCTCGCGCAATCGGCGCCGCTATGGCGGCTACATCGTCCACATCGGCATCGCGGTGCTGCTGATCGGGATCGCCGCCTCTTCGAGCTTCCAGACCAAACGCGACGTCGACCTGCGGCCGGGGCAGAGCGCCGTGGTCGGCGGCCGCAAGGTCACCTACGTGCGGCCTACGGCGAACGTCACCCCGCTGGCCTTCACAGCCGGCGCGGTGTTGCGGGTCGAAAAGGACGGCAAGGCGTTTCTGCTGCACCCCGATCGCCGCTACTACCGGCCGACCGGCGAGACGACCCCGCTGATCTCCCACTACTTCGACGGCGAATCGGACAGCGACATCGGCCTGAAGGCGGGGCTCCGCAATGATTTCTGGACCGCGATGGAACCCGACATATCCGGGGTGCAGGGGCACGCGCGGGCGGCGGACGAAGGCTTCAAAGCCTGCGTGGCCGGTGGCCCCGGCACCCCGCCCCAGTGCCGGGCGGTGGGGAGGATGATGCGAGCCGCCGCCGCCAACCCGAGCCTGCGCCCGGCGGCGCTGGGCCAGATCGAGCAGCTTCAGGTGGCGACGGCGAAGCAGATCGCTCGCAGCTACGTCTCCGAAGGCGCTCCGGTGACCTTCCGCGTGATCGTCAACCCGCTCGTCACCTGGATGTGGATCGGCGGCCTGATCGCCCTGGCCGGCGCGCTGATCGGCCTCTGGCCGGCTCGCCGCAGCCGCCACGGTCCTGCAGTCGATACCGAGCTCGAGGCCCTGAAGGAAGCCAAGTACCGTGAGATCCGCGACGCCGAGCTGGACCACGCCGCGGGCAAGCTCTCCGACGAGGACTTCGCCCTGCTCGACGCTGAGCTGCGCAAAGAGGCGGTCGAGATCCTCGACAGCGCCAACGGCCACGCCGAGCCGGCGGGGAGGCCGACCGAGCCGGTCTAGACCTTCAGCAGGACGATGGTATTGACGAAGAACAGCACCGCGAAGAAGACGGTTGCGCGGTCGAGGTTGCGCTCGACCATCGAGCCGCCGCTGAAGCCGCCGCCCCCACCGCCGATGCCGAAGGCGCCGGAGAGGCCGGTGTCTTTTCCGGAGTGGAGCAGGATCAGGAAGATCAGCACACCGGAGATGATCACTTGGATGAAGCCGAGCACCGTTGACATGGATTCGGATAGTAGCGGCACGGCCAACCTCTGCGGTGCAACGCTTTTTCGTCCCTATGGCACGAAAAAGCGTTGCACCCTCTGTAGGCCGAGTGACAATTAGCCTAGACTTGTTGCACTGATTGACAATGATCGCTATCTTGTAAATCAAGAAGACGTTCTCTGCTTATTTGACAAGGAGGATGCTGCGATGGAGGCCGCAACGCATAGCCACGACCATGGACCGGCGATCGAGCTCAACCCGGCTACATGGAAGGATGCCAAGCGCTACGCCTGGCTGCTCGGCCTGGTCATTCCCTTTGCCCCCTTCATCGCCTGGGCCAGCGTCGAAGTGACGGGCTTCGAGGCCTTCTGGTTCTTCGGGCCGCTGCTCGTCTTCGTCGCCTTCCCGATCCTCGACATCGCGATCGGGGTGGACCCGACCAACCCGCCCGACAGCATCCTCAAGTGGCTCGAGCAGGATCGCTACTACCGCTGGTGCACGTACCTCTTCATCCCCGTTCAGTACGCCGGCCTCGTCTTTGCATGTTGGCTCTGGTCCAATGGCGACCTCTCGGTCTTCGACGGCCTCGGTCTTGCGGTGACGATGGGGGTAGTAGGTGGGATCGCGATCAACACCGCCCACGAGCTCGGCCACAAGCGCGACAACTCGGAGCGCTGGCTGAGCCGGGTGGCGCTGGCGCAGACCGGCTACGGCCACTTCTTCATCGAGCACAACCGTGGCCACCACGTCCGCGTCGCCACCCCCGAGGATCCGGCCAGCTCACGGCTGGGCGAGAGCTTCTGGGCCTTTCTGCCTCGCACCGTTGCCGGCAGCCTGCGCTCGGCTTGGGGGATCGAGTGCGCTCGCCTCGACCGCATGGGCAAGTCGCGCTGGACCCTGCGCAACGACATCCTCGGCGCCTGGGCGATGACTGTGACGCTGTTCGCGGTGCTGACGGTCGTCTTCGGCCCGGTCGTCCTGCCCTACCTGCTGCTGCAGGCGGTGCTCGGCTTCTCGCTGCTGGAGGTCGTCAACTACCTCGAGCACTACGGCCTGCTGCGCCAGAAACGCGAGGACGGCCGCTACGAGCGCTGCCTCCCCGAGCACAGCTGGAACAGCAACAACGTCGCCTCCAACGTGCTGCTCTACCACCTGCAGCGCCACAGCGATCACCACGCCAACCCGACCCGGCGCTACCAGGCGCTGCGCCACGTCGAAGAGGCGCCACAGTTGCCCACCGGCTACGCGGGGATGATCGTGCTGGCCTGGATCCCGCCGCTCTGGCGACGGGTGATGGACCCGCGGTTGGTCGAGCATTTCGACGGCGACCTCAGCCGCGCCAACATCCAGCCGCGGGCGCGGCGTCGCATCCTTGCCCGCTACGGAGCGTCGGCGTGAGCCGCTGGCGCTGCCCGGCCTGCGGCTACGTCTACGACGAGGGGCCGGGGCACCCGCGCGAGGGCTTCCCGCCGGGGACGCCATGGAGCGAGGTCCCCGACGACTGGGCCTGCCCCGACTGCGGGGTGCGCGACAAGGTCGATTTCGAGCTCGACGAGGGGGGTGCTGGAGAGTGACCGCTTCCGCTGAGACGATCCCCGCGGTGGCCACCGCACGCACGCCCTATCCCCAGGCCGCGCGGGAGCTGCTGCGCGAGACGCTCTTCGGCGCCGCCCGCGACGAGCTGCAGAGCCGCGCCTGGTCGGAGATCACGATGTCCGACATCGCCGCCGCCGCCGGGGTCAGCCGTCAGACCCTCTATAAGGAGTTCGGCAGCCGCGACGAGTTCGGCCAGGCCTTCGTGATCCACGAGGGCGAACGCTTCCTCGACGGCGTCGACGCCGCGGTCCGCGAGCACCTCGACGACCCACGTGCCGCGGTGGGAGCCGCCCTCAACACCTTCCTTCACGCCGCCGGCGAGGATCCCCTCGTCCGCATCCTGCTCAGCGACGACGGCACCGGGGGCATGCTCCCCTTCGTCACCACTCAGGGCATGCCCGTGGTCCAGTGGGCCACTGCGCGCCTCACGGCGACGATCGAAGAGGGCTGGCCGCAGGCTCCGACCGCCAAGGTCGAGCTCCTCGCCGAGTCCCTGGTTCGGCTGGCGATCAGCTACATCACCGCGCCCACCCAAACCCCCGAGGCCACGGCCGCCCAAGCCGGCGAGCTGCTCGGCCCGTTCATAGACCGGGCGCTGGGCGGCTAGCAGCGGCCACGAGGGCAGCGTCGCGACACCGCGGCCGTCTATTCAGCGGACGAGCTGGGCGATCTGCTGTAGTAGATCGCGAAACGCCGGCTGAAGCCCTGGCGTTCGTAGAAGCGCTGGGCTTCGACGTTGGTCACCGTGGTGGTGATCTGCATATCGTCGACGCCGAGCTCGGCGAGGCGCTTCCAGACGGCGTCGATCAGGGTCCCCCCGATTCCCTCGCCGCGGCGCTCTGCCAGGACCGAGAGCGTCTCCAGCTCGGCGAGGCGCTCGCCCGTCACCCAACCCGCGTAGGGCGGTCCGATCGTGACGAAGGCGTAGCCCACCGGCTCGCCGTCGGCTTCCGCGACGACGAAGAAGGCGTCGGGGTCGCCCAGCCAGCGCTCGTACTTCGAGCGGCGGATCCGCCAGGCGTCGGGCAGCGCGCGCTTCGGAGTGGCGCTGCCGAGGTCAGGGGAGATTTCGGAGTGGTGCGTCTGCAGGGCGTTCCAGATCGGCTCGAGGGCGGCGAGCTCCTCGACGGCGTTCGCGCAGCGCAGCGACAGCCCCCGACTTGGTTTCATCGCCTCGCGCTGTAGTTGAGGCCGATGCGGTTGTAGGCCGGGCCGTTCATCGGGCAGATCGCTTCGTCGTCGTCTCATCGCTGGAGCGGTGCTCGCGCAGCATCGTCACCAGCAGCTCGACGAAGTCCCCGTAGAGGTCGTCGCGCACGGCATCGGGGCTGACCAATGCTTCGACCGCCAAGCCGATGCCGAGGGCGCGCAGGATCAAGGCCAGGTCGGCGGGGGGCAGGGGCGCCTCGACTCCTTCTTCCTCTTGATAGCCGGCGATGTAGGCGGCGACCGTCTCGCGCAACGCCGCCGAGCGACTGCCGAAGCGCTCGGCCATGCCCGGTTCGCGGCCTGCGTGGCCGAGGAACTCCAAGTGGAGCAGGAACGACTCGCGGTCCTCAGCGAAGCGCTCCATCCACTGGTCGGCGAGCGCACGGGCGCGGGCCTCGAGCGGGGCGTCGGCATCGAGGCTCTCCTGGGTTGCTGCCAACTCCCGGGCTCGGGTGGCCATGTAGTCCTCGAAGACGGCGAGGAAGAGGTCGGCCTTGCCGGCGAAGTTGGAGTAGACCGCGCCGTGCGAGTAGCCGGCGCGCTCGGCTATCTCCTCCACCGAGGCGCTCTCGTAGCCGCGCTGGGCGAAGACGCTGGCGGCTGTCGCAAGCAGCTCGGCCCGGGTGCGCGCCTGCTTCTCCGCCCGTGTCTCGCGTTGTCCCTTCTCAGCCATTCAAATTATGACTATAACTTAAGTTGTGATAATAATCTCATATGGGCGAATCGAGCACCGCGATGGGGGAGCCACTCGAGCTTCTCGCCAGCTGGCTCGAGCAGGCGCGCGACGCCGGCGTTCCGGCTCCCGGAGCGATGACCGTTGCGACGGCAACGGTCGACGGGCGGCCTTCCGCCCGGATGGTCTCGCTTAAGCGGCTCGACCGGGACGGGCTCGTCTTCACCACTGCCCTGTGGACGCGCAAGGCCGATGAGCTCCACCTCAATTCGCAGATCGCGGCGGTGTTCTACTGGTCGACCCTCGGCCGCCAAGCGCGAATCGAGGGCCGGGCCGAGGTCGCGGAGCGCGAGCTTGCCGAGGAGTTGTTCGCCGCCAGGCCTCGCGATCACCAGTTGCAGGCGCTGGTCTCCCGTCAGGGCGAGACGATCGAGAGCATCGAGAAACTGCGCGAGCGGCTCGCGCGCTTGCGGTCCGAGACGGCCGGCAAGTCGGTTGCCTGCCCGCCCGATTGGGGCGCCGTCCGCATCGTGCCCGACCGCATCGAGTTCTGGGACGAAGCCTCCGACCGCCTTCACGACCGGCAGCTGTACGAGGCGGTCGGCGGCGGATGGAGCCGATCGCAGCTGGCTCCATAGCTCGCACAGGCTCCGCGACGTCGCCGCGGTTCAGGCCTCCAGCCATCAATGGGGCCTGAAGCCGCAAGTTCAAATAAAGATAACGAGTCTCACTCTTATGTTAGGGTGCCGTGCAATGCCAGGACTGCGGTATCGCGCCCTCGCCCTAGCGGTCCCGCTGGCCGCCCTGCTTGCGGGTTGCGGCGGAGGCTCCAGTTCGGCTGGCTCCTCCGGCAAGCTGAACGTGGTCGCCGCCGAGGACTTCTGGGGAAGCATCGCCGAACAGCTCGGCGGCAGCCAGGTTGAAGTGAGCAGCATCGTCACCAACCCGGCCGCCGACCCGCATGACTACGAACCGACCAGCGAAGACGCGCGCGCGATGGCGGGTGCCCAGATGGCGATCGTCAACGGGATCGGCTACGACGAATGGGCCTCGAAGCTGCTGTCCGCCAATCCGGAACCGGACCGGGTCGAGCTCACCGTGGGAGACCTGCTCGGGCTCGAGGACGGCGACAATCCTCACCAGTGGTACTCGCCGACCTCGGTGCGGAAGGTGATCACAGGGATCGTCGCCGACTACAAGCAGGCCGACCCCGGCCACGATTCCTACTTCGAACAGCGGCGAACGACCTTCGAAGCCAAGGGGCTCGCCGAATACCACGGCCTGATCTCCCGGATCAGGTCTCGTTACTCGGGCACCCCGGCAGGGGCCTCGGAGAGCATCTTCGAACCGCTGGCGCCGGTTCTGGGCTTGAAGCTGATCACCCCGAAGGGCTTCATGGACGGGATCGCCGAGGGAACCGAACCGACTCCCGCCGATAAGGCCACGGCCGACAAGCAGATCGCCGAGAAGCAGATCGAGGTCTGGATCTACAACAGCCAGAACGCAACCCCCGACGTGCAGCGGCTGAACGACGCGGCAAGGGCGGCGGGGATCCCGGTCGCCCCGGTCACGGAGACGCTGACGCCCGAAGGAGGCAGCTTCCAGGCTTGGATGGTCGAGGAGCTCGAAGGGCTGGACGCGGCGCTTGCAAAGGCCGCGGGAGGCTGAGCGCGAAATTGAGCAAGAGAGCCAACGTGGTGGCCGGCGTCCGCCATGGCGCCGAGGATGCGATTCGACTCGAAGGGGCGACCGCCAGACGTGGCGCTCGCCCAGTCTGGTCTGGCGTCGATCTGACGATTCGCCAGGGCGAATTCGTCGCGGTGCTGGGGCCGAATGGGGCCGGCAAGTCCACCCTGCTCGACGTCGTGCTCGGCCTGCTGCCGCTGAGCGAGGGTCGCGCGACGGTGCTCGGCGGGCCGCCGGGCGGGGCCAACTCCCGGATCGGCTACCTGCCGCAGCGACGTGGCTTCGACTCCGGCACGAAGATTCGCGGCATCGACGTCGTCCGGCTCGGCCTCGACGGTTCCAGCTGGGGCTTCCCGCTGCCTGCTGCCCTCAGCCGATCGAGCCGGCGGGCAAGTCGCCAGGTCGAAGAGATGATCGAGCTGGTCGGCGCGGGTGCCTACGCATCGCGCCCGATCGGCGCGCTCTCGGGAGGAGAGCAGCAGCGGCTGCTGATCGCCCAGGCGCTGGTGCGCCGCCCGCGGATGCTGCTGCTCGACGAGCCACTGGACAGCCTCGACCTCAGCAATCAGAGCGCGGTCGCCGGGCTCGTCCAGCGAATCTGCGAGAGCGAGGGCGTTGCGGTCCTGCTGGTCGCTCACGACGTCAACCCGATTCTCGGCTACCTCGACCGGGTCGTCTACTTCGCCGGAGGGCATGGAGTGGAGGGAGCGCCGCGCGAGGTCATTACCGACGCCACGTTGAGCCGCCTCTACGGGGTGCCGATCGAGGTGCTGGAGACTTCCGATGGGCGCCTGGTCGTCGTCGGAACCCCCGAGCCGCCGGCCCATCACCATCCCCGCCACGGCCATGAGCACTGAGCTCGCCAGCCTCTCCTGGAATCCGGTCAGCGACTTCGGGCAGCTGACCGAATTCCCCTTCATGGCGCAGGCGCTGCAGGCGGGCGCGATCGTCGCCGCGATGGCGGGAGCGATCGGCTGGTTCATGGTGCTGCGGCGCCAGACCTTTGCCGGCCACACCCTTTCGGTGATCGCCTTCCCGGGGGCCGCCGGGGCGACGCTGGCGGGCTTGCCGATCGCGCTCGGCTACTTTGGCGCCTGCGGTCTGGGGGCGCTCTCGCTCTCGCTGATCGGTCGTGCCGAGCACGACGGCCTCAGCAGCGAGTCCGCAGCGATCGGCACCGTTCAGGCTTTCGGCCTCGGCCTCGGCTTTCTCTTCGTCAGCCTCTATGGCGGCCAGCTCACCGGGTTGGAGTCGCTGCTCTTCGGCACCTTCCTCGGGATCACCGCGGGTCAGGTGCAGACGTTGCTGTGGATCGCCGTGGCGGCGCTCGCAGCGCTTGCCGCGGTCGGGCGGCCGCTGCTTTTCGCCTCGGTCGACGGCTCCGTCGCCCGCGCCGCCGGCGTGCCGACCGGCGCCCTGTCCCTGGTCTTCCTGCTGCTGCTTGGCCTCGCGGTCGCGGCGACGGCCGAGATCACCGGCGCGCTGCTGGTCTTCGCCCTGTTGGTGACCCCGGCAGCGACGGCGCAGCAGATCACCTCACGGCCGGGGTGGGGCCTGGCGCTGTCGGTGGCACTTGCCCTGGCGGTCACCTGGCTCGGCCTCGGCGTTGCCTACTTCTCGCCCTATCCGGTGGGGTTCTGGGTGACGAGCATCTCCTTTGGCCTTTACGTCGCGGTCCGGCTCATCCGCGGCGCCCTCGCCCGCCGCGATCAGCAGCCGTTGGGAGCGCCTGCCTGATGCTCGCCCACGAGTTCATGCGCAACGCCTATCTCGCCGGTACCTTCGTCGCGCTCGCCTGCGGTCTCGTCGGCTACTTCGTCGTCCTGCGCAGCCAGGTATTTGCCGGCGACGCGCTCAGCCACGTCGCTTTCACCGGGGCGCTCGCCGCCGCCGCGGCCGGGATCGACATCAGGCTCGGCCTCTTCGCTGCGACGATTGCCGTGGCGATGGCGATGGGTCTGCTCGGCGATCGGTCCCGTCCAGACGATGTCGTGATCGGCTCGGTCTTTGCCTGGGTCCTCGGCCTCGGCGCGCTCTTCCTCTCGATCTTCGTCAGCGGCTCGAGCGGCTCGGACGGAACCGCCGCGGTGCGCGTGCTCTTCGGCTCGATCCTCGGCCTCTCTGCGGCCGACGCTCGCCTTGGCGCAGGGATCGCGATCCTCGCCGCCCTGGCCCTGCTGGCGATCGCCCGGCCGCTTCTGTTCGGCTCGCTCGACCCAGACGTCGCGCGCAGCCTCGGCCTGCCCCTGCGCGCCGTGGGGATCGGCTTCTTCGCTTTGCTTGCGGTCGTAGCGGCGGAGGCCACCCAGGCGATCGGCGCTCTCTTGCTGCTCGGCCTGCTTGCCGCCCCGGGCGGCGCGGCGCGGCTGCTGACCGACAACCCGTGGCAGGGCCTGGCGCTGTCGGCTGGCCTGGCCCTCGCCTCGATGTGGGGTGGGCTGGCGCTTTGCTATGCGGTTCCCTCCCTGCCGCCAAGCTTCGCGGTGGTCGCGCTCGCCACTGCCGCCTTCGCCTTCGCCGCGCTGCGCGCTCGTCTGCGCGCGTCGCGACACGCGGCACCTGCCGAGGCGGAGGTTACGATCAGCTGAGATGCCGACCAAGGTCTACAGCGCCTGGGCCGAGCATGCACTCGATGCCCTGCAGCAGGCGGGCTATCGCCGGGGCGGCGCCCGCACCGCCGTGGTCGAGGCGCTGGCCGGCCACGACTGCGCCGTCACCGCCCTGGATTTGGATGACGAGCTGCGGCGCCGCAAACCCGCCGTCGGCCGCGCCAGCGTCTACCGCGCGCTCGAGCAGCTCGAGCAGCTCGGCCTCCTGCAGCGCCTCGAGGTGACCCGTGGCACCGCCGGCTACGAGCGGGTCGAGCCCGGCGGCGAACACCACCACCACGCGATCTGCCGCCGCTGCGGCCGCATGGTCCCCTTCGAGGACCCCTCGCTCGAGCGCGCGATCTCCAAGCTCTCGGGCGAACTCAACTTCGAGGTCACCGACCACGACGTCGTCCTGCGCGGCCTCTGCGAGCGCTGTTCGTGAGTGACCTCGGCCAGATCTTCCTGCTCTCGTTGCTGGCGATGTTCAACCCGACCCTGCTCGCCGCGGTGACGCTGATGTTGCTGACCGAGCACCCGAAGCGGTTGATGCTCGGCTACCTGCTCGGTGCCTACACGACCAGCATCACGATCGGGCTGGCGATCGTCTTCGCCCTGCATGACTCGGATGCGGTCAGGACGAGCAAGCAGACGATCGGGCCGGTCGAGGACCTCGTCATCGGGGCTCTGCTGCTGCTGGTCGGCTACGTCCTTGGCACCGACCGCGACCAGCCATTGCGCGAACGCCGCGAAAGGCGCAAGGTCGCCAAGCAGGCGAAGAACGGGAGGGAGAAGAAGGAACCGCTGCCGATGCGTCTGCTCGGCCGCGGCTCGCCGAGGATCGCCTTCGTCGTCGGGCTCCTGCTCAGCTTCCCCGGCGTCTCCTACCTGACCGGGCTCAGCCACATCGACAAACTTGGGGTCGCCGCGCTGCCGACCGCGCTGGTGGTCATCGGCTTCTGCCTGGTCCAACAGCTGCTGCTGGAGGTGCCCCTTGTCGGCTACATGCTCAGGCCCGAGGCGACCCAGGGCGCTGTCGACGGCTTTCGCGACTGGCTCGCCCGCAATGGTCGCCGCGCCGGGATATGGGTCGCTGTCGTGCTCGCCGCGCTCCTGATCATCCGCGGCATCGCCGGACTGGTGAGCTGAGCGATGGGCAAGTGGGGAGTTCTGGTTGTTCTCGGCGCCGCCCAGTTCCTGATGGTCCTGGACCAAGCGGTGATGAACGTCGCGATCTCGCAGCTGGTCGAAGACTTCGATACCACGGTGACGACGATCCAGGCCGTGATCGCGCTCTACGCGCTGGTCATGGCCGGGCTGATGCTGATCGGCGGCAAGCTCGGCGATATCTGGGGACGGCGTCGCGCCTTCGTCATCGGCACCTGTATCTACGCGGTCGGCTCCGGCCTCACCGCCGCCTCCTGGAGTGTGCCGTCACTGATGCTGGGCTGGTCGATCCTCGAGGGGATCGGCGCGGCGCTGGTGATGCCGGCGCTCTTCGCTCTGGTTGCGGGCAGCTATGAGGGCAGTAAAAGGGCGATCGCCTACGGCGTGCTGGGCGGAGTCGCCGGCGCCGGGATCGCCGTCGGCCCGATCCTCGGCGGCTGGGCGACCACGGAGCTGAGCTGGCGGGTGGTCTTCCTCGGCGAGGTCGTCGTGGCCTTGGGCATCCTGCTGGGCTCGCGGATGATCCGCGAGCCGAAGCGGGAGGGGGCGACGCCCAGCCTCGACTGGGTCGGCGGTGTGCTCTCCGCCTCGGGCCTGGCCCTGCTCGTCTTCGGTGTCCTGCAGTCGAGCAACTGGGGCTGGCTGGCGCCGCGCAGCTCGCCGATCACGCCCTTCGGCTTCTCGCTTACCCCGTTCGTGATCGGGGCCGGGGCGTTGGTCCTGGCCGGGTTCGTTGCCTGGGAGCGGCGCCGCGAACGACTCGGCCAGGACCCGCTCGTGCACCTGCCGCTGCTGCGCATATCCCAACTGCGTGGCGGAGTCTCGATGTTCCTCGCCCAGAACGTGATCCTGATGGGCGTCTTCTTCACCATCCCGCTCTACCTGCAGGTGGTGCTCGGTCTCGACGCGCTTGAAACCGGGGTGCGGATGCTTCCCACCTCGGCCGGACTCTTCCTCACCGCGATCGCCGGCTCGGCCCTGGCCACGCGGTTCGCTCCGCGGCCGCTCGTCCGCAGCGGCCTGCTGGTCGTCTTCGCCGCGATCCTGATGCTGCTGGCGACGATCGAGCCCGAGCTCGACAACGCACCCTTCCTGATCGCGATGGGGGTGCTCGGGGTCGGCATGGGGCTGATCGTCTCCCAGCTCGGCAACGTGGTCCAATCCGCGGTCGGGGACGGCGATCGCAGCGAGGCCGGCGGCCTGCAGACCACAGCCCAACAGCTCGGTTCCTCGCTGGGCACCGCCCTGCTCGGCGCGATCGTGATCACCGGCCTGATCGCCGCCTTCACCAGCAATGTTGCCGATGACGCTCGCGTCTCCGCTGACGTCAGCAGTCGGGTTGAGACCCAGCTCAGCGCCGGTGGCAGCTTCGTCGCCGCCGCCGACGTTCGGGCCGGTGCATCGGCCGCCGGGGTCGATGCCGCGACCGTCGACATCCTGGTTCAGCACTACGAAGACGCCCAGCTGAAGGCGCTCAAGACCGCCTTTCTCTTCGCTGCCTTCCTCAGCCTTGCTTCGCTTTGGACGGCGCGACGGCTGCCCACGCAACGCTTCGACCAGCTGCAGGCGGGGCCGGACCCGCCCCAGCCGGACCCCGAGCCGGCTACGGTCTGAACATGCTCGATCCCAAGCACGGGCATCGCACCCTCGAGGAGCGCGCCGCCGCCGGCAAGGCGGCCCGTGCCGAGGGGCCGCGCTCGGGCCACGGCGATTGGGTGCCCGCCGCCGATCGCGCGGACCCGGTCGAGCTGCTCGAGGCTCAGGCCGTCTCGCGGGTCGGCCAGCTGGTGCCGCTGCGCTACGGGCGGATGCTGGCCTCGCCCTTCGCCTTCTACCGCGGCGCCGCGGCGGTGATGGCGGCAGACCTCGCGAGCGCGTTGCGAAGCGGCTTCGAGGTGCAGCTCTGCGGCGACGCCCACCTCTCCAACTTCGGCGCTTACGCCTCGCCCGATCGCGAGCTCGTCTTCGACGTCAACGACTTCGACGAGACCCTGCCGGGGCCCTGGGAGTGGGACGTGATGCGGCTCGCAGCGAGCTTCGCCGTGGCAGGGCGCGAGCGCGGCTTCAAGGGCCGCGAGCGGCTGGTGACCGTTGCAGCGATGGCCGGGGAGTACCGGCGGGCGATGCGGCGCATGGCCGGTCTCGGCAACCTCGAGGTCTGGTACACGAAGATGGACGTGGACTCGATCGCCAGGGGCTGGGAGTCGGCCGTCGGGGAGAGGGAGGCCAGCAACTTCCGCCGCAACCTGGATAAGGCCCGCGCCAAGGACAGGATGCGCGCCCTCTCCAAGCTGACCCGCGAAGTCGACGGCGAGCTGCGCATCGTCAGCGAACCGCCGTTGATCGTGCCGATCGACGAGCTGGTCGACGAGGACGTCGGCGTCGAAGCGGCCGTGCTGAAAATCATTGCCGACTACCGTGCCACGCTTTCCGAGGATCGCCGCGTCCTGCTCGACGGCTACCGCTTCGTCGACGCGGCGCTCAAGGTGGTCGGCGTCGGCAGCGTCGGCACCCGCGCCTTCGTCGTGCTGATGCTTGGCCGTGACGGCGGCGATCCGCTCTTCCTGCAAGCCAAGGAAGCCCAGCGCTCCGTGCTCGAGCCCTACGCGGCGCCGAGCGCCTTCGAGAACCAGGGGGAGCGCGTCGTGCAGGGTCAGCGCCTGACCCAGGCCGCCAGCGACATTCTGCTCGGCTGGGTCAAGGCGAGGGGCATCGACGGCGAGCAGCGCGATTTCTACGTGCGCCAGCTCTGGGACCAGAAGGGCTCGGCCAAGGTCGAGAACATGGATCTCCGCGCCCTCACCGCCTACGCCGAGATCTGCGGCACGACCCTGGCCCACGCTCACGCCCGCAGCGGCGATCGCATCGCGATCGCCTCCTATCTCGGCAAAGGCGAGATCTTCGACCAGGCGATCGCCGCTTTCGCCGAGACCTACGCCGACCAGAACGAACGTGACTACGCGGCCCTGAAAGCCGCCGCCGACGATGGCCGGATCGAGGTGGAGGAACCGCGGTGACGCCGACGGGCACGCAGCTCGGCGCCTAAGTCAAGTGGATCGACGGTAGCTAGCGGTAAGTTGGCCGAGGCCTCCCGACCCCCGATCGCTCCGTCAGTACCCGGTGCCGGTCTTGACCTTCTTGCGCTCGGAGGGGTGGGCGCCGCCCTTCTTCTCCAGCGTCGCGCATGCCTGTTGAATGTCGTCGGCGAGGCGGTCGACCTGCTCGCGGCTGAGCGTCTGCTTGACCAGTGCCCGCAGGACCTTCACGTCTTCGGCTTTGGGCGGCATCGTGTAAGCGGGCAGCATCCAGCCGCGCTCCGCCGAGAGCTGCCAGGAGAGGTCGAACTCGTCGTAGCTCTTCTCCCCGGCGAGCCTGAAGGCGACCAGGGGCAGCTGCTCCTCGCCGTCGCCGATCAGCTCGAAGTCGTCGCTCGCCTTGAGCTTGTCGGCGAGGACGCGGGCGTTGGCCTGCATCGCCTTCATGATGTAGGCGTAGCCCTCGCGCCCGTAGCGGACGAAGTTGTAGTACTGGGCGAGGACCATCGAGGCGCCGGTGGAGAAGTTGAGGGTGAAGGTGGCGTCTGTTTTGCCCAGGTAATTCTCGTAGAAGACGAGGTCCTCGGCGAGGTCGGATTTCTCGCGGAAGACGAGCCAGCCGACGCCGGGGTAGACGAGCCCGAACTTGTGCCCGGAGACGTTGATCGAGCGCACCTGCTCGAGCCGGAAGTCCCACTCGGAGTCGGGATAGAGGAAGGGCCAGACGAAGCCGCCGCTGGCGCCGTCGACGTGCAGCGGCACGTCGAGTCCCTTGTCGCCCCTGAGGTCGACCAGGAGCTTGTTGATCCCGACGATGTCGTCGGCATGGCCGGTGAAGGTGGTGCCGAGCACGGCGGCGACGCCGATCGTGTTCTCGTCGATGTGGGGCTCGACGTCCTCCGGCCCGATCACGTACTTGCCTTCCTGCAGCGGCACGATCCGCGGCTCGACGTCGAAGTAGCGGCAGAACTTCTCCCAGACCACGTGCACGTCGCCGCCGAAGATCAGGTTCGGCTTCTCGATCGGCTTCGATTCGGCTTCGCGGCGCTGCTTCCACTTCCACTTCAGCGAGAGCGCGCCGAGCATGATCGCCTCCGAGGAGCCCTGAGTGCGGGCGCCGGTCGTCTCGCCGGGAGCGTGGTAGAGGTCGGCTAGCATGCGGATGCAGCGCTGCTCGACCTCGGCCGAGATCGGGTACTCGGCATGGTCGATGAAGTTGCGGTAGAGGTTCTCGCCGATGATCCGCTCCGCCTCGGGCTCCATCCAGGTCGTCACGAAGGTAGCCAGGTTGCGCTGCGGGTCACCCTCGAGGGCGAGTTCCTCGTCGACCAGGCGCATCGCGTCGAGGGCCGACATGCCGCTTGGCGGGAAGACGGCGTCGGGGGCGTCCTCGGTGAGGAACCGGTTGCCGTAGAGCATCGCCGCTTGATCGGTGCTGAGTGGTTTGTTCATGGCCCGAGCGTACCCCAGGCATGGGTGGTGCGAATCACCCGCTTGAGCAGCCCTGGCCCCGGCTCGCCCCAGGGCGCCGGGCTGGGTATCGCGAGCACGCGGGGAACTATCTCTGTCGCGCCTGGTCCGCGCTGCCCGGCGTACTTGGCTCGGCGCCGTTTCACGGGTTGTTACTTGAGAATATTAACTCATTCAATATAGATTTAGCGATCCTCGGGCCCCGGCTCCGCGGCCCTTCGAAGAGCGGAAAGGAAGACATGGATCGCGCAATTGGAATGAGCAGCGGCGCCACCGCCGCCGAGCAGCTTCAGAAGAGTCACCCCGAAGGCGATATCCAGCCGCTGCCCGATGGCACGCCGGGACGCGTCGGCGCCGCTGACGTCGGGATCGCGGACTCGGACGAGATCTCCTTCTTCGTCATCGGCGACCACGGGGGAGTCAAGGCTCCGGGCCCGCAGAACGCCGTCTCCTACGCAATGCAGGAGGCGCCGCCGCCACAGCCGGCGTTCGTCTACTCAGTGGGGGACATTGTCTACTTCTACGGCGAAGAATGGGAGTACCCACACCAGTTCTACGAGCCCTATGCGCATCTGAGCGCGCCGATCGTCGGGATCCCCGGAAACCACGACGGCGATCACAAAGGCGACGACACAGGGCGCTTACCGCTCGACGGCTTCATGGCGAACTTCTGCGACAAGGCGCCCTCGATCCCGCCCAGCGATCCGCACCTGGAGTTCGGCCGCCACACGCAGACCCAGCCCTATTGCTATTGGACCCTGGCGCTCGATGCGCTGACCATCGTCGGCCTTTACAGCAACGTCCCCCCCGGCGGGCACCTGGAAAAAGGCCAGGTCGAATGGCTCGCCGCCGAGCTCTCCGCGGCGCCGCAGGACAAGCCCCTGATCGTCGCGCTGCACCATCCTCCCTATAGCGTCGATGCCCACCACGGAGGCAGCGAACAGATGATCAAAGCGCTCGATCGGGCCTTCGAGGGCTCGGGTCGCGCGCCCGACATGGTGCTCTCCGGCCACGTTCACGACTACCAGCGCTTCTCGCGAGTCTACGGCGACAGGAAGATCGCCTATGTCGTGATCGGCAACTCCGGCTACCACAACCTGCACCTGCTGGCCAAAGACGCCAAACCGGGGGAGGAGGTCGCCGACGGAATCACCTTCGAGTACGGCAACGCCAGCGAATACGGCTTCCTGCGCCTCGCCGTCTCGCACGGAAAGATCTCCGGCGAGTTCACGGGCGTCACGCCCGGCACGATGCCCGACGGCTCCGACGCGAAGGTGGCGCCGGCCCTGGACGCCTTTTGATCGGCGCTCAGTCGGCGCCGATCAGCTCGATCCGGTTGCCCCACGGGTCTGCGGTGTAGAACCGGCGTGTGCCGGGGATCGCGTCGTCCCATTGCACGGTGCTGCCGGCCGCCGTCAGTCGCTCGGCAATCGGATCGAGATCGGCAGGGCGGACCAAGAGCGCAGGGTGGGCCTTCGTCGCCGGCGAGAAGTCCTCTGTCACGCCGATGTGAAGCTGATGGGCGCCGCAGGCGAACCAGGCGCCGCCGCGACCCCGGAGCGCCTCGGGCTTCTCTAGCTCATCGAGCCCAAGCAATCCTCCGTAGAAGCGCCGCGCATCGGCCTCGCTTCCGATCGGCGCGGCAACCTGAACGTGGTCCAATCCGATGATCAGCACCAGCTCACGGTAGCCCAGTAGGCGCCGGTCTGGGCCAGCCCACGAACGCTCGGCCTTGGCTGGGGCTTGAAGGTGCGATGGAAGTCCGGGGTGTCCGTTCCGCTAGCGCGTGAGGCCCCGCCGACCGAGATGCCCAGCACGAAGCGGTGGCGATCAGCTCGGTCGGGCTCTGGGCGACGAGGGTTGGAGCGTCGAACTCCTCGCTTGAGAGCGTGCAGCCGAGTTTGGTCACGTCGCGATGAAGTCCTGCGCTAGGAGGGTTCCTCGCCTTGGCGCTGCTCGGGCCAGGTCTCGCCCCACAGCCCGGAGTCCTCATCCGAGGATCCGGTCGCGGTGGTCGCCGCGCCCGGCGTGTTTGCCGGCGGCGTGGTCTCCTTGGGCGGCGGCGCATGCTCTGGCTCGGCACCGCGGCCGAGGAATTTGTAGGCGCCGAGCCCGATCAGGAAGAAGATGAAGATGATCACCGCGAAGATCGGCGAGAAGAAGATCGCCAGGGCGATCAAGAGGATCGCGATCAAGGGGATGAAGTACATGACGCCCTCCTACCCAGGATCGGCATCGGCGACACCTGGGGCGCCTGCGGGCCCAAGCTCCTCGAAGCCGCCCTCGCGGTTGCGGGCCACCGTCCGCGCGTCCGACCCACGCCCGGGGTGCTCCTCGCCTTCGCGCAGGCGCTCGCAGACGCGCCGGGCGAGGAAGTAGGCGGCGATCGGCACCAGGATCGAGGCCGCCCGGTAGCCCCAGAGCTGGCCTTCGTAGGGCACCCCCAGCTGGACGAAGGCGCGGTCGGCGGCCCCGGCGAAGAAGATCGTCGTCACCCAGGCGAAGAGCGCGGCGCCGATCGCGGTGCGCCGCGGGTTGTCGCGCGGACGGTCGAGAAGGTTGTGCTGGACGCGGTCGCCTTCCAGGCGGCGCTCGATCGCAGGCCACGCGTAGAGGAAGCCGAAGACCACGGCCGGGAAGAGGACGCCGCCCCAGAAGGGGCCTGGGATCAGCGTGTAGCCGCTGATCACTACGTCGAAGTGGGGGACCAGTCGCAGCGCCCCGATCAGCCAGCCCAGGTACCAGTCGGGCTGGGCGCCGTTGGTGCCTAGGTAGGGCGCATACGGTCCCCACTGCCAGATCGGGTTGATCTGCGCCAGGCCGCCGAGGGTGAAGAGCACCGCCGCGGTGCAGAAGAAGAGACCGAGCGAGCGCAACGCGTAGCCTGGCCACAGCGGCGTGCCGATCACGTTTGCCTCGCTTCGCCCCCGGCCGCGGAACTGGGTGTGCTTGGGGATCGCGATCAGCGCCAGGTGGAGCGCCATCAGCGAGCCGATCAGCACCGGGAAGATCAGAACGTGGGCGATGTAGAGGCGTGAGAAGAAGGCGCCGGTTCCCGGGAAGCGCCCGCCCCAGATCAGCGTGCCGAGCTGGCCGCCGATCCCCGGCACCGAGAGGGCGACGGCGTTGCCGATCGCGAGGCCCATCCCCGAGAGCAGGTCGTCGAGCAGCGAGTAGCCCGCGTAGCCCTCGACGACCGCGAGGACCAGCATCGTCAGGCCGACGTAGTAGTTGAGGTCGCGCGGCTTGCGGTAGGCGCCGGTGAAGAAGATCCGCATCAGGTGAAGGACGATCGCCGCGAGAAAGACCAGTGCCGTCCAGTGATGGACCTGGCGGATCAGAAGACCGGCGCGGACTTCGAAGGAGAGGTTGAGGGCGGAGGCGTAGGCCTTCGACATCTCCTGGCCTTGCAGCGGCGCGTAGGAACCGTGATAGACGATCTGCGAGCTCGAGGGCTCGAAGAACAGGGTCAGGTAGATCCCGGTCGCGACGAGGATCAGGAACGAGTAGAGCGCGATCTCGCCGAAGAGGAAGGTCCAGTGATCGGGGAAGACGTAGCGCAGCGCCTTGCCCAGCGCCGAGCCGGCGCCGGCGCGCTGATCGAGGAAGCGAACGCCGCGGCGGATCACGACCCTTCCCTCACCCCGCCCCAGGACGCGCCGACCGGGCCCGAGAGCTCGCCGGCGGCCACCAGGCGTCCGGCTTCGATCCGAAGCGGCAGCTGAGGCAGCGGCCGCACCGCCGGGCCGAAGACGCGGTTGCCGCCGCTCAGCACGTCGAAGGTCGAGTAGTGACAAGGGCAGACCAGCGCTGGGCCCGGCGAGCGTTCGGGATAGAGCGGATAGCGAAAGAGGCTGACCGCGCACTGCGCGTGGGTGCAGATCTTCGAGAAGGCAAGCAGCCCCTGCGGGGCCCAGTCGCGGCGCTCGGGCGGCAGTTCCAGTGCGCTTTCCTCGACCCGCACCACGACCACCGCCGCGGCGAGGTCGCGTTTGTCGGCGCCCGCGGCGAAGGCGGTGAGGAAGGAGCCGACCTCGAGCTCGCCCGCGCGCACCGGCAGGCCGTTCTCCTCGACCAAAGCGGTGCCCTCCCGCCAGGGCGACTCCTCCAGCAGCTTGCCGACGTGCGGCCCGAGCGAGGCCAGCGGCGTCAGCGCCGCAGCGCCGAGCCCGAGCCCGGCGGCCGCCCCCGCGCTGCCGAGCAGGCGGCGGCGGGTGACGCCGTCGAGGCCTTCGCGCACGGCGAGCCCGGCGCGCTCGACCTCCTCGTCGCGACGACGCTCCTCCCCTTCGGCGGGGACCGCGAACCGTGGCCGCTCCTCCTCGGCTTGTTCCTGGGGCAGGACCCGACCGGCGGCGAGGATCAGGGCGGCGCCTATGAGGCCCAAGGCGAGGGCGATCGCCACGCCGAGGAGCTGGGTGTCGGCGCCGTCGAAGGCGTAGACGAGGACGAAGGCGAATCCCGCGAGGCCGGCGCCGAAGAGCAGGGCCGCGACGGCGCCCTCGGCCCTGGGGCTCGCCGGCAGCTCGCGCACGACCTTGCGCTCGCCGCGACGACTGAAGAGGAGGACGACCGCCGCCAGAGCGAAGCGCCAGGCCCAGCGCAAGGTGGTCAAGAGCAATCTCACGCTCGACCATCTTCGTCGCCGCTTTGCTCGCCGCCCTCGTTTCGCTCGCCGATCAGGCGGGCGATGAGGAGCAGCGCCGCGATCGCCGCGAACCAGGCGACCAGGCCCTCCGGCACCGGGCCGATGTGGCCGACGCCGAAGCCGCCCGCGTCGTCGGGGTCCTGGGTCAGCTGCACGTAGCGGGCGATCGAGTCGAGGTCGGCCTGGTCTAGCTGGGCTTCTGAGAAGCGCGGCATCACGTAGGGGCCGACCCGGATCGCCTCGCCGACCTCGGTCGGCGTCGCTTCGCCGAGCGGGGGGGCGTAGGCGCCGATCGCGACGCCGCCCTTGCCGCCGACCCCGTGGCAGCCGGCGCAGGAGTCGGTGAAGAGCCGCATCCCTTCGCTGAGCGAGCCCTGCTGCGGCCGCACCAGCGGAATCGCCGGGCCGGGCCCGAGCGAGCCAACGTAGGCATCGAGGGCGCGGATCTGATGCTCGGAGTAGCGCGGCTTGCCGCGCAGCGGCTCCTCGCCGACCTGATCGAGCGGCATCCGCCCGGTGCGCAGGTAAAAGTCGGCGGCCGCTTCCCCGGCTTCGAGGAGGGAAGGCGCTTGTCCCGGCACACCACCCCCGTCGAAGCCATGACAGCTCGAGCACCCTTCTTCGAAGAGGCGCCTGCCCTCTCGTTCAAGGGGGGGTGTGTGAGTTTGACCATCTATATGGCGGTCAAGCTCAGACACCCTTCCTGGCGGGGTCGCTCGGGGAGGCTGCGCCCAGGCCGCGATCGCGAAGATGCTGAGGAGGAGGGCGAGCGCGAGGGTAGCGATTCGCTTAGGCCGCATGGAGCGCCTCCTGGTGGGCTGCGCGGCGCTCTTCACGCAGCAGCTCGTGCCAGAGCAGCGCGGCGGCCCCCAAGCCGAGCGGCATCATCGAGACGGTCATCGCCGCGCCGGCCGCCGCCTCGCCGTCGACCATCAGCTTCACCGAGCCGATGTCGGAGAGCATCATCGCCCCGATCAACAGGCCGGCCCGTGCCAGCGCCGGCCAGCGGTTGGGCAATGGCTCGACCGCAAGGCAGACGCTCCACAGCCAAGGCGCGGTGACCAGGAAGAGCAGATGCTCGACCTCGTGCAGGGGGCCGTCACGCAGGGCCTCGCCGAAGAGCGGCGTGAGGTGGAAGGCGAGCTGGGTGGCGACGAAAGCGAGGAAGGCGAGCGGGGGCCAGAGCGCCGCCCGCAGGGCCCGGGAGCGAAGCGCCGCCGCCAGCTCGCGCGCCGCGGGCACCGGCAGGGCGCGCAGCAACAGCGTCACCGGCCGGCCGAGGATGAGAAGCGGCGCGGCGATCGCCACGATGACGCCATGGCCCGCCATGTGGGCGGGGAGGGAGACGTCATCGACCGCGAGTCCGGCGACGAGTGCGCAGAGCCCGGCGCCCAAGCTCATCGTTCTCGCCGCGGGCCAGCGAACCCGCCAGGCGAGGCCGAGGTAGCACCCGAGCAGAGCCAGCGAGGGGAGGACCAGGCCGATCACCGTCCCCATCGGCGCTCCTCCTTCAGCTCCCGCCCCAGCCACACCGCGCCGAAGAGCGCGATCTCCCCGCCGACGAGGCAGAGCCACAGCCCCGCGGTGAGCCCGAGGGCCGCCAGCGCCACGCCAAGCGCGAGGACCACGACCGGAACGCTGAGGGAGGGCAAAAGCCGCGGGTCCTCGCTTGCCGGACGGACCCGGTTCCAGGCCGCCAGGCAGAGGACCGGCGCCGCCGCGGCGAGGAAGAGCAGCGCCGGGGCGCCTTCGGAGAAGGCGGCAAGGCCGGCGCCGAGCAGGAGCTGCAGGCAGCCCCAGGCGAGCAGCGGCGCGCTTGCGCTCTTCATGCCGGCGCCCCCTCTTTGGCCTCGCGGCGGTCGAGCAGCGGCGCGTGAGAGGTGACCGGCGGCAGCGAGTCGAAGTTGTGGCGGGGTGGCGGCGAGCTGGTCGCCCACTCCAGCGTCTGGCCATCCCAGGGGTCCTCTCCGGCCGGGACCCGATGGCGCAGTGAGATCCAGACGTTGGCGAGGAAGGCGAGGATGCCGAGCGCGATCACGCCGGCGCCGATCGAGGAGAGCAGGTTGAGGTCGCCGAAGCGCGGCGCGTAGTCGGGCACGCGCCTTGGCATCCCCTCGAAGCCGAGGAAGAACATCGGGAAGAAGGTGACGTTCGCCCCGACGACGAGCAGCCAGAAGCTTGCCTTGCCGAGCCCTTCGCGCAGCATCGCCCCGCTGGCCTTGGGGAACCAGTAGTGGACGCCGGCGAGGAGGCCGAAGAGGCTGCCCGCGAACAGCGTGTAATGGAAGTGGGCAACGATGAAGAAGCTGCCGTTGACGTGGTAGTCGAGCGGCGGCGAGGCGACGATGATCCCGGTCAGCCCGCCGATCAGGAACTGGCAGATGAAGCCGAGCGCGAAGAGCATCGGCGTGCGCAGGAGGATCGCGCCGCCGATCATCGTCGCGATCAGGTCAAGGTACTCGATCCCCGCAGGCACCGCGAGCAGGTGCGAGGTGAGCGAGAAGTACTGGTTCTGCACCGCCCCGGTGACGAACATGTGGTGGCCCCAGACCGCCATCGAGAGCGCGGTGAAAAGCAGCAGGGAGAAGACCAGCGCCCGATAGCCGAAGAAGCGCTTGCGCGAGAAGGTGGCGACGACTTCGGCGACGGCGCCGACGAAGGGGAAGAACATCACGTAGACGACCGGGTGCCCATAGAACCAGAAGAGGTGCTGGTAGGCGATCGAGCCGGTGGCTCCGGTGAAGACGCCGCCGAGGTGGCGTTCGGCGAGCAGCAGCGCCATCGCGACGACCATCACCGGGAAGGACGCCACGACCATGAAGGTCGTGACCAGCATCGTCCAGCTGAAGACCGGCAGCCGCAGCATCGTCATCCCCGGCGCCCGCAGGCGGACGATGGTGAGCAGGATCGTCAGCGCGATCAGCAGCGAGCCGAGGACGGCGAGGCCGACCCCGATCACCCAGAGGTCCATGCCCACCCCTGGCGTGTGGGTGCTGCTCGATAGCGGGATCGTCGCCGTCCAGGTGTCGCTGCCCGCCCCCGAATCGGTGAGGAAGCCCGAGTACATCGCCAGCCCGCCGCAGAGATAGAGCCAGAAGCCCCCGAGCGCCAAGCGCGGCGCCGCGACCTCGGCCGCGCCGACCTGAAGCGGCACCAGGTAGAGCCCCAGCCCCAGCGCCGCCGGGGTGAGGAAGAGGTAGATCATCCCCGCGCCGTGCATCGTGAAGAGCTCGTCGTAGGCGTGGTCGGAGACGAACTGCAACCCCGGCTGGGCGAGCTCGGCGCGCATCAGCAGCGCCAACAGGCCGCTCAGGCCGAAGAAGAAGAACGAGGCGACGCCGATCTTCGCCGCCGTGCGCTTGTGATCGGTGCTCGCCAGCCAGCCGACCGCGCGCTCGGCGGGGAGGGCTACCGCTGCACCGCCAGCCATCTCTCATAGCTTTCGTCGGAGAGGACCCAGACGTCGAAGCGCATGCCGCTGTGGCGCAGGCCGCAAAATTCCGAGCAGAGCCCTTCCTGGCGTCCCGGAGCTTCGAACTCCAGGTCGAAGCGGTTGACGCGACTGGGGATCGCGTCGCGCTTGAAGCGCTCGCCGGGGATCCAGAAGGCGTGGATCACGTCGGCCGAGCGCAGCGAGAAGGAGACCGGGCGATCGCCGGGCACCGCAAACGTCGGCGGCGCGTTGCTGTTGCCGACCACGCTGACGCCCTGCCCGGGATAGGTGAAGCGCCAGCCCCACTGGAAGGCGGTGACGTCGATGCGGACCGGCTCGGCCGAGGAGTCGTCCTCCTTGGCCTCGGTGGAGAAGGTGCGAAAGACGAGGAAGGCGACGATTGCCGTGATCAGGACCGCGACGCCGACCTCGAGCGCGTTTGCCTGCGAGCGCCTCGACGGGATCCGGCCCTCGCGATCGCGGTAGCGGATCACGGCGAAGGCGACGGCGGCGAAGACGATCAGCGCGACCGCCAGACCCACCGCGAGGTAGAGCGAGAAGAGACCGTCGAAGTCCTGGCGGGTGCTCCCGGTCACAGGCCTTCATCTACCCAGGGCGCTCGTCGGCAAGCGCCAGCGCGGCCTCGATGTGGGAGAGGTGGGTGAGCGCCTGGGGAAAGTTGCCGAGCATCCGCCCGCGTTCTGGGTCGTACTCCTCGGCGAGCAGGCCGAGGTCGTTCGCCGTTGCCGCGGCTCGCTCGAATGCTTCCCGCGCCTCCCCTTCGCGGCCCTGGCGGGCGAGGCAGGTGGCGAGCCAGAACGAGCAGGGCAGGAAGGCGCCCTCCGGCGCCATCCCGTCATCAACGTCATAGCGGCGCAGCAGTCCGTCGAGGTCGAGCCGCTTCTGGATGGCGTCCGTCGTTCCCACCATCCGCTCGTCGTCCCAGTCGAGGAAGCCGACCGCCGGCAGGCGGAGCAGCGCCGCGTCGAGGTCTTCGGCGTCGAAGGCCCCGACGAAGGTCCCGCGCCGCTCCTCATAGCCGCGCGAGAGGATCGCCTCGCGAACCTCCTCCCGCGCCGCCGGCCAGCGCTCCGGCACCTCGCGCCCGGTGTCGCGGGCGATGCGGATGCCGCGGTCGATCGCCGACCAGGCGAGCGCCTTGGAGTGGACGAAGTGGCGCGGCTCCCCGCGCCACTCCCAGATCCCGCGATCGGGCTCTTTCCAGCGTTCGCACGCCGCGTCGACCAGGTCGGCGAGGAAGCGCCAGTAATCGTCCTCGGGCGAGTTGCCGCGGCGATGCCAGCTCCAGCTTTGGTCGAGGACCTGGCCGTAGGCGTCGAGCTGGAACTGGCCGGCGGCGGCGTTTCCGGCTCGCACCGGCGAAGCGCCGCGGTAGCCGCTCAGGTGCTCCAGCTCTTCCTCGCCCAGGCGTCGCTCGCCGCCGACCCCGAAGAGGACCTGCAGGTCGTCGGCGTGGCCGGCGGCGCTGCGCTCGACGAAGCGGCGGAAGGCGTCGGCGTCCTCTTCGCAGCCGAGCTCGGCAAGTGAGTGAGCGGCGAGCGCTGCGTCGCGCACCCAGCTGTAGCGGTAGTCCCAGTTGCGCTCGCCGCCGAGGTCGCGAGCCTCGGGCAGCGAGGTGGTCGGCGCGGCGACGACCGCGCCGGTCGGCTCGTAGCTGAGCGCCTTCAGCACCGCCGCCGAGCGCCCGACTCCATCGAAGCGCAGGGCCTCGCCGTCAAGGCGCGAGAACCATTCGCGCCAGCGCTCGACGGTCCGCTCGAGCGCGCCGTCTACCCAATCGGGGTCGAGTCCTTCGAAGCGCTCGAGCGGTTCGAGGTCGACGGGCCGCTGGTAGCCGAGACTGAGCCGTCGCCGTTCGCCCTCGCCGACTGTCAGCTCGCCCTCGAGCCGATGGTGGTCCACCACAACCAGCTCGAAGTCGGCTCGGATCAGCAGGCCGTCATCGCCGCCGATCGCCGCGAAGGAGTTCTCCCCGCCGGCGCGGCGAAGCCAGGGCGAGACCGCGCCGTAGTCGAAGCGCGGCACAACCTCGGCCCTGAGCCCCACCGACCCCCGCACCCCCTCGACGATCCGCACCAAGCAGGGCCGCTCGGCATCCTCGGCGCTGACGAAGAAATCGAGCAAGCGCGCCTCGCCATTTTCACCCGCCAGCTTCGTCTCCAGCACCAGCGTCTGCTCCAGGTAGCGCCGGCCGAGCACGCGTTCGGCCTCGATCGAGCAATGGCCTCCCCCGGGGTCGAGCAACCGCGCGAACAGGGCGCCGGAGTCGAATCTCGGCAGGCAGCACCAGTCGATCGAGCCGGCGGCGGAGACGAGCGCGGCGCTGCGCTGATCGCCGATCAGCCCATAGCTCGAGATCGGAGGCTGGGCCTCACTCACCGCCCGCCCCCGCTCCGGTGCGACTTATATGGGCATAGACCGCAAAAAACGCACCGGAAGCTCATCGGGCCTTACTTTGCAGCGAGCGACCGAGGGCGATGGCTGCCGTCCCGCCTGCGGCTGTGAGGCCGACGAGGATCCCGCGGTGGCGCGAGAGCCAGGTGATCGCGCTGCTCGAGCGGGCGCCCTTGTCGAAACGGCCGTGGGTGCCGTGATCGCCGGGCACCGGCTCGAAGAGGTTGTCGGGGCGCCCGGGGTCGACGGGTTCATCGGTCTGCTGGGCCTCATAGCCGGTGCGGGCGAGGTAGAGGTCGCCGAGCCAGGGGGCGATGCGGTTGCCGAGCACCGTCTTCAAGGTCGGGGCGCCGACGTAGAGCTGGCGGCGACGGTGGGCGGAGATCCAGACGATCGCCTTGGCGGCGACCTCGGGCTGGTAGATGGGTGGCACCGGCTGGGGATGGCGCGGCAGCTTGGTGCGGCCGACCTCGAACTGCGGCGTGTTCAGCGCCGGCATGTGGACCATGCTGACCCGCACCGCGCTGCGGTCGTGCAGGAGCTCGGCGCGGACCGATTCGCTGAAGCCCTCGATCGCGTGCTTGGCGCCGCAGTAGGGCGCCTGCAGGGGGATGCCGCGGAAGGCGAGCGCCGATCCGACCTGGACGACGACCCCGCGGTCGCGCGGCACCATCCGCCGCAGCGCCGCCTTCGTTCCCCAGACGCAGCCGAGGTAGGTCACCTCGGTCGCCCGCCGGTACTCAGCCGGCTCGACCTCGGAGAAGGGAGCAAACACCGTCGCCATCGCGTCGTTGACCCAGACGTCGATCGGGCCGAGCTCGCGCTCGATGCGCTCGGCGGCACGGTCGACCGCTTCGGGCTGGGTGACGTCGGTGGGGAGGCAGAGCGCCTCGCCGCCGGCTTCACGCACCTCTCTCGCGGCCCCGTCGAGGCCCTGCTCGCCGCGGGCGAGCAGGGCGACGCGGTCGCCCCTGGCGGCAAAGGCCTTCGCGGCGGCCCGGCCAACCCCGGCCGATGCCCCAGTGACGACGACGACGCGACCGCTCACCGGCCCACCACCTCGTTCCGGTGCGCTTTATGCGCCCTCTGGGTCCAAAAAGCGCACCCGAACGTCATGCCGGGACCTCGCAGCGCTCATGGGGTTTGCGCGAGGCATCGGCGCGCTTCGCGGCGAGCCGCTCGGCCAGGCGCGCGGAGAGCGCCATGATCGTCAGCGCCGGGTTGGCGGAGCCCTGGGTCGGCATCACGCTGCCGTCGGCGATGAAGAGGTTCGGCACCTCCCAGACCCGCTGGTCGGGGTCGACGACGCCGCTCACGGGAGAGTTCGACATCGGACAGCCGCCGACAAGGTGGGCGTAGCGGTCGATCTCCAGCACGTCTTGGGCGCCCGCGGCGCGGACGATTTCGCGCATCCGTTCCCTGCCGAAGGCGATGTTGGCGCGGTCGTTCTCGCACTGGCTGTAGTCCATGCGGGCGACCGGCATGCCGTTGGCATCGGTCTCCTCGGCCAGGGTGACTCGGTTCTCGGGTCGCGGCAAGAGCTCGTTGAGGGCGCCGATCACGTACCAGTGGTTGTAGTCGCGCATGTACTCGCGCAGGGCCTGGCCCCAGTGGCCGTCGGCGAGGACGTGCTCGGCCCAGCCGATCGGCAGCGGGCCGACGGTCTGGATCGAGAAGCCGCGGGCAAAGCCGCGCCCCTCCTCGGTCTCGTAGAACTGCTCTGAGGCGATCTCCGGCGGCGGCGCCTTGTACATGCGCAGCTCTTCGGGGAAGCGACCGCCGACCTGCGGCGCGCCCTGGACCATGACGCCGCGGCCGACCAGGTCGTTGCCGTTTGCCAGACCGTTGGGGAAGCGGGAGCTGGTCGAGTGCAGCAGCAGCCGCGGGGTCTCGATCGAGTAGCCGGCGATCGCGACCGCCTCGGCAGCCTGGAAGCGCTCCTTGCCCTCGTGGAAATAGGTGACGCCGGTACAGCGGCCCGCCTCGTCGACCTCGATCGTGGTGGCCATGCACTCGGCCCGCACCTCGACGCCGTGGGCGAGGGCGTCGGGGACGTGGGTGACGAGCGGCGAGGCCTTGGCGCCGACCTTGCAGCCCTGCAGGCAGAGGCCGCGGTAGATGCAGTGCGGGCGATTGCCGAAGGAGCCATTGGCGATCGCCACCGGGCCGACCCGCATCTCGATTCCGCAGCGTTCGGCGCCTTCGATGATCCGCAGCGCCCCGCCGCCGACCGGATGGGGGGAGTGGGGGTAGCCGTGCGGGTCGCCCCATGGCCAATGCTCGCCGGCCACCGGCAGCTCGTGCTCCAGGCGCTCGTAGTGGGGCCGCAGCTGCTCGTAGGAGATCGGCCAGTCGGCGGCAATGCCATCGCGGCTCTTGACCTCGAAGTCGGAGGGGTGAAAGCGCGGCGCGAAGCCGGCGAAGTGGACCATCGAGCCGCCGACGCCGCGGCCGGAGTTGTTCTTGCCGAGCTCGACCGGGTCGCTGCCGCCGATCACCCGCGGCTCGGTCCAGTAGAGGGCGTGCGAGCCGGCCTCGTCGGAAACCCAGTCGGTGTCGGGGTCCCAGAACGGACCCGCCTCCAGCACCACGATCTTCCAGCCGCGGCGGGCGAGGCGCTGGGCGAGCGTGGCGCCGCCGGCGCCGCAGCCGACGATCAGCATGTCGACCGCCTCGGCCTCGGCATAGCGACGCATCCCCTCCGGGCGCGGAGCGGAGGGATGGCTTGGATCGAGCAGCAGCGAGGAGTCGTTGCCCGCAGGCCGGACCGCCCCTTTCATGCTCCTGGCAAGCCGCGCCTTCACCCCAGGCCCCGCTCGGCGACGTCGCGGACCGGATCGAGCTCGAACTCCGGCGGGCTCTCCCAGTGCTCGCGCTGGCCGGCCCCCAGCCGAGCGAAGCCGCGCGGGTAGGCGGGGCCGCCGAAGCCGATCTCATTCCAGGCCCAGGGGTGGGAGTAGAAGGCGCCGAGGACGTCGCGCATCACCGTCCCCCAAGCTTTGGTCACCGGCAGGCCTTCCCAGTCCAGCTCGCCCTCGGCGAAGCGCCCGACGATCCGCAATTGCGCCTCGCGCTCCGCGGCGCCGAAGCCCTCGGCGCCCTGCTCGGCCGCGGCGGCGTCGAGCATGCGCGCGACCTCGCGCCAGGCCTGCTGGTCGCTTGGCATGTCCTGGTAGCGGTAGCCGTCGGCACGCTTTTCGTAGAGCTTCTCGTCGATCATCGCCAGGACCGGGACCCGCGGCTCCGAGTCCTGCGCCAACACGAGGTCACAGAAGGCGCCGAGGGTGGCGACCTCGCGTTCGTCGAAGAAGCGGATCGGGGGCATCCGCTCGACTCGGTCAAGGACGACTCGGCGAGTCGCCTCGTCCCAATGGGAAGCCTGCTCGAGCACGTCGTAGTCGGGATAGCGGCCGAGCATCTGCGGGGTCGTGCCGTTGCGCTGGCGGGGCAGCTTCGCCGGCGGTCCGCCCGACTCGGTCCCGCCGAGATTGGGGAGGTGCCCGGCGCGCCGGCTCACGCCCAGCGCTCCCGCTTGGCCGCCGCGGCCGCCAAGCCCATGCCGCCGACCAAGGCAAGCGAGCCCGGCGCCAAGAGCGGCGGGCCCATGACGATGTTGTAGAGAGGCTCGGAGAAGCCGCCGGGACGCTTGCGCACCCCCTGCACGTGCGTGTAGACGCCGATCAGACCGTCGAGGCAGTAGAGCGCCGAGACGACGGGCAGGGCGGTGCGGGCGGCTCGCTCGGAGCGCACTGCCGCCACCCCGGCGACGGCGAGCGCCGGCGAGAGGACGACCGGCGTCCACATCCACTTGTCGCCGAAGGAGCCGCGAAAGTGCTCGAAGTAGATCTCGGCCCCGAGCGGCAGGGCGCTGAGCGCGGTCGCCGCCGCCAGCGTGCGCTGCACCCGTCCGCGGCGCAGGTCACGCAGCAACCGTCCGCGGCGCCATCGCCGTCGCGTCGTCGTTCCCTTCACCGTCCGGAGATCGCCCCCGGCAGCTTCTGTCGCAGCGACTGGCGGATGATCTTCTTCGAACCCGGGTCGCCCTTCAGCACCGCCGAAGCGAAGGATTTCGCCTGTTCGAGCGTGATGTGGGGCGGTAGCGGCGGCACTTCGGGGTCGGTCACCACCTCCAATACCGTCGGCCGATCGGCGGCCAGGGCCCGCTCCCAGCAATCGCCCACATCCGCCGGGTCTTCGGTGCGGATCCCGTTCAGGCCGAGCATCTCCGCCCAGCGGGCATAGGGGACGTCGGGCAGCTGCTGGGAGCCCTCGAACTTGGGGTCACCGGACATCGCCCGCTGCTCCCAGGTCACCTGGTTGAGGTCGTGATTGTTGAGGACCAGGACGATCAAGCGCTGATCGCTCCAGCGCTCGCGGTATTTGGCGATCGTGATCAGCTCGGCGAGGCCGTTCATCTGCATCGCGCCGTCGCCGACCAGGGCGATCACCGGCCGCTCGGGGTGGGCGAACTTGGCGCCGATCGCGTAGGGGACGCCCGCTCCCATCGTCGCCAGGGTGCCCGAGAGCGAGGCCATCATCCCCCGGCGCAGCTTCAGGTCGCGGGCGAACCAGTTCGCTGCCGAGCCCGAGTCGGAGGTGAGGATGACGTCGTCGGGCAGGCGCTTGGACAGCTCGTAGAAGACGAGCTGGGGGTTGACCGGGTCGGCCGGCTCCAACGCCCTCTTCTCGATCAATTCCCACCAGTCGCGCACGTTCGCCTCGACCTTCTCGCGCCAGGAGCGGTCGTCCTTGCGGAAGAGCTCGCCGCGCAGCGCCCGCAAGGTCGTCGCGGAATCCCCGATCAGGCCGACCTCGACCGGGTAGCGGATGCCGATCATGCGCCCGTCGATGTCGATCTGCACGCCGCGCGCCTTGCCCTCTTCGGGCAGGAACTCCGAGTAGGGGAAGCTCGAGCCGACCATCAGCAGGGTGTCGCATTCCTGCATCAGGTCCCAGCTCGGCTTGGTGCCGAGCAGGCCGATCGAGCCGGTTACGTAGGGCAGGTCATCGGGCAGGGCGGCCTTGCCGAGCAGCGCCTTGGCGACCCCGGCCCCGAGCATGTCGGCGACCTCGACCACCTCGTCCTCAGCCCCCAGCGTTCCGGCCCCGATCAGCATCGCGACGCGCTCGCCGGCGTTCAGCACCTCGGCGGCGCGGGAGAGTTGGGCGTCGGAGGGAACGATTTCGGGACGCTCGTAGCCCGGCGCCGAGTGCACGGTGCCATGGGCGTGGGGCGGCGTCGGCACCGCATCTTCCTCTTGCAGATCGTTCGGCAGGATCACGCAGGTGACGGTGCGCTCGGCCAGCGCGATTCGCATCGCCCGGTCGATCAGGTGGCGGACCTGGGTCGCCTCGGCGGCGGTCTGCACGTACTCGTGGGCGACGTCCTTGAAAAGCGTCTGCAGGTCGACCTCCTGCTGGTAGTTGCCGCCGAGCCCCGAACGGGCCTGCTGGCCGACGATCGCCACCACCGGCTGGTGGTCGAGCTTTGCGTCATAGAGGCCGTTGAGCAGGTGGATCGCTCCTGGGCCGGAGGTCGCCAGGCAGACGCCGGCCTCGCCGGTGAACTTGGCGTGGGCGCAGGCCATGAAGGCAGCCATCTCCTCGTGGCGGGCTTGGACGAACTCCGGCCTCGGGCCTTCACGCTCGAAGGCCCCGATGATCCCGTTGATGCCGTCGCCCGGGTAACCGTAGATTCGCTTCACGCCCCACTCGCCCGCAAGCCGCGCGAGCAGAAAGTCGCCCACCGTTTCGCCCATTTTGCCTCTCCTTCCTCGCTGGTCATCTGCCGCTACCCGCAGCGGGCGAGATCTAACGGCCGTCGAGCCGGAATCGCTCTGCGTCCTCTCGGAGCTCGATCCCCAGGCCGGGCCGGTCGGGGTCCGGTCGCAGCTCGCCGTCCTCGAGCTCGAGGACCCCCTCGAAGAGCATCGACTCGACCCGCTCGTGGTCGTGGAAGTACTCGACGTGGACGGCCTGCTCCATCGCGCAGCAGAGGTGCGCGGAGACCTGCGGCGCGCAGTGAGCCGAGAAGGGGAGGCTGCGGGCGCGGCAGATGCCGTCGGCGCGCAGCACGTTGGTGATGCCGGCGCAGCGGGTGACGTCGGCCTGCAGCACGTCGACGCAGCCGGCGAGGCGCTCCAGCTCGAACAGGTCCCAGGCGTACTCGCCCGCTGCCACCTCGATCTCCGCCGGCACCGCGCAGCGCAGCCACCGCAATCCCTCGAGGTCATCGGATGAGACGGGCTCCTCGAAATAGGAGACGCCGTGCTCGGCATAGCGCTCAGCCCAGCGAGCGGCAGCGCGGCGATCGAAGGCGCCGTTGGCGTCGACCATCAGCTCGACCTCGGCGCCGATCGCCTCGCGCGCGGCGGCGAGGCGATCGGGGTCGCGATCGGGCTCGCGCCCCACCTTGATCTTCACCCGCTGACAGCCACGCTCGACCCAGCCGCGCAGCTGCTCGGCCAGCTCGGCGTCAGCGTAGGAGGTGAAGCCGCCGCTGCCGTAGGCGGGGATCGCGTCGCGAAAGCGCCCCAGCGAGTCGGCGAGTGAAACGCCCAGCAGCTTTGCCCGCAAATCCCAGAGGGCGATGTCGACGGCGGAGATCGCCATTGCGCAGGGGCCCTGGCGACCGAAGTTGCGGACCTCTCGCTGCATCGCGGCCCAGGCCCGGGGCGGCGCCAGGGCGTCCCTCCCGACGACGAGAGGGGAGAGCGTTGAGTCAACCACGGCGGCGATCGCCTCATGGCCGTAGGCGTAGCCGAGTCCCTGCTGCTCACCGGCAGAGACCTCGACGACGACCATCGTCGTCGAGTTCCACTCCAAAGTGCCGTCTGACTCGGGCCGATCGGTCGGGACCGTGTAGGCCGTTGCCGAGACGTCCTCGACCCGAGCCTTCATGCGGCGTCCTTCCCCGCGTCAGCCGTTGAGCCTCTTGCCCAGCATCTCCTTGCCCTGCTCGGCTCCCTTGCGGCTGGCCTCCTGAGCGCGCCGGAAGAAGTCGGCGAGCTCGGAGTCTCCCTCGCGCTCGGCGTCCTCGACGTAGGTCTCCAACCGCAGGACGTTGCTCAGGCACTGCTCCGTGAACCAGATGACGTTGTAGTCCTTGTCCTTGGTCCCCGTGACTTGGCCGGTCTCCTCCGAACCCATTTTGCTTCCTCCTTAGTTTCGGTTGCTCCCCGCGAGCTACCCCAAGGCCCGTCAGGCAAACGAACGAGAGACGCGAGGAGCTCTCTTTTCTTATCGTTTCGTTTTGGCAGCGCCCGAGCGAGCTTCTCCAAGGCCGAGGTCATCATCGGTCCTCCTGCAGTGCGCCGAGCAGGGGCGCCAACCGCCGCAGCTCCTCGAGATGGAGCCGTGAGAGGTTTTCGATGCGCTCCTCGGCAAGGGGGGTGAGGAGCAATCGCACCACCCTGTGATCTTGCTCGTCGCGCTCGCGCCGCACCAGGCCGGCGCTGACGGCGCGGTCGACCAGTCCGACGACGCTGTGGTGCTTCAGGACCAGATGGTCGGAAAGGTCACCGACGGTCGGAGCGGCCGCGTCGGGGTGCCCCTTGATTGCGAGCAAAAGCTGGTGCTGGGCGGGCATGAGGCCGGCGGCGCGGGCCTCGTCCTCGCTCCAATGCAGGAAGCGGCGCAGGGCGGTGCGGAAGCCCAGCAGCTTCGCGTACTCGGCGGCGGTGATCTTGTGCCGGTGAGTCAAGCCTCCCCCGTCGTTTGCGGTGTCCGGCCGGCGCCGATCAGCTCCAGCGGTCGCAGCACCCGCGAGCGGTGGCGTTCCTCGTTGAGGTCGCGTAGGCGACCCGCCAGGAGCTGCTCGAGCCGGACTGCGCCCACCGGCCGGTCGGGGTGGTCGCGCTCGGCGACCGGCAGCACGGTATGGCCGGATTCGGCCATCACGTAGGCAACCTGGCGCAGGGTGTCATCGACGTAGACCACCGGTCCGCCGGATTCGGTCCCCACGACAGCGGTCCCCTCGGAGTCCATCACATCGCCGACGAAGAGAACCTCGAGCGGGTCGATGCTGTATTCGCGGCTGAGGTGGATGCCCCGCCGGGCGACCTTCTCTGTCAGGACCGAGCGGCGCAGGAGAAGGACCGAGATCGCGTAGGCGGCGGTGGACCCGATCAGAAGCGGCAGCAGGGCTTCGTAGCGATGGGTCAGCTCGATCGCGAACAGCACTCCGGTCAACGGAGAGCGCATCAGCCCGCCGAGCACTCCGGCCAGGCCGACCAGCGGCCAGAACCCCGCGGCAACGTGGGGGAAGACCTGCGCCTCGAGGCCGCCGAGGGCGCCGCCGATCATCAGCATCGGCGCCAGCACGCCCCCCGAGGTGCCCGATCCCAGCGAGAGCGACCAGATCAGCGTCTTGACGATGAGGATGCCGACAATCAGTTCGAGGGCGATGCTGCCGTTCAGCTCGGCTTCGATCACGTTGTAGCCGACGCCGAGCGCCTGGGGAACGATGAGCCCGCCGCAGCCGATGATCGCGCCGCCGATTGCCGGCCACCACATCCAGTGGACCGGGAGGCGCGAGAAGGCGTCCTCGGAGAGGTAGACGAGGGAGGTTGCCAGCAGCGCCAGCAGGCCGGCCAGCGCTCCGGAGAGAACGCACAGCCCATAGGCGCCGACATCGAGGTGCAGCGCTCCCGACGGCGCCGGGAAGACGGCGCCGGAGCCAAGCAACGGTACGCGCGTCACGGTCGCCACGGCGACAGCCGCGACGACCGGGACGAAGCTGCGCGGCCGCCACTCGAAGAGGAGCAGCTCGACGGCGAGCAGGACCGAGGCCAGGGGCGCGTTGAAGGTCGCAGCCATCCCCGCGGCGGCGCCGCAGACGAGCAATGTCTTTCGCTCGTCGGCGCTCAGGTGCAGGAACTGGGCGGATATCGAGCCAAAGGCGCCGCCGGTCATGATGATTGGGCCCTCGGCGCCGAACGGTCCTCCGGTGCCTATCGCGATTGCCGAGGCGAGCGGCTTCAGCAGCGCGACCCGAGGCTGAATCTTGCTACCCGAGGTGAGGATCGACTCGATCGCCTCGGGAATGCCGTGGCCGCGGATCTTCTCTGACCCAAACCGCGCAACCAGGCCGATCACGAGGCCACCCGCGATCGGCGCGAGCAAGATCAGCAGGGGAGAGTGGTGACCATCTCCCGGCGCCACCAGGGCGGTGCCGAAGCGCTGGTAGAAGACGAGGTTGGTGATCAGGCCGATTAGCTTGAGCAGCGCCCATGCCACGCAGGCGCTGAGGGCACCGAGGGGCACCGCGAATGCGGTGATCGCCAGCATCCTCTTGCTGACGCTGAAGTCGCCCAGATGGCGAAGGTCCCGAGGCCGATCGTGGTTCACGGAGGTAAAATATCGTGTTACGATCCTTTAGCGATGTCGTCAGCAGTTCACGATGCGCCTCCGACGATCCCGCCGTTCGCCATCGAGCGGTTCACTGGTCTCGGTCGTTGTGAGGAACTGCGGGTCTCAGGCGAGCTTGACATGATCGGCAGCCGGTCTCTCGCCGAGGCCCTCGCCAGAGCCTCGGAGGAGGGCCGAGACGTCATCGTCGATCTGAATTCCTGTGTGTTCATCGACTCCACTGGCGTCGCCGCGATCATCTTCGGGGCCCGTCGGCTCGACGCACGAGGCCGCCGACTCCGACTGCTGATTCCCGAAAAGGGTCAGCCGCAACGCCAACTGAAGCTTCTCGGCATCGCCGACTCTCCGCTGGCATGCGCGAGTCGCGAGGACGCACTGCTTGACTTTCGGACCCAAGGCCAGCCTGAGATGCAGCTGTGAGGAGTTGCTCCACCACGGCGGTAAGACGCTCAGGGGTGGGGAGAGGGTCGGCGACCTCGAAGTCGACCTTCCAGGGGTCAGACGTCGCGCGGCACCTGCGCGAGCGGCGAGAGGGAGTGCCTCCGAGGTCTACATTTGAGTCTTCGTGTTTTGCAGGAGATTCTCAATGCGGCTGAATGGAGTCGAACCATCACGTCCCGTAAGGGACACAAGGCCCTCAACCCGGGGAAATCGAGTCTTTTCAGTTCTGCTCAGCGCTCTCAGGTGATCTGAGGTGCTCTGAGGTCACGTAGGTTACCGATCTGGAGGTCCGCAAAAAGGTCCGTGGATTTCCGGCTTTGGACCGCAGCCTCAAGTCCGCAGTCCCGTCGGCGGCGGGGGTGGTTCTGAGATCTGCCGAGGCGACCCCACGGTCCTTACCCCTCGGACGCCATCGGCATCGCGGAACAAGCATAGGACCTGGCCCTCCGGGCGCGCAGCGCTCGATGCGAGTAGTCCGGGCCAGCCGTCCTTCCAAAGCTGCTCGCCGACTTGCTGAAAGGCCGGCCAGGATCGATGTCCTGGTCTTGGTGGAAACAGGCCGACGGCGGCGAGACGCTCGGGGGACGAGAGGTCGGCGACCTCGATGTCGACTTCCCAGGTCCAGAGGTCGCGCGGCATCTGCGCGAGCGGCGGGATCGCCCGCTCGGCAAGATGCCGGTACCACTCGGCCCACACGGTGTCCTCACCGTCGGCGAGGTAGAGGGCGTCAACGACGTCGCCACGCTGCCAGCGGTTGTCGGGCGGAGGCTTGCGTTCGGGAAGCGCGGGGGAGCCGGGATAGGCGTGCTTGAGCCAGCGGCCGCTGACGGCGATCGCCGCGACCTCGCCGGCCACCTCAGACGGCGCCTGGGTCCTCGAGGCCGGAGATCAGCCGCGCCACCGAGCGGTAGTCTCCACCGGCGATCCGCTCGATCGGCTTGTCGTCATCGAGCAGTTCCACCGGCTTGTGGAGCCACACCGGGATGTAGGTGGGGCGAATGACGCGGGAGAGACGCTCGACGATCGAGGAAAGCTCGACTAGGCGCTCAGCGCGCGATCCGCTGGGAGCGCTGCGGCCGCTCAGCCATTCCCGCACCGTGCTCGGCGCCGCGCCGGTAGCGTCGGCGATGTCGCGGTCAGACAGATGCCCGGTGTCGTGAACGTGGATCGCCTCTTCGGCGTAGGCGGTGCTCATGAGGAGGAGTGTAGCGCTCCGGCGTGATTCCGACAAGATTTCGACTAGCCAGAGCCCTAATGCCCTTGAACGCTCGTTCTCTACCAGAGGCTTCCGTTCCGCCAGTCGCAGGTGAGCTCGTCGAAGGGATCGAGTGGAATTAGATGCTCAAAAACATAGACGGCCCCAGGAGACATCACCTTGAGGCCTTGTGGAGAGAGTGCAGACAGGGGCCCTCGCCAGGCCCTCCAGTTACGGGCAGCGTAGAACGGCATCGCGCTTTCACTGGGGGACAGGGCGCCAAGATCATGCTGGCTGCGCAGTATCTCCTCCACGGCGGCCATTAGCGTCGAGGCGTGGCCCTGTCCCCGTCGATTGGCGTGCACGCCGAGACCCTCGACATAGCCGGCGCGTAGCGCCCGTCCGCGATGAAGCAATCGCCGCTGAACTACTGCCGCGTGCCCGATTGGTTCGACTCCCTCCAGCAGCAGAACATGCATACCACCAAGGGCGTGTTCCCAGTCGTGATTGGAGAACTCACCCGGGAACACTTCACCGAGCAGCCGTCTGATGCTCGCCAATGTCATCTGGTCGAGCGCAGTGGTAGGGGCGACAAGCAGGTAGGGCACTCTCATACGATGCTGGCATGGACACAGGTCTGGCGCTGTGGATAGGCTTGGGCACGGCTGTACTCACGCTTTTGGGTGCTGCCATAGGTCTTCGTGCAAGTCAGATTCAGCTCTGGATCGCTCGTCGGGCAAAAGCCGAAGCCCTGGAGCCAGAGGGGCGGCTACTGCCCGCGAGTACGGTGCCTCGACCGCACCCCTTCGTCAACCGCAATGCCGAGTTGAGGAAGGCGATGGACCGTATCTGCGAGAGACGCGCCCCGGTTCTCGCGTTTGAGGGTGCATGGGGCGTCGGCAAGAGCGCTGCCGTGGGTCAGCTAGTTCACGAACTGCGCCAGTTACCAAGCAGCTCAACGAATCTCGGCGAGTATGAGTTCGTCTGGGTAGGAGGGCGGGATGGGACGACCACGCTCGTCGACATTGGCCGATCGCTCTGCATGGAGACCGATGATCAGTCCGTCTCTAGCGGCGCGACCTGGACGAAGCTCAACCGGCTCCGCGGTCGCCTCGCATCCCGCAAGACAGCGCTCGTCCTCGACGACCTGACGCTCGGCGAGGACTCGGATTCCAGTGACATGCGGGAGTTTCTCGGCACCGTGCCGGATGGGTCGCTGGTGATCGCCGCGGTCAACCGCGGTCGCGGCTTGGAGGCCGCCTGTATCCCGTTGGACGAGTTCGGTGTGGAGGACGTCCACAAGCTCATTGCGGCTCAAGTCGAGAACCTCCACCTCGAGCCGGCGGAGAAGTTCGACAAAGAGTTCGCTCGCCGCCTCTATGAGATTGCGGGTGGCCATCCGCGGACCATCGTCTGGTTCTTGCTGGCCTACAAGAGCAGCGGCCAAACGCTCGAGGAACAGCTCGAAGCTCTGCGCCGTGGCGATGGCCTCGAGGAGCTGTTCGCCTCTATCTGGAGCTCACTTGACGATGAGCTCAGACAACTGCTCAGGGCCTGTGAGTGCAGCGGGGGACGAGCCACCGCCGAGCAGCTCGCGATTGCGTGTGACGTCGGTGTCGAGGTGGCACATGCGAACGCCACGAAGCTGCTGGACGAAGGACTGCTCGGAATTGCTCGCACAGCCGGGAAGCCGGTATTCGTGTGCTCGCAGGCACTTGCGCTGTTCATCGCCAGCGAGACGCCGACGAGTGTTCGCTGTGTGTACTGGCAGAGGCTGGCCCGCTACTACGTCGCCGCAGTGAAGGCGGATGCTGAGAACGCTCGGGCTCTGCTTCCGGAGGTAGACATCATTCGGGCGGTCTTCGAGGGGCTCGCACGACCGGCGATGGAGGGGGTGGTGGATCCCGAGTTGGAGGCCGATGTGCAGAGCCTCTTTGAAGCGACACTCGACATCCTCCTCACCCTCGGACTGCTCGATGACAGGCTGGTCGCCGCCCAGCATGGGTACGACAGCGCGATGAGGACGGGTAACTATCGCTGCGCCTCACTGGCCTCGGAGGTTCTTGCGGGGACGTTTGGCTTCCGCGGCGAATTCGAGCATGCCTGGTCGGCCCTTGGCCACGGCTGGCTTGCCGCTCAGGAGTCTGGCGACCTCGGTGAGATTGCCCGCCAGATGTACACGGAAGGGTTCATCCGCTACCGCGAAGGCGATGCGGGCGCGGCGCTGGAGTCGGTGCAAGGCGCTGATCGGAAGGCCGAAGACGTGGCTGACTCCGAGACGCTCGTTAACGTGCTCAACCTGCGCGCAGCAGCTCACCTGCATCTAGACCAGCTCGATGAATGCGAGGTGACTGCGAATCGATGCATGCGGATCTGCGAGGAGATCAGGTGGGAGCGCGCCAAGGCGTTTCCGTTGCGCTTCCTCGCCGAGGTCGCCATCCACCGGGGCGAGTCGCAGCGGGCTCGGGATCTGGTGGAGCGGGCACGGAGGATCGCGTCTGAGTACCACGACCAGCGCCAGGCGACACGCGTTTCCTTGACTGCGGCCCGGATGTACCTCCTTGACCGCGATCTCGATTCCGCAGAGCCGCATGCCACGACAGCGGCGAGTGAGGCCGAACGGCTCGGCTTGCCTCCCGAGGAAAAAGAGGCTCGGGCCCTGGGGGACGCGATCCGGCTCTCCCGGCGCTCTTCGGAGTTGCTCGACGACTACGCGCGGCGACGGCCGACCCGGCTCACCGATGCCGCGGTTGCCGGCGACTAGCGTCGACAGGGTGCCAGCGTCCCTTCTGGGCGCTTTGACGCAACGCCTCCAGAACCTGCAGGCCGCGCACGCCGTCGACGAAGGTCGGATACTCCGTCAGCTGCTCCCCCGAGTCGACGTGTTCGTAGACAGCGCCCAGCAATCCGAGTAGGGCTTCGGCGTGGCCCTCTGGCTGGCCGGGCGGGAGGCGTCCCCCCGCGCCGAGGTCTTGTGCCGGAATCGTGCCACGTTCGACCAGGCGACTGTTGCCGCCGAGATGGCGTACGGTCAGGACATCTGCCGCTCGGATGTCCCAGGCGGCGCTAGCACGCTCACCGATGGCTTCGAGGCTTACCGTGTTGCTGTGACCCGGAGCCGCTTGGGAGACGAAGGCGCTGGCGATCGCTCCGCCCTTGAGGCGCAATACCAGCAGGGCGCTGTCTTCGCCACCACCAGGCTTAGCTGTCCGCGTCTCGCAGAGCACCTCGGAGATCTCCACCCCACCTACATGCTCGACTAGGTCCCAGAGGTGGATGCCGACATCGGCGAGCGAGAGCGACGGTCCCATCTGTCGGGGGTCCAGCATCCAGTGGCCGGCGTCGACGGTTAGCAGCTCCTCGTTCAGCCAAGCGACCCGCAGCGTACGCACCCGGCCGAGCTCACCCCGGGCTATCAACTCACGCAGCGCCCGGAGCATGGGATAATGACGGTAGGTGTGGCAGAGCGCGTGGACGACGCCGGCGTCTGAGGCCATCTGGAGCAGCTCCTCGGCGTCGTTGGCATAGATGCAGAGTGGCTTCTCGACGACGAGGTGCTTGCCGGCCCGGAGCGCCGCCCGCGCGAGCGGCAGGTGCAGGGCGTTCGGAGTGCAGACGTGGACCACGTCGACCTCATCGCTAGCGATCAGCTCCTCGCCGCTTGCAAACACCCGTGCGACGCCGAGTCGCTCGGCGTCGCGTCGGGCGATCTCCGGCGTTGCGGCGGCCAGCCCGATAACCGACACACCCAGGCGGCGCAGGGCGTCGACGTGCAGGCCGCCGACCCCACTCGGACCGATGACGCCCGCGCGGATCAGCACAGTGCTCTCACGACTTCTTGCAGGGCCGCTGTCACCCGCTCGACGTCGGCCTGAGTCATCTGCGGGGGAATATCGATGTGGACTGCGCGGGAGAGCAGCTCGAGGCTGCGGGGGCAGAGGTCTGGGTGATAGCGAATCTCCCGCCGCGCGGTCGAAAACGGATAGCCCTGTCGATTCCACGTGCGCTGGGCGAGCACGTCGCGCCAGCAGGCATAGACGTGCCAGTCGTGCTCGCCCCGTACGTACAGGACCCTCGCGGGGATTCCCTCGGCCAACAGGCCCGCGCTCACCTGCCCAGCTCGCTCCGGGTCGGCGGTGAAGAAGACCAGTGCTGTGGCCGCCTCGCCCGGGTCCGTGATGTCGCGGAGCGCAACACGGCCCGTTTCCGCAAGTGCCCCGCGCATCACGGCCTTATGGCGACGCATGCGCTCCAGCAGGCCGTCGAGTCGGCCAAGCTGCACACGGCCGATTGCGCCGGTGATCTCGGCCATGCGAAAGTTCATGCCAGGAAACGCGACGAACGTGGCTCGAACGGCCGGGTCGGGGTGTTGCCAGGCCGCTCCTCGCCACTCGTTGGCCGAGTCGTGAAAGCACTTTGCTCGAAAGAGCAGGTCCGGATCGTCCGCGGTGAGTATCCCGCCCTCGCCTGTGGTGATGATCTTGTGCATCTGCAGGCTGAACGCGCCGATGTCGCCGAGCGATCCGAGCGGATGGCTGCGGTAGGAGGCCCCGGTCGCCTGTGCCACGTCCTCGATCAGGCGCAGGTCGCGTTCTGCTGCGATCTCCCGTAGCTCGTCCATGCGCGCCGGCATACCGCGCATGTGCACCGGCATGATTGCCCTAGTGTGCGGCGTGATCGCCTCGAGCACTCGGGCCGGATCTAGCGTCAGGCTCTCGTCGATCTCCGCGATCACCGGTAGCGCGCCGACGGCGAGCACGGCTGCGGCACTGGCGATGAAGGTGTAGGCGGGAATGATCACCTCGTCGCCGGGACCGACGCCGAGGGCTGCGAGGCCGACGATCAATGCAGCGGTGCCCGATGTGACACCGAGCGCGTGGGCGGTGCCGATTCGTGCCGCGAACTCGTGCTCGAACTCATCCACCTCCGAAGCGCATCCCTCGCCGTCGGGGTCGTCGGGGCCGTAGAAGCGGATCAGCCTTCTGCTGTCTAGAACGCGGCAAACCGCCTCGCGCTCCTCGACGCTGATCTCAAGGCCTCCCGGGAACATCGGAGGCAGGTTTGGGCGGCGGCTCGCGGGCATCGTGCTAGCCGCCCGTCTCGACGAGGACCGGGGTGCGCTCCAAGAGGGAGACGAGGGCCGCGTCGACCGCGAGCGCTTCGGCTGTGCGCCGCCGGCGCCAGCGCGGATCCGCGAGCCCGAACGCCAGCTCCCAGTAGAGGGGCTGGCAGAGCGCGTCGACGTGGCGGCGGTCGCTCAACGCGCTGACTTGCCTGCTCGTGAGCGAAAGCCCCCCGAGCCGGGTTAGGGCTTCGTGATCGGCCCAGGCGACCCGGGCGCCGCACTGGCGCAGCTCGATACGGGTGCGCCTCTGGGGTGCCCCCCGCCAGACGCGCAGGTCGAGCCTGCCCGGGCCGAGCCGCAGGGCGGCGGCGGCTCGCTCCTGGCCGATGTGGTCGTGGTGACGCGCAGCCTCGAGTACGTCCAGCTGTTGGCTGATCGTCCATGCGAGCGCAAGGAAGTGCACGCCGGCGTCGGCGAGCATCCCGCCATTGGCAGCGATGTCCGCTCGCCAATCCGAGGTGGCGGTGGGGTCGGTTCGGTTGCGCTGGACTTCCGCGAGGAGCGAGAACGGGAGCTTCAGGCGAGTGGCCCAGCCGGCCCAGCGGGCAATCGTTGCCCACTGCGGCGAGTAGCGGTACTGGTGGACGGGAACAAGGGCGAGATCGGGCCATGCGGCACAGGTCTCTTCGACCAGCGCGTGTCCGCTCCGCGTTCCCGTCAACGGCTTCTCGCAGAGGACATGCATCCCGCGCGCGAGCCCTCTCACAACCAACTCGGCATGAGTTTCGGGAGCCGCGGCGACGACCAGCACGTCTGCGGCCCCGGCGGCGAGCATCTCTTCAGTGCTCGCAAAGGCTCGCACTTGGGGCCGTTGCTCGACCAGGATTGCTCGGCGCTGTGGGTCGGGATCGGCCGCAGCGACGAGTGTCGCCCTTCCTGCCGCCTCCAGTTGGGTGATGGCCGGTAGATGGGCGCGCATGCAGGCGCTTCCCAGTCCTGCGATCGCAATCCTCAACCGATCGCCTCGCCGAGGATGTCGAATAGGCGGTCGGCCTCCTTTTCGCTCAGCGTCAGCGGCGGGCTGAGCCGAACCCTTGGAACCGTGGCGGCCACCAGCGCCCCGCGATCGCGGCAGGCGCGGAAGACCGCCTCGCATTCTCCGCCCGTGGCGAGAGCGCCCGAGCGCGGGTCGATCAGGTCGAAGCCAAGCATCAGGCCCATTCCTCGCGGGCGCGCAACCCGCGGACAGTCCTCCGCGAGTTGGCGCAGGCGTCTTGCTGCATACTCGGCCGTGCGGCGGGTGTTCTCAAGGAATCCGAGGCCGGTGACGATCTCAAGCGTCGCCTTGGCGGCGACGCACGCGAGCGGGTTGCCGCCATAGCTGCTCGAGGTGCCCGAGGGGGCGCCGAGGGCCGAACTATCCCACAGCGCCTTGGGCGCGCAGACTACGCTGATCGGGAAGCCGCCACCGACGCCCTTACTGAGGATCAATATGTCGGGCTCGGCGCCGAAAGCCTCGAAGGCAAACAGCTCACCGGTTCGACCGAAGCCGGTGATCGATTCGTCGCAGATCAGCAGCCAGTCACGTTCGTTGCAGAGGGTGCGCAGTTCGGCCAGGAAGCCACGTCGCGGAGGGATATTCCCGGCGGTCCCTAGGACCGGCTCAACGAGCACTGCCGCGACGTCGTTGAGATCCTTGCGAGTGGCGATCGTCGTGAGTTCGCCGTCGTCGGGCTCTCTGCACTGTGGGTAGTCCAGCGCGTCGTGCTCCTGGCATGCGGGGTACGGCACGGTGCGCAGCCAAGAAGGCCCGAGCGAATGCGCCTCGGCGGAGTCTAGGTTGCCGGTATAGCGGACGGCCGCGGTCTTGCCGTGGAAGCTGCCGCCGAAGCTGAGGATCTCACTGCGGCCACGCTCTGTTTGGGCCAGGCGCAACGCCATCTCGACCGCCTCTGCTCCGGTCGAGGCGAGGGCGATGCCGTCCATGCTGGAGGGCAGGACGCCGGCGAGGGCGCTCAGGTACTCGGCAAGCTCAGCGGTATGGAGCGGGGTGTGGGCGAGTCTGCGGGCTTGCGAGGAGACTGCCTCGACCCAGTGCGGATGGCTGTGCCCGATCGAGGCGACCCCGTATCCACTGACTGCGTCGAGAAGCCGCTCGCCGCGGCTGCCGTGCAGGTAGACGCCCTTGCCGCGCTCGGCGACGACGCCAGCTGAGGCCACAGGGCGCCGCCCACCTCCGGAATGCGCGTAGATCGTCTCGATCGTCGGGGGGGGGGGGGGGGGT
>DASXKW010000068.1:0-3149 GCA_036496625.1 Solirubrobacterales bacterium | reverse complement strand
GAACTTGTCCGCGGCGGCGCCTTCGGCTTCGAAACGGTCGACATCGCCCGCTTCGCCGGCCTCACCCTGTTTGCCTTCGCGATGTGGCGGCTGGCGATCGACCGGATGGCGAAACGGCTGATCGACTAGCGCTGCGGACTTTTCCCGCGCTATAGGGCGGGGAAACTCCGCAGCGCTACAAAAATGGACCGTGCACCCGCCTTCGAAGCGAGGTCACCGGGCGTGTCCGTCGTTTTAGGCTCTTGCCGGGCTCACCTGCGGCACCCGCGGCATCCGCTTAAGGCTGCTTCCTTCCGGACCTGACCTGATTCGCGTGCCCACGTCGCGCAGGACCCGACCGTCAACGCCGCCGCGACGCACTGACCCCGACGGCCAGCCCCTCGGAACGGGATTCGGCCCCGCTAAGCGGATTTCGGGTGACAGGGCACCGCTGATTCCCCACCTAGCACGGTCCGCTGGCGATCCTACCGGGGACAGCCCTAGGATCACCTCCTTGATCCCCCTGCCGACAGCCGAGATCGAGGTCGACACCGGCTCTTTCTTCGCGATCGTCGTCGTCGCCGCACTGGCCGCGATCACCGTCGCTCTGCTGCCGAAGCGGTTCGCGCCGCCGGTGGTGGTGCTCGAGCTGATGGCCGGGATCGTGATCGGCCCGGACGTGCTGAAGCTCGCCCACTCCGACGAGTTCATCGAATTCTTCTCCAACCTCGGCCTCGGCATGCTCTTCTTCTTCGCCGGCTACGAGATCGATTTCCAGCGGATCCGCGGCAGGCCCTTGGAGCTCGGGGCCTGGGGCTGGGTGATCTCGGTCGGGCTCGCTTTCGGGATCGGTGGCATCCTCGCCGGTGCCGGCGTGATCGTCTCCTTCCTCTACACCGGCGCGGCGATGGCGACGACGGCGATCGGCACGCTGATCCCGATCCTGCGAGACAACGGCGAGCTGAAAACTCGCTTCGGCACCTACCTGCTGGCCGCCGGCGGCGCCGGCGAGTTCGGCCCGATCCTCCTCGTCACCCTCTTCTTCTCGACCGAGAGCCCGCTGCGCGAGGGCGCGGTGCTGATCGCCTTCGTGCTGCTGGCGATCGCGATCGCCCTGCTCTCGGTGCGGCTTGCCTGGCGCGGCTGGCCGGCCCTGGAACGGACCTTCGAGGCGAGCAGCCAGCTCGCCGTGCGGGTCACCGTCGTCCTCGTCTTCGGCCTGGTCCTGCTCGCCAGTCACCTCGGCCTCGACGTCCTGCTCGGCGGCTTCATCGCCGGCCTGATCACCCGGATGGCGCTGAAGGGACACGAGCTGCAGATTTTCGAGTCGAAGCTGACCGCGGTCGGATTCGGCTTCTTCGTCCCCTTCTTCTTCGTCACCAGCGGCATCGAGTTCAACCTCACGGCGCTCGGCTCGGCGGAAGCGATCGCCAAGCTGGCGATGTTCTTCGTCCTCTTCCTGATCGTCCGCGGGGCGCCGGCGTTCCTGCTTTACCGCCACGCCCTCGGCCTCCGCGACCGCGCCGCGCTCGCCTTCTACTCGGCAACCGAGCTGCCGCTGGTCGTGGCGATCACGACGATCGCGGTCGAGGACGGGCACATGCGCAGCTCCACCGCCGCCGGCCTGGTCGGGGCGGCGATGCTCTCGACCCTGGTCTTCCCCTTCGTCGGCGCCGCCCTGCGCTCACACGCGGAGGCGGAAGCCGAGCGCGAGATAGATCCACCGGACGAGGGGCCCTCCCCACTTGGAGAGAGACCCCTCACCCAGCCGAGCCTGGCGGGTTAGCGCCGGATCAGCTTGCGGCTGCGGTAGACGGTCGCGTGCGCCGGACCGGCGTGGACCGCTTCCCGCAGGAGCAGGCGCTTACGCTTGGCGACCCTGTCCTTCGCCTTTGGCTTGACCCGGAGGGCAACCTGCTTGCTGCCGCCCTTCCGCACTCTGACCGTGCGCTTCAGCGTCGCCGTCTTGCGCTTGCTGAGCAGGCCCTGGGCGGCGATGCGGCAGGCGTGGCCGATCTTCGCGGGGCAGCTGACCTTGGCGAAGAGGCGGTTGCCTTTCAGGACCGCCGGAGCGGCGACCGCGCCACGCAGGAGCGAGAGCAGGCGCGAGTCGGTGAGGCTGGCGAACTTGCCGCCGGAGCCAGCGCCGTTTTCGCCGCCGCCGCTGTTGGTGGGGGTGCCATCGGTCGTGTCGACCCGCAGCCCGACATTGTCGAAGCGCAGATTGGTGGTACCGCTGAGCAGGGAGAGGGCGACCGTGCTCTGGGCAGTCGTACCTTCGATCGAGAGCTGGTAGGTGTGCCCACCGACCACGCTGGCGTTGGCGGCGCGCGGCGCGAAGTTGCCATCGGCCTTGGCAACTTCTTCGCTCAGCAGCGTCGCCGCGGTGCCAGCCGAAAGATCGCGCAAGGTAACCGTGTAGCTGCCTTTCGCCCCCACTTCGGCAAGCCCGCCGGCTTCGAAGGAACGTTCGAGGTGCAGACTGGCCCCGGTTACCGTCCCGATCGGAACCGTGAACTGCGGTGAGTTCCAGATCTCGGTGCCCTTGAAGAGGTCGACCAGGTTGAGCGTGACCGTGGTCCGGGCCGCAATCGAGCCGGGCGGGTTGCCGGCGCTGCCGTCGTAGGCCGCTTCGGGGGTGCAAAGCAGGGCGACGGGCGAGCACGACGCCCCACCTGGGCTCCAGCCTTCGGCCCCGCCGGTGAAGCCGCTGCCACCGGCCGGATAGGTGCTGGGGGCCGCCTGAGAGCGGCCGGCGAACACCAACGTCAGCACCGCCGCGACAGCGAGAACCCCAATCCAGAGCCAATTCCTATGTTCCGCTCGTTGATTCACAATCGTCCTTTCCGACAGTCCCTTTGAGCAGGCTTGCTCTGTCGGATAGAAACCCTCTACTTAAAATTCTCAACCGCGATACCTAGTTTTGTGGACCAAAGTTCGAGGGACAACCGCTCGAATCGCTCCTCTGCACCCACGAACCGCCGATTTCCGGCAGCCCCCTAAAATCACCCGACCCGGGCGCGTAGCTCAGTGGGAGAGCGCTCGCTTCACACGCGAGAGGTCGCTGGTTCGAAACCAGCCGTGCCCATCCAGAAATTTGGCTCTGCAAAAGGCTTTACGGAACATTGGCAGAGACCTTCGTGCGATTGATTGGGTCGATCCGCAGGCCA
>DASXKW010000067.1:0-4309 GCA_036496625.1 Solirubrobacterales bacterium | reverse complement strand
GTGGCGGCTCCGGCGTTCGGCAAGATCGCGGCGTTTGCGTTGCCCTATCTCGGGGTTGCTCCGGAATAGGTGTGATTGGGGTCGGCGCGGCGGGTCCTGTCGCGGATTTGGAACCACCGCCCGCTGCGGGGCGGCTTCGTCGCCTCCTCGGGGTGGTCCCCCAAATTCGCGCCACCCCCCCGCGAGGAGCGGTCCCGCTGCACGCCTAGAATCGGCCGCGTGAGATTGGACATGCTGCTCGCGAGAGCTTCTGGAGCCCGAGTCGTGGGAGACGCCGCCATCGAGGTGGGGTCCTTGGCTTATGACAGCCGAAAAGTTCAGGCCGGGACGCTTTTTTTCTGCGTGCCCGGGGAGAAGGTCGATGGGCACGAGTTTGCTGCCGGGGCTGTGGAGGCCGGCGCCGTGGCGTTGGTGGTCGAGCGGGAGTTGGAGCTGCCCGTTCCGCAGGTCGTCGTAGCGGATGCTCGGGCGGCCATGGCGCCGCTGGCGGCTCGGTTCTGGGGCGATCCGACCGGGGAGCTGCGGGTCGTGGCGGTGACCGGGACGAACGGGAAGACGACCACTGCCTTCTTGATTCGGGAGGCGCTGGAGGCGGCGGGCGTCCAGTGCGGGCTGCTGGGGACGGTGCGGCAAATCGTTGGGGGCATCGAGGAGGAGGCCGCGCGGACCACGCCGGAGGCAATCGATCTTCAGGCGACGTTTCGGCGGATGCTGGAGGCGGGGGACAGGGCCTGCGTGATGGAGGCGTCCTCGCATGCGTTGGCCTTGCGCCGAGCCGACTCGACCCACTTCGAGGCTGTGCTGTTCACGAATCTGACCCAGGACCACCTCGACTTCCACGGAGACATGGAGCATTACTTCCGCTCGAAGCGCCTGCTCTTCGAGATGGGGCCGGGGGTCTCGATCGTCAACGTCGACGACCCATATGGCCAGAGGCTGGCAAGCGAACTCGACTGCGTCACGTTCTCCGCCCTGGGGGCCAACGCAGACTTCACCGCCCAAGATGTCGCCCTCGACGCCTCGGGCGCCGCCTTCACCGCGAACTACCCCCCGATCGGCCTGAAATACGCCTATAGGGCGGAGAATCGGCCGATCGGCGGGGAAGTGCCGGTGCGGACTGGGTTGCCTGGGGACTTCAATGTGGCCAATGCGTTGGGGGCGTTTGCGGCGGCGATTGCGCTTGGGGCCTCTCCGGAGGTCGCGGCCGAAGGGCTGGGGCGGGCGGAGCAGGTGCCCGGGCGGTTCGAGCCCGTCGACGAGGGGCAGTCATTCGCGGTTCTCGTCGACTATGCGCATACGCCGGACTCGCTGGAGAACGTGCTGCGGGCGGCGCGGCGGCTGACCGAGGGACGGGTGATCGTCGTCTTCGGCGCCGGTGGCGACCGCGACCGCGACAAGCGGCCGAAGATGGGCCGGGCCGGCGCGGCGCTCTCGGACCTGGCGATCGTCACCTCCGACAACCCGCGCTCCGAGGACCCCGACGCGATCGTCGCCGAAGTCGTCGCCGGCATCGAGGACGGAGGCTCGGTCGAGGTCGAGCCCGACCGGCGCGCCGCGATTGCCCTTGGCCTGGGCAGCGCGCGTCCCGGCGATACCGTCGTGATCGCCGGCAAGGGCCACGAGCAGGGCCAGGAGTTCGAGAATGGCCGCAAGGCGCCCTTCGACGACCGCGAGGTCGCTCGCGAGGAGCTGCGCAAGCTGGGCAGCCCGGCATGAAGATGGGGCCGGCGGAGATCGCCGCAGCCGTCGGAGCCGAGATCGTCGCCGAAGGCGAGGCCGATCAGCCGCGGCGGGCGACGATCGACTCCGGGGCCAGCGGGCCCGGCGACCTCTTCTTCGGCCTGCGCGGGGAGCGCGTCAACGGCGGCGAGTTCGCCCCGGCAGCGATCGAGGCGGGCGCCTGGGGCGTCGTAGTCGACCCCGCAATGGCGTCGCAGTTGTCCTTCCTATGGGGCCGAAAATACGACCGCACGGGGGAGGGGGCTTGGGTCTTTGCTGCAGCCGACCCCCTCGCTGCGTTGCAGGCCCTGGCCCGGGCCTGGCGGCGCGCTCTCGGCGCCCGCGTCGTCGGCGTCACCGGCTCGGTCGGCAAGACCTCGGTCAAGGACATCGCCCGGGCGCTGCTGCCGGGAAGCGTCCACGCCAATCGCGAGAACCTCAATACCGAGATCGGCCTGCCTCTCACCGTGCTCGACGCTCCCGACGAGACCGACGTCTTGGTCTTGGAGATGGCGATGCGGGGCGCCGGTCAGATCGCTGAGCTGGCCGCGATCGCCGAGCCCGAAGTCGCGGTGATCACCAATGTCGGCCCAGTCCACGTCGAGCTGCTCGGATCGGTCGAGGCGATCGCGGCGGCCAAGGCCGAGGTTCTGGCGGGGTTGCCGGCGGACGGCACGGCGATCGTCCCGACCTCTGCCGGCGAGCTGGAGCCGCACCTGGCACGGGCGCCGCGCTTGCTCCGCTTCGGCCCCGGAGGCGACGTCTTTGCTGCCGAGAGCCGGGTTGCGAACGGCGTCACAGAGGCGCTGGTCGAGGCCCCCGGCGGGCGCCAGCTCTTCCATTTCCCCTTCGCCGAGGCGCACAACCTGGAGAACGCGCTGGCGGCGGTGGCGATCGGCGTGGTGCTCGGGGCGCCGCTCGCCGCGATGGCCGATCGCGCTGCGAACATAGGATTCTCGCGCTTCCGGGGCGAGCGCCTCGAGATGGGCGACGGAATCGTCCTCTTCAATGACTGCTACAACGCCAACCCAGTCTCGATGCGCGCCGCGCTGAGCCACCTCGCCTCGCTCGGGGAGGGGCGGCGGGTCGCCGTGCTCGGCGAGATGGCGGAGCTCGGGCCCGACGCCGTCGCCTATCACCGCGAGATCGGCGACAGCGCCCGCGCCGAGGGAGTGGACCTGCTGGTCGGCGTCGGCGAGCCGGCCCGCAACTACGGGCCCGACGAGCTGGTCGGCGACCCCGAGGAGGCCGCCGAGCTGCTCGCCGCGCAGCTCGAGCCCGGCGACGCGATCCTCGTCAAGGGCTCGCGCTCGGCCGGCCTCGAGTCCGTCGCCGTCGCCCTCGCCGAACTCCTCAGCCCCGGCCATGCGGCCCCCGGACGCCGGAGCGGGGGCCAGTCGCAATCTGGTTCCTCTGGCCCCCAGGGGAGCAGAGGAGGCCGCGTCTGATATGGGTGAAGTCCTGATCGCCGGGATGGCGGCGATGCTGATCTGCATCTTCCTCGGCCCAAAGTTCATCGAGTACCTGCGGGTCAAGGAGTTCGGCCAGCACATCCGCGAGGAGGGTCCGCAGGAGCATCACGCCAAGGCGGGCACGCCGACGATGGGAGGGCTGATCATCTTCGCTTCGATCTGCGTCCCCTACCTGGTCCTCTCCGACCGCGACGCGCAGAGCCTGGCGGTCTTCGGCGTCGCGATGGGCTGCGCGGCGATCGGCTTCGCCGACGACTTCATCAAGATCGTCAAGCGGCGCTCGCTCGGCCTCTCGGCCCGTTGGAAGGTGCTCTTCCAGGTCTTTCTCTCCCTTGCCCTCTGGTGGGTGGCGCGGCACGAGGTCGGCCTCGAGCCGATCCTCTACCTGCGCATCGGCGAGGCCAGCATCGATCTCGGCCCGGTCCTCTACTTCGTCCTCGTCTTCCTGGTCATCGGCGGCACCGCCAACGGCGTCAACCTCACCGACGGCCTCGACGGCCTCGCCGCCGGCTCCTGCGCGATCGTCCTGCTCGCCTACACGGCGATCTCCTTCGTCAGCAACGAGCAGCAGAACCTCGCCCTGCTCTCCGCCTGCCTGGTCGGCGCCTGCATCGGCTTCCTCTGGTTCAACTCCTTCCCGGCCTCGATCTTCATGGGGGACACCGGCTCGCTCGGCCTCGGCGGGGCGATCGGCGCCCTCGCCGTGATGACCCAGACCGAGATGCTGCTGATCATCATCGGCGGCATCTTCGTGATCGAGGCCCTCTCGGTCGCGATCCAGGTCTTCTCCTTCAAGACCTTCCGCCGCCGCGTCCTGCTGATGGCGCCCCTGCACCACCACTTCGAGATGATGGCCTGGTCGGAGACCAAGATCATGCTCCGCTTCTGGATCGTCGCCGGCGTCTGCTCGGGGATCGGCTTCACCCTCTACCAGCAGTCGATCGGACGCTAGCCGCCACACCCCTTCACCGTGCTTTGCGTGGGAAGCGGCGGTTCCCGAGCCGGGCACCGAAACAATCCCATCTTGCTGTTGCATAGCAACAGTAGGGCGGGAGTGTTGCTCGACCAGGCCGCAGCTTCGGACGAGATGCGGCTATCCGCACGGCGATAGGGTCGCT
>DASXKW010000066.1:0-1513 GCA_036496625.1 Solirubrobacterales bacterium | reverse complement strand
GCCGCCTACCTCCTCATCGAAGCCACGACCGGCGCCGCGGCGAAGGTCGCCGTCAAGGCGCAGGCAAGCGACGAGCCGATCGCGATCGTCGGGATGAGCTGCCGCTACCCGGGGGGAGTCCGCTCGCCCGATGGGCTCTGGGAGCTCCTCGCCGAGGCTCGCGACGGCATCGGGGGCTTCCCCGCCGACCGCGGCTGGGACCTCGAGCGCCTCTACAACCCAGACCCCGCCAACTTCGGCACCAGCTATGCGCGCGAAGGCGGCTTCCTCGCCGACGCCGGCGACTTCGACCCCGAGTTCTTCAACATCAGCCCCCGCGAGGCCTTGATCGTCGATCCCCAGCAGCGCCTCCTGCTCGAAGGCGCCTGGGAGGCCCTCGAGGACGCCGGCATCGACCCCGCCTCGCTGCGCGGCACTCCGGCGGGCGTCTTCGCCGGGGTGATGTATCAGGACTACGGCGCGATGGAGTACGGGATCTCTCCCGGAATGACGACCAGCATCGTCTCCGGCCGGGTCGCCTACGCGCTCGGCCTCGAGGGCCCGACGATGACGATCGACACCGCCTGCTCCTCCTCGCTGGTCGCCCTGCACCTCGCCTCCCAGGCGCTGCGCGGAGGCGAGTGCAGCCTGGCGCTGGCCGGCGGCGTGACGGTCCTCTCCACCCCTTCCGTCTTCACCGTCTTCAGCGCCCAGCGCGGCCTTGCCCCCGACGGGCGCAGCAAGGCCTTCGCCGAGGCGGCCGACGGCGTCGGTCTTTCCGAGGGCCTCGGCGTGCTCGCCTTGGAGCGCCTCTCCGACGCCCGCTCAAACGGGCACCCGATCCTCGCCACGATCAAGGGCTCCGCGGTCAACCAGGACGGCGCCTCCAACGGCTTCACTGCCCCCAACGGCCCCTCCCAGGAGCGGGTGATCCGCCAGGCCCTCGCCAACGCCCGCCTGGCTCCGCAAGACGTCGACGCGGTCGAGGCCCACGGCACCGGCACCACCCTCGGCGATCCGATCGAGGCGGGAGCGCTGCTCGCCGCCTATGGCCAGGACAGGGAGCAGCCGCTTCGGCTCGGCTCGCTGAAGTCCAACATCGGCCACGCCCAAGCCGCAGCCGGAGTCGGCGGAGTGATCAAGACGGTGATGGCGATGCGAAACGGCGTCTTGCCCAAGACGCTTCACGTCGACGCTCCCTCGACCAAGGTCGACTGGGAGGCGGGCGAGATCGAGCTGCTCACCGAGGCGGTCGAGTGGGAGAAAAACGGCCGACCGCGCCGCGCCGGCGTCTCCTCCTTCGGCGCCAGCGGCACCAACGCCCACCTGATCTTGGAGGAGGCGCCCGAGCCGACAGGGGACCAGAGCCCTGCAGCCGGCTCGGGCTCGGGCGCCCCTTCCAAGCAAGAGCAATCCCTCTCCGGCCCGCTCCCCCTCGCCCTCTCGGCCAAGACCCCCGAGGCCCTGCGCGAGTCGGCAGCTCGCCTCGCCGCCCACATCGAAGACAACCCAGACGCAGAGCCCCTCGACGTCG
>DASXKW010000065.1:0-10063 GCA_036496625.1 Solirubrobacterales bacterium | reverse complement strand
GTGAGCAGCAGGTCGAGGTCGGCGAGCATCGTGGCCCCCTTCGGGTTGGCGGTGGTATTGAGCACCGCCGACTTCGACCGCGTTGCTCGCTACCCCTGCCGAGGGCCTCGGGGCGAGGAATTCGTGGAACTACTCATCTAGATGTTTGAGACTCGGGGGTGGGTCTGGTTGCGGGTGTCCGGGTGGCGCGGTACTCTTGCGAACAAGTGTTCGAACGAATCTATACCCGGCTGGCAGTCCTGGGAGGGGAGTGAGCGTGGAGCTGGATCTGACCAAGAGGCAGAAAGAGATCTTCGACTTCATCCGTCGCTATGCGGCCAAGACCGGCTACCCGCCGACCGTTCGTGAGATCGGCAAAGCGGTCGGCCTGCATTCCTCCTCGACCGTGCACGCTCATCTCGCCAACCTCGAGAAGATCGGGCTGCTGAAACGCGACCCGTCAAAGCCGCGGGCGATCGAGCTGCTCTTCGACAAGGCCAAGCGGACGATCCGGCCCGGCAACGGGCTGCCGCTGGTCGGCCACGTCGCCGCCGGCGAGCCGATCGTCGCCGAAGAGAACGTCGAGGAGTACATCGAAGTCCCCGACGTGATCGGCGGCGAGGACGGCGACTACATCCTCAAAGTGCGCGGCGAATCGATGGTGGGCGCCGGGATCTTCGAGAACGACTACGTGGTCGTGCGTCCCGCCGACGACGCGGTCAACGGCGAGATCGTCGTCGCCCTGATCGGCGACGAGGCAACGGTCAAGCGCTTCTTCCGCGAAGCCGACCACATTCGTCTGCAGCCCGAGAACGAGACGATGGAGCCGATTCGCACGACGGAAGCATCGGTGCTCGGCAAGGTGGTCGGCGTCTTTCGCAAGATCTGAAGGGCACGGGCTACCATCTGCCTGCGGGCCGAGCGACCGCGGGGGGAGAGAAAACCCCTCGAGGAAAGTCCGGACACCGAAGGGCATGGCGGTGGGTAACGCCCACCCGGGGAAACCCGCGGGAAAGTGCCACAGAAATACACAGCCGATGACGCGGCCACACGTGAGCTGCGAACAGGCAAAGGTGAAATGGTGCGGTAAGAGCGCACCGGCACCGCGGTGACGCGGTGGCCAGGCAAACCCCGCCAGGTGCAAGGCCAAGCAGGACCGTCGACCCAGCCCGGCGAGGTCCAGGTGGGCCGCAGGGTCGCTTCGGCGACCCCCCGGGGCTCCGGCCCCGGTGAGACAGATGGCCGCTCGAGACAGGATCCGGCTTACAGGCCCGCTAACGGAAAGGCCCCCAATGGGGGCCTTTCCCACGCCTGCAACTTTTCTGTCTTAGCGTTTGCTAATCTGCCGCCAACTTCCGCTGAATCTTCGCCTACATATCGCGAAGAGCGGGGGACCCAATTGTTGGGGCGAATCGCCGGCATCTGCCGCGTAGCGCGATCTCTTTCAGCGCGAGCCCGTCAGCTAACCCCGTAAGCGTCGTAAAGAGCAATGACGGCAGGCAGAAACCGCTACAGGCGGAAAGATCAACCAGGGCATGGGCGCCCGATCGGCGAGCGCCGCGGCCGGCGGCTGCGCCGGGCGGCCCTGCTCGCTGTCCTGGCCTCCCTGGCCCTCGGAGCCGTTCCCTCGCTGGCGGCTACCGGCGGCGCAGGCGTCGCCTCGTCCGAAGGTGCCGTTCCCGGCGGCCAGGAAGCCGTCTTCAGCCCGATGCGCGTCGCCGGCGCCACCTGGTATGGACCGGGCCTCTACGGAAACAAAACAGCCTGCGGCGAGACGCTCCAGCCGGGCACGGTTGGCGTCGCCCACCGCACCCTGCCTTGCGGCACCACGGTCAAGCTTGCCTACCACGGCCATCACCTGGTCACACAGGTGATCGACCGTGGCCCCTACACGCCCGGCAATGACTTCGACCTCACCAACGGCGCCCGCCACGCCCTCGACTTCAACGGCGCCGCGAAGCTCCACTACGCCGTCGCCGTCCAGTACGCCCGCCAGGGATAGACCGTCTCAAGCAGGATCAGCGGCTCCGATGGCTAATCTGCCCGCACGGGCAGGAACTTCAACGAGAGGAGCACGGGCATGTCGAGGTTTTCGCACGGAGCTGTCAACGCTGGACCGGCTGGGACGCGTGCCCGGCTGGTGCTGGTGACCGCGCTCGCGGGCTGCCTCGGGCTCCTCGTCGCGCTGGCAGCGAACTCCGCCGGCGCGGCAACCACGGCCAAGACGACGGTCGTCCTCGGCAGCACGGCGACCGTCCCCGATCCCTCCTGCCCCGAGTCCCCCTGCCAGGCGATCGGCAGCGTTACCGGCTTCCAGGTCAGCACCGGCCAGGGCTCGCTTCCCTTCAGCGTGCGCAGGAGCGGCAAGATCAAGTCCTGGGCCCTGACCCTCTCGCAGCCGACCAGCAGCCAGCGCTCCTTCTTCAACGGGTTCTTCGGCACGCCTCCCGAGGCACGGCTGGCGATCCTGCGCCGCGTTCCGGAAACCAACCCGCCTCGCTACAACCTACGCGCTCAGGGTTCGATCCACGTGCTCAGCCCCTACCTTGGCCAGACGGTCAAGTTCGGCGCCTCCCTGCCCGTCGAAAAGGGCGACATCGTTGGCATCACGGTGCCGACCTGGGCCCCGGCCTTCGCCCAGGGCCTGCCCAGCAGCAATGCCTGGCGAGCCAGCCGCGAACCCGGCAAGTGCGTCAACTCCACCGACGTCCGTCAGGGCGAACCCCAGCAAAAGGTCGGCACCCGCGCCACCTATGGCTGCCGCTACTCAACCGCGCGCCTGCTCTACACGGTCACGGTCGTCGAGGATTAGCAAGCCCAACAGCAAGAGCAAGAGGCGCAGCTGCCTATCTCCGATTGCCCGAGGGCTTTTTGTGCCTGGGTGAGGGACCGGGCGCCCCTCCCAAAACACTCAAGAGCGGCCGCAGGCCGCTCGTTTTGGGAGGGGCGCCCGGTCCCTCATTACGCAACAGAAGGAAGAACCCGCGGCCCGCTCTGATCTTTAGGAAGCTCAGCCGCCCCGGCAATCAGGCTCTGGAACTCGTTGAGGACCAGGTGAGCCACCGCCTCCAGCAGCTCCTCGTCGCTCCAGCCGATCTCGCGTGCCTCCTCGTGGAGGTGGAGGGGCGGGTGCCCATTTGCCTCTAGCGCGCCGTGGAGATACTCGAGCAAAGCAGCCTCTTTGGGGTCCGAGGAGCTGAAGCTGCGGGCCCGGGAGACCTCATCGAGGCCGAGGCCGGCGCTGCGCGCCGACTTCGCGTGCTGGGCGATGCTGTAGCTGTCCTCGCGGTACTCGGCCACCGCCAGGGCGATCCGTTCACGCGTCGCCCGCGGTAGGACCCCGCCGCGTAGCTCCGAGCGCATCCGGGTGTAGGCGCGCAATACGGCAGGCGCGCCGGCGAGCACGCCGACGAACTTGGTCACCGCGCCGCCAGTGGCCTGGATCGTTTTGATCAGGGGGGCGCTCTCGTCAGGGGCCGTCAACTCGTCGTGGATCTGAAACCTGCTCACGTCTGTTTTAACTGTCACGTTGCATCCGCCTCCGGCTCTGATTGGGGGGATTCCGCTTTGCAGAGCCTTTATTTGGCCTTTACTTTACTTTCAGCCGTTTACTTACGTCTGGTAAGTTATACCTGTTTTTCGGTCGGCCTGCAAGCCCGCCCGAAGCACCTGCTCTTTACCCGAATACGGCGACCTCTACCCACTCGGTTCACTTCGCCTATCGTTGCGCCTCCCCGAGCGGACAAGCGCGAGCCCAGGAGGCAGGAATGGCAGAGCAACCGAGGAGTGCCGTTGACGTCGCCCAGATCGTCAAGGAAAACGACGTCCGCTTCGTTCGCCTCTGGTTCACCGACGTGCTCGGGCAGCTGAAGAGCTTCTCGATCAACGCCGCTGAGCTGGAGGACGCCTTCGATGGCGGAATGGGCTTCGACGGCTCCTCGATCACCGGCTTCAACCCGATCGAGGAGTCCGACATGATCGCGATGCCGGATCCCTCGACCTTCGCCCTGATCCCCTGGCGGCCGGAGGGGGAGAACGCTGTCGCGCGGATGTTCTGCGACATCCAGGTGCCCGGCGGCGACGCCTACGAGGGCGATCCGCGCTGGATCATGAAGCGCGCCCTGAGGCGAGCCGAGGAGATGGGCTTCGACGCCTTCAACATCGGCCCGGAGCTCGAGTTCTTCTACTTCCGCTCGGCCAAGCCGCAGGGCGGCGTGCCCGAAGTCCTCGACGAGGGCGGCTACTTCGACCTGACCACGCTTGATGCCGGCTCCGACGTGCGCCGCGAGACTGTCCTCGCCCTGGAGAAGATGGGCATCCACGTCGAGTACACGCACCACGAGGTCGGCCCTTCACAGCACGAGGTCGACATGCGCTACAAGGACGCGCTGGCGATGGCCGACGACTGCATGACCTACCGCATCGTCGTCAAGGAGTACGCGATGAAGTACGGCTGGCACGCGACCTTCATGCCGAAGCCGCTCTTCGGCGAGAACGGCTCCGGAATGCACGTTCACCAGTCGCTTACCAAAGGCGGCAAGAACGCCTTCTTCGACCCCGACGACCAGTACTTCCTCTCGGCCACCGCGAAGGCCTTCATCGCCGGCCAGCTCAAGCACGCGCGCGAGATCTCACCGCTCTTCGCCCAGTGGGTCAACTCCTACAAGCGGCTCGTCCCCGGCTACGAGGCGCCGGTCTACCTGGCCTGGTCGCGCCGCAACCGCTCGGCGCTGATCCGGGTGCCGCTCTACCACCCTGGCAAGGAGGGGGCGACCCGGGCCGAGCTGCGCTGCCCGGACCCGGCCTGCAACCCCTACATCTGCTTCGCCGGCATGCTGCAGGCGGGGCTGGAAGGGATCGAGAAGGGCTATGAGCTGCCCGAGCCGATGGAGCAGAACCTCTACCACCTCTCGCCGGAGGAGTTGGCGCACCAGGGGATCGAGCAGCTGCCGGCTACGCTCGGCGAGGCGATCGAGGTGGCCGCCGAGTCCGAGCTGGTGCTGCGGACGCTGGGCGAGCACACGTTCCGGCGGTTTGTCGAGATCAAGCGGCAGGAGTGGGACGACTACCGGGTGCAGGTCACTCCGTTTGAGATCGAGCAGTTCCTGCCGGTTCTCTGACGCACCCGCGGCAGATGCGTCAGAGAAGTCGGCTCAGTTGAGCTGGGTCTGTCGTAGGCGCTTGGCACGCGAAGTGCTCGCAAACGTAGGCGGCTGGTCTTCCGTCGACTTCGCCTCGCTCCCTCAATAGCGGCGGCTCACTGCTTCCCTCGGGGCCGCCGGCCAGGACCAGGTGGGGTCGGAACTGGCGACGGACCACTGCTGCGAGCTCGTCGAGCTCGTCGCCGATTAGCGCCGCCTCCTTGGTCGGGGCCAGGTGGAAGTCGATCGCTCTCAGGAGGTGGGCGAAGGCCTCGGGGTGTTGGCCTGCCGGCTGGTAGAAGAGGCGGAAGACACTCTCGGCCTGTTGCTCGTAGGCGGGGTCGCCTGTCAGGGCGGCCAGGCGGAGCAGGCCCATTGCGGCTGAGGAGTTGCCGGAGGGGATCGGGTGGTCGCCGATCTCCTTGCGGCGGGCGATCAGGGATTCGTGGTCCTCGGACGTGGAGTAGAAGCCGCCTCGTGCCTCGTCGCCGAAGCGAGCGATCATCGTCTCGGCCAGCGATTGGGCGCGCTCGAACCAGCGTTGCTCGAAGGTCGCTTCGTAGAGGGTGAGCAGGGCCTCGAGCAGGAAGGCATGATCCTCCAGGTAGGCGTTGAGGCGGGCGCGGCCGTCCTTGTATGTGCGCAGCAGGTTGCCGTCGGGGCCCCGCACCTCATTCCAGACGAACTCAGCGCAGGCTCGGGCGGCTCGGAGGTAGTCCTCGCGTTGCAGCACCGCTCCGGCCTCGGCCAGGGCGCCGATCATCAAGGCGTTCCACGAGGTCAGGCGCTTGTCGTCGAGGCCGGGCCAGACGCGCTTGCTGCGGGCCTCGTAAAGAGCTCGCCGAGCGTCGGCGAGGCCTTCGGGCTTGCGAGCGTTGGCCCCCCCGGCGAGGTGGAGGATGTTGCGGCCCTCGAAGTTGCCGCCCTCGCTGACGCCGTAGAAGTCGATTGCGCCCTGCGCCGCGTCACCCAGGACCGCGCGGATCTGCTCGGGCGTCCAGACGTAGAAGCGGCCCTCCTCGCCCTCGGAGTCGGCGTCCAGCGCCGAGTAGAAGCTTCCCTCTGGGCCGCGCATCTCGCCCAGCGCCCAGTCGAGCGTCTCCTCGCAGGCTCGCCGGTAGCGCTCGTGGCCGAGCGCCTGCCAGCCGTGCAGGTAGGCGCGGGCGAGCAGGGCGTTGTCGTAGAGCATCTTCTCGAAGTGAGGGACCAGCCAGGCGGCGTCGACCGAGTAGCGGGCGAAGCCGCCGCCGAGCTGGTCGTAGATGCCCCCGGCGAGCATCGCGTCGAGCGTCCTCTCGGTCACCTCACGCTCGCCGCGGGCGAGCAGCAGCTCCAGCGCCGAGGCGGGGGGGAACTTCGGCGCGCCGCTGAAGCCGCCACGCTCCATGTCGGCGCCGCCGCGCAGCAGCTCGGTCGCCTCGACCAGCATCGGCGCTGTGGGCGAGTCCGCCGCCGGCTCTACCTGGCCGATTGCCCCGAGCTGCGCCCGCATCTCCGGCGCCCGCTGGTGGATCTCGTCGCGTTTGCGCTCGAAGGCGTCGACGACGGCTTCCATCACCATGCGGAAGCTCGGCATGCCGCGGCCCTCGTCAGGCGGGAAGTAGGTGCCGCCGTAGAAGGGCACGCCCTCCGGGTCGAGGAAGACCGTCATCGGCCAGCCGCCCTGGCCGCTGATCGCCTGCACCGCCTCCATGTAGAGGGCGTCGACGTCGGGGCGCTCCTCGCGGTCGACCTTGACGTTGACGAAGTGCTCGTTCATGTAGGCCGCCGTCTCGGCGTCCTCGAAGGACTCGCGCTCCATCACGTGGCACCAGTGGCAGGCCGAGTAGCCGACCGAGAGCAGGATCGGCCGGTCCTCGCCACGCGCGCGGCCAAGCGCCTCCTCGCCCCACGGGTACCAGTCGACCGGGTTCTCGCTGTGCTGCAACAGGTACGGGCTGGTCTCCCGCAACAGACGGTTTGCCATCGATTCACACTACCCGCGGACGACTGGACGCCTACTTTTGGCGGTGGGGAGTAGCCGATAGTAGGACGGATTTTCGGCGCTCGCCTGCGAGCGCGATCCGATCCGGCTCAGGAGGGTCTACCTTCAATGAGTGAACAACGAAAAGCGTTCAATCCAGAGCGATCCGGCGATCGAGTCGGTGCTCGCAAAGCTTGATCCCGCGGACCGCAAGGTCGTCGACGAAGCGCTTGCGCAGGCTGAGAAGACCGAGGCCCAGCTGCGTTACATCGCCGACCACGACTCGCTGACGGGACTGCTCGACCGCCGCCGCTTCCGCGCCGAACTGGACCAATACGTCTCCTTCGCGGCCCGCTACGGCGGCCAGGGGGCGGTGATGATCATCGACATCGACGGCCTCAAGGCGATCAACGACTCGCAGGGCCACCACGCGGGCGACAACCTGATTCGCCATACCGCCGCGATCATGCGCGAGCGGGTGCGGGCCACAGACATCGTCGCCCGCCTTTCCGGCGACGAGTTCGCGGTGCTGATGCCGCAGACCGACACCGAGGGCGCTCTGCACCTCGGCGAGGACCTGCGGGTCCAGGTGGCCGACGGAGCGGCACCGGCGCCGGACGCCGAGGGCACGACGATCAGCGTCGGCATAACGATGTTCGGGGGCGAGCGCGGGATCGGCGCCGAGGCGGTGCTGCTTGCCGCTGACCAGGCGATGTATCGGGCCAAGGAAGATGGTCGCAACCAGATCGCGCTCTTCGAGGACCCGCGAGAGCCGCAGCGCCAGCAACGGCGCCGTCAGACGACCAGCGCTCGGATCCGCGATGCCCTCACCAACGACCGCCTCAGCCTCCACACCCAGCCGATCCGCAGCCTCGCCTCGGGCGGGATCGAGCGTTACGAGCTGCTGCTGCGGATGACCGGCGAGAACGGCGAACTGCTGCCGGCGGCCTCCTTCATCGAGGCGGCGGAGCGCTCCGGCATGGTCCAGGAGCTCGACCGCTGGGTCGTCGTCCGCGCCCTGGAGCTGCTCGCGACGCGCCAGGGCGAGGGCAACCCGGTCTCGCTGCACGTCAACCTCTCCGGCGCTTCTGTCGCAGACCTCTCGGTGCTCGAATTCATCGAACGCCGCCTCGACGAAGGCGAGGCCGACCCGGCTCACTGCACCTTCGAGCTGACCGAGACCGCTCGCGTCCACGACTACGAGGCGGCCGGCGGCTTCGCCGACCGGCTGACCGAGTTCGGCTGCCAGGTGGCGATCGACGACTACGGCGCCGGCTTCGGGCCCTTCCACTACCTGAAGAGCATTCCCTTCGACCTGATCAAGATCGACGGCTCGTTCATCCGCGACATGCCCAACAGCGACGCCGACCAGCTCACCGTGCAGGCGATAGTCCAGATCGCCCGCGGCCTGGGCAAGACGACGATCGCCGAGTACGTCCAGGACGACATCACGACCCAGATGCTGCGCGAATACGGCGTCGACATGGCCCAGGGCTACCACCTGGGCCGTCCGGTCGACGCCGAGGAGGCGCTCGCCAGCGTTTAGGCGGTTACGTCGCGGGCGAAGGCCTCGAAGGCGTCGAGGTAGCGCTGCAGGTCCTCGTCGGTGTGGGCGATCGAGAGCGTCCACTCCTCCTCGACCCCCGGGGTCATGAAGATGCCGTGGTTCATGTGGTAGAGCCAGGCAAGGGTTGAGAGCTCCCCGTCGACATCGGAGAGATAGTCGCGGTACTCGTGCATCCGCGTCGGCGAGAAGACCACGCAGCCCTTGGCGCCCATGCCCTCGGCGTAGGCGGGGAGGTCGTAGCCGTCGATTATCTGCTGGCAGCCGTCGAGCAGGCGCCGGTTGGTCGCCTCGAAGCGCTCGTAGACGTCGTCGGTGAGGACTTCGGTCAGGGTCGCCTGCGCCGCCGCCATCACCAGTGGGTTGCCGTTGAAGGTGCCGTACTGCTTGACCGTGCCGTCGGCGACGATCGCCGCCAGCTCCGCGCTCATCCCGATCGCGCCGCCCGGGTAGCCGCCGCAGCTCGCCTTGGCCAGGGTGATCATGTCGGGGACGACGCCAAAGCGGGCGGTGGCGCCGCCGGCGGAGATCGTCGCGCCCGTCTTCACCTCGTCGAAGATCAGCTTGACCCCGTGCTTGGCGGTCAGCTCGCGGACCCGCTCCAGGTAGCCCTCGCGGGGCGGGATGATGTTGATGTTCATCATCGCCGGCTCCATGATCAGGCCGGCGACCTGATCGCCGATCTTCTCCAGCACGCTCTCCAGGGCCTCGGCGTCGTTGAAGGGGACAGAGCGAGTCAGCGACGTCATCGCCTCGGGGACGCCGCCGCCGTAGGGGACGCTGACCGGGTCGTCCCGAGCGCCGAGCGCCTCGAGCGGCGGGTAGACCGAGACCATCACGGTGTCGTGGTGGCCGTGGTAGGAGCCCTCGATCTTGAGGATCGTGTCGCGGCCGGTGGCGCCGCGGGCGAGGTGGACGGCGTCCATCGTCGCCTCTGTGCCGGAGTTGTTGAAGCGCCACTGGGGCAGGCCGAAGCGCCGGGTCAGCTCCTCGGCGACGGCGATCGAGCCGTCGGTCGGGGCGGCGAAGTGGGTGCCACCGTCGATCCGCGCCTTCACGGCCGCTCCCACGGTCGGGTTGGCGTGGCCGATCGCCATCACGCCGAAGCCGTTGTGGAAGTCGACGTACTCGTTGCCGTCGACGTCCCAGACGCGGCTTCCCACGCCGCGCTCGATGTAGATCGGCCAGGGATCGTTCTCCTGGAAGGAGGAGGGGACGCCGTTCGGCATAACCTTGACCGCGCGCTCGAAGGTCTTCGCCGAGGTGCCGGTGTTGTTGCGGAAGCGCTCCTGCTGGGCCTCGGTCAGGGCGGCGATCCGCCTGCGATCAATCTCCTCCACAGCTTTAAGCCTAGATGGCGGACGGCGCCTTCGAGAGCAGACGTCGAGTGCCCCATCCCAAAACACTCAAGCGCGG
>DASXKW010000064.1:0-20141 GCA_036496625.1 Solirubrobacterales bacterium | reverse complement strand
GTGAGCAGCAGGTCGAGGTCGGCGAGCATCGTGGCCCCCTTCGGGTTGGCGGTGGTATTGAGCACCGCCGACTTCGACCGCGTTGCTCGCTACCCCTGCCGAGGGCCTCGGGGCGAGGAATTCGTGGAACTACTCATCTAGGGGCTTGATGCGGGTTCACCGCCCGTCGTAGGCGGCAAGCGCACGCGGAGGACGGCCGATCAGGGCGTTGACGTAGACGCCGAGAGTCAGCGCCAGCAATCACTGGGCGATCCGCTGAGCGAGTCCGGCGGCCGTCTTGGCCAGGTGCATCTCCAGTCGCATCTGGCGCTTGAGAGTCGAGAAGACCGACTCGATCACCAGGCGGATGCGGGCTTTGGCGACCTCCGCCGGCGGGCGTTCGCCGAGCTGGTGCTTATCGGGGGTGACCAATTCGATGCCGAGCGATTCCATCGAGGCCAGGTACTCCCGGCCCCAAAAGCCGCCATCGGCAAAGAGCAGCGCGCCCGCTTGCCCGGCCGCCAGCCGCAGCGCGCACTCGCGCTCTTCTCCGGTCTTGGGGCCGACCAGGTCATAGCCAACCGGGACGCCCTTGGGATCGCAGATCAAGACCAGGCGCATGCCCCAGACGAACTGGCTCTTTGACGCGCAGTAGCCATAGCTGGCGTCGCCGGCGAAGTGACTTCTCGAACCGCAACCCGGGTAGTTGGCGCAACTGATCAGAGTGCCGTCGACCAAGCGCAGGCGGCCCTCTGCGACCAACTCGGTCAGCATCATCTGCACGGTGGCGATCTGGGGCGTCAACCGCCGCAGGCGGCGGTTGAACTGCGATTGACCGGGCAGCCCCGGGAAGAACCCGGGCAACAGGCGCTTGACCGTCCCCAGGAACTGGCGATCGGAGGAGACGCCGAGGACCGCCTGGGCGACCGAGAGCGCGATCAGCTCAGAGTCGGTGGCCTTCCCAGCTGGCCCAGAGCGAGGGATCGAAAGCGAGTCAGCGAACACGTAGGCTGCGATAACAAGGGTCTCCAGCGATGCTGTCATCTCGTGCTCCAATCACGAGGTTGCAGGGTTGGAGGCCCTTTCTTTATGTCTGGCGGTTGCTCCTGCTCGTCGGGGGAACCCGCATCAAGCCTCTAGGGCCGAGCCCGGCCGCCACTGAGAGCGACGAAGGCGCGCCAGGCGGGCTTTGGGTGGAAGCCCTTGCCGGCGCGGAAGAGGCCGACCGAGTCGCAGAAGCTGCAGGCTGTGTAGTCGGGGTTGTCCTTCCACGAGTACCAGTAAGTTCCCTTGAGGTGGAGGCGGTTGCGGTTGGCGATCAGGTAGCCGTAGGCCTTGCGCAGTTCGCGGGCCTGACCCTCGATGCCCTGCTCGAAGGCGACGACGTTGGGGTCGTTCTGAGAGCCCCAGCCCATCTCGGTGATGTAGAGGCCGGTGGCGTTGTCATGGTTTTCGACGATCACTTCACGCATGCCTTCGGTCAGTTCTTCGAGGTCTTCGACATGGAAGGCGTACGGGTGCAGGGCGACCCCGTCGAAGTAGTTCTTGATCCCTGGCACCCGGTACAGAGCAGCGAGGAACTTGGTCGCGTCCATGCCTCGCCTACCCCCTTGGTCAGGGTTGCCGAAAAGGCCCGAAAGGATCACTTTGGCGGTCGGGTCGGTGGCCTTGATCGTGCCGTAGGTCAGCTTCAGCAGACGCGCGTAGCGGCTCGGGGAAACCGGGTAGGCGAAGTAGAAGAAATTCGCCTCGTTCCAGACCTGCCAGGTGCGGATCGGCGCCGGCAGAGGGACCGCCGGCACGTAGTCGATGCCCGCGACCGCCGGGTCATGTTCGGTCCAGAATTCGCCTTCTGGGCCGTAGCGCTTCACTGCCGCGGTGACGAAGGCGAGCCAGGCCTTCCTCGCCCGGCCGCTGTCGATCGGCAGCGTCGTCTGCTTGCTGGCGATCCAGCGCGGCGTGCCGTAGAGGAAGGGAAGGACCGTCAGCCCGTGCCGCGCGGCCACCGCGACCGCCGGGTCGACGCTGCTCCAGTCGTAGCCTCCCTTCGCCGTCGGCTGCACCGTGGCCCAGTTGATCGGCCAGCGCACGCTGCCGATCCCGCCCGCCTTCATGTAAGCGGCGTCGGTGTCGCTCAGCGGCGTCTGCGGCGCGATGCCGAAGAAGGCCCGCGGCAGCGCCTGGGCAGCGGATGGGGCGACCAGGGCAGCGGCGAGGGCCAGCAGCAGGATCGTGGTCTTGGCAGGTTTCAATTCGGTGCGTGGCGAGCGGCGGGGCGTGTGCAGGTCACTTCCTAACACGCCAAGGAGGCAACAGTGGCGCCAAGACGTTAACGATTCAGTAGGTCCCACCCAGCTTGCGGTGATCCCAGCTGGCGACGCGGAGCGGCTTGAAGTGGATCGCCACCCGCTTGGGGGCCTGGGCCTCCAGCGCGGCCTTGGCGTCGCCCTCGACCGAGGAGATTCCCTCGGCGTAGCGCAGCGTCAGCTCCTCGGCGAAGCCAAGCACCGTTTCGAAGTCGCGGTGCAGCTCAGCCTCGGCCTCGATCATCGCCCCGCGCAGCTCGCCGTATTCGTGCCCGGTCTCGACCAGCACGGTCGCCCGCGGATCGCGTTCCAGGTTGCGCACCTTCTGCGACTTGGCGTAGGTCCAGATCCAGATCTCGCCCCCCCGCGGCACGAACCACATCGGCATCGAGTGCGGCCAACCGCGCGGCCCGAGGCTGGAAACGATCGCGACCCGCTCCCCGTCGAGCAGCTCCAGCAGCTCTCCCTCGCTCAACTCGATCAGGTCGCGTCGGCTCATGGCGCGTCGAAGACTGCCCGATCTGGGTCTGCCGTGCGTTGCAGTTCCGCGCCCAAGCGCGCGCCACGGGTCGGAATTCGCCCTGTAGCGTCGTCGGCATGGCGATGCAAGCACCGATCCCGACCACCTTGGGTGATAACGTACGTGCGCCTTATCTTGTTAACGTACGTTCGATCCTGAAAGGCACCGCTTTGGCCACCACCGCTTCGAAACTGCGCGCCAATATCTACCGGATGCTGGACGAGGTGCTCGAGACGGGCCAGCCTCTCGAGATCGAACGCAACGGCAAGGTCCTGGTGATAGCCCCAAAGGTGGAGCAGTCGATCTGGGATCGCCTGCCGCGTCGCGAGGGCTTCATCGTCGGCGACCCCGACGAGCTGATCCACGTCGACTGGTCCTCGGAGTGGAACCCTGATCCTTCTTGACACCCATGTCGTGGGGTGGCTCTACGAGGGTGCCGACCGGCGCATCCCCGCTGCCGTGCGCAAGCTGATCGAATCGGAAGAGTCGTTCGTGTCTCCGATCGTCGAATTGGAGCTGACCTACCTCCACGAAATCGGCCGCGTAACGGAGCCGGCCGCGGTGCCGCTCGCCGCGCTGCGAAAGACGATCGGCCTGCAGGTCGCCGACGCGTCCCTGGCCGCGATGGCGCAGGCTGCAACGGACCTCACCTGGACCCGCGATCCCTTCGACCGGATGATCGCGGCCCAGGCAGTGGTCGCGGATGCACCGCTGGTCACGGCGGATGGAGCGATCCTGGACAACCTCTCTCTGGCTACCTGGGGATGACCGAGGCCGCGGCTATCAGCGAGCGCGCCTGAGGCTCACCGCGCGGGTGGCGCGGGCGTTGGGGATCGCCACCAGCAGCTGCGCCTTCAGCAAACCGCGTTCGCGGAGCAGAGGGGCGCCACGGGAGTTGAGCCCGATGCGGAAGGTGTGCGATTTGCCACCGGCGAGGGCGAATTCGTGGTTGCTGACGGCAACGCGGACGATCCTTGTCGGGGCGCCCGGCCGGGCGCGCGACGGCACTTTTGCGTGGGTGCGCAGGATGATCTGCCCCGGGCAGGTTTCACCTTCGGCCCAGCCGCAGCGGACCCAGACGCGGACGGTCCCGGCTTCTGCCCTGACGTGCCCGACGGTGAGCGGCGGCAATTCCGGGGCCGCGGCGACGCCGGCGCCGACCGTGGCCCCGTCGATGTAGTCGTTGTCGAGGTTGATCGTCATCAGGCCGTAGGTCTCGTTATGGCCGCCGCGGTACTGATGGATTCGCTCGTGGGAGGCCCAGGCTGTGGAGGGCAGGTATGGATCGAGAGTGTTCTCGGCGCCATTCCAATTCGCCGACCAGACATCGTCGGGCAGCGCGTAGGGGCCGCCGATCGAACGGCCGAGGTCGGCGATGCCGGAGGCGCCGGAGCTGTAGACGCCCGATGCGTAGCCGAGAGCGTGAAGCTGAGCGGTCCAGGCCGAGATGAAAGAGAGCGTCGCCGTGGTGGCGCTCGAGGTCCGGGTATAGGCCTCCATATCGAAGTAGATCGGGCTGCCGGCCCCCATGCCGACGCTCTGCGCCTCGACGACGGCGTCTTCGGCGGCTTCGGTCCCCTGGGTGGTGGCCCTGCCGACGCTCGTGCTGAGCTTGGCGCAGCTCGAGCAGCTGCTCGTCGGCGCCTGCAGCCCGACGTAGGTCGGGATCAAGTGCCATCCGGCGGCCACCTGTTCGCCGACCCAGGCGGAGGTCAGGTTGGGCTGCGAACAGCCGCGATTGGCGCCGCCGATATAGACGCCGATTCCCCTGTACGGCGAGCCGGCCCAGGCCGCCATCGTCCGCGCCGAGGGCGCCGAGCAGGCATCGAAGCCGAGGCCGGTGAATGCTTCGGGCCCGGACGCCGTCGTCGCCACTCCCCCAGAGCTCGCCTGCGCCCTGGCCCGCATGCGAGCCCCGGGATCGACGAGGATCGCCTGCCGGCGCCCGATCGCGTTTGCCGGGCAGCGCTGGTTCGCCCCAGGCGCTCCCAGGTAGACCGCTTTGCGGTCGAGCCGCACGCACATTTGCGGGTGCTCGGCCAAGCGGTAGACGGGCCAGCCCGACGGCACGTCCACGGGCCGGCCGCCGAAATGGACGGTTCGGGCGGCCGCCGGAGTCGCGGCAAGGGCGAGCGCGAGCACGGCGAAGGCCGCCATGGCTGGACGGAGCAGGCGCATACCCGTCCAACAATTGCATCCGCCAATCGATTCGCCCCCCGGCGAATCGGCGCTGCACAAACGATTTCGCTACCGGGCGTGGGCGGGCACGAGGTCGAGCTCGCGCCATGGGCCCTCGCCGGCCATCGGCTGGGTGCGACCCTCGAGCCAGTCGGCCTGGAGGTCGTCGTAATGGGGGCTGGCCGGGTGGCCCGACTGGCCGGTGAACATCTGCCAGCGCGAGCGCTCGGGCGCGGTCGGGTCGGCAACCATGCGCCAGCTCGGCGCCCAGACGGCTTTGTAAGGGTCGTTGGGGTCGTAGGCGATCTGGCTCACCGTCTCCTGAGCGCCGCCGGCTTTGAGGCTGCGGTTGAGCAGCCGCCTCAGCAGCGGATTGGCCTCGCCGAGCGGGTGTGGGAACTCCATCTCGTGGACGTGGCCCCAGCGCCAGGACCCGGGGTCTGGCCCGAAGCGATCCGAGAGGTCGTCGAGGGCGCCGCTGAGCGCTTCCAGGACGAGATCCTCCCACGCCCGCCCGATCAGCTTCTCGTCAGCTTCCCCCCAGAGCTTCATCAGGTGCGAGTGCCAGCGCCAGGGGGAGGTGACGTGGGGGGTGAAGCCGTTGTCGGCGCGGTCGAGCCAGCGCTCGCTGAGGTCGCGGTCGCCGATCGCCGCGCGAGCGACCTCGCGCGCCAGCCGCAGCAGGAAGGCCTGGTAGATCGTGCCGGCGATCGAATCGGGGTCGAGCCGCCCGTCCCAGCTGCGCAGCCGCTCGATCGCGCTGCTCTCGCGCTGGCCGTGGGGCGTCAGCCGTCCCAGTCGCCGCGCCGCCTCGATCCCCGGCAGCGAGAGGTTGTCGGACTGCATCGCCTCGAAGCCGTCGATGTCGTGCTCGTCGCCGGCGCGCAGCAGCTGCTCGATCCGCTTGGCGCGGAAGCCGTCGAGCCACTCGCTGGTGATGTGGTGAGGGTAGGAGTCGCCGACGATGCGGTTGTTGGCGGTGACGAGGAAGCCGCTCTCGGGGTCGACCGTCTCCGGCAGCTCGGCATAGGGAATCGTCCCCTCCCACTCGAACTCACCCGTCCAGCCCGGCTTGGGCAGGTCGGGGCAGCCGCCCCTGCGCAGCGGCAGGCGGCCGATCAGCTTGTAGCCGATCGAGCCGTGCCGGTCGGCCCAGACGAGGTTGGAGGCGGGCGAGCTGTGACCCTCGAGCTTGGCGACCAGCTCCGGGCCGGAGGCGATGTCGTGCAGCTCGAACATGCCCCGGAAAGCAGTCGGCTGATCGAGCGTCTGCCAGCGCAGGGCGAGCGGTTCGGCCTCGTCGGCGCCGAGCGCATCGTTGACCAGCGGCCCGTGGTGGGTGACGCGCACATCGAGCGCCTCCGGAGCATCGCGACCCTTGACCGCGATCTCCTCGCGAACGACTTCGAGCGGGCGCCACTCGTCTTCGAACAGGTAGCGATCGCCCTCGATCCGCTCGATGAAAAGGTCCTGGACGTCGGCCATCACGTTGGTGAAGGTCCAGCAGACGTCGTTGTTCTGGCCCATGTAGACGCCGGGCATCCCCGGCAGGGAGGCGCCGCGGACGAAGCGGTCGCCGAGCTCGAGGCCGACCTGGTACCAGATGCCCGGCATGCTCGGCGGCAGATGCGGATCGCCGGCGATCAGCGGCGAGCCGGTGGCGCTGAGCTTTCCCGAGACCGCCCAGTTGTTAGAGCCGCTCGCCTCTGCCGCGAGCCCGATCGAGCGGCGCACCGCGTCGATCTGCTCGACGATCGCGAGGCCATCGCCTCCCCATGCCTCCTGGGTGACCACTGGGTTGTCAGCCGGATAGGCGGGGTCGAGCTTGGCGGCGAGCTCGGAGCCAAGCGCCCGCGCCATGTCGGCGCGCAGCAGCTCCTTCTCCCAGTTGGTCGAGAGACCGAAGGCGAGCAGCTTGCCGAGGCTGAGGACGTCAATGGGGCGCCAAGGCTTCCAGGCGAGGCGCAGCAGCTGCATCTCGAAGGGCATCGCCTTGGCACTCGAGGCAGCGGCGTTGACTCCCTCGCAAAAGCGCTCCAGCAGGGCGAGCAGCTCAGGCTCGAGCGTCGCCGCCTCGCGTTCGGCAGTGCGGCGGATCCCCAACGTTCGCATCAGCCGGTCGATCGCCAGGCCCTCCTCGCCGGCCATCTCGGCGACACGGCCGGATACGACACGGCGGTAGAAGTCGAGCTGCCAGAGCCGGTCCTGGCCGTGGCAGAAGCCCTCGGCGAACCAGAGGTCGGGGGCGGAGCCGGCGACGACGTGCGGCACGCCCCATCGGTCGCGGCGCACCCGCGCCGGGCTCTCGAGCCCGTCGAGCGCGATCGTGCCGTTCTGCTTGGGCAGCGGCCGGCGCGCCAGCCAGTGCCAGGCCACAGCGGTTGCCGCAGCAGCGATCCCGGTGCCGGCCGCCCCGGCCAACAAGCCTGTCCGCACCGCCCGCCCGCCACTCATCGCGCAAGCGTACTGGCCAAGCAGCCAGTATGAGAGCTCAAGGAGAGAAATCGGCCGGCAGGCGGCCCTCTGCCTCGAGCTTGTCGAGGTGAGCCTGCATCACCATCGCTGCGGCGGGGCGGAGCGCGGCCGGCACGTCGTCCCAGGCCTCGGCGAGCAGGACCTCGCGGGAGCGCTCGCCGCGGTCCAGGGCGACAAGGAGGCGGCGCTCGCGCATCTCGCGGTGCTCGACGTACTCGGCCAACTTCGCCGCCGGGTCCTCGATCCAGGGGCCGTGGCCCGGGCAGATCAGCTCGATCGGCTCGGCCTGCATCCGCCGCAGCGAGTCCATGTAGGCGGCAAGGGAGCCGCCGTCGGGGGGGACGAAGGTCGAGCCGGCGCCGAGCACGAGGTCGCCGCTGAAGCAAACCCGGTCAGCGCTGATCAGGCAGACGTGGTCGGGGGCGTGGCCGGGGGTGGCGATCGCGCGCAGGCCGCCGTGCTCCTCGCCATCGCCGGGCAGCACCACCTCGGCGCCGAGCCGCGCGGCGCCGTCTGCGTGGTCGGCGTGTCCGTGGGTGAGCAGGACGAGGCCGATCCCGCCGCGTTCCTCGGCGCCGGCGCGAACGGCATCGAGGTGGCTCTCGACGTCAGGCCCCGGATCGATCACCGTGCAGGGATTGGCCCCGTAGAGGTAGGCGTTGGTCCCCTCCAGCGTCATCGGCCCCGGGTTCGGCGCGACGAGACGCGCGATCTCGGGATGACCTGGAGCCTCTGTCATGCCGATGGTTGAAGCATTGGGGGCCCTATGGGGTCCAATCCTTCAATCTTTTGCGCCGACCTCGTTGGCGATCGCCTCGCGGGCATCCTCGGGCTCGAGCACGACGAGGTCGCCGGCGCCGCGCAGGATCTCCCGCACCAGCCACGAGGTCCCCGCGTAGGGCAGCTCGATGACGACGGCGCCGTCGGCCAGCTCCTCGACCACGGTGCGCTCCTCGCGCAACCAGCGCGCCCGCTCCGGCGAGACCCAGACCCGGGCGACGTGGGCGGTCGGCACCTCGCCGTGGGTCATCCAGCCCTCGACGCCCGCCAGCTTTTCGACCTCCTGGCGCGGCTCGAAGGTCTGCGCCGAGAGCGTCGCCTCCTTGACGCGGTCGAGCTTGAAGTGGCGGATGCCGTCTTTCGTCAGGTCGTAGCACTCGACGTACCAGCCCTCGCGCCCATTCTCCAGCCGGTAGGGCTCGACCGAGCGTTTGGTGAACTGGTCCTCGTTCTCCTTGTAGTACTGGAGCTCGAGGATGCGGCTGGCGCCGATCGCCTCGTTGACCTGGCGCGCGACCTCGGCGTCGCCGCCGCTGCCCGCGGCGATCTCCAGCCCCTCCTCGGACGGGTCATGGCCGAGCGCGGCGATGATCTTGGCGCGAGCGCTCTGCAGACCGTCCTGAGGCAGGTGGTTGCCGAAGAGGTCGATCGCGGCGACGAGAGCCTTGGCCTCGAGCGGCAGCAGCCGCGCCGGCCGGGCGAAGTTGTCCCCGTAGGGCTCGGAATCGACCTCGATCTCGTCGCCCTGGATTTCCGCATAGAGGACGTAGGTGCCACCGCCGAAGTTGACCACGTTGAGCAGGTCGATGTCCTCCCGCAGCTCCTCGTCGCTGAGTTCGAGTCGCCGGCGCAGGTCGGCGACGCCGAGCCGGTCGCTGCCCTTGGCAGATTCGATCAGCAGGCCGGCGAGGGTGACGAGACGAGCGAAGCGCTCCGGCCGGATCGCGGCCTCTCCGCGACCGTTCGGCCGACTCCGTTTCGACCCCTCGCGCAGCGGCCGGTCGACGATCTCGGCCGGATCGAAGCCGTTGTGGTGACGGTCGTGGAGCAGGCCGAGACGGCTCTCGGCCTCCTCGCGCAGCTCCCCTGGCGCCAGCACCCGCGCGTTCTGGCGCCAGCGCAGCACCCAGGCGATCAGCTCGCGCGGGGAGGCGTAGTCGGTCTCGTAGACCGAGCCTTTGCCGAGTGCGCCGTCGGACTTCTTCGCCGCCCGCAGCTCTCCGTAGGCGCCGAAATCGCGCTCGATCAGCCAGGCGATGCGGTCGCGGACGAAGATCTTCGCCGTGCCACGGATCTCCCCCAGCTGCCAGTCGGCGCGCTGACCGTAGTCGCGGCGGTCGAAGTCCTCGGGCGGCGAGAAGTCGTGCTCCGCCTTGGAGGCGTAGCCGACCTTGCCCTGGATCCGGGAGAGGCGGAAGACGCGCACCGCCTCGCGCTCGTGGGAGTAGCCGATCAAATAGAACTGGCCGCCGCGGAAGACCAGGTGGAAGGGGTCGACCTTGCGCTTGGCCGTCTCGTCGCGCTCCATCGTGTAATAGGTGAACTCGATCGTCTTGCGGCGGGAGATCGCGGTCTCGATCTTGGAGAGCCGCTGCGAGAGGTCGCGGCCGCCGGCGGAGGCGGTCATCGCCATCTCGACCGGAGCGCGCTCGCCCTCCTTGAGCGGGTTGGGATGCCCCCAGGCGACCTGCTGCAGGGCCAGGCGCAGAGGCTCGGCATAGGCGAAGTCGCCTTCGGAGAGCAGGGAGAGCGCCGTGCTCAGCGCCGCCAGCTCGTCGTCGGAGAACTCGATCGCGTCGAGGTAGAAGTTCTCCGGCGGCAGCGAGTAGAGCTCCGCCTCGAAGAAACCCTCGCCGGGCTTCTCGACGCCGAGCTGGATGCCGAGGCTTTCGAGCTCGGCCCGGTCGGCGTAGAAACGACGCGCGAAGGCATCGTCGTTCATGTCGCTGTAGCCCTCAACCTCGCGCTTGATCTCGAGCGCCGAAACCGGCCTCCCCTGAGCCATCAGGAACGAAATCAGCGAGAGCTGACGGATCAGCTTCTCGGTGTCCTTTGCCACGGCTCGCAGGATAGTGTGCGACCGGCTCCATGGACCTCCTGCGCAACCTCTTTGGCAGCCTGACATCGGGGATCATCCGGCTTGCGGTTGCGGCCGGGGTGCTGTTCCTCTGCTACCTCCTCATCGTCAAGCCGGTCCTGAAGACGACCGATGACGCGATCAAGTCAACCGGCTTCGACCAGATCGGCAAGTCGATCGAAGGCGTCAGCAAGGAAATCAAGCGCGAGGTCCCCCGCTCCTTCGAGGTGACCAAGCGGCACGGCGCCAACCCCCAGAGGCTGGTCCACTGCATCAAGCACTCAAACGGCGACGTGCAGCGGATTCAGCGCTGTACGCGGCGCTTCTGAGCGACGGCGGTCGGCAGGGTGGCGGGGACGTCAAGCGGCAGGGCGCTGAAGCTGAGCGTCAACTTGGTTGGGCCAAAGGACAGGGTCGCGTTTTCGCCTCCGAAGCTCACGGTTGCGGCGTGGCTGCCCAACGCGAACTTGCCCGGATAGTCCGCCCAGCCGGGAACTCGGAGCAGCAGGCCATCGCCCGCGGTGCCGGGGATCACGTTCCACGTGTGCGTGCCTAGTACGACGTTGCGTTTGGCGGCGCGGAAGAGAAGGGTGCGCAGCCGTTCGAGGCCGGAAACGCCGAGGCCACCCACTCGCACAACCAGGGCCTCATTGGACCTGGTCGCCGGCAGGTGGACCACTTCGCCGCTGGCGACCGAGACGGACTCCAAAGGTCTTTCTGGCCCACAGCGATCTGGGCTGTGGCGGAGAATCGCCCAACGTTCATCCCAATTCTCGACCCGGTAGCGACAGAACATCTGGATCATCTCAGCCGGGGAGTCCCAGGCGGGTACACGCGAATCGATCGTGCCGGGGAACGGGCGCACTGCGGCAAAGGTCGGATCGACGGCGGGTGCATCCTCCCAGAGGATCCGGTCGGGCGCCGTGCTCGATTCGAGCTTGGCCGCGTTGAGATGGTCGAGCCGCTTCGTGTAGGCGGTGTACTGCTGGAAGACCGGCAGGGGATCCCAGTCGAGTTCGTAGGCGTAGGCGACACCCGCTTCCAGCGAAGCCACGTGAACGCTGCCAGTGCGCAGCAGGGCGAGCTGTCGCGGCGTAAGCGCGTAGTAGGCCTGCATGGCCTCCTGGCCTGCCTGCTGCTGTTCGGCGAGACCGCCCGGCTTCGCCACGTACTTCAGCTGGTTGATGAAGCTTTCGCTACGGATTTTGAAGTCGAAGGTGACCGGTCCGAAGGTTTCATGGTTGCCGAGATAGGCAAGGCCGAGGAGGACGGCGACCGCGCATACCGCAAGTGAGCGGCGGACATGGGGAGCCAGCGCCAGCCCAATCGCCAGAAACGCCGCAAGGCAGATTCCGGCGCTTCCGGGCGAGGAGCGCACCACCGCGTGCTTGAACATGAGGAACGCGACAGCGGCGACCATGACCAAAAGACCGGCGCGCCGCCATATGTCCCATCGCCTGCCGGCCGCGACCGCAAGCGTACCCAGGGCACAGGCACCCAAAATGAACCCGGGAAACTGCCACCAGCGGCCAGGCAGAACGTATACCATCGAGGATGAGTAGCCGCTCAGCACATTGGCGGTGTTGACGATGTAATCGCCCAGGTTGCCGAATCCCTGGTCGGTCGCGAACCAGAAGGCGAAGAACGAGAGAGCGAGCGAGGCGGCGAAGGCGGGAAGCGTGCGACGCCGTTCCGGCAGCCCGAACAGGACCGCCAGCCCCATCACCGCCAGGGTCGGCCCCGCTCGCAGTGAGCCGAGCAGCTGCATTCCCGCGAGCGCTCCCGCACCCAATGCAAGGAGGAGACGCGCCCTAGCGCTCCATTCCTCGAGCAGGGCGGCAGCACCGACGACGGCCGCAGCAATCACGATCGGATCGGAAAAGGGGAGCGCTGCCGCAAACAAGACGATCGCGATGCCGAAGACGAGACCGAAAGCCCGTCGGCCGGCCCAGAGCAGGGCGACGCAGAAGAGCAGGTGGACGAGCGCCGACCAAAGGAAGGCGAGGCGCCCCAGGCCGATGAAGTAAGCGCCCGGGAAGTCGAGAAAGCCCAGCGGTCCGAAGCTGAAGACGATCTGGGTTCCAAAGTGCATGCCACGCTCGGCGGCCATGTACAGGCCCTCGACCCACGAGGGATCGATCCCCGCCGACGGCGCCAGGCCGAAAAAGGGCCAGGTGAGCAGGGCGATCGCCGCGCCGAGTAGCGGCGTAGAGAGCGCTACGCGCCGCAGCTCAGCGAGGGCAGACGATCGTCTTCGCGACGGTGTCAAATTCGGCTCGCCAAGGGACATCGCTTGCATCGGTGGGAATCGATACTTCGGCCGAACCGGCGGTCGCCGGCAGCGCGGTGGCGAAGATTTCGCCGAACCGCGCCACCTTCAGGTTGACTTCCGCGCCTGGCGCCGTACGGTAGGCGAAGCCACCTGGGGGGAGCGCGATTTGGAAGTAGCCGGTCCGCCCAAGGTCGGGCGCGAGCCGTAGGCATGAGCCGGTCGGCTTGGTGGCGCCGCCGATAGCGGCCAACGGCCTTAGTGGCCGACCCCGCCGGTCGAGCTTCGGATGGCGGATCGGCACGGGAGCGACTTTGTAAGCCCGTACGAGCTCTTCGTCTGCCGCTTCCCTTGCCTGCTCGCCGGTCGCTTCCAGTTCTGGCAAGCTGAATGCGGGCGAACCGAATTTTTCGGCCGCTTCGAAGTACGCCCAGGCCGGAAAGAGCATGTCCGCGTGTGAGTGGACGGTTTTTTCGTTCTCGACGACCATGAAACGGTCGAGGTGCTTGCGGCTCAATTCCAGCGCCGCAAGCGTCGCGCGGTTCGTTTCCCCCTCGGCGCGAAACAGATGGCCGCCCGCGCGGAACTCGGCTGCATTCGCCATCAGAGCCAAGCCGAAGGCAACCACGGCGACCACTCCCATCGCTGTGGACCATCTGATTTCGCGGCCCAGCTCGGCGATCAGCAACAGGGTGAGAATTCCACCCAGATAGACGTAGCGGCCCGAATTCGGTGTTCGGGCAGGGCTGAGGCCAGCCGCGACGAGGGCGAGGTAGACGAGCAGAGTGGCCACGACGGTCCAGAAGTAGATCGAACGTGGTGCGCGGCGCACATGAAGGGCGATCAGCGCGACGAAGATCAGTGCCAGCGGGTAGCCCCAGTCGGGGCGAATTTCGAGCACGGTTGGCACACCGATACTGCCGGGCACACGAAACAGGCCGGTTATCCCAGCGACAATCGCCGCCATCTGGTCGGCACTGCCGCTGAGGACGGCGCTGACCGATTCGGCCGACACTTCCGCCTGGCCGAACTTGCGAGCCCAGACGAACCAGACGACGTAGAAGGCAGCAGGGATGAGGACGACCCAGGCACGGCGCCACTGCGTCCGGCCACTCAGCCAGATCGAGATCAGCCCACCGAGTGCGAAGGCGATACCGACGCTGAAGGAGGCAAGCGAGGCGGCCAGCAGCAGGGAGGCCGCGACGTCGCCCCCGCGGGTGCGTCGCTCCAGCGCCAACAGCATTCCCAAGCCCGCCGCCATCCCGACCACGTTGGGCAACTCGTAGCCCCCAACCAGCGTGTCCCAGGTGACCCCGAAGAAAGCGATCAGCAAGGTGAGCGCCACGGCCACCACCAGGGCCGTCCGCCGGCGAACGAGCAGGAAGAAGAACGTCGCCACTATCAAGTGGAAGACCACCGTCACAGCCTGGTAGGGGAGGTGCGATTCGGCCCCGACAGTGGCGTACATCGCCTTGTAGATGAGCCGGGGCAAGACGACGAGGTGGCCGTTTTGCGGCGCCAGCAGAGTTTCCAGCGCGAAACCGCGGTAGACGACCAGATAGTTCCATTCGTCGTTGATGAAAGTCTGGCCCGGCCCCCAGACGAGGATCAGCACCGCGGCGAGCGCGAATCCCGGCACCAGCACCGCCCAGGCGACCCTCATCTCACCGGTGCGGCGCGCCCATGCCGCGAAGCGTCCGGCGAGCGACTCGATCGTGCCTAGGGGGTTGACCTGTGGTCGCGGGTCGACAGCGTCCGGCCTCGTTTCCCTGGCGCCCATCCAGCGGGCAGTCTAGACGGGTTCACCGGCTGGACATACGAGGGTGCGAGCGTTCACCGCCAGGCTCGCCAGCCAGGGGACCCTGCTGCCGTCAACCGGAATCCACACCACGGTCGAGCCGCTGCGCGGCGGGAACGAGACCGACGGCGTTTCAGCGAAGCGCTCCAGTGAGGCTTCAACCGGCGCGCTGGACGCGTACGTCATGCCGCCAAGCGGGAGTCGCAGTTGCGCTTCCATCTTTGCCCCTGGCCGCGGGTTCAGCTCTACGCAGGCCTGCGCCTGTTTCGCTTTGCCTCGCGACGCGGATTCGACGGCGATCCCGGCGGCCTCTTCAAACGGGGAGAACCGCTTGCCGGCACCGAGACCGAGTTCAAACACGCGTGCAAGCTCTTCGTCGGCTGCTTTCCGTGCTTCCGGCGAAGCCGCCTTCAGGTCCGCTTCCGAGTAAGCGGGAAGACCGAAGTCAGCGTCGAGTTGATGAGCGGTTTCGACGTTGAAGGTCATCGCCCCAGGAGGTTCCTCGACCAGCACCGGGGGGGCTGCGGCTTTGCCGGCGATCTCAACAGCTGCCAGCTTCGCCTTGATCGTGGCCGATTGCGCGCGCCAGAACTGGGCGCTATCACCAAGTTCGGCGATGTTGGCGCACATCGAAAAGACGAATACGACAGCAATCACGGCCAGGCCCGTACGGTTGGGGCGGTGAGGCGCACAAAGCTGCGCAACCGCGAGCAGGGTGAGGACCGAGCCGAGGTAGACCAGTCGCGTATCGAATGTGTTGCGAAACTGGTTGAGGGCGATCCCGACCAACAGGTAGTAGGCGACCAGCACGGTCACGGCGACGATTGCATCGCGGCCGGGCTTTGGTGCGCGGCGCAGGCGCACGATCAGGAGCGCGACCAGTCCGACGACAAGAGCCGGCCCCCAGGTGGTTCGGATCGGAACCGGGTTGGCGTCGGGCGTGGGGCCGTTGGGAGTGGTGAAAAGCCCAGTGATGCCAGACAGGGCCGCCCCGAGTTGGTCGACGAAGGCCGACCCCAGGACCTTCAGGTTGTGCACATATACGGTCTGCTCGCCGAATTTCCTTGCCCACAGCGCCCAAACGACGTAGAGGACGATTGGCAGCACGACCACCCACCAGTGCCTAAGTCGCCTTCCAGGCGGCCGGAGCGTGAAAACAGCTACCGCGCCAGCCGCGAAGGCGACGCCGATGCTGAACGATGCCAGCGACATCGCCAGCAGAAGGCAGGCGGCAATGTCCCCTCCAGTGCTCTCCCTGCGCAAGGCAAGCAGCATCGCCATCCCGGCCGCGAGGCCGAGGAGATTGGTGATCTGAAAGGTAGGGATGAGGACATCCGCGCCGGCCCCGTAGAAGAGGATCAGGGTGGCGGCGGCTAGGGCGAGTATCTCCCCAATGGCATCCCTGATCAGGACGAACAGAAGGATCGCCACGGTTGCCGACAGCGCCAGGTTGACCAGTTGGTAGGGCAGCTGGGATTCGATCCCGAAGATCGCGAACATCGCCTTGTAGAGGACAAGAGGCAGGACAATCAGGTGACCGCTGTGCGGCGTCAGCAGCGAGCTAGCCGTCCAAGGTTGGTACGCGTAGATGTAGGCCCACTGGTCGACGACCGGTGTCTGGCCGCGGCCGAGGTAGAGGAGTAGGACCGTCGAGGCAACAATCGCCGCAGCGAGAAGCAGGATTGGCCAGCGACGCTTCAATGCAGCCGTCAGGCGGCGCGCTGGCCGAAGTAGGCGGAGCCGGAGAGAGCGCGGTCGAACCCGGACCAAGACTCTCCCGCCGGGAGCTGGCGCTCGAGGCGGTCGAAGCTGCCGAGGCGACCGCCGAGGTTGTCGATCATGTGGACGAGGACGGCCTCGCGGGTGGCCGGCACGACCGGGGAGCCGTGCTCGAGCGAGCCGTGGTGGCTGAGGATGATGTGGAGGACGGCCTGGGCAAGACTGGGATCGAAGCTGGGGATCTCCTCGATCTGGCGGCGCACCTTGTAGTAGCCGAGCGGGATCTCGCCCTGCAGCCGGCCTGCGTCGGTGAGGTCGATCGCCAGCGGATCGTCGTTATAAGCCTCGGTCTTGCCGATGTCGTGCAGGAGCGCACCGGTTACGGCGACGTCGCGGTCGATTCCGGGGAAGAAGGCAGCCGCGGCGCTGACCGCCTGGGCAACCGAGAGCGTGTGCTCGAGCAGGCCGTGGCGGTAGGCCTGGTGGTAGACCTTCGCCGCCGGGGCGTCGCAGAAGCGCGCCCAGATCTCGGAGTCCTCGCCGAAGAAACGGTCGAGCAGGTAGCGGAGCTGTCGGTCCTGAACCGTCACCAGCAGCTCGCGCAGGTCGCTCTCGAGGCGCTCGAAGGAAACCTCCGACTCGGCGGCGAGATCCTCGGGGCAGTACTCGTCGGGCGATGCCTCACGCAGGCCGGTCAGCTTGACCTTCGAGCCCCAGCGCTCGCTGACCTCGAAGTGACCGCTGACGTGGACGGGAGCCCCCGGGGCCGCGATCGCGTAGAGCGCCTCCGCGTCCTCCCAGCAAACGGCCTCGCAGCAGCCGCTGGCGTCGCCAAGGGTCAGGCGCAACCAGGGCTCGCCGTTGCGCTTGCGCCGCAGCTCGCGCTCGCGAACCGCGTAGACGCCGCCGACCCGCTGCCCGTCGTCCAGCTCGGCGAGCGGCACCCTCGCCGCGATAAGTGTGTCGGTGAGAGCTTGCTGCTCCATCCGCAATCCAAAGTAGTGACAGGCGCGGACGGTTACGGCGTGTCGTGTTGCGGCAGCGGGCCGGCGACTCGCAGGCCACCCTCGGAGTGACCGTCCGGCCCGCTGATCCGCAGGGCCGGGACGGTCTCGCTGGTGAGCAGGCCCGTCTCCCCAGTCAGCTCCGCGGCGATCTCGAACCAGCGCTCGCTGCGGGCGGGCGTGTCGACGGTCGCGGTGACGATCGGGACGTGGCGGCGCAGGGCGAAAAGGCGGTCGCCGTGCGGGGCATGGTCGCCGTGGTAGCCCCAGACGCCACGCAGCGCGGTCGCTCCCGCCGCTCCCTCCGCCCGCAGGCGGTGGATCAGCTCCAGGTGGAGGGCGCGGCCCCGGTGCTCGGAGCGCTCCGAGCAGTAGACCATCAGCTTGGTCCAGACGCCAAGCCCCGAGCCATCGCTGTCCGGCAGCCGGCGGGGGGCGGCAAGGACGTGACCGTCCCGCCGGCAAACGCGGATCGCCTCGAGGGTGGCCAGCGGTCGCTCATGGGACTCGTTCAGGTCGGCGAGCGCGGCGGCGATTCGGTCCCGATCGCCGACGGCGATCGTCATCGCCGGCACCCAGGCGTTGCCGGCAAAGAAGCGCGCTCGCAGGCGGAGGCCCGAGGCCGCGCCGTCGACGCCGACCAGGACGGTGGCGCCGGCTACGCCGTTGCGGTGCAGTGCCGCGACCACGCCGACGTGCGCGGGGGCGCCGGCGGCCCGCTCTCCGCGACCGGTGTAGACGGTCAGTTTCACCTCCTCGTGTGGCTCGTTCTCAGGCTGGTGGCCTGCGACCGCGAAGCGAACCCGCTCCAGGGTGAGAAGGCCGTCGCCGGCCATCTCCGCCAGCTCGGCGGCTACCTCCTCGATCCGCTCGCGCCGATCGACAGCCACCGCGACGAGCGGCAGGTCCTCCGAGAGCGAGAGCAGGCGGTCGGTCTGCAGGCGTTGCGCGGCGCCGAAGCCCTCGGCGCCGCGCAGCAGGATTGCGGTCGCGAGCTCGCGTCGCTCGAAGAGAGAGAACACCGCCTCGGAGAGGAAGCGGCCGCGATAGCGGTCGTGCTCGCCGAAGTAGAAGCTGAGCTTGAGGGCCTCGCCGGGGAGAGCGTTCACAGGGCCCCTCCAAGCCAGTGGCCGAGGCTGAGCGCGGCCAGTCCGGCGACGAGCGAGAAGCCGACGTTGAGCCAGAGCAACCTGGCGCGCCCGGCCTCGCCGAGCCGGTGGGACTCGAACATCCAGGTCGAGAAGGTGGTGTAGGAGCCGAGGCCACCCCCGGCGACGATCGTCAGCGCGACCCCGTGCAGGGCGGCGCCGGCGACCAGGCCGAGCAGCACCGAGCCGCTGAGGTTGACCGCGAGCGTGCCGGCCGGAAAGGGGCCGGCGACGCGCTCGGCGAGCGCGGCGTCGAGCAGGAAGCGGGCGAGCGCCGCGGCGCCGCCGAGCAGAGCCACCGCGATCCAGACCGGCGCGGCCATCATCGTGCCATCCGCGTCCGGCGCACCGCGGCGGTGGCGAGGTGGATGCAGGCGAAGCCGCCGATCAGGGTGGCCGCCGTGTAGGCGGCGGCCAGGGCGAGGTGACCGGTCTCGAGCATCGAGAACAACTCGAACTGGAGCGTGGCGAAGGTGGTGAAGGCGCCGCAGAACCCGGTGCCGAGGAAGGGACGCCTGTAGCTCGAAGGCGGCAGCCGCTCCTGCAGCCGGGTGACGAAGTAGCCCAGCAGCAGCGCCCCGGCCATGTTGGCGGCAAACGTGGCCCAGGGCCAGCTTCCGGCACCGTGGGGCGCCGCCTGCGCCAGCCCGACCCGGCCGAGCGCGCCGGCCACCCCACCGACGTAGATCGCCAGCAGCTCCCGGCCGTCGAGTCTCGGCAGTCTCATACCCGATGGGTCTCCTATCAGCGTCGATGGACGTTGGCAGGGACCGTCAGCGAATTGAAACCGCGCTTATGAAGGAGCGAGCCCCATCGCTCAGGCCCGGATTCTAAGCGGTTGGGAATGCCGGGGCAGATTCATTGAGATTTATCGATGAATGCTCTAGGCTCCCAACCGATGGCCGAGCTCCCCGTGATCGAGTGCTGCACGCCGCTGGCGGGGTCTTCGCTCCCGGACGAGCGGGCGGTCGAGCTGGAGGCGGTTATGAAGGCGCTCGCCGACCGGCACCGGCTGAAGATCGTCAACCTGCTGCTGCGGGCGGGGGGCGAGCCGGTCTGCGTCTGCGAGGTGCAGCCGCTGCTCGGGCTCTCGCAGGGAACCGTCAGCTACCACCTCAAGCAGCTGGTCGAGGCGGGCGTGGTCGAGCGCGAGGGGCGCGGCACCTACAGCTACTTCAGCCTCGTCCCCGGAGCGCTCGACGCGGTGCGCGAGGTCTTCTCGACCCCGGCCCGCGTCGCGGTCGGAGTCGACCCGCGCTCGACTCCTGCCGCCTGCTGCTGAGACGGCCGATGGACGGACGCCCCGACCTGCGCCGCCGCGCTGCCGCCGAGGCCTTCGGCGCCTTCGCCCTGGTCTTCGCGGGTTGCGGGGCGATCGTCACCGACACCGTGCACGCCGGGACGCTCGGCGCCGTCGGCGTCTCGCTCGTCTTCGGCCTGGTGATCATGGCGATGGTCTACGCGACGGGCCATCTCTCCGGGGCCCACCTCAACCCGGCGGTGACGCTCGCCTTCGCGCTGACCCGCCACTTCCCCCGCCGCGAGGCGCTCGCCTACATCGGCGCCCAACTACTCGGCGCGATCGCCGCGGCGGCGCTGCTGCTCGCGGTCTGGCCGAGCCAACCGGCCGCGCTCGGCACGACCCTGCCCAGCGTCGGCGCCGGCAGCGCCGTCGTCTACGAGACGGTGCTGACCGCCTTCCTGATGTTCGTGATCATGGCCGTCGCCACCGACACCCGCGCCGTCGGCGCCGGGGCGGCGATCGCGATCGGCGGCGCGGTCGGCCTCGATGCCCTCTTCGGGGGGCCGATCACCGGCGCCTCGATGAACCCCGCCCGCTCGATCGGCCCCGCCCTCGTCTCCGGCGAGCTGCACGACCTCTGGATCT
>DASXKW010000063.1:0-16671 GCA_036496625.1 Solirubrobacterales bacterium | reverse complement strand
CTGGAGCCCAACTCACTCCGATCCTAACCGAGCCGGGTCCGGGCGGTGCGGTAGAAAGTCGATGTGATCTCGATCACCTCGAAGTCCCGCTATGCCGTGGTCGCGATGGCGGAGCTTGCGCGCTCCGGCGAGCGGCCGGTTCCGATCAAGGAGCTGGCCGAGCGCCGCGACATCCCCGAGCAGTTCCTCGAGCAGCTCTTTTCCACCTTGCGGCGCGCCGGTCTGCTGACCAGCCACCGCGGCATGAGGGGTGGCTACACGCTCTCTCGGCCGGCCGAGGAGATCACCGTGCTCGAGGTCGTCCAGGCCCTCGACGGCAAGGTCGGCCAGGAGGCCGACGAGGCGGGTGGCATCTGGGCCGAGGGCGTCACCGCGCTGCGCAAGGTCTTCGGCCAGGCCACGATCGCTGAAATCGCCCGCCGCGAGGCCGAGGCGGCCGGCTCAGGCATGTACTTCATCTGATGCGGATCGGCGACACGGCTGCGGCGGTGGTGGGGGAGACGCCGATGGTCTCGCTCTCCCGCCTTGGCGAGGGGCTTGCGGGCGAGGTCGTCGTCAAGCTCGAGCACCTCAATCCCGGTGGCTCGGTGAAGGATCGGATCGGCCTGGCGATGATCGATGCGGCGGAGCGGGACGGGCTGATCGAGCCCGGGCGCTCTGTGATCGTCGAGCCGACCAGCGGCAATACGGGGATCGCGCTGGCGATGGTCTGCGCGGCGCGGGGATACGAGCTGATCCTCACCCTGCCCGAGGGGATGAGCCGCGAGCGCAGCAAGCTCCTGCGCGCTTACGGCGCCGAGGTGCGGGAGACCCCTTCGCTGGGGGGGATGACCGAGGCGGTCGAGCTGGCCGAGGCGATCCGCGAGCAGCGCAAGGGCTTCATGCCTCAGCAGTTCTCCAACCCGGCAAACCCCGAGGTGCACCGGCGCACCACTGCGGAGGAGATCTGGCGCGACAGCGCTGGCGAGGTCGGCGCCTTCGTCGCCGGCGTCGGCACGGGCGGCACGATCACCGGGGTGGGGGGGATGCTGCGCGAGCGCAGCCCCGAGACGCTCGTCGTCGCGGTCGAGCCGGCCAGCTCGCCGGTGCTTTCGGGCGGCGTGCCAGGCCCGCACAAGATCCAGGGGATCGGCGCCGGCTTCGTCCCGGCGGTGCTCGATCGCTCGGTGATCGACGAGGTCGTCTCGATCTCCGACGAGGACGCGCTGGAGACCGCCCGCCTCGCCGCCCAGCGCGAGGGCGTCCTCGCTGGGATCTCCGCGGGCGCCAACATCAAGGCGGCCCTGGAGGTCGCGGCGCGGCCCGAGATGGCGGGCAAACGGGTGGTGACGATCGTCTGCGACTCGGGCGAGCGCTACGTGTCCCTACCCTTCTTCTCACCATGAGGCGCTGGAAGAGGCTGGTCTTCGAGGTGCGCGCGGACGTCTCCGCGGCGCGCGACCGCGACCCGGCGGCGCAGGGCGTGTCGACGCTGGAGATCCTCACCAGCTGGGCGGGCGTGCAGGCGCTGCTCGCCCACCGCCTCGCCCACGCGCTCTGCGAGGCCGGAGTCCCGTTCGTGCCGCGCCTCCTCGCCTACCTGACGCGCGCGGTCACCGGCGTGGAGATCCACCCGGCGGCGAGGATCGGCCGCGAGTTCTTCATCGACCACGGCTCCGGCGTGGTGATCGGCGAGACCGCCGAGGTCGGCGAGCGCGTCACCCTCTACCAGGGCGTGACGCTGGGCGGCACCGGCTTCCAGCGAGGCAAGCGCCACCCGACGCTGGGCGACAACGTGACGGTCGGCTCCGGCGCAAAGCTGCTCGGCCCGATCGCGGTCGGCGACGGCGCCAAGATCGGCGCAAACACGGTCGTGGTCGAGGACGTGCCGCCCTGCTCGACCGTGGTCGGCAATCCGGGCCACCAGGTGAAAGTCGACGGCAAGCGGGTCGAGGGGCCCGACGCAGACTGGATCCACCTGCCCGACCCGATCGCCGAGGCGATCAAGTCGCTCTCGCGGCGGATCGGCGAGCTCGAGCGCCGCCTGGCCGATCTCGACGGCGGCGAGCAGCCCGACGGCGCGGCCGCCGAGCTGCGCGAGCGCACCGGCCGTTCGTCGGCCGGGGGCTGAGATAGCCTGCCCGCGAATCGCTCCGACTCGTCCACCGAAAGGATTCCTTGCTCAAGCGCCGCCTCGTCCTCGCCTGCCTGCTGGTTGCCTCCGCCCTTGCTCTTGCAGCCTGCGGCAGCAGCGGCAGCGGCGACGAAAGTCAGATCGAAGAAGCGATTGAAACCTCGGCGACCAGCAGCAACCCCGCCGATTGCAAGAAGCTCTTGACCCAGCGCTTCATGGAGCAGACGACGAAGTCCGAAGGCTCCGAAGCTGTGAAGGCATGCGAAAAGGAAGCGACCGAAGACAAAGGGGTGAAAGCCGCGACCGTCTCGAAGGTCGAAGTCGAAGGCTCGAAGGCCACTGCCGACGCGGCGCTTGCCGGTGGCGGCCTTGATGGGCAGGAAGTGGAAATCGCCCTCGTCAAGCAGGGCGATCAGTGGAAGCTCGACGAGCTCGCGGGCTTCGTCAAGTTCGACAAGGCGAAGGTGATCGAAGCCTTCGAAAGCGAATTCGCCAAGCCGTCGAGCGAAGTGAGCAAGTCCCTGGCGGCCTGCATCGTCAATGCCTTCGAAGAAGCTCCGCAGGCGAAATTCGAAGAAGCGCTCCTGAATGGGTCGACCGAAGGGTTCGAAGAGCTGGCCGGCTCCTGCTCCTAGCCCGAGCCGCAGGTCGCCCGCCGAGCCCCTGGCTATCCTCGGCGGGTGACGCTTCAAAGCGAGTTCGAGACCCCTCCCCAGGACGCGGAGGCCGCTGACGCGGCTCCGAGCGAGGCGGGCGCAGACCCGGCGGAGAGGTTGCTCGCCGGGCTCAACGACCCGCAGCGCCAGGCGGTTCGACACGGCGAGGGGCCGCTGCTCGTCATCGCCGGCGCCGGATCGGGCAAGACCCGCGTCCTCACCCACCGGATCGCCTACCTGCTGGCGACCGGGGCCGCTCGTCCGGGCGAGATCCTCGCGATCACCTTCACCAACAAGGCCGCGAGCGAGATGCGCGAGCGGGTCGAGAAGCTGGTCGGCCGCTCGGCTCGGGCGATGTGGGTGACGACCTTCCACTCCGCCTGCGCCCGGATGCTGCGCGCTGACGCCGAGCGGCTCGGCTACTCGCGCAGCTTCACGATCTACGACGAGTCCGACTCGCTGCGGATGCTGAAGCGCTGCATGGCCGAGCTGGGGATCGACCCCAAGCGCTACCCGGCGCGCTCGATCCGATCGCAGATCTCCGGCGCTAAGAACAAGCTGGTCGACGCGGTCGCCTTCGCGCAGGCGCAGGGCAGCGTCTTCGAGGAAACGGCGGCCGCCGTTTACGAGCTCTACGAGAAGCGCATGCTCGAGGCCAACGCGATGGATTTCGACGACCTCCTGGTTTGCGCCGTCAACGTCTTGGAGGTATCCGACGAGGCGCGGGAGCGCTGGCGCCGCGCCTTTCGCCACGTCCTCGTCGACGAGTACCAGGACACCAACCACGCCCAGTACCGGCTGCTGCAGCTGCTCACCGCCGAGCACGGCAACCTGATGGTCGTCGGCGACGACGATCAGTCGGTCTACGGGTTCAGGCACGCCGACATCCGCAACATCCTCGACTTCGAGAAGGACTTCCCCGAGGCCGAGGAAGTCAAGCTCGAGCAGAACTACCGCTCGACCCAGACGATCCTCTCCGCCGCCAACGCGGTGGTCGAGCGCAACCGTGAACGGCGCCCGAAGAAGCTCTGGACCGAAGTCGCCGGCGGCGAGCCGGTTCGGCTCTCCGAGCTGACCGACGAGCACGAGGAGGCGCGCTGGGTGGCGGGCGAGATCGAACGCCTCGCCGAGGAGGACGGCGTGCGCGGCGAGGACGTCGCGGTCTTCTACCGGACCAACGCGATGAGCCGGGTGCTGGAGGACACGCTGGTCCGCTTCGAGCTGCCCTACCAGGTGATCGGCGGCACCAAGTTCTACGAGCGGGCCGAGGTCAAGGACGCGGTCGCCTACCTCAGCCTGATCGTCAACCCGGCCGACCAGGTCTCCTTCGCGAGGATCGTCAACTCGCCCCGGCGAGGCATCGGCAACACCAGCCAGGGCCGGCTGGCCGCCCACGCCAACACGACCGGGCTGCCGATCTGGGAGGTGGCCGAACGGGTCGAGGAGGTGCCGGGCCTGAGCGCCGCCGCGATCAAGGCGGTCTCGCGCTTCCAGGAGACGATGGAGGGGCTGCGGGACCGCACCGACGAAGCGCCCGTCGCCGAGCTGCTGGAGGCGGTTCTGCGCGAGAGCGGCTACCTCGACGCGCTGGCCGCGGAGCGCACGATCGAGGCCGAGGGCCGCGCCGAGAACCTCGAGGAGCTGGTCGGCATGGCGGCCGAGTTCGACGCCAACCACGAGCTGGAGGGGGATGGCGAGGTCTCTCCGCTGGAAGAGTTCCTGCAGCAGATCTCGCTCTACACCCAACAGGACGAGCTGCGCCCGGAAGAGTCGCTGATCACGCTGATGACCCTGCACAACGCGAAGGGTCTCGAGTACGACACGGTCTTCCTGACCGGCTGCGAGGACGGCGCCTTCCCCCACATGCGGGCGCTGGAAGAGGGCGGGGAAGAGGAGGAGCGGCGCCTCTGTTACGTCGGCATCACCCGCGCCCGCCGTCGCCTCTACATGACCTGGGCGCGCGAACGCCGCCTCTTCGGCCGTTCCGAGCGCAACCTGCCCTCGCGCTTCACCGATGAGCTGCCGGCGGAGCTGACCGAGCGCCACTCCAGCGCCGCCGGTTCGGCTGCGGGGATCGGTTGGGAGACGGCGCCGAGAGATGCGGCTGCGCCGATCGACCCTGGCCCGACGCTGGAGCTGCGCACCGGCGACGACGTCGTCCACGCCAGCTTCGGCGAGGGCGTCGTCACCGCGGTCGAGCCCGGTGGGATCGTCGTCGTCCGCTTTGCCGGGGACGGGGCCGAGCGCAAGCTGATGGCCGACTACGCGCCGATCAGGAGGCGCTAGGAGCGGTGCCTGCCCGAATCATCGATGGCAAAGCTGTGGCCGCCGCGGTGCGCGAGCGCGTGGCTTCAGAGGTTGCCGAATTCGCAGCGGAGCGCGACCGCAAGCCGGTCCTCGCCACGGTGATCGTCGGCGACGATCCGGCCTCGGAGATCTACGTGCGCAACAAGCACCGCGCTTGCGAGGAAGCCGGGATGGGCTCGATCCACCACGGCCTCGGGGCCGAGACCAGTGAAGCCGAGCTGCTCGACCTGGTCAGCGAGCTCGGCCGCGACGACGAGGTCGACGGCATCCTCGTCCAGCTTCCGGTTCCCGAGCAGATCGATCCCGACGCGGTGGTGGCGGCGATCGACCCGGGCAAGGACGTCGACGGCCTGACCCCGGTCAACGCCGGACGGCTCGCCCACGGCATGCCGGGGCTCGTGCCATGCACGCCGTGCGGGGTGATGGAGCTGCTTCGCCACGAGGGGGTCGAGCTCGACGGCGCCGAGGCGGTCGTCGTCGGCCGTTCGAAGCTGGTCGGGGTTCCGGTGGCGCGGCTGCTGCTGGCAGCGAACGCGACCGTCACCGTCTGTCACTCGCGGACCAGGGACCTCGCCGGCACCTGTCGCCGCGCCGACGTGCTGGTGGCTGCGGTCGGGGTGCCGCGCCTGCTTGGCGCCGAGGCGATAAAGCCTGGCGCGGTGGTGATCGACGTCGGCATGAACCGCACCGACGAGGGCCTCTTCGGCGACGTCGACTTCGCCGCGGCGCGTGCGCTGGCCGCGGCGATCACGCCAGTGCCGGGAGGAGTCGGCCCGATGACGATCGCGATGCTGCTCGTAAATACGTTGGCCGCCGCCCGAGCCCGGGTGTAGGGTCGGGACGACCCTGGCCCCAGCCCCACGAAGGGATGTGCAGATGGACCTTGACAGGCTGAACACCGGCGAGAAGATCGCGGCGGTCTCGGCGATCCTGCTCTTCGTATTCATGTTCTTCAACTGGTTCGGAGTCGAAGTCTCCGGCGTCGGCGGCTTCTCCGGGACCATTGCCGGCGAGGGCGGCAATGCCTGGGACGCGCTCGACTTCATCCCAATCGTGCTCCTGATCACGATCATCGCCGCGTTGGCGCTCGCCGGTCTTCGTCTCGCCGAGTCCTCGATGGAGCCCGTCGTCCCGTTGAGCACCGTGGTCGCCGTTCTCGGCGCGATCTCGGTGCTGCTGATTCTCTTCCGCATCGTCGACCCGCCGAGCTTCGGCAGCTTCGGCGGCGTCTCTGTCGACGCGACGCTCAGCGTCGGCATCTTCCTCGGCCTGATCGCGGCAGGCGGGATCGCCTACGGGGGCTACAGCGCGATGCGCGAGGAAGGGATCACCTTCGGCGATGCGGCGGACCATCTCTCCAGGGGCGGAGGCGCATCGCCTCCACCCCCGCCACAGTCGACAACACCTCCTCCACCACCGACGCCGCCCTCTTCTCAGGGGCCGCCACCGCCTCCTCCGCCGAGCTCTCCTCCGCCTCCACCACCACCGAGCGGCTGAAGTCGGCGTGGATGGGGAGGGACGGATGACCCCTCCCCAAACGAGCGGCAGGAGCCGCTCTTGAGTGTTTGGGGAGGGGTCATCCGTCCCTCTGCCGCACGAGTTCGCCGGAGATTCGCTGGGCGAAGGCGATGACGGTCATCATCGGGTTGACGCCGACCGAGGTGGGGAAGAGGGAGGCGTCGGCGACATGGAGGCCTTTGACGCCGTGCACCGAGCCATCGGGTCCGCAGACTCCCTCGCTTTCAGATGCGATCCGGGCGGTGCCCATGGGATGGAAAGCCTCGAGTCGCAGCTCCGAGGGCTTGAAGCTTGTTGCTTCGAATTCGGCGAGGCGTTTCGGTGTGAGGGTGCCGACCCGGGCGATGTTGGGGTAGACCTCGGTGGCGCCGGCGGCGAAGTGGATTTCGGCGGCGCGGGCTATGCCGAACGCGAGTCGATCCGCGTCTTCGCTGGTCAGCTTGTAGGAGGCTCGCAGCGAGCCATCGCCGGCGAGGCCGATCCGGCCCTGCGACTCGTCGGAGAGGTGGACGCCGATCGAGCCGATGTGGCCGAAGTCGAGGATTGCCCGTTGGTGCTCTCGGCCGGTGCCCTGCAGCCAGCCGCCGCCGAATGCGAGGGGGGTGAAGGTCGCCTCCAGCAGTAGCCGCTGTGGCTCCCACTCGTCGACGTAGTAGCTCTGCATCACGCCGTTCCAGCCACGCACCTCCTCGTCGTAGCGGGCGCCGACCCAGCAGGCCGGGTGGATGTGGAGGTTGCGGCCGGCCTGACGGCCGCCGAGACCGGAGCGGAGCAGCAGCTCCGGAGTGCCAAGGGCGCCGCCGGCGACGATCGTCGCCTGGCGAGCGCGGACCGTGTAGGTCCCCCGGCATCCGTTACGGCTGTCGAGGGCGCCGGCGATGCAGCGAACGCCGGTCGCTTGGCCCGCCTCGATCAGCACACGGCGCGCTTCGACTCCGGTGCGCAGGCGGGCGCCCGCGGCGACGGCGCGGGGCAGGTAGCTGACGTGCATGCCGCGCTTGGCGTCGATCTCGCAGCCGAACGGGCAGGAGCTGCACTGCACGCAGCTGCCCGCGTTGCGCGAGATCGGCCCTCCTGAGGCGCCCAGAACCGCGGCGCCCTCCATCGCGAGCTGGCCGTTGCGTCCCATCCGCTCCGGGTCGAGCGGCGTGACGCGCAGAAACTGCTCGGCCTCGGCGAAGCAGGGGTCGAGCTCGCCGGCCCACTCGATGCCGAAGCGACGGCGCCAGTCCGCGAGCACCGCCGCGGGCGCTCGGAAGCAGGTGCCCGAGTTGACCACCGTGGTGCCGCCGACGGTCCGCGCCACCGGAACCGGTATCGGCGGCCGGCCCTCGGCGATCGTCAGGCCGCCGTCGCGGTAGAGGGCGGCGATCGCGTCGAGCGGCTGATCGGGGTAGTCCTCGCGGTTGAAGCTCCGGCCGGCCTCGAGCACGATCACGTCGAGCCCTGCCTCGGCCAGCGTCGCCGCAGCGACCGCCCCTCCGGCGCCCGACCCGACGACGACCACGTCGCATTCCTCTTCCTCGCCGGCCGGCTTCGTATTGCCCAGCGGCCCGCTCGGCTGCGGATCGGACCCATCGGCCAGGCGGCAGCTCGTCTCGAATCCGATCCGCTGCTCGACCTCAGGCGCGACGGCGTAGCCGAGCGTGGCGAAGACCTTTGCCATCAGCAGCAGCTCGTGGTAGACGCCGAGGCGCGATCCCTCCATGCGGCGCAGGAAGTCCTCGCGCGCGGCGAGGCTGAGGCGGCTGAAGCGCCAGGGGAAGGGGAGCAGCTCGAAGGCGCGCAGGCCGAGCTTGATCCGCGAGAGAGTACGGGGTGAGACAGCGGCGAGGAGCTCGGCCACCGGACCGGATGCATCGACGTCGCGCTCCGCCGCCGGCAGGCCGTCCAGCGCTGGCGCCATCGCCCCGCAGATCGCGCTCAGGGTGCGCTGCTCGGCGGTCGAGAGCCCCGGCGCGCGCTGTCAGCCGGGGGCGGCGGCGCGACCGACGCGGCCGGCGAGCGACCAGAGCCAGAGCGAGAGCAGCGCCAGGAACCCGTCGACGAGGAAGTTCAGCAGGTAGATGAAGACGTGCTGGTCGAAGAGGTAGAAGCCGAGCGAGCCGAGCGAGGAGGCGGTCTTGCCGGCGGCGAGGACCAGCAGCAGCGGCCGGTAACGGACGACGTCGGCCTGGGCGACGAGGCAGATCCCGGTGATCACGACCATGTAGGCGAAGGCGAGCGCCAGCCAGAGCTGCTCCTCGGTGTGCGGGGCGCGGGTGAAGCTGCCGAGCGAGTCGCCGAGGTCGGAGATGACGTTGCCGACGCCGTTGGGGACGGCGATGAAGAAGATGCCGACGACGGCGAAGCTGACCGCGAGCAAGCGCAGGCTGAGAGCTACGAACTTCTCGGCCGTCTCTCCTCGCATCGCGGCGAGACTCTAGCTGGCTGAGCAGCCAAGGGTGCAGGCGCGGCGGGTCCTGTCACGGATTTGGAACCACCACCCCTGCGGTGCAGTGGCTCCTCAGGGTGGTCCCCCCAAACCCGTGCCCCCCCGCGAGGAGCGGCTATGACCAACAACCTAGAATCGCCCGCGTGATCGACAGGGCACAAGTACTGCACGTAGCGAAACTGGCTCGCCTGGGCCTCGGTGAGGCGGAGGTAGAGACGATGATCGGCGAGCTTTCGGGGATCCTCGAGCACGTCGATCGAATTGCGGCGCTTGATCTCGATGACGTAGCGCCGACCTCGCATGTGGTCGAGCTCGAGAACGTGCTCCGAGCCGACGAGCCCCACAAAAGCCTCTCTCAGGATGCTGCGTTGGCTTCGGCTCCGGACCCGGTCGGTGGCGCTTTCCGCGTTCCGTCTCCGCAGGCCGAGGCTTAGATGGCCGACCTGCTGGCGCTTACGGCCCTCGAGGCCCATGCGGCGATGTGTGCCGGGCAGCTCTCGGCGGTCGAGTACGGCGAGGCCTGGAGGGAGGCTGCGGCTGGGGATGAGCTGAATGCCTATCTGTGGCGAGCCGACGGCGACGAAGGCGGCGCGATCGCGGTCGAGCGGCCCTGTGTCGCACCGGTTGCCGTCAAGGACATCTTCTGCGCCGAGGGGGTGCCGACCACGGCCGGGTCCCGGATTCTCGAGGGGTACAGGCCGCCGTATACCTCGACCGCGGTGAGGCGCCTGATCGAAGCCGGGGCGCCGATCCTCGGCAAGACCAACATGGACGAGTTCGCGATGGGCTCTTCCAACGAGAACTCGGCCTACGGCCCGGTGCTCAATCCGTGGGACCGTGGCCGGGTTCCCGGCGGTTCCTCGGGCGGCTCAGCGGCGGTCGTCGCCGGCGGCCTGGCGCCCTGGGCGATCGGCACCGACACCGGCGGCTCGATTCGTCAGCCCGCCGCGCTCTGCGGGATCGTCGGCCTCAAGCCCACCTATGGAGTGGTCTCGCGCTACGGGATGATCGCCTTCGCCTCCTCGCTGGATCAGTGCGGGCCGTTGACCCGGGACGTCAGCGATGCCGCCCTATTGCTGGCAATCCTGCAGGGGCAGGATCCCTGCGACTCGACCTCGGTCGGGATCTCGGCTGGATTGCGGCTGCCGGACCGAGAGGATCTCTCCGGCCTGCGCTTCGGAGTGCCGAACGACATGGCCGGCCAGATCTTCGATGCCGGCGTACGCGAGGTTTTCGAGGTGACGCTGGAGACGATCGAGCGGCTTGGCGGCGAGATCGCCGAGGTCACCCTGCCCCATGCGGAGCACGGGATCTCCGCCTACTACGTGATCGCTCCCGCCGAGGCGTCCTCCAACCTCGCCCGCTTCGATGGCGTCCGCTACGGGATGCGCGCCGAGACCAGTGGGGACGTGATCGAGATGTACGAAGCGACCCGCGCGCAGGGCTTCGGCGCCGAGGTGAAGCGCCGCATCATGCTCGGCGCCTACGCGCTCTCATCCGGCTACTACGACGCCTACTACGGGCAGGCGCAAAAGGTTCGCACCAAGATCGCCGCGGATTTCTCCGCCGCCTTTGGCGCGGTCGACTTCGTCGTCACCCCGACCTCGCCGTCGGTCGCCTTCGGCCTCGGCGAGAAGACCGCCGACCCGCTGGCGATGTACCTGAACGATTTCTTCACCGTGCCGATGAGCCTTGCCGGCATCCCGGCGATCTCCATTCCCGCCGGGCTGGCCGAGCCGGAAGGCGGCGGCCCGCAATTGCCCGTCGGCTTCCAGATCGCCGCGCCGGCTTTTGCCGAGCAGAAGCTGCTCGACGCCTCCTACGCGCTGGAGCAGGCGATTGGGTTCGACGCTCGGCCAGAGGGGGTCGGTGGTGGCTGAGCTGGAAGCGGTGATCGGGCTGGAGATCCACGTCCAGCTGGCCACCAAGACGAAGATGTTCTGCGGCTGCGAGCTCTCCTTCGGCGACGAGCCGAACGTCCACACCTGCCCGATCTGCCTCGCCCACCCGGGGGTGTTGCCGGTGACCAACGAGCAGGCGATCCGCTTCGCTCTGCAGATCGCCGCGGCACTGGAATGCGAGGTGGCGCCGCGCTCGATCTTCCACCGCAAGAACTACTTCTATCCCGACAGCCCCAAGGCCTACCAGATCAGCCAGTACGACATCCCGCTTGCGAGCAACGGGGGGCTTGGCGACGTGCGAATCCACCGCGCTCACCTCGAGGAGGACGCGGCGAAGATGATCCACGTCGGCGAGTCGGGTCGGATCCACGGCTCCGGCGCCTCGCTGGTCGACTTCAACCGCGGCGGCACGCCGCTGGTCGAGATCGTCACCGAGCCCGATCTGCGCAGCGCCGCCGAGGCGGCGTCCTGGGCGCGGCTGCTGCGCGAGACGGTTCGCCAGCTCGGCGTCTCCGACGTGAGCATGGAGGAGGGCAGCCTGCGCGTCGACGCCAACGTCTCGGTGCGTCCGGCCGGCAGCGAGGAGCTGGGCACCAAGACCGAGCTGAAGAACATGAACAGCTTTCGCTTCCTCGAGCGTGGGATCGACGCCGAGCTGGCCCGCCAGCGCGAGCTGATCGAGGCGGGCGGCACGGTCTTCCAGGAGACGCTTCACTTCGATCCCGGCGACGGCACCCTGACTCCGCTGCGTTCGAAGGAGGAGGCGCACGACTACCGCTACTTTCCAGAGCCCGACCTGGTGCCGATTGCACCGACGGAGGCGATGCTGCGCGAGGCTCGCGAGTCCCTGCCGGAGCTGCCGGAGGCGCGCAGCAAGCGCTACCGAGAGCAGATGGGCTTGCCCCAGGATACGGCCGCTCTGTTTGCCGCCGACCCCGAGACGGCCGCCTACTTCGAGCGGACGGCAAAGGAGGCCGGTGGGATGGAGCCGCGCATCGTCGCCAACTGGGTGACCGGCGAGCTGGCGGCCGCGCTGCGCCAGAGCGACGACGAGACAAGCGCCGCGGAGTCGAAGGTCGAACCGGCGGCGCTGGCAGCGCTGGTGGCGATGGTCCACGAGAAGAGGATCTCCAACGGCAGCGGCAAGGCGGTTCTCGCCACCCTGGTTTCCGAGGGCGGCGACCCCGCCGAGATCGTCGAGCGCGAGGGCCTCGCCCAGATCTCCGACAGCGGCGAGCTCGAATCGATTGTCTCCGCCGCGATCGAGGCCAACCCGGATGCCGCCGAGCAGATCCGCGCCGGCAACGACAAGGCGATCGGCGCCATAGTTGGCTTCGTCATGAAGCAAACGAAGGGCCGTGCCGACGGAGGCGAGGTCAACCGCTTGATCAGAGAGAAGCTGGACACCGCTTGAAGCCGGCTCGGGGGAGGGCTCGATGGAGCCTCCCCCGCTGTTGCTCCAGCGAGTCCTCCCCCGAGCCGGCTTACGCTGCTTGCCACTTTTCACACTTTGTGACAGGTTGTTACAAAGTGCTACGTTGGGCCCATGGCCTGGAACGTCGTCATCGCCGGTGGAGGGTTCGGGGGAGCGATGGCGGCCCGGGAGCTGGAGCGAATCATGCCGCGCCAGTCGACCCGGCTGATTCTTGTCAACGACGCCAACTTCATGCTCTACACGCCGTTCCTTCCCGAGGCGGCGGCGGGGACGCTGGAGCCGCGTCATGTGGTCACGCCGCTGCGGGAGATCCTCAAGCGGACGTACCTGCGACTGGGCTCGATCGTCGCCCACGATCCGGTGGCGAAGACGGTCGAGCTGCGCACGCGCGAGGGCGATTCGGAGCAACTGCCCTACGACCAGCTGCTGGTCGCGCTCGGCTCGGTATCGCGGGTGCTGCCGGTGCCGGGCCTCTCCGAGCACGCGATCGGCTTCAAGAGCCTCGCCGACGCGATCTGGTTGCGCAACCACGTGATCGAGACCCTTGAGGCTGCCAACGCGACGGATGACGCCAGCCGCCGCGACGAGCTGCTCAGCTACGTCTTCGTCGGGGGTGGCTATGCCGGCTTGGAGGCGCTCGCAGAGCTTCAGGACTTTGCCGCCGACGCGATAGAGAGCTATCCGCGCGCGCGTCTGCACGGGATGCGCTGGGTGCTGGTCGAGGCAAGGGACCGGGTTCTGCCCGAGATCGACGCGGAGCTGGCTGACTACGCGCTGCGCGAGCTTCGCGGTCGCGGCATCGATGTTCGTCTCGGCACGACCCTCGAGGAGGTGCGCGTCGACAGCGCCCGCATCGCCACGGGCGAGACGCTGCCGACCCGGACCGTGGTCTGGACCGCCGGAGTCTCTCCGCATCCAAGCCTGCGCCGGCTCTCGCTGCCGCTCGACGAGCGCGGCCGCGTGCCGGTCGACGATCGCCTCCGGGTCGAGGGCATGGACTCGGTCTGGGCGATCGGCGATTGCGCGGCGGCGCCCGACCCGCGCGGGGGGCTCTGTCCGCCGACCGCCCAGCACGCCGTGCGCCAGGGCCCGGTCGCGGCCCGCAACCTCGCCGCCGAGCTTGGCATCGGCGCCTCGAGTCGCTTCGAATACCGCGGCAACGCCGCCTTCGTCAACCTCGGCCGCTACAAGGCGGTCGGCAAGGTGGGGGGCCGCACCTTCCGCGGCTTCCCGGCCTGGTGGATGGCGCGGACCTACCACATGAGCCAGATCCCAGGCGCTGCCCGCAAGGCTCGCGCCGTGATCGACTGGACCGCAAGCCTGCCATTCCGCCGCGACATCTCGGAGGTCGGCTCGATCGGGCATCCGCGGCCGCTGGAGGCGACAATAGGGTCGTGGGATTCGAGTACCTCTTCATCGCCTTCTTCTTCGGCCTAGCCACCGCCATCATCGGCAAGGGCAAGGGCAGCTCGTTCTGGGTCTGGCTGCTGGTCGGCACGGTGCTGCCGGGCCTCGGCCTGATCGCGGTGATCCTCTTCCGCTCGGAGAAGGACGAACCCGAACGCCAGTGCCCCAACTGCCACAAGGCCGTGAAGCTCTACGTTCAGGTCTGCCCCCGCTGCGGCGCCGAGCTCTACCTGCCCGATCCGGCCGAGGTTCGCCACCCCGGGGTCAGGCGACCTACCTGAGCCAGGTCCTGACGATCGCGTTGGCGAAGCCGAGGCCGTAGCGGACGACGGCGGGCTTCTTGGAGTGGCCGTGGAGGCGGCGCTCGACCGTGATCGGCACCTCCTTGGCCGGGATGCCGCGCTTGATCGCCTCGATCATGAACTCGGAGGTGTGGAACTGCTCCTGGCGCAGGACGAGCTGGGGGAGGACGGTGGTGCGCACGGCGCGGTAGCCGTTGGAGCAGTCGCTGACCTTGGTCCGGGTGATCAGGGAGACGAGGCGGTTGAAGAAGACGATGCCGAGCTCGCGGGCGAAGTGGTTGCGGTCGGCCTGGCCGAGCACCCGGGAGCCGTGGGCGACGTCGACCTCGCCGTCGAGGACCGGTTTGACCAGGCGCTCCATCTCCGCGGGCAGGTGCTGGCCGTCGGCGTCGAGCGTGACCACGACCTGGGGGCCCGATTCGACCATCAGCCGGTAGCCGGTGCGCAGCGCCGCGCCGCCGCCGCGGTTGGCGACGTGGCGGGCCACGGCCGCGCCGTGCTCGGCGGCGACGTCGCCGGTGCCGTCGCGCGAGCCGTCGTCGACGACGAGGACCGCCGTCGGCACGCCGCAGACCTCGGTGGGCATCCGGCCAAGCACGTGGCCGATGTTCTCGGCCTCGTTGTAGGCGGGGACGAGGATCGCGACCTTGTCGCGGAAGCGCTCGGGCAGCTTGGCCTGGCGGAACTCCTCCCAGGCCAGGCCCTCCAGCGCCGCGGACAGCTGGCGGGCGTTTCGCGAGGCCTGCGAGAGGGCTCGGAGGATGAGCAGGAAGAGGACGAAGATCGCGAAGACGGCGAGGCCGAGGATGCGCCCGCCGTTGCCTTTTTCGAAGGAGAAGGCGGAGAGCAGCCTGTCGGTGACTTCGGTGCCGGAGACGAGCGCCAGGCCGATGCCCGCGACGAGCAGGATCAGCACGTCGGCGTTGCGCAGGGCGCGGCGGCGGATCAGCGCGTAGGCGATCAGAGCGAGGCCGAAGAGCAGCCCGGCGCTGCGCAGCGCCGTCAGCTCGGCGGGGAAGATGCCTGCAATTGAGACCATTGCCGACTGGACAATACGGCTGCGGTCCCCCGCGCCAGCGCCGCGGCGGCAAGCGGGAAGGCCAGTGTCATCAGCACCTCGTTGCGGCGCGGGGCCGCCAGCGAGATCGCGCCGACCGCGGTGACCAGGGCGATCGGCGTCGCCATCGCGACCAGCTCCCACCACCAGCGCCGCCAGGCAAGCACGCCGAGGCCGGCGAGGGCCAGGGCGACGATCAGCGCTTGGACGACCCGCCCGGCGCTGCTTTCCATCGCTTCGCCGATGCCGGCGCTCCACATCCGCCAGGTCTTGCGGGCGGTCATCGCCAGGTATTCGATCGGGTCTTCGCCGAAGTAGCGGGAGAAGTTCTGCTTGCCGATCTTGCCCAGGGCCGAGTCGCGCGGCAGGTCGGGGTAGCGTTCCGCCACGCGGTCGAAGAGCGGCGTCGGGTCGACCTTTTCGAGCGCTTCGGAATGGGGCGGCAGGTCACGGTGTCGGTAGCGCTTCAGGAGAAGCGCCTTGACCCGCTGGTATTCGCCGTCGGCGGGCAGGAAGGTGCCGACGTAGAGCGCCTTGCCGCCCCCGGTCGAGATCGGCACGGTGCGGTGCAGGACGACCTCGTTGCGGATCGTCCAGGGGACGATTGGGATCAGCAGGGCGAGGACCATCAGGGCCGTGCCGGCCAGGGCGGGACGCCAACCGCAAGCGCGGCCGATTCTGATCAGAGCGAGGACTGCGAAAGCCGCGCCGACCAGCAGGTACTCGGGGCGGATCAGGGCTGTCAGGCCGAAGAGGAAGCCAGGGACGAGCCAGCGGGTTGCCGGCGCCCAAGCGCGCGGGTCCTGTCGCGGGGCAGGGGGGCCTGCGGGCAGTCCAGGGGCTGTCCTCGACCCCCCTGCCCCGCGCCACCCGCGCGAGGGGCGGGGGTCAAGTCCGTCAGATGCCCAGAGGAATGCCAGGACTGCGGCAGGGAGTGTGAGCATGGCCGGTGGCTCGCTGTACAGAGCGCCGACCGAGTGGATGAACGGGGGATAGACGGCAACGGCAAAGGCGGCCAACAGCCCGGCGGGTCGGCAGGCGATGCGGCGGCCGAGGAGGTAGACGACGACGATGGTCGCGAGGCCGAGCAAGAGCTCGACTATGCGGGCGGTTCCTTCGCGAGCGCCCGCTGTGGCGTAGAAGCTTGTCGCGTAGAGAAGAGGCGCTCCAGGCGACCAGTCGGTTGGGTCTTCGAAGGTCGGGCCGCCGAAGCTCCCTTCCGCGTAGAGGGACTTGGCGAGCGCGTAGTAGGCGTGGGCGTCGTCGCCGGGGGTCGGCAATGGCTCGACGACGCGATAGGCCCGCAGGCCGAAGCCGAGCACGAGGATCGCCGCGAGCGCGAGCAGCGTCTTGCGCCCGTGGCGCTCGGGGAGTCCGCGCAGCCAGCGCTTCAGCAAATCCATCGGTTGCTCCTATGTCAAGCCGCTACCGCGATTTGCGGTGCCAGCTTGTCTCTCTGAGCGTCGACGGTGGTCATGGATATCTCTCTTTCGGAATTGACCAACAGCTTCCAGACTCGGCGCGCGAGGTGGCGCTTGAGG
>DASXKW010000062.1:0-90473 GCA_036496625.1 Solirubrobacterales bacterium | reverse complement strand
AGCGCCTGCATGAATCCCTCGGCGACGTCTCACCCGCTGAGTTCGAGGACCTATACGTTCGACAGGGGGATCAACTGATCTCCCTCTAGATGAAGATTGGATCCAACTAAACAAGTCTCCGTGGAACCTGGTCCGGCTCATTCGCCAAGTTTGATGCATTGCCCCCTGAGGACTCCGACGAGCATGGAGAGGAAGAGTCCAATGACGACAGCTACCGGGATAATGGTGGGGCCAAGACCAGTCTCAACCTTGGATACACGATCAATCTGAACTTGCCAGCAACCTCCGATGCCGGGGTCTATAACGCCATCTTTCGAAGCCTGCGAGAGAATTTGCTGAAAGACCTTGAATAGGTGAGTGGGACGCCCGAACAAGCCCTCAAGCTATTCGTATTTTCCAACCAACTGGCAGAGCGGGAGCTGGATCGGGTTGAAGGAAGCTTCGAAGTTGACTTGGCGCGAGATCATCGACCGACGGTAGGTGATGAGGATTACTACCCACAGATTGAGGAGGCTATTCGGGTAGAGGCAGCCTCAATGGCTCCCCACTACGAGATCTTCTATTCACTTGAGCGAACTATTAGGGCGCTTGTCGTTGACACGCTAAAGGGCGCTGACGGAGACGACTGGTGGAAGGAACGAGTCCCTTCTCACATTCGTGGGGATGCCGAGAAGGCACAGAAGCGGGAGATTGACTTGGCCGTAACCCCCAGATCAGACCACCCTATTGACTACACCAACTTCGGTGAGTTGGGTCAGATCATCGTGCAGAACTGGGAGGTTTTTGATCAGACGTTCACGAGCAAGCGGGCGGTCGAACGTGTCATGGCCAGTCTCAATACCTTGCGCGGCCCGATCGCGCACTGCAGCCCCCTTGCGGAGGATGAGATCGTGCGTCTCCGCTTGTCCGTTCGCGACTGGTATCGACTCCAGGGCTAGCCAGGGGCCGGCGCCTACGCCCCGACGTAGCGCGCCACCGCCTCGCGGGCGAGGTCGCTGACTGAGCGGCCTTCCTCCTTGGCTCGCTTCTGCGCAGCGCGATAGAGGTCGGGGGTCGTGCGGAAGCTCAGTCGTGGCGATGCCCCGGTACCAGCAAGAGAGGGCCGGCCAACTCGCTGGCGCTTCGCTTTCGAAAGGTCATAACCGCGCTCGGCCTCGGCTGCAAGGGCATTGGCGATCTCGGGAGTGATCTCCTCCCCGGACTTCGTCCTTGGATGCTTAGTCGCCTTCTTTACTTTCGCCATTTCATCGCCTCCTCGTACTGCCTCTGATAGCGGTCACGCAGCGGCATCGCGTGGATCACCAGCAGGTTGTCGTTGTCAAGCTCGACGGCCATCACCTCTAGCGCGATTCCGTCCGTGTCATCGCCCAGAAAGACGAGCCGTGAGCTGGCGCCAACCGGGGCATCGGTGGGCGGTTCCTGTTTGAAGCGCAGACCGCAGTGCTCGATGACATAGCGCGATCGTTCACGAGATATCCGATGCTTGGTCGCGGAGCGAGCCCATTTGAGATTCACAACAGCAGGCTAGCTATTCTGTCAGACAATATTAACAGCAATCGGCATTTGGCCTGCGCCATTTTGAGCCACTCAAGGGCTACGAGTGGCTCAAATGCGCCTAATCGCCCGTAATCAGCAGCTATCTGGCCCATTTGCGGCCCCGAGAATTACTTACTAAATGCCTGGAAAATAGCCATTTCTGGTGAAGTCGTGAGCCTGGATCGCACCCAGGAGGTCGGCGGTTCGAATCCGCCTAGCTCCACTGGAATGGCCTCACTCGAACCAGCGCCAGAAGAAACGGCGCTGGCGGTGACAGGCTTGCCACCCAGGGTCTTGGGCAGCTCCGGATCGGCGAGCGTGGCGAAGGCTCGGCGATCTCGGCCTCGCCGATCTTGTCGTCGTAGACCACCTTGTCCCAATTCTCAAGCGAATCGAGAAACGGTCGACGGAAGCCGATGTCGAGGCAGGCGCCGAGGGAGTTTTCGATCAAACCATCACGCCACCCGAGCCAGCGGTTGACACGATTACCCTGACCGCCTCCGAGGGCGTTGGGTAAGGACGTTGGGGTCAGAGCCAAGAATCGCTGCAAGCGGGTTCGGCGGATAATCTGAACCCCCGTCGTGCAAAAGCTACGCCACATCGGCTTACAGCTCCGCGTGCAGACGCCCGATGGCCTCTGCTCGCGCGGGGTTGGAATGCCGTCCCGTTAGGCCCATTCGCAGACAACAGCATCCGGCCGGCTTGCCATGCTGGTCGGATGGTCCGCGTGACGGGGAAGACGGCTTTCGCTGGAGCTGATCGCGGCTCCGGCGATCGAGAAGCGCATCTTCGTCGTCCGTGGTCGGCAAGTGATGCTCGATGAAGATCTCGCAGACCTGTACGGCGTGGAGACAAAACGCCTGGTCGAGCAGGTCAAACGGAACGTCGAGCGCTTTCCGGTGGACTTTATGTTTCAGTTGGACGAGACCGAGGCAGCGGTTTTGAGGTCGCAGATTGCGACCTCAAAGTCCGGCCGGGGCGGGCGGCGCTACGCCCCCTACGTCTTCACCGAGCAAGACGTGGCCATGCTTTCGGGGGTGCTGCGTAGCAAGCGCGCGATCGCCGTCAATATCGAGATCATGCGGGCGTTCGTCGAGTTGCGCCGCGCGGCAGCTTCCTACTCTGCGCTCGAGGATCGGCTCAGAGAACTTGAGCAAGAGACCACCGCGAAGTTCGGTAGGCACGACACGCAGCTGGACCAGATCTTCAAGACACTGCGACAGCTGATCTCCCCTCCGACTCGACCTAAGCGCCCGGTCGGTTTCAGTCCCCCGGACGACGATCGATAGGGGCGCCGCTGTGCAGCGCCTTGATTCGATTGCGGAGCGCACGGTTCAAATGCCGTCCGGTTAGGCCCACTCACCTACCCTCTGCAAAGGGGCGATTTCGCACGGCTGGTCGGCGGCCGTCTCCAGGGAGCTGTTCGGTCGAGCGCCTCGACGAAACGGTGCCGGGGCAGGACGGCGAGCAGGCACTTGCGGAGGAGAGCTTCTCCCGCCGCCTCGCCTGACCCCCTTCACAGCGGCGCGACCTTTCGCCCGTGGAACAGCGATGACTCGCACCGTTGGAGGTTCCGAAGGCGGGTTTCGGGGTAGAAACAGCTCGTCGTCGACGCCTTGGGAGAGCTGGGAATGCGGGTGGACAGAACGAGACGGGCCCTGGGATCTGCCGCAGCCTTGCTGCTGGCGGCGATGGCCCTGGCGCCGTCGGCGCGCGCCGACTTCCCGAGCCTCTATGGAACCGATCTTCCCTGCGCGGCCCAGTCAGGCAACGGCAACGTCCGCCTCTGCAGCGGCACCACCAAAACCTGGGACGGGACCAAGATCGACGTCAACGTGATCCTGCCGCCCGCGCCCTCGGGAACCGACGGGCCCTACCCGCTGATCGGCGACTTCCACGGCTGGGGCGGCGAAAAGATCGGCCTCAACGACCAGACCCAGGGCTGGGCGGAAGACGGCTATGCGGTCTTCAGCATGAGCGACCGCGGCTGGGGCGAATCCTGCGGCGCCGACGATCCGGAAAAACTGCCGGTCAACCCAGCCTGTGCCCACGGCTACAACCACCTGATGGACGATCGCTACGAAGTTCGCGACGCCCAGTACCTGATCTCCCTGCTCGCCGATGAAGGGGTCGCCGAGCCCCGCAGGATCGGCGCCACCGGCGCCTCCTATGGCGGCGGGATCTCGATGGCGCTGGCCGCGCTGCGCAACCGGACGATGCTCCCGGACGGCTCGCTGGTGCCCTGGCAGAGCCCTGACGGGACGCCGATGGAACTTGCTGCCGCGGTGCCGCAGTGGCCGTGGAGCGACCTCGTCTACTCGCTGATGCCGAACGGCCGCACCCTCGATTACGTCGCCGACGCGCCCTACCGCGGTCCCGACGGCAAAGCTCCGATCGGGATCGAGAAGCAGTCCTTCGTCAGCGCCCTCTACGGAACCGGCCTGACCGCCAGCAACTACGCCGCGCCCGGGACCGATTCCCAGGCCGATCTGACCACCTGGTACGGACTGATCAACGCCGGCGAGCCCTATGACTCGAACCCCCTCGCCAACTCGATCGTCGACGAGCTCACCGCCCACCACTCCTCCTACTACATCGACCACAGCGAGCCGCCGGCGCCGCTGCTGATCCAGAGCGGCTGGAACGACGACCTCTTCCCGCCCGACGAGGCGATCCGCTTCTACAACCGCACTCGGACCCAGTATCCCGGCGACCCGATCTCGCTCTTCTTCATGGACGACGGTCACGCCCGCAGTCAGAACAAGCCCGCCGACGAGGAAGCGTTCCGGGCGCGCCAGAACGCCTGGTTCGATCACTACCTCAAGGGCGAAGGCGCGGCGCCCGTCTCCAGCGCGACCGCGCTGACGACCACCTGTGGCGGCGCCTCCGAAGGCCCCTTCACCGCACCTTCTTGGAGGGAGCTCTCGCCCGGCGAGGTCCGCTTCTCCAGCGCCCCGGCGCAGACGATCGTGCCCGGGTCCGGCGATCCGGCCATCGGCACCGCATTCGACCCGATCAAGAACCAGGTCAGTGGGGAAGGTCCATGCTCCACCGCCTCCGGCGCCGACCAGACCGGTGTCGCGACGTACCGCATGTCGGCCGTCCCGGCGCCAGGCTTCACCCTCCTCGGCTCCCCCACCATCGTCGCCGACCTCGCCACGACCGGGACCGAATCCGAGCTGGCCGCCCGCCTCCTCGACGTCTCGCCCGCCGGCACCGAGCGCCTCGTCGCCCGCGGGCTGCTGCGGCCCGGCAGCGGCGCCACCGTCTTCCAGCTGCACCCGCAGGCCTACCGCTTCGCCGCCGGCGACGTCGTCAAGCTCGAGCTGCTCCCCTCCGACGCGCCCTACGCCCGGCCCTCGAACGCCCAGGCCCCGCTCACCGTCTCCAACCTCGAACTGCGGCTGCCGGTGCGCGAACAGCCGGGCTCGCTCGGCGGCGTGGTCCAGGTCCCGGCCCCAAAGGTCCTTCCTCCCAGCTACGAACTGGCCGCGGGCTACGAGGGAGCAGGCGCGACGCCGACCTCGGCGCGGGAGACGGTCGCCGGGCTCACCAAGCTGCTCTCGATTTCCGCCCGTCGGCGAGCGATGCGGGTGCAGCTGCGCTGCGCCGGCGCCGGCGACTGCTCCGGAAGGCTGACAATTGCGGCGCGTCACGGGCGGCGGCGGGTCACCCTCGCCCGCGGCCGCTATTCGCTCGCAGCGGGGAAGCGGCGCCTGGTCAGGTTGCCGCTGAGCAGGGGTGGCCGCAAGCTGGTGGCACCCGTGCTCGCGCGGCGGGCGGGCACGGGCCGCAAGCTTCGGGCCCTGGTCACCCTTGCGGACGCCGGCAGGCCGGCGGCGCTACGCCTGAAGCGAAGCGTCCGACTTCGCTAAAGCCAGCCGGGCAAGGTGTGGACGGCCACGGCCGCCAGCTGTAGCGGCTGGGCCGAGGCCCCACGAACCGCCCTCCGCGATCTCGGGAACTTCTCGCCAGAAGCTCCCGAAACGGGACACATCGCCGCATAACCACGCATATTTGGCGCGGGAATCGCCGCTCGATGGACCTACGGAGGCGTTGAACTCCCTGCCTCTAGCTATCTATTGGTCGGGTAAGCCACCCAGGAGGTCGGCGGTTCGAATTCGCATAGCTCCACTAGAAGCTCAATCGACGAGCAGGTCGTCGGACTTGTTTCGGTCCTTTCTCCCGACCTGTTGCCTCTGTCGCCCAGCCGCGGGGCGGCAGAACTTTCGTCCGGCCAGTTAGGAAGGTCACACCGATCCCGCATTTCGGTGTTCAATGGGGGCGTGCGTCTCGTTCGATCGCTCGCGAGGGTCCTGCTTTCGTCGCTCCTCGCCGCGGCGCTCGTCGCCGCGCCCGCCGGTGCGGCGCCGCTGCCAGTGATCCTAGGCCAGGCCGGCAGCGCATCCACCACTGGGTTCGCCACCTCGGCAGGAGGGTGCGACTGCACCGTGGCGCAGATGCACGAGGCCAGTCCGACGAGCAGTTCCTATGTGGTCCCGTTCGAAGGGGTGATCGTTGCCAGCGGCACCTACGTCGGCAACTACGTCGAACCGACCGGCACCGACACCGTGCAAGTTCAGACGGTGAATAGGACCGGCGCGGCGACGGGCACCGTCGTCAGCGAGGGTGTCGCCCACCACCTCCTCGGATTGCCGACAAACACCGTCGATCGGTTCTACGACCGCCTGCCGGCTCACGCGGGCGACGTCCTCGCCGCGCGCTTCCACGACAGTGGGTTCATTGAATCGACTCCGTACTTCTTCAAGGTCGCGGCTGCCGGAGACGAAGTTAGGGTGTCGACGGCCACGGCAGCCGGCGGCAGCCTCTCGGGACCCGGTTCGCCGGCGGCCGAACGCCGGGTCAATCTCGAAGCCGTGCTCGAGCCCGACGAAGACCACGACGGTTACGGCGACGCCTCGCAGGACCTCTGCCCAGGCTCGCCGGTTGCCACCTCGGCCTGCTCGGGTTCGCTCTTCGGCAGTGACCTACAGGGCGAAGGATCGGCCCGGCCGGCGGCCTGCCTGCCCTCCTGCCTATATGTGCAGACCGCCCTCGGCGGCGTCTCCACCGCGGCGTCCTCGCCCGGAGTGATCGTTCGCTGGCGGGTTCTGAACGGCAGCAGCGGCGCGTACCAAGCCCTAGTCCTGACCGACAATCCGGGAGGAAGCGGCGGGGCATTTCACGCGTACCACGTGCTCAGCAGGAGCGAAACCGGGAATGTGACCGCGCCCACCAACTCGGCGTTCCCGAAGATCTCAAGCTTCCAGACCCGGATTCCGATCCCGGCGGGAGGCTATGTCGGCCTGACGGTGCCCGGGGGCACCGTCCCCGGCTTCCAGTCAAGCGTCGGTGGTCAGGCGACGTACTCGCGCACGGAAGCCCCGATCTCCGGCGTCACCGGTGTCGTCGGCGAATCCCACAACGGCGTGATCCTCTACGACGCCGACATCGAGCCCGATGTCGACGGCGACGGCTACGGCGATGTCACCCAGGACTCGTGCCCAAGCTCAGCCTCGATCCACGAAGGCCCGTGCCCAGCGGTGGTGGCCCCGGGCGGGGGAGCGGCGGCCGGCGCTGGGCAGGACCTGCTCCCGAAGATCGGGGCGCTGGCGGTGAAGCCGAAGAGCTTCCACGCCAAGCCGCTCGGAAGGGTCCCGGCGAGTATCAGCTGGGGGACCAAGGTGAAGCTTTCGCTCTCCTCACCGGCGACCGTGACGCTCGCGATCGAAGCGCGGCACGGCCGCCGCTTCCACCTCGTCACGCGCCTGACCAAGGAATCCGCCGCAGGTCGCACTTCGATCGGCTTCAGCGGCCAGTACCGCCACGCCGGCAAGCTCGCCGACCTCCCGCCCGGCGCTTACCGCCTCACCGCCAGCGCCAAGACCAGCGCTGGCACCGGACCGGTCAAGCGCACGACCTTCGCCGTCCTTCCCCCTGCCTAAGGCGCGCGCCCGGCCTTACCTGCAACCGCCGGATGGCGGCATGGTTCAAATGCCGTCCGGTTAGGCCCACTTCAGGAGGCCCTGCTAGTCGGAGCCTCACCAACGAGCGACATCACCACATGCTGAAAGTCCTGAAGGCGAAGGAAAGCGTCGGGGGTTTCCTGGAGCACTTTCGGTAGGGCGCGATTCGGCATTCAGCCGCAGCGCCTCGCCGCGACGAGAGTCTAGCCCGAAGTCCTCGATTAGTTCGATTCTCTCTCGGCCTTCTCAAGCTCCTTCTCGAGTGCCCTGGCATCGGCATCGAGTTGCTTTCGATCTTCTTGACCGCGCGGATCACCGCCTTTTCGATAGGGCAACAGGCCGGCAGGGAGGAGCGGCGCTTGCGTCGAGGGCGCTAGCCCAGCGCCGCGCCCTCGACCGGGGTCGACGGCGGGATGTCGGGCAGGCGCATCATGCGAAAGGAGTTGAACAGCCCGATCAGGCCGGCCAGGATCGGGACGAGCAACGCGATCTGCAACGACCTGTTCGTAGCGTCGCTGTTGATGCGGAGGACCTCCTCTCGCACTTCCTGGGGCTCGCCGGCGATCGCCTTTTCGAGCTGAGCGTTGCTCACGACTTCGGCGTCTTCGTCGAGCTTCTCGGCGATCGCCTGCTGCTGGGCCGGGGGGATCACAGCGCTCTCTTCGGTCATGTTGGTGAAGCTGAGCGAGAGGACGGCGAGCAGGATGCCTCCGGCCACCGCCAGGCCAAAGGAAAGGCCAAAGGATCCCGCGGCGGAGTTGATGCCGGCCGCCTCGCTGATCCGCTCCTGATCGATCGGCGCCAGCGTGTAGTTGTTGAGCTGAGAGACGAGGAGGCCCAGGCCGCCACCGGCGATCGCCAGCGGGATGGTGAGGTGCCAACCCGAGTCCGCCGCTGGCACGAGCGGGACCAGCAGCCCCATCCCGACCGTCGCCAGCGCAAAGCCCAGGCGGATGATCTTCGCCGGGGGGCGATTCCCCGACCGCCGTCCGGCAAAGATCGCCGCGGCGAACATGGTCAGGGAGAGCGGAGCGAGGGTCAGGCCGGTCTGCAGGGCGTTGTACTCAAGCGAGATCTGCAGGAAGATCGGCAGCGCGATCATCGCTCCGCCGAGCGTGATGTTCTGAAGCATCTGCTGGAAGGTTCCGAGCCTGAAGCCCGGCAGCCCGAACAGATCGGGGTCGAGCAGCGTCACCTTCCCTTCCCGGCGGCGACGAACGAGCCGGCGGGCCAGTGCCGTGAGCGCGAGAATGCCGATGGCGATGATCAGGCCGACGAACTCGCCACCCTCCTGCCAGACCAAGATCCCGAGCACGACTCCGCCCATGCCGAGCACGGAGAGGATCGCTCCGCTCACGTCGATCTGGCGCGAGCCCGTGTAGGGGACGTCGCGGACGAGCTTGATGTTCGCCAGCACGACCGCGATCACGACCAGCTCGAGCATGAAGCCGACGCGCCAAGAAAGAAGCGTGGTCAGAAAGCCGCCGAGGAGAGGGCCGACCGCAGCGGCAATCGCGGCCGAGGCGCCGACCAGGGCGTAGGCTTTCGTCCGCGCCTTGCCCTCGAAGTTGCCGCGAATCAGAGACTGCATAGCGGGAAGCAGGAGTGAGGCGCCCAGGCCACCGATGATCGCCCAGAAGACGAAGATCGAGGCCAGCCCTTGCGCGAGGGTCATCGCCAGGGCGCCGGTGGCATAGCCAAGCAAGCCGAGGACAAAGGCGCGCCTACGACCGATCAGGTCGCCGACCTTGCTGCTGATCAGGATGAAGGCGGCGGAGACCAGGGCCTCGAGTGCGATCGCCGACTGGACTCCGCTGACCGTCGTCCCGAGGTCGTTGACGACGGCCGAGATCGAGACGTTCATCAGCGAGGTGTCGACTACGAGCACGAACATCGCCATCGCGAGCAGCAGGGCCAGCCGACCGCTGCCCTGCCTCTCCGTCTCGGCAGGACTCACCCCCTCACCACTTCAGCCCGATCTCGCATTAGCCGGAGAAAGATAAATTGAGCCAACCGCTGGTGGGGATCCGACGCCTGCCGTCCCCGTCCGGGATTGGACTCCGTCAGAGCCTGCGAGCGCTGGTCGCTCGCAGGAACTGAGGCTGCCGGTCACGTATTCGGAGCAGCGTGGCCGGCGGCCTGCACTCCTCGCATCACCCGGCGCGTCTGATCCCGCGCTTGGCTTTTTTCGTCGCGCTCTCGATCCCGTGCTTGGCTTTTCCTTTTGCCTTGTCGACGCGACCGCGGCTCTTCAGGTTCTCGTCGTCGGCCAGCTCTCCAGCCGCCTTCTTCGCCCGGCCCTTCGCCTTATCCATCTTTCCGGCCATCTATCTCATCTCCTTACTTGGACTGCTTCGATCCATTTGCGGCTTTCTGAATGACGATTGCGACCCGCCCTATTTCTTCCCCCAGCGTTCCGACCCGCTCAGCGGCTGAAGCGACGTCGAACCCGCCGGCTCGCCGCCGACGACGGCGGCGGCGCACCACCGCAAGGCCCCCTGCGACTCCGGCGGCGAGACCCCCGCCTGCCGCGAGCGGCACCCCCGCCCTCGTGGCCGCGAGGGTGACGGCTTTTCCAGCCGCGCGCGTCCCGGCGAGCGCGGCCTGCCCGGCGAGCGCCGCGTTCGCGGTGGCATCCAGCGGCGAGGTCGCGGCTTGAGCGGGCTGCGGCTGCGTGCTTGGCTTTGCCTCGGCGCCGGCTGCTTTCGTTTTTGTTTTCGCTTTCTCCCGTTTCGCGGGCGCTTTCGGTTTCGAGCTTGTCGGCGCGCGCCTTTTCCGAGAGGCGGGTTTCATTTTTTTGCTTTTGGTCGATCTGGCCACCGCCTAGCTCCCCTCGTCTTTGAAGCTCGTTTGCGAGTTTGGATCGGTTGCCTCGTCTAAAACCGGGTACCCGATCCATATGCGTTCGAAAGAGGTCACGATCGCCCGCCAGGCGGCGGACCGGAACCGGCGCCAGCGCGAGCACGCGCAGCGGCTCCGGGAGCGCGCCGCAATCACCACGTTCCTCGAACGGAGAAGGGTGAAGCGCAAGCTGAGCGAGTCGCGAGCGTGGCTAGAGGGACTGGTCTCTTCTGCGAGGCGGCGCGCTCGCCTGGCGAGGGACGAGTGCCGGCGAGCAGCCGCGCGGTCCAGGCAGGTCGCGCATCGCGCCCGGGAGCGCGCTGAAGCCCGCCGACCCCCCAACGACCCACAGGGAAGGAGGTGACCATGCCGATGAAAAGCCTCTTTATCGCCACCGCACAGCGACTGCGCGGAGACCGGCCCTCGACCCTGAGGGCCGCGGCTGGAGCAGGGGCCGCCGGCACCGCGGTTGGAGTTGCCGTGTATCGATTGCTGCGCCATGAGCAGAAGGACGACTAGCGACCGGGAAACGGGAACAGGATGCGCTCGACCCGGTCCATGATCTGGTGGCTGGGGTAGCGCACGTCGTCGATCGTCGAGATCAAGTAGCGCACCAGCCGTTCGGCCTGCTCCTTTTTGTAGACGAGGTTTTCGGCCCGCTCGATCAGCTCGTGGCTCGGGTACCTGACTCCGGTAACCCGATCCAGCAGCGCATCGATGTAGGTGTCCCGTAGCTGCTCTCCGGTCATCGCTCCGTCCTCTCTCTCGTGGTTCAAATCAGTCTTCCCAGCGGCCCAAGGTCGAGGTTCAGGTCCTCGTCCTCGATCTCGAAGGCCTCCTTCAGCTCCTCCATCCGCTCCTCCAGCAACATGAAGGTCTCGCCCAAGCGCTCGACCTCGTCGGGGGTGAGCGAGCCGCCGTCGATTCGGCGCAGGGCCTGGCGCTCCATCAGCTGGCGCAGCAGCTCGATCAAGGTCAGGACCAGCTGCGCCAGCCCTTTCTCGAGGCCCTCGCGGTCGGCGTTGACGCGGCGGCGAAGCGCGCCGTCGAGCCGATCGAGCTCATCGCCGAACAGCGTGAAATCGGGGTCCCCGGCAAGCAGCTTGCTCTTTCTCCGTCTCTGTCGTGAGAGCTCGGAATGGCCGCCCCCGCTCATCGCTGCGCCTCCGCGACGAAGCTGTAGGGGGGCCACGGCCCCGTGCAGCTGACCTTCGTGTCCACAAGCGTGGAATTGAGCTCCCCAACCCGGTCGCCGAAGGCCTCCACGGACTCCTCGTCGACCAGGTAGGCAGCCTTGAATGCGCCCCGGTCCCCGGCGCCCGCCTTTGGCATGGACCTCCGGGCCAGCGCCGCGAGGGGGCGATGGATCCGCGCCGCTGCGTCCTCGCTGCGGCGCTGGCGGCGCGCGCGCTCGAGCAGATACGCCGTGCCAGGCTGCGATCGCCACGCAGGGCGCGCCTTCTCGTCGACCTTGGCCGCGGCCGGCAGCTGTGCGCGCACGCTCAGCTCGACTGCCCCCCTCACCCGCTTCAGCGAGACGCTGAACTCCTCTCGGCGCTCTTTCAGCCAGTCAGCCAGCGCTTCCGGGCTCTCGACCGTGCTGCCAAACCGCATCGGCAGGATCGTCGAGCCCTCCATCAGCTCCTCGACGATCTGCTCGTGCGACCAGAGCAGCTCCTCGTCGGGCTCGGGAGCGATCCCGTGCTCGCTGTAGATCGCTGCCACCGGCCCGCTCGCGATCGCGCGCAAGGGCGCGCCGCGCAGCCCGGCGGCCACCGCCAGAGAGCCCGGGAAGGAGCCGGTGACGGCATAGACGTAGAGCACGCTGCCGCTCATAGGGCGCTCGCTTTCAGGGACGGCCCGGCGGCAGTGATCGATACGCCGGTTTCGCGCTCGATCGCCTCCACCGAAGAGATCAGGGCGCGCAGCCCGACGTAGACGAGGTCGACGTCGGCAACGGCGAGGGTGATGTCGCCGTGGATCACGACGCCCCCGTCGAGAAGACGGTCGACCAAGTCCAACAGCGAGACGTCGCGGTCGCGAAGCGCCCGGGAGACCCCGCGCTGCTGCCGCTCGCGCGACGCCTCGTTGCGCGCGCGCCATGCCTCACGGTCGCGCTCGCGGCGGCGCTCGGCTTGTGCGCGGTCCACGCTCATCGCGCCGAGTCGATCGAGCTCTTGACGAAGTTGTAGGCCGGCCAGGGGCCAGTCAGCTCGACCGCGACCCCGCGGCTGCGGTGGTCCTCTTCCAGCTCGGAGACAAGCTCGCGGAACCGCCCCGCCGCTTCGTCCTCGACCAGGTAAACCCCGTTCAACAGCATGTCTCCGTCGTGGCCGCTGAGCTCGCGGCCCTGAAGCGGATTCAGCAAGGCCTCCGCGGCGCAATCCTCGAGTTGCTGGTGGATCGACTGCGCCCAGCCATCGGCGATTTCCTCCGCGTTCTCCCGGGCGCGAGACTCGCGGCGCCTGCGGTCCATATAGGCAGCTCCGGGTGACAGAGGCTCTCGCTCCGAGCCCTCTTTCGCGCGCTCGACGGCCGCCTGCTCGAGGGCGCCCGGCTCGGCGAAGGCCTTTACTCCCCACTCCGCCTTTCCCTCCAAGCGCTCGAGCGCCTCGACCAGGACCGGCCCCTCACGACCCATCATCTCCCGCACCTGCTTCTCGTCGCGAAAGATGGTGCAGAGCCGAGTCGGCACGACCGTGGTCGACTCGATCAGTGCCTCGAGCACTGCCTCATGGGCACGGGCCTTCTCCTCGAGCCACGCGACCTCGTTCAGGTTCTCCCGCAGCTGCTCCTCGTCGAACTCCTCCAAGGGAACGGAGCTGACGATCGCCGCCAGCTCGTTGCCCTCGAGCAGAAAGACGCAGTGGTCACGATCGACGCCCGCAAGGTCTCCGGTGATTCGCACGTTTGCGCGCACGATCCCGTAGAGATAGAGCCCAAGCGCGGACTGGCGAGCCTGCTCCGAGGGGGGATGACGAACAGACTCGCCAGCGCTCGGCTTCAAAGCCACCTCAGGCGGTGGCTCAGGCGAGTCGCTCCGAGGGGTCATGATGCCCTCGGCCTCGTGGAGCAGCGCGCGGGTTATCTCCTTGGCGAGGATCGCCCGCGCGTTTTCCTCAGCTTCGGAGCGAGCATCGGCGACGACTGCGGGCGCCATCTCGGCGGCGAGCGCTTCGACCGCCTTCTGGAGCTGCCGTGTCGCCGCCGAGTCGCTCACCGATCCTCCCGTCGCTCCTCGGCTTCGATCGCACGGGCAAGCTCCTCCTTGCTCATCGTCGAGCGGCCCCTGATGTCGAGCTGCTGCGCGTGCTCGAGCAGGTCCTCCTTGCTTGGCTCTTCAACGTCCTCGCGGCGCTCGCTGCTCGCCTTCCGGTGCTCGCCGCGCGCGTCCGCTTCCACCACCTCGCGGCTGCGGGTCTCCCGGACGATCTCTTCGCCGGGCCTTGGAGCGGGCAGGCCCGCCAGCTCCTCGAGTCGCTCGAGGCGCTCCCGAAGGTCTTCGTTCTCCTCCTCGAGCTCTTTTGCGTGGCTGGTCAGGCTCGGGTCCGACTCCCACCAGTTGATGCCCATCTCCTGCGCGCGCTCGACCGAGGCGATGAGAAGTCGCACCTTGATCGTGAGCAGCTCGATATCGAGCAGGTTGATCTGGATGTCGCCCGCGATGACGATGCCCTTGTCGAGCACCCGCTCGAGGATGTCGGCGAGGTTCGCCGGGCCACCGCCACGCTGGATCGCATCGGGCCGTCGCGCCGCCGGCTGGCGGGACTCATAAGGTCGCGAAGGAGGTGGGTCCAATGCCATTGCTCACACCTCCCCGGCCTCGGCCCTGGGAAAGCGACGAGTTCGCTCCAGGCCGGTCATTTCTCCGTCTTTGTCGAGAGTGACCTCGTATTTGCCGATCACGTCGGTCGTCGAAGGCACCCGCTCCAGTTCGAGGACCTCCAGCGTCACGGTCCACTCATCGCCGTCTTTCTCGAGGCCGGTGACCGCCTCGATCTTCCGGTCCATCAGGTTCTGCATCTGTTCCACCGCCCGCTCCGCGATGTCCCGAGACTCGGACTTGTTGCTTCGCTTGGAATCAGCCATTGCGGTCCAGTGCCTCCTCGGTGGGCTCGAAGGGCGCCAGTTCCTCCTCCTCGAGAGCAGACAGCTCCTGCTCTTCAGCCTGGCGCCGGCGTGAGATTGCGAGGCGATCGAGCAGCTCGTCCTCCTTCGCCGCGCGCTCCTTCTCGCCAAGTCGTCCCTCGTCGAATTCGATTTCCAGCTGCAGCATCTCCCGCTTGATGTTGCCTTCGTCATAGAGCCTGCGTTCTGCCTCCTCGGTGATCTGCTCAGTGACCCAGACGGTTCCGCGGACCGGAGCCAGCGGCAGCAGGACCAACTCCTTGAAGAGGCCCATGATCAGACCCCCACTCCGAGCTCGACGAAGCTGTGGGGAGGAAGCGGGCCGGTGTACTTGAGCTGGATGCGGCCGGCCTGCTCCGCGCCGATCTGATCGACGACCCGGTCGAACTCATCGAGGCGGGTGCGCTCGACGAGGAAGGACGCGTTGACCGCCATCCGCTCGTGCACCGGCTCGCCGACCCTGACGTCGACGGCAAGGGGAGCGAGGCGGTCGATGATCTGGGGCGCCGCCGCAGCCCGCCTCTCGCCGAGCGCCGCCTCCACCAGCTCGCCGAGGCGAATCCGCTCGTAGTAGGTTGCCGCCTCCGGCTTGCCCTCGATCGCCTTCTTCAACCCGGCGATCTCGCGGTTCTCGGCAACCACCTCGCGCAGGACCGCCTCTTCGTTGTAGATCCCCTTGATCGTCACCTCGACCTTGCCGTCCATCGCTTGCAGCTGGGCCTCGAGCTCTTCGCCGTAGGGAGCGAGCAGCCGCTCGTGGACCATCCGTTCGTCGGGGAGGACCACGCCGAAGCGCATCGGCAGAACCACGGAGCCCTGCATCGCTTCCTCGAGCACCCGCGAGTGGGCCAGCAACTGCTCGCGGCCGGCCTCGGTGAAATCGACCGGCACGTCGCTGGTCAGCGCCGCGACGCTGCCGTGGGCGACCACGCCAACCGGCCCGTCGCCGATCCCGGCGCCCTTTGGCGGAGAGGCGCCCTCGGCGCGGATCACCCCGTAGACGTACTTGGCGGTCTCGGTCTTCAACTCGGTCATTGCCCCGGTCATCCCTAGCTGCCTTTCGAACGGCGCCGGCTCGAGCCCGAGGAGGATCCGCTGGTCGCCCGCCGTCGTTTGGTCGTCGTCGAGCTACTGCGTCGCTGCGTGGTCGCGGGCTCTTTTTCTTTCTCGTCTTCCTCTTCGTCTTCGTCGCCGAAGAGCGCCTCCTTCGCGCCCTGCAGGACGCCCTGGGTCTTCTTCGAGGCGCCGCCTTCGGTGATCCCGTCCATCAGCTCGGGCAGGCCCTGCGTCTCGGTCGACATCAGGTCGAGGCGGTTGACGGCCTCGGCGAAGCGCAGATAGGTGTCGACGCTCGCGATCACGATCCGCGCGTCGATCGTGAGGATCTCGATCCCGATCAGCGAGACGCGAACGAAGACGTCGATCACCAGCCCCTTGTCGAGGATCAGCTCCAAGACGTCGTAGAGCCCGCTCGACGAGCTGCGCGCCACGTATCCGCTCCCTCCTCTGTACGGCTGCTGTTGCATCGCGGTTGCCATCTGGGTTCCTTTCGTAGTTCGGGTGTTCAGCCCCGTCAGTGCCCTGCGCTCGCCGCCTCTTCCTGGTCCTCGATCCCGCCTTCCTGCTCGAGGGCCTCTTCCTCTTCCTCAGGCGCCTCCTCGTCCTCCTCGACCGGTGCCTCTTCCTCAGCGAAGGGCCCGATCTCGGTCGGCTCGTAGGCTTTGCCGTCCTCCCAGAGCTCGGCGACCGCCTTGAAGCGCCGCAGTTCCTGCCGGAGGCTGCGCTCTGGCAGGGCCAGGATTCGCCCCAGGTGCTCGACCGGGCCCTCCGAGTCACGCTCGATCGTCAGCTCAAGCCGGGTCAGCCGCGGCGCCAGCGGGTGGAGGGTCAGCACCCCCGAGTGCTCGAGGTCGCTGACGCACTCCCAGTCCAGGCGTTCTTCAGGAAGCTCGTCGAGCAGCTCGATGGAAAGCTCATGCTGCCGTCGCCCCGCTCGGGCGACCACGGTGAAATGGGTGTCGTCCTCGACCTCGACCGCGATCACGCGGTCGAGGATCTGCGGGTACTCCTCGAAACGGGTACAGAGCTCGAAGACGGCGGCAACCGGCACGGCGACGTCGATCGCCGCCTGGATCGGCAGGGGAGCGCCCGCGCCGACGCCATCGCCCTTCGCCACTCCGTTCGCGTCGGCCGCCTCGATCTCGGCTCCGCCGTCGCCATCATCCGCCGGCCTTTCCTTCTCGCTGCCGGGAGTCACCCGCTCGACGAGGCGACTGCCCAGCTTCACCTTCGAGGCGAGGCGGCCAGGCGACCCGAGCTTCGAGAGCGCAAGATCGGCCACATCGCCGGCTTTTCCACCCTTGTCGGTCTTGGTCGGATCGAGCCGCTCCTTGAGAGGGGGCCTGTCCTTGTCAGCTTCGCGCCGGGCCGCCAGTGCCCGCATTCCATAGCGCGCCGCGTCGACCCACTGCGAGAGGGCCTCCCGGCCGTACTCGGCCGGCCCTTTCTCCGCTTGTCCGCTCTGGCTCATCGCACCGTGTCGCAGTCGACTCAGGGGCAAGAGCTCAGCTCTTCTTCACCGCCTCGTCCGCCGTCTCACCGACTTTTCTCACCGAGCTCGCGATCCGGCTCACCCCCTGGCCGAGGTCATCGGCGCGCTTCGCCGCGTCGGCGACAGCGCTGGTGACCTTTCGCGCGTCGGACTTGAAGCCGTTCTTCTTCGGCAGGCTCAGCTTCGAGCGCTTGGGCATAGAGACCCCCAGCACCTTCCGCCGGCCGCCCGACTTGCTCGCGAGGATCGCGCCGGCGACGCCGGCCACGGCCGCCCCGCCGGCGAGCAGCGGCAGCTTTGCCTTTTGCAGGATCGGGCTGACCCCCTCGATCGCGCCCTGGGCACCGTTCTTGACCGAACCGGCGATCGACTCCGAGCCATTCGACCCGGCCGAAGTCGATCCGCGGGCTTTGGATTTGGCTTTCGAAGTCGATCCCGACGTGCGTTTTTTCGCCCCGACTTTTTTCGATTTGGTCTCAGCCATTGTCGACTCGTCCTCTCGTGATGCCTTCCAGGCTCCGCTGGCGCTGCCACTGGCCTCACCGTTGGAAAACGTTGGAAAAGTTTTCGTTGGAAAAGTTTTCTGAACGAAGAGAACGGGACCTGAGCGGATTTGTCAGTCCCGATCCGACTATGAGGCGAGGTGCTTTTCGCGCACCTTCGCTTTACCGTCAGCGCTCCCCCATCCCGCTCTGCTCGAACTGCCGATAGCTGCCTGAAAGAACCCTGCCGCCTGGAAGCGCCGGCAGTCCGGACAGTCCCGTAGATGCGCGCGGACGTCCCGCCGACGCGTAATCCGCCCATCGGCATCTGAGAGGACCCTGGTGACCACGTCGCATCTCAAGCTGCGGCCCTGGCCCATCTGCTCGAGATTTCGCCGCGCCTCATAGAGGGACTGCCGGACCACGGCGGCGCTGGTATCGAGGATGGCGCCGATCTCCGCGAAGTCGAGGCCGTTCAGCTCGCGCATTACAAGGACCGTTCGCTGGCGGTCGGGAAGGTCCGCGAGGTCTTTCAGCAGCCAGTCGAGTTGCTCGCGCTGCTCGGCCCGCTCCACGACGCTCGATTGCCCATCGCGGAGATGGCCATGCAGTGCCTGGGTCGGGCGCCTCGTCCGCCTCAGTTCCACCGCCTCGTTATGCGCGATTCGATATAGCCAAGGGCGTAGCGCAATCTCTCGCTCCTCCCCTGGCAGGGCCTTGAGGACCTTGACCATCGTGTTCTGCAAGGCGTCCTGGGCATCTTGGGGTTCCCCGAGGATGCCCAGGCAGAAGCCATAGAGCTCCTGCTGGTAGCGCTCAAAGATGGCGGCGATCGCGCGCCGGTCACCGTTGCTGGCGCGCTTCGCGAGGCGTCGGTCCGAACTTGAGCCGAGCGAGAGACTGGCCCGGTGCAGGACCTTCCTCACCGGTGCCTCCGGAGCACGCTCCGGGGGACGACCTGACCCCTCCAGCAACTGCGACGAGTGGGCCATCAGGAATCGATGCGGCCATTTGCAACCCAGGACATTGGTTGCTTAGTACCCCGGTTGAGGATTCTGATTCAAAAATCCTGGGGATCACCAGACCCCTGGCAGGAGCCGCGCCTGGCTCGAGAGGAAGCGTCGGTACGGCTCTCCGGGGCCGGCGAGCAGGGCGCGCTCCTCGGCGCGTATGCGAAGGAGCAGCCCCGCCGTCGGCGCCAGCGCCGCGCCCCCGACGCAAGGGATCCCCAGTTATCGAGCATCAGGGCTCGGGCCGGACTTCTGGCTGGTGGCGGTCAAGGGCGACGCGATCCGCGGTCGCGCCCGGGCGACCCGTTTACGGAGCTAAACCGGGGGTAGCAACGGACCATGACCATCGCCGCAGCAATATTCCTGATCGCCGTTGGCGCGATCCTCAAGTTCGCGACCAACTTCCACGTCCAGGGCGTCAGCATCGACACGGTCGGGGTGATCCTGATGATCGCCGGCGCCGTCGGCCTGCTCCTCTCCTTCTTCCAAGAGGCAATCTGGTCCGACCGCGCCCGCCGCCGCGAAGCCGCTGCCACCGAACAGCGCGATGCCCTCGCCGCCCAAGAACGCCGCGACCCGCCACCGCGTTACTAGCAGCGTCCGACAAGGCCGGTGCTTGGGTTCAGAGCCCCGGCCTTCCGGGTACTTGGCGAAAGCACCCAACAGAGAAAGGTCAGGAATGGGAATTCTCGACAAGATCACCGGCAAGACCAAGCAGGCCGCAGGCGACCTCGCCGACGACGCCTCGCTTCGCCGCCAGGGCAAACGCGAGGAGCGAAAGGGCGAGAAGAAGGACGAGTTGGATCGCGCCCAGGAGAGAGCCGACGAGAAGGCCGATGAAGTAGCCGACCTCGAGCGGAAAACCTGAGCGAATCCGGCCATTGCCGTCGAGCTTCGCTGACATGAGCGATTACTCGATTGCCAGGACCGGCTAACTGCCCTCCGAGAAAATGCTCGGCAGGTCCTCGTCCTCGGGAATGAAGCTGATCCGGCCGTTGCGCTCGAGCACCGCCCAGCGAACCTGGCCGAGCGAGGCGATCTGCTGCTGGCGGGCCTCGGCTTCCACCTCGCCGACGGTCAAGCGCTCGCGACGCAGGTTGCGCTCGATCACCGAGCCGTTGTCGATCAAGACGACCGGGCGACCCTCCATCCAGGGCCGCAGCTTCGGAAAGCGGAAGTTCAGGTAGGCAAACAAGGCCGTCATCAGCGTCACGACCGAGAGGACGATGACTATCCCGGTGACCGAGTTATCGCTCTGGGTGACGCCCTGCTGCACCAGGTCGCCGATCACCACCAGCATGATCACGTCGAAGGGCTCCAGCGTGGAGAGCTCGCGGCGCCCGACGACGCGGGTGATCGCGAAGACGAAGAGGAAGGCGACAAAGCTGCGGATCGCGATGTCCATGACTAAGGGAAGACGGTCACGGTTCGCTCAGCGGAGGCGATTCGGGTCGAGCCATCGAAGAGCGTTGCGTCCTCGCTATGCCTGCCGACATTGGTCGGGTTGACCTGCCAGTCGGTCCAAACGACCAGGGTATGGCCGGCGGGCAGCGGTTCGAAGGCCATCGAGAGACCGTCTGGACCGGAGTCTTCGGAGAGCGGCCCCGGGACCACGGTGTTCAAGGTCGTCGCTTCGAGCCAGCCCGAGGAGAGGATGAGCTTTGGGTTGGCGAGGCGCTGCTTGGCATGGATTTCGAAGCGCGCCTGAAAGAGCAGTCCGCCCCGGAGGCGGGGGGGCGCCTCGACGCTCATAACCGCTTTGCGTCCCGCCGCAACGGTCGTGGTCGACTCCTGCCCGAAGACCCCCAGGAGCGCGGCGGCGACGATCAAGGCCAGCAGCGTCAAGCCGAGGCGACGGTAGAGGGCGTGTTGGCCCCGCCCCTGCAGCTCGAGATCGAGCGTACGATCGAGAGACGGTTTCAGGCTGCCTTTCACGATGTGCCGCCGCCGATCTGTTCCTCCTCAGCTTTCGGCGCCGGCCACGGCGCGCTGCAGCTGGGCTTTGCTCATCATCGAGCGACCTTCGACGCCGAGCTTCTTGGCGTCGTTGTAAAGCTGTTCGCGCGTACGGCCGCCGGGCCCGCTGCCCGAGCGCTTGCCACCGCGGGCGCTGGCGGAGCGCCCGCGGGTCGAGTTGCGCGAGGAGCTTCTCGATTCGCCCGAGCGCGCCTTTTCCTTGTTGACCGCCCGCGCTGCGATCTCCTCGGCCCGGCCCTCCGAGCGTCCCGCTTCCTTCTCGCTTTCCTTGATGTGCTCGTACTGGCGTGCTCGTTTCGTGCCTTTTTTCACTCCACGAGGGGGCATCGAGTCTCCTTTCGTCAACCTCGCCCATTCCGTTACCCATCACCGGTCCGAAATAAGCCACGAAGGCCGTTTTGATCGGTTCGGGTTGGGTAGCTCGCCTGGCCACTGGCGACCGCCTTCTCCTTCACCGCCTGACGCTTCTACGCCGCGCGGTTCTTCGCCGGCGCCGGCATCGGCGGCGAGTACGCGCCCGCCCAGGGGGAAGCCGGATCCTCGCAAACCACCCGCCGCTGAGCTGAAGCCTTTACGCGCTGGTCGAAGCGCTCTCGCGCTGACCCGCATGGACGCCCTCGGCGAACTCCTCGACGATCTTCGCGTTGAAGGCCTCGAGGTCCTCAGGCTTGCGGCTGCTCACCAGCCCCTGATCTACGTGGACTTCCTCATCGACCCATTCGGCGCCGGCGTTGCGCAGGTCGGTCTGCAGGCTCGGCCAGGAGGTGAGCGTGCGGCCGTCGACGACGTCCGCGTTGATCAGCGTCCACGGCCCGTGGCAGATCACGCCGACCGGCTTGCCGGCCTCGAAGAAGGCCCGGACGAACTGGACTGCGTCGGCATCGGTTCGCAGCTGGTCGGGGTTGGCCACGCCACCCGGGAGCACCAGGCCGTCGTAGTCCCCGGGGTCCGCCTCGCCCACCGCCCTGTCCGGGGTGAAGGCGTCGCCCTTGTCGAGGTGATTGAAGGCCTGGATCTCGTCTTCTTCGGGAGCGAGCAGGTCGACGTCGGCCCCGGCGTCGCGCAGCGCATCGAGCGGGCTGGTCAGCTCGACCTGCTCGGCGCCCTCGTTGGCGACGAGGATCGCAATCTTCTTGCCCTGCAACTGGTCTGACATCTGAAGCTCCTTTGGCTCGGTCTGGGAGTGCGTCGCCGCCAGCCCGGACGCCTCTCCGCCAAGTGGCGGTTGGTCTTCTCACCCAAGCGGGAACCGGGCCTAGCGCCGATGAAAGCCGCCGGGATCCGGGCTGGCAGCCGCTGCCGTCCACTTACCCCGGACCGACGGGGCAAAAACCGGCCGCTTGGGTCGGGCGCCGGCCGGGTAGGCGATGACGATGTCGCAAAGGAATTCTCGTCCTTCGCGGGGCGGACTCAGGGGGAGCCGCGGTGGCCGGACAATCGTCTGGCTGCGTTTCCTGATTGTCCCCGTTTGGATCGCCGCCACCGTTATCGCGGTCACGCGCCTGCCCTCGGCCTTCGAAGCCGAAGCTGGCGAGCTGGGAAGCCTTCTGCCGCACTCCTCCGAAGCGCTCGAAGTGGAAAAACAGGCGATCGAGACGTTCGGCCTTCCCCTGCTCAGCCGCACGATGGTCGTCGCCCGCCAGCCGCGGGGCTTCTCGGCAACCCAGGCTTCGGCTGCCGCCCGCTACATCGCCGTCGCCGATCGGAGCAAAAGCCCAAGCGCCGTCAAGGCGGTGCCGATCGCCGACACGCCGGGAATGCTCGGCAGCAGAAGGCAAGGGACGACGATCGTCGCCTACCTCTATCTCGACCCCCGTCTGAGCGAAGACGAATCCCAGGAAAGCGCTGAACGATTCGCGACCGGCCTCGCTCGCGCCAGCGCGGCGCCGCCGCCGCTGGTGAAGGTGACCGGCGCTCTCCCAGGGACCCGCTCGGAAACCAAGATCGCCGAAAGCCACCTGATCTGGGTCGAGCTGGCAACCGCCCTGCTCGTGGTGGCGATCCTCGCCCTCTACTTCCGCTCCCTGGGCATTCCCCTGTTGGGGGTCGCAACGGTGGCGGTTGCCTACCTCTGCGCCGACCGCGTCCTCGGCTGGGTCGCCGAGCGCTATGGCCTCTCGATTCCTCGCGAGGCAGAGCCCGTGATCGTCGCGTTGATCTTCGGCGTCCTCACCGACTACCTCGTGTTCTTCGTCGCGGGCTATCGGCAGCGACTGCGCCAGGGCGCGGGGACGACCGACGCCGTCGCCGAGACGACCGGCGAGCTGTTGCCGGTGATCCTGACCGCCGCGCTGATGATCGCTGGAGCGACCCTGACCCTGTTGCTTTCAGGGGTGCGCTTCCTCAGCGCTTTCGGGCCGAGCATGGCGATCGCGGCGATCGTCTCCGCCCTGGTGGCGATGACGCTCGTGCCGGCGGCGCTGGCGATCTTCGGCCGGGCAACGCTGTGGCCGCGAGGGCTGGGCCAGCAGTCCTCTGAGGAGAAGGGACCTCGAGCGGAAAGCACGCCGGTGGAGAGACCGGGGGCCCGGGGTCGTCTGATCGGCATCGCTGTCAGGTTGCCGGTGCTGACCGCGCTCGTCTGCGTTGTCGTCCTGCTGGTGGCCGCGAGCGGGTTGCGCAACCTGGAGCTGGGCAACCCGGTGATGCGTGGCCTGCCGGAGACGAGCGAACCGCGGCAAGGCTATGACGCTGCAAGCGCCGGCATCGGCCCTGGCGTCCTCGGCCCGACCATGCTCCTCCTCGAAGAGCCGGGTATCGCGGAGCGCGAAGGGGAGCTGGCCCGCCTTCAGGCCAAGCTCGAGCGAGAGCGGGGAGTCGTCGCGGTGCTCGGACCGGCCGACCAGCCGGCACCCTCACGCGCGGGGTTGATGCTTGCGCCCAGCGGCGGCGCCGCACGCTACGTCCTGGTGCTCGAGGGCGATCCCGACGGCGCAAACGCAATCAACGCCCTGTCGCAGGTCGAATCCAACCTGCCGGCCATGCTCGAACGAAGCGGCCTGCCGGAAGCACAAACCGGCGTCACCGGCGATACGACCATCGCCTCCGAACTGACCGACGAGACGACCACCGCCTTCGAGCGGGTTACCCCTGCCGCTCTCGTAGTGCTGCTCATCCTGCTCTGGATTCTTCTGGGAAGCTGGAGCGCGCCGCTGTACCTCGTCGGCAGCAGCCTGCTCGTCGTCGCCGCCGCACTGGGCCTGACGGTCTACGTCTTTCAGGATCTGCTCGGCTACGGTGAGCTGGCCTTCTTTGTGCCGGTCGCCAGCGCAATCCTGCTGCTGGCGCTTGGCGCCGACTACAACGTCTTCCTGATCAGTCGCATCTGGCGCGAGGCTGATGACCAGGAACTGCGACCGGCGATTCGCAGCGCCGGGATACGCGCCGGCCGGGCGATCACCGTTGCGGGCGTCATTCTCTCGCTCTCCTTCGCGGCAATCGCCCTGATCCCGGTCCAGGGGTTTAGGGAGATCGCCTTCGCGCTCTGCATCGGACTACTGCTCGATACGCTGCTCGCGCGCACGTTGCTGGTCCCAGCCCTCGTCGCCATCTTCGAGCGGGATCGCCGCCGGGGGGCAGAGCCCCACACGCAACAGAAGCGCCGCCGAGTGGCAAAAGCAGACGGGGGCTGAAGCGGCGGCCGCGCGGTCTCGGGCGCGGCTATTATCGGTCATCTCCAACGCTCCTTCGCTCGCGCTTGTGAGCCGACCCCAACCCGGCTAGGGTCGCAGGGCAATGGGCAACTTCGCCGAGGCTCGGGGCGGTTCGGGGCAGCGCATCGACACTCTCCAGATCGGACTCATCGCCGCGCTGATCGCGCTCGCCGCTGCGGCCTGGGGGTTGACGGAGAGCGCGGCCGAAGGCATGAACATGGGGCCCGGGAGCGATCTCGGCTCGCTCTCCTTCTATCTCGCGGCCTGGGTGGTGATGATGGCCGCGATGATGTTCCCTTCGATTTCGCCGATGGTGCGCGCCTACGCGCTGATCCAGCGCCATCGCAACGCGCGTCGGGGACTCGGTGAGCCGACGGCGGCGATCGCCGCCTTCCTCGGCGGCTACCTGCTCAGCTGGACCATCTTCGGGCTCGCCGCCTATGTCATCTTCAACTTCCTGCGAGGGCTCGACATCCACGCCTTCTCGTGGGGGCAGGGCGGGCCCTACCTGGCAGGAGCGGTGATCCTCGCCGCCGCCTGCTATCAGCTGATGCCGCAAAAGGACGCCTGCCTCAGCCGCTGTCGAAGTCCGCTCGACTTCCTTACCGAGCGCTGGCGCGACGGCGCCGGCGGAGCGCTGCGGCTCGGGCTCGAGCACGGCGCCTGGTGCGTCGGCTGCTGCTGGGCGCTGATGGCAGCGCTGTTCGCCCTGGGCGTGATGAGCATCGCCTGGATGGCGTTGATCGCCGCCCTGATCGCCGCCGAGAAGCTGTTGCCCTGGAAGGCTCTGGCGAACCGCGGGATCGCCGTGCTGCTCGTCGGCCTCGGGCTGTCCGTCGCGCTCGCCCCGGGGCGGGTGCCGGGACTCGTCCTTCCCAACTCCTCCAAGGCAATGCAGGCGATGGGCGGCGAGAGCACATCCGCTGGTCCGATGGGAAGGAGCGGAGTGGGAAATCCCTAACCAGGTCAGTCGCCGGCCATCGGCCATGGCCCGGCGAGGGGCGTCTAAGGCATTGCCGTCCCGGGTATCGGCATGGGAGAAAGGGGAAGATCTGAGAAGTTATGACTGACCACAGGATCGGCACGCAGGAGGAGTGGCAGGCGGAGCGCGACGAGCTGCTGAAGGAGGAGAAGGAGCTCACCCGCCGCGGCGACGAGCTGGCCCGGAAGAGGCGCGAGCTGCCCTGGGTCCCAGTCGAGAAGGACTACCGGTTCGAGACCGAGGAGGGCACGAAGACGCTCGTCGACCTCTTCGACGGCCGCTCCCAGCTGCTCGTCTACCACTTCATGTTCGGGCCGCCCTACCAGGCAGGCTGCCCGGTCTGCTCTTCGATCGCGGACACCCTCGATCCCCAGGCAGCCCACCTAAAGGCCAGGGACGCCAATCTGCTGCTCGCCTCCCGCGCGCCGCTCGAGAAGCTCCTCCCCTACAGGGAGCGGATGGGCTGGGGCATCGACTGGGTCTCGAGCGGCGGCGACTTCAACCGCGACCTCGGCTTCCTGCACGCAGAGGAGGAGCTGAAGCCGTTCCTGGAGGGCGAGATCCCGCCCACCGTCGAGGAGAACGCGCGCATGTGCGGGACGGACGCGGCGGGATATGTCGCCGAGGGACCGGGCCTGAGCGTGTACGCGCTATCGGACGGGACCGTCTACCGGACCTACGTGACGAGCGCCCGCGGCCTCGAGCCCGCAATGGCCTTCTACGGCCTGCTGGACCGGACGCCGAAGGGGCGCGACGAGAGCGCTTCCGAGCCGCTGTGGGTGCGGCGCCACGACGAGTACGAAGGATGAGGGAGATGGCCGCAGCGGGACGTGGACGAGGCGATCTCTGCGCTCAATCTGCCCGAGGGCTCACCTCGACTCGACGACTTTCGCCAGGGCCTCTGCGACCTGCGGGTCGAACTGCGTGCCCGCGCATTTGCTTATCTCGGCCGATGCTGCCTCGGGGGGCATCGCCTTGCGGTAGGAACGGGTTGTCGTCATCGCGCTGAAAGCGTCGCAGCAGGTGACGATGCGCGCCTCGATTGGAATTTCCTCGCCGGCCAGCCCGTCGGGGTAACCGCTGCCATCGTAGTGCTCATGGGAGGAGCGGACGATGCGGCCGACCTCCGCGAGGACGCCGCCGACCCGATTGAGCATCGTCTCGCCCTCGATCGTGTGGCGGCGCATGACCTTCCACTCCTCCCCGTCGAGCGGGCCAGGCTTGTTGATGATCTCCTTCGGCACGGCGATCTTGCCAACGTCGTGCAGCAAGGCAGCGAACTCGACATTGCGGCGCTGACGGGAGTCGAGACCCAGGCGATCGGAGACGGACAGGGAGAGATCGACCACTCCACGGCTGTGGCTGCCGGTGTAAGCGTCGTCTGCCTCGACCACGTCGCCGAGCAGCATCGCGGTCCCCTGGTAGGCGCTGCTCAGCTCGACAGCTTGATCGATCCGCGCCTGGCGCTCGCGTGAGAGGACGGCGAGCACCCCGGCCAGCGGGACGATCAGCAAGCAGAGCGCCGGGCCGAGCTCGATCGCTGCGAAGGCCGCGAGCAGGCCAACCGGCGCCAGCGCCCCGTCCAGCGCGTAGACCGGGGCCACCGCCTTGACCAGGGTCCGAGCGGAGGTGCCGTCGATCAGGCGCTCGCGGACCGCGGCCGCGCCGAAGTCGAAGGCGAACTGGGCGAGCAGAGCGAACAGGTAGATCGGCCAGCGCTGCCAGGAGAAGACCTGGGCGCCGGCGAGGACCAGCACCAGCGCCGGCCCCACCGCATGCCAACAATCCCCGAAGGCGTGAAAGGCCCGGTGGACGCTGGTTCGACCGGTTGCATAGTCGAACAGCCGGCCCAGCAGGTAGCTGAGACTGACGACCAGGGGGACGAGCGGCGTGGGCAGGAGGAAGAGCATCGGCACCAGGATCAGCTCGGTCGGGACGGTGTAGCCGTCGGCGATGTCAAATTTCGCCCGGCTGCTCACCACGTACGCGCCGACCAGGATCGACAGGGTCGGTCCTTGCAGGCTGCGAGGAGACGGCATCAGCAGCGCCATCGCGAGCGCGGTGGCCAGGAAGGCGGCGGCGACGGCCGCCTCCGCCATTCGCTCTCGCCCGCGGGCGCGAAGCAGAGCTCGCTCTCGCCCGCGGGCGAAGAGACGCTCCAACTCGTGTGTCTCCGCGACGGTTGCCATCAGCCATGCAGCCGGATCGGGAAAAGCCAGGCTGCAAAGTTTCTATCGGCGGGCCGCGAGCAGGGGATAAGCCTCGCACGGAGATAGCCGGGCCGTGCCTGGCAAACCAAAAGCGATTAGACGTTCGTATGAACTTGTTTCAGTTTCTGGCTCGCATGTCCGATTTTTGCGAATACATAAGTCAGCTGAATAAGGGCAAACCTGTCGCGAGGCGGGGGCGCAAAGTCAGAGGTCTCGCGTTCCGACGCGAGATGGCTCAACTGCCAGCTTGGTTTTGACGACCAGGCGTTTTGGCCTGCGACCAGGAGGTTTCCCGAATGAGGCTCGACCAAACCACCAGTCCCCATCGCACCCATGTCACGCTTGCCGCCATCGTGGCGATCGTGCTGGCGATAACCGCGTTCGCCGGCTCTGCCCAGGCGTGCTCCTACTCCGGCGCGAAGCAGGTGTTCAGCCGCTGGGGAGACCAGCGGAACTACGTGCTGGCTTCCGACGGCGGCTTTGAGGCTGGCGGGGTCGGCTGGTCGCTGAGCGGCGCCAAGGTCGTCGCGGGCAACGAGAGCTACTCGCTCAACGGCGTCGGCGACTCCGAGTCGCTGTTGCTCCCCGCCGCCAGCTCGGTCGCCAGCCCGCCGATCTGCATGGCGATCGATACGCCGGTCTTCCGACTGATGGCCCGAAACACAGGCAGCCCTTCCTCGCAATTGCGCATCGAAGCTGTCTACAAATTGCTGGGCCTGGTTCAAACAAAGGTGATCAACAACCTCACCGCCGGTCCCAACTGGGCTCCGACCCAGCCGATCTCAACGGTGCTGGGATTGTCGACCATAGTCGGAACGCTGATCCCAAGCGCGATTCAAATACGCATCACTCCGCTTGATGCAACGGGTAACTGGCAGGTCGATGACCTGTACATCGACCCCTTCAGCCGTCACTGATAACTAGAGCAAGTCAAGTCAAATTCGGGGAGCTTTCGACGCAACTGGACGCTCTTTGGGGTGTCTAAGCCTTCCAGTTGGCCATGATCGGATCCATGCGCAACAAACGCCGGCGCGCGCCATCGCGCCTCGCCCTATCGGTCGCCTCGGCGATCGCGATCTCGGCGCTCTCCGGCGGAGCGTCGCCCGCGGCGGCTTCGCCCTGGGCGCTCGCCAACCTCAACCTCGGCGCTGAAGAAACGCTCTTTGGCATGTCCTGCCAGCCGACCGGGCTCTGCGTCGGGGTCGGGCAGCAGGGGGTCGTCGTCACCTCGACCGCGCCGACCGGCGGCGCCGGCGCCTGGGCGATCTCCCACGTCGCCCTCGCCGAAAAACTCAAGGGCAACCTGCGCGGCGTCTCCTGTCCGTCGCCCTCGCTCTGCGTCGCCGTCGACTACAGCGGTGGCGTCTACACGACGACCGAACCGGTGGCCGGCGGAGGCGCCTGGAAGGCGACGCGGATCCCGAAAGCCAAGTCGCTCTTCGGGGTCTCCTGCACCGCGCCCACGCAGTGCGTCGTGGTTGGCTACGGCGGTGAGGTCCTCACCTCGAGCGACCCCACGGGCGGCGCCGGCGCCTGGACCATGATCCACCTGGCCGAACCGCTCGAACTGCACGCGGTGACCTGCACCACGGCTGGCGGCACGCTCTGCGTGGCGGGCGACACGGTCGGGAACCTCGTCACCTCAACCGCCCCCGCCGGAGGCTCCGCCGCCTGGGCGAGCGCCGGACAGCCGGCCGGCCCAGGCTCGCTGCTTGGCGTCGCCTGCTCCGACATCTCGCTTTGCATCGCCGGCAATGCCGGCAACGTGCTCGTCTCGACTGCCCCGACCGGCGGCGCGAGCGCCTGGGTGGCGGCGGCGCTTCCGGCGCGCTTCCAGATCCTCGCCGCCGCCTGCCCCTCCAGCGCGCTCTGTGTGCTGAGCAGCAACAACGGAGAAGTCACGGCGAGCACCACGCCGACCGCCGGAACGGGAGCCTGGGCGACCGAACACCTGATCCGCGGCGTCACCAACGCGCTCTTCGGCCTCTCCTGCCCGACCGAAGCGCTCTGCGTCGCCGGCGGCAAGTTCGGCCAGCTCCTCACCACCACCGAACCGGCGGCGACCGGCCGCCCGGCACCGGCGCCGCCCCCGGCACCGGGCACGCGGCTGCTCCACCATCCCCGTGCCCTGATCAGGGTCGGCCCCGAACGCCGCAGCGCGATTCCCGTCGCCTTTCGCTTTGGAGCAACCGGCGTCGCCTCCTATTACCGCTGCCAGCTCGACCAACGGCGCTCCGGGTTGTGCCGGTCCCCGATGCGCTACCGCGTCGGCGCCGGCAACCACGTATTTCGCGTCCGCGCCTTTGGAGCGGGCGGTGGCGACCCGACGCCGACCGTCTTCCGCTTCCGCGTAATCAAGCCCAAGCCGAAATCACCCCGCAATGCGCCTGTGACCGCTAGGTGAGCGCGACCGCGGCCTCGGGTGTGGCGACGCGGAAGCTGAAGGTCTCCTCCAGATAGAGGTGGACCGCCTCGGCGCCGTGGTGCTCGTAGCCGATCGAGAGGTCCTCGCCGGACTCGAAGAGGAAGTCGCCGCCGCGCATGCTGAGCACGGCGGCACCCTTGAGGCCGGGCGACCAGACAAGGGGGCCGCTGAGGATCTCGCCCAGGTGCTCGAGCAGCGGATAGCCGCCGTGCTCGCTGGTCTCGAGCACTCGCGTGTATGCCTCGGGGCCGAGCGCGGCGCCGTAGGGCCCGTCGATGCCGGCGGCGAGCAGGGTCTCGATCGCCCTGGCGACGTGGCGGGGATAGCGCTCACAGTCCTCGCCGAGCTCGATCGCATCGTGCGGCGAGGACTCGAGGATGCCGCCGATCCCGGCCGCCTCCCAGCCGTGGAAGACGGCGGCGTTCTCGGCGACCGCGATCCTGTGGGCCGCCTGGTCGAGCGTTGCCAGATCGGCATCCTCGGCGCCGCGGTCGGCATCCGCCAACTCGGAGCGGGCGACCGAGAACGGCGCGCGCAGCTCGACCAGGGCCAGCGCCTGGCGCTGAGCCGCAGAGACGCCTTCGCCGGGCGGATCGCCGATCTTCTTGGCGCGGCCGAGGTTCGTCGCCGAGTGCTCCCAGCCCTGCGGGCCGGCGAAGTCGACGAGCCTGCGAGCGGCGAGGGCCGGCGCCAGCCGCTCCCGCGCCTCGGAGTCGAGCAGCTCCCAGCCGCGCTCGGTGACCGGCGCATGCTCGCGCAGCAGGTGGCTCACGAACCGGCTCCCCGCAGGCTGCCGATGCCGAGCGACTCGCCGCCGGCGAGCGGGGCTCCGCGCGAGGCCTCGCCCTCGGTCGCCTCCCCCTCGGCATCCTCGCCGTGCTCGACGATGTCGCCCTCCTGGAAGAGGACCCCCGCCGCGATCTCGCGCCAGAGCGGCGTACGGCGCAGGAGGAACTCCAGGTCCATGCAGAAGTGCTTGAACTCCTCGCCCTGAGCATCGTGCATGATCGCGCGGGCCTCGCCGTCGGTCTCGACCGCGATGCGCTGCTCGTACCAGCCGATCGCCTCGGCCTCCTCGGTCAGCGACGCGCAGAGGCGGGCAAAGGTCCGGATCTTCTCTGGCAGCTCGCCGGGCGGCTCGTGGTACTGGTCGAAACCCACGCCGACATCTTGCCAGGGCGCGGGCGCGGGGCGCGACCCGGCGGGTCAGGGAGCGATCACGGCGCGGGCACCCGCAGCCCGCACCGCGGCCGAGAGCGTGCCGATGTCGTAGGCGCCCTCGTGGCGCCGCTCGTTGACGAAGAAGGTCGGCGTGCCGGTGACGCCGCTGCTGTCGGCCGAGTCGACGTCTTCCTCGACCCGCGGCGCGTGGGCGTGGCGGCGCAGATCCTCGCCGAAGCGATCCGCGTCGAGGCCGATCTGCTCGGCATAGGCGTGGAGGTCGCGGGGGCGAAGCTCGCCCTGATGGTCGAGCAGCAGGTCGTGCATATCCCAGAAAGCGCCCTGGACGGCCGCTGCCTCAGCCGCTTCGGCGGCAAGCTCGGCGTTGGGGTGGACATCGGAGAGCGGCAGGTGCCGCCAGACGTAGCGGACGTCGCCGAAGTCGGCCAGCAGCTCGCGCACCACCGGCTCGGCCCGCCCGCAGTAGGGGCACTCGAAGTCGCCGTACTCGACCACCGTCACCGGCGCCTCGACCGGCCCGCGAAAGTGATCGCGCTCGGGGTCCACCGGCACGGCCAGGTCGGCCAGCGTTTCCGAGCTGCCCAGCAGGGCGCGGATGCGGGTCTTCGCCGGCAGCAGCGCGGTGGCCCGGAAGACCAGCCAGGTGAGGGCCGAGGCGCCGAGCGCGGCGCTCAGCACGCCGAGCTTCGCCTCGCGCAGCTCGACCCCGTGGAATGCCAGGGCCGCGATCAGCAGCGAGACGGTGAAGCCGATCCCGGCGATCGCGCCGCCCCCGGCCGTGGCCGCCCAGCCGACCGGCGGGCGCAGCCGTCCGCGGCTCAACTTCGACGCCAGCCAGGCGATGCCGGCCACGCCGACCGGCTTGCCGAGCACGTAGGCGAAGAGGATCCCGAGCGTGATCGGCGAGGAGTAGGCGCGCGAGAGGAAGCTGCCGTCGATCGCGATGCCGATGTTGGCGAGCGCGAACAGCGGCACGATCACGTAGCTCGTCCACGGGTGGTAGAGCGCCAGCAGGCGCGCGTTCGGAGAGACCGCTGCGCGAAGACCGCCCCGGGCCGAGCGGGCCAGCTCCGGCGTCGGCTGCTCGCGGAAGCTTCGGAACAAGTCCGTCGCCCGCTCCAGAGCGCCTCGGTCCGCCGGATAGGCCCAGGTGACCAAGCCGACCGCGAGGCCGAGCACAACCGGGTCGACGCCCGACTCGAACAGCGCCACCCAGGCGGCCGTGGCAAGCAGGAGGTAGACGAAGCCGTGGCGGATGCGGGCGACGAGCGCGATCAGGACGGCGGCGAAGATCCCGAGCGCGATCAGCAGCGGTTCGAGGCTGACGTCGCCGCTGTAGGCGACGGCGATGACCAGCAGCGCCACCACGTCGTCGACGACGATGATCGTCAGCATGAAGCCGCGCAGGCGGTCGGGGAAGCGCGGCCCGACCAGGGCCAGCATGCCCAGCGCAAAGGCGGTATCGGTCGACATCGCCACGCCCCAGCCGTGCGCTGCCTGCTTGCCGGCGTTGATCGCCAGGTAGATCGCGATCGGGACGAGCATCCCGCCGATCCCGGCGAGCACCGGCAAGGTCAGGCGGCGGCGCTCGCGCAGCTCGCCGACGTCGAACTCGCGGCGGACCTCGAGCCCGACGACGAAGAAGAAGAACGTCATCAGCCCGCTGTTGACCCACTCGCGAAGGCTCTGCGAGATGCCCGAGCCGCCCACCTGGATCGAGAGCTGTGTGCGCCAGACGCTCTCGTAAGAGGAGAGGTCGACGTTGGCCCAGGCCAGAGCCGCGACCGCTGCGACAAGAAGCACGGCCGCGCTGCCGGTCTCCGTAGTGAGGAAATCGCGCAGCGGCGCCTGCAGGCTGCGAGCCCAGGCGGTGCGCCCGCTGAACGCCGATCGGACCCGCGAGTCGCTCATCGCGCTCAAAATACTCGGCCCCGGCCTGCGTTATGGCAAGATCGAAAGGGCGAACGATGGGCAAGGAGATCGTCGATCCAGTCGTGGGCTACCGCCTCATCCTCGAGACGGAGGGTGAGAACCTGATCATCAACACCTGGGCGAAGCCGGGCGGAGGGCCCCCGGCCCACATCCACCCCAACCAGGAGGAGCGCTTCTTCGTTCACGAGGGGAGGATCCAGTTCACGGTCGGACGGCGCAAGGTGATCGCCGGCCCGGGCGATGAGCTGATCGTGCCTGCGGGCACCAGGCACGCTTTCAAGAACGTCGGCGAGTCCGAGCAATCGCGAGCTGGTCGTGATCTGCGACCCGCCCCCGGCCCTACAGCGCCTGCTCATCCCCCTGGTGCTCCGCTTCTCGCGCTGAGCCCAAGCGCGGCAGCCCGGAGCTTGACTGGGTCTTTACCCAATTTTGACCTCCCGCCAACCTTGAGCGGCGATCCTCGCGACTCCCAATTGAAGGAGGCACCCCATGCCGCAGATACTCGTAGTCACCGACGCCCCGCAGGAGGATGCGAGCACAGTCGTCTACAGAGAGCGGATCAGCACCTCCGACCTGGAGTCCGACCACTTCTCCGGCCAGCTGGTCGAGCGGGTCGGCTGGGCCGTGGTCGATGCCGACCAGCTCGAGCACAAGGAGGAGCAACCCGCCTCGCCCTGATTTTGCGCCTAAGCCGGCGGTCTCCCGACCGACCAGGGGCCCGCCGGCCTTGTCCGTTTCCTAGATGGACGACCGGGTACTGGGGATCCACGGTTCAGCGAGCTCATCCAATCTAGGAAAGGACCTACTGTGGTCAGAGGCATCATCGGACTGCTCATCGTCGTCGCGATCGTTCTCATCCTGCTCAAGGTCGCGGTTGCGGGAGGGATCCTCGGCCTGATCGCAATCGTCCTGCTCATCCTTCTCCTGCTGGGACGCATCTGATGACGACGACTCGGGCCTGCATTCTCCGTTGGCTCAGCCCTTGTCCAGTTGGGTTGGTCGCGACTGGCGGCGGTGGCGGATGACCAGTGGGGCCACGTAGCCGATCAGCGCGCCGATCGCGACGGCCGCCAGCAGGGTGACGATGAGCGGGGCGTTGACGGTGACGAAGAGGACGTCGACCCTCACCTCCTGCGAATTCTGCAGGGCGACGATCACGACGAGCGCGACCAGCACGCCGACGGTCCAGCCCCGCCAGTTGACCTGTTTGCTCTCTTTGCTCACGCCATCATTTATACGAGAAGGCCGATCAGCAGAAGCGCCACGCCGGCGGTCGCGGCGGCGCCACCGGCGCCGAGCAGCCAGCGCCGGCGCATGATGATCGAGACCGAGGCAAGCACGATGCCGACCTCCAGGCCCACCTCGGCGAGCTCGTAGTCGACGTGTTGCGCGTTTGCCTGGTCGGTGTCGCGCTCGCGGGCGGCGATCTCAGCGTTGAGGCGGGCATCCGTCGGCTTCAGCACGTCATCGACGCGCGCCTCGCGCCGGCCCGCCTCGGCTGCCGCGCGGCGCACCTGTGCACCCCCAGCGCCGAGAACCCGCAGCAGCACCGAGTTGCCCGTGGCGACGTCGACCTTGACCCGGTTGCTCTCCAGCTGGGCCGAGGTGTCGGCGCGACGGGTCTCGCCGGTGACGACTTCCTTCACCGCCTCGTTGGAGAGGAACGTCGCGACCGCGAGGAACGCCGCGATCACGGCGACGGCCATCGCGGCATTGCGCCCGTGGTGGTCCGGCTCACCCCCCGCCACCTGATGTCCCTGCTCGAAACGCTCGTATGACCTGTGGGCTTCCACGGCATGCCTTCTAGCACCTGGCGCGGGCATCCCCCGGCCCGGCGGGTAGGCTGGCCTCGCCTCGTGTCAATTCGCCTCCCGATCCTCGGCAGCGCAGCGCTGCTTTTGCTCGCCCTGGTCCTCGCGACCGGCGCCGGCAGCCGCGCCGCGGGCCCCAGCGTCACGCCGGTCGGCTCCGCCGCCTGCGGCGCCGTCCAGTACGGCGGCCCGGGCGCCGCGCAGGCGCTGATCGTCTCCGACCTTCCCCTCCAGGGCGACTCGCGCGAACGCTCGCTGCAGATGAACGACGCGATCCGCCTCGTGCTCGAAGGGGCGGGCTGGCATGCCGGCGGGCTCGCCGTCGCCTTCCAGGCCTGCGACGACTCGGACGCCAAGACCGGGCTCTGGAGCAAGTCCCGCTGCCAGGCGAACGCCCGCGCATACGCCGCCGACCCGAGCGTCCTCGGCGTCGTCGGCACATACAACTCGGGATGCGCGGAAGCGATCGTGCCGATCCTCGGCAGGGCGCCGGGCGGCGGCCTGGCGATGGTCTCCCCCGGCAACACGGCGATCTGCCTGACCCAGCGGAGCCCCAGTTGCAGCGGTGGCGAGCCAGGCAGCCTCTACCCGAAGCGACACAACTACGCCCGCGTCGTCCCCAACGACGCCTACCAGGGAGCGGGGCTGGCGAGCTTCGCCAAGCAGCGGGGAATCAAGCGCGCCTACGTCCTCTACGCGGGCAAGGACCCGACCAGCCTCGGTCAGGCCAAGACCTTCCGCGGCGCCGCCGGCAAGCTGGGGATCGCGCTCGCCGGCTTCAGCGCCTGGAACACCGGCGCCTCCAGCTACAGCGGCCTGATGCGCAAGGTCGCGGCCACCTCCCCCGATGCCGTCCTGCTGGCGGGACTGACCGAGCAGAACGGCGGCCGGCTGATCAAAGACAAGGTCGCGACGATGGGGCCGAACCAGCGGCAGGGTGAAGCTGCTCGCGCCCGACGGCTTCGCCCAGCAATCGACGATCGAGCTGTCCGGCACGGCGGCGAAGGGCATGTTCGCCAGCGTTCCGGGACGGGTGCCGCAGAACCTCGTCGGACCGGGCAAGAAGCTCGTCGCCGAACTGCAGAAGGAGGTCAAAGGCCCGGTCGAACTGTATGCGCCCTACGCCGGCCAGGCGGCGAGCGTGTTGCTCGACGCGATCTCGCACGGCGGGGGACGCGGCGGGGTGATCGATGGCGTCCGCAACGCCAAGGTCCAGAACGGCATCGCCGGTAGCTTCGACATCCTCCCCAGCGGCGACCCCAGCGTCGGCCCGATCACGGTCTCGGTCGCGAAGAAGGCCTTCGTGCCGGTCGGCGAAGTCGAGCCCGGTCCCGCCCTGGTCGGCGCCGCTCGCGCCGGCGGCTAGGCTTCGTCCATCGCTGAGACGGTTCTCGTAACGGGTGGCTCTGGATTCCTCGGCGGCTGGTGCGCGGTCGGGCTGCTTCAGCAGGGCTACGAGGTGCGCACGACCGTGCGTGATCTCTCGCGCGAGGCCGAGGTCCGCGCCGCCGTCGGGTCCCAGGTCGAGGTCGGCGATCGGCTCACGGTCCTCGCCGCGGATCTGCAGGCTGACGACGGCTGGCCGGAGGCTGTCTCCGGCTGCGACTACGTCCTCCACGTCGCCTCCCCCTTCCCACCGGTGCAGCCGAAAGACGCCGACGAGCTGGTCGTGCCGGCCCGCGAGGGGACGCTGCGCGTGCTCCGCGCCGCGAACGCGGCCGGGGTCAAACGCACCGTCGTCACCTCCTCGGTCGCCGCGGTCGGCGGCAGCAGGGACGCGGCGGCGGAGCCGCTCACCGAGGCGGACTGGACCGACCTCGCCAATCCCAAGCTCTCGCCCTACGCGCAATCGAAGACCGCCGCCGAGCGGGCGGCCTGGGACTTCATGCGCGAGGCCGGCGATGCCGAGCGGCTCGTCGCGGTCAACCCCGGCGCGATCCTCGGCCCGCTGCTGAGCAGCGACGGCTCCTACTCGCTCGAGGCGATCGAGCGGCTGCTCAAAGGAATGCCCGGCGTGCCGCGAATCGGCTTCAGCTTCGTCGACGTCCGCGACGTCGCGGCGATGCAGATCGCGGCGATGACCGCGCCCCCCGCGGGCGGCGAGCGCTTCATCGCGGTCGCGGGCTTCCGCTGGATGGCTGAAGTTGCCGAGGTGCTGCGCCGCGAGCTCGGACCTGCCGCCGCGAAGGTGCCCGGTCGCCGCGTGCCCGACCTGCTGGTGCGGACGATGGCGATCTTCGACCCCGGCATCCGCTCGATCGTCGGCCAGCTCGGCCGCAAGATCGAGTACTCGAGCGCCAAGGCCGAATCGCAGCTCGCATGGTCGCCCCGCCCGGTCGACGAGACGATCGTCGACACCGCGCTGAGCATGCTCGACCGCTGAGCCCTACCGGCCCGGCTCGTAGGTGAGCAGGGCGATGCCTGCGCCGAGCGTCTTCGACCCGACCAGGCTCAACGGCTTCTTGTCGGTGGCATCGCCGAAGAGGCGCTTGCCCTCGCCGAGCAGGACCGGGAAGACCATCAGGCGCAGCTCGTCGACCAGGTCGCGCTCGAGCAGTCCCTGAACAAGCTGAGCGCTGCCGGCGACGAGGATCACGCCGTCGATCTCACGGTGCAGCTTCGCCACCTCGTCGGCGAGATCGCCGCGCAGGATGGTCGAGTTGCTCCAGCTCGCCTCCTGCAGGGTCGAGGAGACGACGTACTTCGGCATCGCGTTCATCTTCTCGGCGAAGCCGGCGTCGTCTTCCATCGTCGGCCAGGCGGCGGCGAAGCCCTCGTAGGTGACCCGGCCGAGCAGCTGCGCCTCGGCCTCGAAGAGCTCGTCGAGCTTGAACCTGTCACCCTCCTCGCCGCGGTCGATCTCGAAGGTCCAGCCCGCGTGCCTGTAGCCCTCTCCACCCCCCGGCGCCTCGATCACTCCATCGAGGGAAACGAACTCGGTTACGACGATCTTGCCCATGGCGATCTCCTTTGCTGGTTGGTTGGATCTCTACCCATGCGACGAACGGGCAGTCGCCAAATCGACAGACTCACGAAATTTCTCCGTCTCGGTCGCGGCGCTGCTCAAGCTCTGGGCGAGAGCGACGCCGTGCGAGTCAATCGCGCTGGGACAGCGCCGATCGTCGCCTATACTGATTTTTAGGTAAGTCGACAGAGGAGGGTTCGTTCCATGCGCCGCTGCATCAGACCCCTTTCTTGTGCCATCGCCGTGGTCTTCGCCTTCGCGCTTCTCTCCGGCACGGCCATCGCGCAACCCCTGCCGGTGATCTACAACGGAGCACTCGGCTATGCCCACGCCAGCCCGACCGCGAGCCCGCCTGGAGCCAACGACTGGTCTTGCCGACCAAGCGCCGCTCATCCCCGGCCGGTGGTCCTCGTCCACGGCACGTTTGCCGACATGTCCGACAGCTGGCAGGCCCTCTCGCCGCTGCTGCGCAACCACGGCTACTGCGTCTTCGCGCTCAACTACGGCGCGCACGCCGGCAGTGGCTCGGTCGGGATCTACGCAACCGGAGATATTGCCGAATCCGCCGCGCAGCTCTCCCAATTCGTCGACCAGGTTCTCGCCGCCACCGGAGCTGGCAAGGTCGACTTGGTCGGCCACTCCCAGGGGGGGATGATGCCCCGCTATTACCTCAAGCACCTCGGCGGCGCGGCCAAGGTCGGCGCCTTGATCGGCCTGGCGCCTTCAAACCACGGCACCACGCTGAACGGCCTGTTCACGCTGGGGAGCTTCTTCCCGGGCGCGAATGAATTCTCGGGAGCCTGTCCGGCCTGCGGCCAGCAGGCGGCTGGCTCCCCATTCCTCACCGAGCTGAACTCGGGCGGCGAGACGATGCCCGGGGTCGACTACACGGTAATCGAGTCCCGCTACGACGAGGTCGTCACTCCATATGCATCCGCCTTCCTCTCCGGGCCCGACGTGAACAACATCCTGCTCCAGCAACAGTGCCCGCTCGACGCCGGCGAGCACCTCTCGATGCCCTATGACCACATCGCCGACGCCGACGTGCTGAACGCGCTCGACCCAGCCCACCAGGCGCGCCCGGCATGCACGCCGATTGCGCCGGTCGTAGGCGGGTAGAACCGCGTGAGGATCTCGGTGCTCGGGAGGGGAAACGTCGGCGGCCGGCTCGCCGACATCTGGGAACGAGCCGGTCACGAGGTGGCTTTGATCGGAGCGGGCTAGAGCTCGAGTTGGGAGCCGATCGTCACCGTGCGCTCGCCAGGCAGGCGGAAGTAGTCGACCGGGCTGGCGGCGTTGCGGGCCATGGTCACGAAGAGGCGCTTGCGCCAGGCGCGCATGCCGGGGCCGCGGACCGGGACGATCGAGACCTGCGAGAGGAAGTAGACGGCGCTCTCGGGGTCGACCTCGGCCTCAAGCCCGGCCGCGCAGGCCAGCGCCAGCGTCCGCGGCACGTCGAGGTTGTCCTGGAAGCCGAAGCGCGCGGTGATGTGGCTGATGCCGTCGTCGTCGTAGCCGAGGTTGTCGATCGCGAGGCGCTCGGACTCCGGGACGTAGGGCGCCCGGGTCGTCTCCAGCGAGACGATGATCACCGCTTCGTGCACAGCGTGGGTGTGCTCGAGCCCGGCGCGCAGCGCCAGCGGGGCCGTTTCGCGACGCGCGTTGAGGTACACCGCTGCGCCGGGCACTCGCGTCGGGGGCGGCTCCATCGAGCGCAGCTCCTCGACGAACGAGCGCAGGCTCCCCTCCTCCTCGATGCGCGTCGCCCGCACCCGCTCGCTGCCGCGCTTCCAGGTGCTGAGCACGGCGAAGACGGCGACGCCGATCGAGAGCGGGAACCAGCCGCCGTGCGCTGCCTTGGTCAGGTTGGCGCCGAGAAAGGCGAAATCGACGGTGAAGAAGACGGCGGCGCCGAGCGCCACCAGCCAGGTCGGTTTGCGCCAGAGCGCCCGCGCGACGACCAGGAAGAGCAGCGTGTCGACGGTGATCGTGCCGGTGACCGCGATCCCGTAGGCCGAAGCCAGGCGCGTCGAGGAGCCGAAGCCGACGACCAGCGCCACCACGGCGGCGAGCAGCGCCCAGTTGATCGCCGGCGCGTAGACCTGGCCGATCTCCTCGGCCGAGGTGTGGCGGATCGTCAGCCGCGGCAGGAAGCCGAGCTGGACCGCCTGGCGGGTGACCGAGAAGGCCCCTGAGATCACCGCCTGGGAGGCGATCACCGTCGCCACCGTCGCCAGCACCACCATCGGGATCCGGCCCCAGTGCGGGATCAGCAGGAAGAAGGGGCTGTCGATTGCGCCCGGGGCGCCGAGGATCAGCGAGCCCTGGCCCATGTAGTTGAGCGTCAGCGCCGGGAAGACGACGAAGAACCAGGCGCGGCTGATCGGCCTGCGGCCGAAGTGGCCCATGTCGGCGTAGAGCGCCTCGGCGCCGGTCAGGGTGAGGACGATCGCGCCGAGGGCGATGAAGGCGATGCCGAAATGGGAGCCGAAGAACTCGAGCCCGTAGCTGGGCGAGAGCGCCTTGACGATCGCCGGGTGGGCGACGACCCGGCCCAGGCCGGCAGCGGCGATGACCGCGAACCAGACCACCATCACCGGCCCGAACAGGCGGCCGATCGCGTTGGTCCCGAAGCGCTGGATCGCGAACAGAACGGCGAGCACGGCGATCGTGATCGGCACCACCAGCGCGCCGAGGCTCGGCACAGCGACCTTCACCCCCTCGACAGCCGAGAGCACCGAGATCGCCGGGGTGATCATCCCGTCGCCGTAGAAGAGGGCGACGCCGAACATGCCGAGGGCGATCAGCGCCGGCTTCAGCCGGGCGCCGCGCAGCTTCGCCGTCTCGACCAGCGCGATCAGGGCCAGGATGCCGCCCTCGCCGTCGTTGTCGGCGCGCATGATCAGCAACACGAACTCGATCGAGACGATCAGCGTAATCGACCAGAATACGAGCGAGATCACCCCGAAGACGTCGCCTTCGGTTGGCTTCACCGCCTGGTGGTCGGAGGAGAAGACCGTCTGCAGCGCATAGAGCGGGCTGGTGCCGATGTCGCCGAAGACGACGCCGAGCGCGCCCAGCGCAAGCAACGCCATGCCGGCCCGCCGGCGGTTGTTCAGGGTGGCGCGGCGCTGCACGGTGCCACGGTATGCTTTTTCCGCTCGAGTGCCCTGGCGGCGCCGAGCACCAGCCAGGCGCGGCGGTCAGAAGGCCGTCACGCAGGGTGCGATTCACATCCGAAGCCAGGGCAAACGGCTCCGCGGCGGAAAGCGGGCGCAAAAGCATTGCGTACCCCTCGCCATCTAGCGCCATCCACAGGAGCCGTAACTTGGATCGTCCGGACCTTCCAGAAAGCCCTGCCCGCGGGGCGCTCGTATCTCAGCTTTCGCGCGAGATCGTCCAGCTGCATGCGCGCCTCTACGGCCGCGGCCCGACCAAGGCGCGCAGCTACCTGCACGGCGACTACGCCCTCTGCATCCTCGAGGAGATCTTCACCACGGCGGAGCGGACGCTGATCACGGCCGGCTCGGGAGAACACGTGCGCGACACGCGCCGCAAGTTCCAGGACGCGGTGCAGCAGGAATTCGTCGACGTGGTCGAGCGGATCACCGCGCGCAAGGTTCGCGTCTTCCTCAGCCAGGTCGACGTCGAGGCCAACCTGGCGCTCGAGTTCTTCATCTTCGCCGAGCCCGAGCCGAGGACGGCGCGGGCGGACGCCGGCGACGTCCCCCCGGCCGGCTCTGGCGGTCCCCCTAGCCCTTGACGGGGTCGCCGAGCAGGAAGACCTCGACCGCGACGTCGGGATCGACGTGGACGACGCTGAGGAATGCGCTGACGGGGCGGTCCATGATCTTTTCGACGCTGGCTTTGTACTCGTCCTCCAGGGCTTCCTGGTGCAGGCCGCGGGTGCGCCGCACGTGCTCGGCCTGACCGGCCCGGATCAGCGTCCGCTCGACCGCGGTGAAGATGTCGCTGAGCAGGCAGATCACCATGTCGTCGCTGACGAAGCTCTTCGCCGCCCCCGGCCCGCGGCCGAAGTACTCGCGGTGCAGGGCGACCATCGCGTTCGAAAGCTCGACCAGCGAGTGGCCGCCCTTTGGTGTCTCTTTTCCGACCATCCGGTGCTCCAGTCCTGCGCCAGTTCCAACGCCACGAGGGTCGAAAGCGCGGGCTCGATTCGACAGAGTTGCCAACCTCAATCGCTCCTCGCGCGACTCTGCACGGACGGCGTTGGCTCGAAGTCCCTCGCGGCCCGGTCAGCTGTTTAAAGCGTGTGCGCTGGCCCGTGTGATCGGTCGGGAAGTCAGCCTACTAAGTCGGCGGCAATAGAGCCGACGGTGGTACCGTCTTGGAACGTCGGAGGGGCTCGCCGCAACTCTCCCCCTTCGGCGAATTGGCCAAGAGGGGCGGAGAAGGAGCGGGCTTGGATTCCGGGCACCCCCAAGGGGAGGCGCTGGCAGCCATATCGAACGGCCTCGCGCACATCCACATGCGCTTCTACGGCCGGGGGCCGGCGATGGCGAAGGCCCACATCTTCGACGACATGGTCGTCTGCGTCCTCTGGAACGGCTTCACGACCGTCGAGCAGACGCTGCTCGAGCGTGGCAAGGGACAGGCCGTCGAATCGTTCCGCCGCACCTTTCAGGAGACGATGGAGGAGCAGTTCACCGCGGTCGTCGAAGAGGCAATCGGGCGCAAGGTCCGCGCCTGCATGGGCCAGGTCCACGTCAATCCCGACGTCGCGGTCGAGCTCTTCATGCTCGAGCCGTAGCGGCGCCTCAACCCGCCTGCGCATAGCGCAGCGAGCCCGGCGTGGTCAGCGTCTCACCCGTCTCCAGCAGCGTCTTCAGGCCGGAGAGGATCATCGGCCAGCCGCCGTAGAGTTCGGAGTTGGCGCCCTCGCGCAACTGGTCGTGGACGACCGTCAGCCGGCACGAGTCCTCTACCTGCTCGATCTCCCAGGTGACGCGGGAGGTCCCTTCGCTCTTGACCTGATCGCTCCAGAGGGCGGTGAAGCTCTGCACCAGCCGTCGCGGCGGATCGACCTCGAGGTTCTCGCCCTCGCTGATCGCGATCCCCGCCTGCCGGTGGCTTGCCTCATACCGCGAGCCGGGCGCCCAGTCGGAATCGACGCCGACCCCAAAGCTGTACTTCTGCCTCATCTCGGCGTCGACGATCGCCTCCCAGAGCCGCTCGGGGGTCGTCTTGATGTAGATCTCGAACACCTTTTCCATCGTCTTCTCCTCCAGTTCGTGCTTGAGGCCGGTCAGGGCCGCGGCCCATGGCTCGGCGTACTTGCTCACCCAGCGGTCGTGGACGAGCCGGATCGGGACGGGGTTGAGGAAGTGCAGCTTCTCGCGCCCGCGCCTGCGGGTGGCGATCAGCCCGGCCTCCTCGAGCACCCGCAGGTGCTTCATCACGCCGAAGCGCGTCATCGGCAAGCGCGCCTCGAGCGCGCTTAGGGTCTGCCCGTCTCGCTTGAACAGCTCATCGAGCAGGCTACGCCGAGTCCGGTCCGCAAGCGCCTTGAATACCTCGTCCATACGGCCGGAAACTATAGGTGACCTTTTAGTCACTTGTCAACCCCTGGGTAGCTTGCAGAGGCGCGATCTACCGGCTCAGGAGGCGCCAGGGACGCGATCGCCCTCGCGGCGGCCCTTTGCGGGACGATATGGTCGTGCTCACGGTGCGACCGGCGGGAGAGTAGAAGTGAGGCTCTGCACAGCGTTGGCGATATTGGCTGTCGGCCTGGCCTGCGCAGCCGGCACTCCCGCCTGGGCCGCGGAAGAGGCAGTGCCGTGGGGCAACGGCTGCGTCCCGGCGACCTCGGGCATGGCGAGGACCAGCAGCAGCTGCGGCGCCGAGCTGACGACGGGCGGGCGGGCAATCGCGCCACCCGAAGCGCCCCTCGCGGTGAAGGGCGCGATCGCTGCAGCCAACCGGATCGACACCACGCCCTATGTATGGGGCGGCGGCCACCTCGCCTGGGCCTCGCACGGCTATGACTGCTCGGGCGCGGTCGGCTACGTCCTGCACGGGATCGGCCTGCTCGACCAGACGATGGTCTCCGGCCAGCTGGCCGGCTGGGGCAGCGCCGGGATCGGCCGCTGGATCACCGTCTACGCCAACTCCGAACACGTCTACATGGTCATCGCCGGCCTCCGCTTCGACACCCGCGACGACCTGCCCGGCGTCTCGGGCCCGCGCTGGCACATGGCCAGGGCGCAACCGGTCGGCTTCGTCGCGCGCCACCCGGCCGGGCTCTGAGCCGCGGCGCTACCGGCGCGAGCTCTGGCCGACCTGCGTGGTCAGGGTCACTTTCGGCGCGCCTGAGCCGATCTTGGTCGCTTTCACCGCGAAGTGAAGCTGGCCCTTGTGCAAGCGCGAGACTTTGAGCACGGCGAAGGTCGAGCTGACCGTCGTCGCGACCTTCAGCTTGCTCGGCTTCTTTGCGCGCGAGGCGACCGCGATCAGGCCTTTCGGGCCGGTGAGCCGCAGGCCGTAGGCCTTGAATTTGTCGAGCGGGCTTGCCCAGGTGAGCGTGATCTGAATCGATTTGGTCGCCGCGCCGATCGAGATGCTGTGCGACTTGCTGGCGCCTTTCGACAGCACGTCGGTGAACTGGCGCGGCGGGGTCTGACAGGTCAGCGCGGCCTCGATGTTGTTCATCACCGCCTGCAGCTGGCTGGAGTCGGTGAGCGGGAAGTAGCTGCCGCCGGTGTCGGCGGCGATTTTTTTCAGCCGCGCCTGATCTTCTGGCAGGCTGATCCCGCCGAAGCCGATCACGTAGGTCGGCACATTGTGGGCCAGGTGCGCTTCGTTGTAGGCGCCGATGTCGTGGCCGCCGTCGGTGAGGAAGATCCGCGCGTCGGAGCTCGGGTTGTCCGCGTCGGCCTGGGCGAAGGCGGCGTTGTAGTCGGTGGCGCCGTTGTCGGCGTGGATCTTCGCGTCGAGCGCGGCCTGCATCGCGCTCGCGTTGGGGCCCACCGGCTCGGGCGGGAAGACGGTGTCGGCGGCCGGCGCTTCGAAGAGGGCGGAGCCGAACTCGACCGCGCCCAGCTGGGTCGAGGGACCGAGCGTGTCGATCAGCAAGTTCATCGCCTGCACCCTGAGCCGGCCTTCGTCGGTGATCGCCATCGAGCCCGAGTCGTCGATGATCGCCTCGATGTTGGTCGCTTTCGCGCAGGAGGCCTGCGCCAGCGGAACTGCGGCGCCGCTCGGCGCGGCGATCGGGCCCATCGCGAGAAGCGCTGCGGCTGCAGCGAACAAAAGCACCTTGACGAATCGGCTCATCTGCATCTCTCCCTACTGCTTGAGGATTCCTGTTCACTCGCTACGCTGCGAGTTGCACATGGTTGCAGCCCAAGCAGACAAAGTCACGGTCGTCACGCTGGGACCCGAGGGAACATGTCACGAGCGGGCCGTGCAGCGCTACCTGTCCTTCCAGGGAATAGACGAATATCGGATCGAGCTGATCACCGACTTCTTCGCCGGACTGGAGATGGTGCGCGAGCAGCCGAACACGTTCCTCGTCCAGTGCAGCGCCCACCCCAGGGTCCACGAGGTCACCGAGAAGTACTGGACAGAGGTCTTCGTCGTAGACACCTTCATCTACCCGACCAAGCACCTGGTCCTGCTCAGCCGCCGCGATGTCGAGAAGCCGCGCTCGATCGGGATCGTCCCTGCGACCAAGGGCTACGTCGACCTCTCCCAGTGGGAGGAGGTCATCGACGTCGTCTCCAAGCCCGTCGTCGGCGAAGGGCTCCTGCGCGGCGACTATGACTCCGGGCTCACCCACATGGAGCACGTCGAGGAGCACGCCGACGAGCTTCGCCTGGACCTCGACATCGGCGAAATCGACACCACCTGGGTCGTCTACGGCCGCGAGAAGCGCTTCAAGGGCGAGCTGATCGGGATCCCGTCGGCGCAGCTCTTCCGCGCCGTCGACCCCGCCGCGGTCTAGCGATCGCGTCAGCTCTGCGCGAGCTGCTTGGCGAGGCGACGCATCGCCTTGCCGTTGGGACGGCGGATGAAGGCGCGCGACAGAGGCGGGCAGAGGCGTTCGGGTCGCGACGCCTCGAGCCAGGCGAACTCGAAGGACACCTTGGTCTTCCCCTCGGGGAGCTCCTCGAGGGTGTAGGTGCCGCGGGTGCGACGCTTGCCGCCGGCGCCGACCGCCTCCTCGACGATGCGGCTCGGCTCTTCGACCTCGACGATCTCGAACTCGGTCCAGTCCTGCGACATCGGTGCGTTCGCCCTCGCCTCCCCCTTGGCGCCGACTCCGCTCCGCGGGCCCGAGAAGCTCCACTCGACCAGCATGTGGTCGAGGAAGGCCTCGTGGTTGGCGAGCACCGCGAGGTGCTCGTAGACCTCCTGCCTTGACTTAGGGGCTACGACCGAGACGGTCACCGGCTTCATCGACCGATCCTATGAGACGACGGCGGCACTCGGCCGGGAGCCAGGTGCGGGCCGGGGAGCCCACGATGGCTCCCGGCCCCGTCTCGAAATCGATCCCCCAGGGGCTAGTGGCCGGAGTGCCCGCCGACCGGCTGGCCCGTGATCGGGCTCAGCGGCAGCGCGTCGTTGGCACGCGAGGAGTCGAAGTCGAACATCCCCGCCAGGTCGAACGGGATGTGCTCGGCTTTGTCGGTTTTGGCGAGCGCCTGGTCGAAGGAGCCCGCGATGCCCGGTAGATGCCAGTTGTACTCGACGAAGTTGATCGTCGAGCTCTGGTCGCTGAGGTCGTGGTCCACGTAGTTGCTCTTCGCGAACGGCGAGATCACCAGCATCGGCAGGCGGGGACCGGAGCCGCACCGCCCCTGCTGGCCGGCCAGCGGCATGCTGAGCCCCGTCTGCGGGCTGGGACCGCACTGGCCGGAGGTCGGCAGGGTGAGCGCTGTTTTGGTCAGGTTGTCCGCCGGCGAGAGCGATGGGTTGGTCACACCGGAGTTGGCGTGGTCATACCAACCGTCGGAATCGTCGTAGTTGACGACTATCGCCGTGTGGCGCCAATCGGGTGTGTGCATGATCTCGTTGATCGTGTGGGCGACGAACTGCTGCTCGTCGGTCGGGTCCGAGTAGGCCGCGTGGCCGTCCTGGATGCCAGGCGCCTTGAGGAAGCTGACCGCCGGCAGCGCCGACGGTGCCAGCTCTTCGTTGGAGATCGCCGTGACGAGCTGGTCGAAATCGCTCATGTCGTAGTTGTGGTTTGGCGTGTTGAACTGCGGCGCACCGCTCGCGTATGACTGGGTATCGGTCCCGATCGTCGCCAGGCCGGACAGAGTGTCCTGCCCGTTGGCGTAGGTAGGGATCGTCAGGTGGTGCGGGTTGGCGGTCGACGCGTAGTACTGGAACGGCTCGTGGTGCGGGATGTAGTCGTCCTTGAATCCGTACTGCCCGGTTCCGCCCAGCGCCTGCCCGACCGGGCTGACCGCGTCGCAGATGCCCTGGTTGCTGGAGTGCGGCACCGACGCCTGGAAGCCCGCTTTCGCGAACTCGTCCGGGATGAAGGTGCTGCTCGGCTGACCGGTGTGCCCGGTCGCTTCCAGGGCCGCCGCATAGGACGTGGTCGGCCGGAAGCCGCCCTCGAACCAGCCCCAGGAGAGGCCGGCCGCGTTGAGCTCGTCACCGATGTTCTGACCGGTGAGGCCGACTGCGTCGCGGGTCGAGCAGTCGTCCCAGTAGGGCTGTGCGTCGCTGGTCAGCGAGAAGCCGCCGTGCCCATCGGGGGTCAGGTCGGCGTTCGGGCTGGTCGGGGTGGCAACCGAGGGGCTGTTGGCCTCATGTGCCGTGTCGACGTTGCCGGTGTCGCCCGAGGCGAGGTTGATCGCGCCCGGCGCAGACGGCCCGAACGTGGTGCCGTAGGAATTGTCGCTCATCGCGTAGTGCTGGGCGTAGTTCCACAGCGCCGTCACCGCGTTGCCATCGTAGTAGTCCATGACGGTGTTTTTGTTGCAGGGAGTCCCGAACGGGGTCGTGCCTCCGCCGCCTACGCTCTGCACGAAGCGGTCCATCTGGCCGTTGTCGAAGGCCTGCTGCTCGTCGCTGTAGTTGTGGTCCTGGTCGCAGGTGAGCTGCCCACCGGCGTCGCCGGGAAGCCCGGTCGCGTTGCTGTCGAGGCGCATCGGCAGAGATGCGTTGGGGTTGGAGGTCAGCAGGTTCGAGCTGTGGCGCAGGCTCGGCGGCAGCGAGGAGCTGGTCGCCGGCAGCAGCCCGTCGACGGCCGGCGTGTGGGGCAGCGCGTTGAAGGCTTGACCATCCGTATTCGCAGCATGGGGGTAGGTCCCGTAGTAATGGTCGAAGGAGACGTTCTCACCGAAGATCTCGATTACATGGCGGATCGGGCTGCGGGTGGACGTCGCATCGAGAAAGAGTCTGTCGTGCTCACGGTGCGGAGAGGCGAATGCCACCTGAGGCCGCGAGAACTGAGAAGCCCGCCAGGGCGGCGAGCAAGATTGGGATGCGTTTCATTTTTCGATCCTCTCGCTGGAGTGTCGGATAGTGACGCCGCGCACGGTAGGGCCGAGCCTTCGGCGTCCGTGTTACCCGGTGGTTGCCATCCCGTCTCAATTTTGCGAGCACGATGTAAAGGGCGCCGGTGGGTAGGCTGAAGGCCGAATGGCGAGCGGCGAGCCAAAGGGCACGGGGATCGAAGTCGAGGGGCTCGTGCGCGAGTTCAAGAACGGCCCGCGGGCGGTCGACGGGATCGACCTGCGGGTCGAGGCGGGCGAGATCTACGGCTTCCTCGGCCCCAACGGCGCCGGCAAGTCGACCACGGTGCTGATGCTGACCACGCTGCTGCCGCCGACCGCGGGGACGGCCCGGGTGGCCGGCTTCGACATCGTCAAGGAGGGGCCGCTGGTGCGCTCCTCGATCGGCGCGGCTCTGCAGGAGGCCGCGCTCGACCCGCTGCTCACCGGGCGCGAGCACATGCGCCTGCAGACGGCGCTGCACGGGCTGGCGAAGGCCGAGCGCGCCGAGCGCGGCCAGGAGCTGCTCGAGCGGGTCGGCCTCTCGCAGGCGGCCGACCGCAAGGTCGGCGGCTACTCGGGCGGGATGAAGCGCCGCCTCGACCTCGCCCTGGCGCTCGCCCACCGGCCGCAGATCCTCTTCCTCGACGAGCCGACCACGGGCCTCGACATCCAGAGCCGCACGGCGCTCTGGGACGAGGTGGCGCGGCTCGCCGCCGAGGACGGCGTCACCGTCTTCCTCACCACCCAGTACCTGGAGGAGGCCGACACGCTGGCCGGCCGGGTCGGGATCATCGACCACGGCAAGATCGTCGCCGAGGGCACCCCGGCCGAGCTGAAGGCCGAGATCGGCCGGCCCACGGTCGAAGCGGTGCCGCACGAGCCGGCCGAGCGGGGGCGGCTCGCCGCGGTGCTGGAGCGCTTCGGCAGCGCCGCCGGCTCCGCGCCGCGCGCCGCCGCGGCACGGCTGGAGGGCGGCGAGGCCCAGCTCGCCGACGTCGTCCGCGCGCTCGACTCCGAGGGGATCGCGATCGAGCAGCTGCAACTGCACGCTCCCTCGCTCAACGACGTCTTCCTCGCCAAGACCGGCCGCTCGCTGGAGGGCGCGGAGGAGGAGGTCGAGGAGGCTGAGGACGCCGAAGCGGAGGCCGTGAGCCCGGCGTGAACAGCCGCCTGCGCACCCAGGTCGGCCAGCTCGCCCGTCGCTCGGTGCTGCGCACCCTGCGCCAGCCGGCTCAGATCGTCCCGTCGCTGATCTTTCCCCTCTTCCTGCTCGCGGTCAACTCCGGCGGGCTGAAAAGCGCGACCAATCTGCCCGGCTTCCCGACCGACTCCTACCTCACCTTCGCGCTCGCGGTGCCCTTCATGCAGGGGGCGCTGTTCTCGGTGATGAACGCCGGCACCGACCTGGCGCGGGACATCGAGACCGGCTTCCTCAACCGCATGGCGCTGACCCCGCTGCGCGGCGCGGCGCTGCTCAGCGGCCTGCTCGCCGGCGCCGTCGTGCTCGGCCTGTTCCAGGCGATGACCTACCTCACGGTCGGGCTGATCGCCGGGGCTGAACTGGCCGCCGGGGCCGGCGGCGCGCTGGTCATCGTCGCCCTCTCGGTCCTGATCACGGTCGGCTTCGGCTCGATCGGCCTCTTCATCGCCCTGCGCACCGGCTCCGGCGAGGCCGTGCAGGGGATGTTCCCGGTCTTCTTCGTCTTCCTCTTCATCTCCTCGATGGCGCTGCCGCTCGACCTGCTGCAGACCCCGTGGTTTCACGACGTCGCCTCGGCCAACCCGGTCTCCTACCTGCTGGGGGCCTTCCGCTCGCTGCTGATCGAAGGCTGGAACCTGGGCGCGCTGGCGCTCGGCTTCGGCATCGGCGCCGCCGTCCTGGCGATCGGCATGGCGACGGCGAGCGTCGCCCTGAAAACGCGGCTGGTGCGGACGTGAGCGGGTCGGGAGAGGCCCGCGGCCCAGCGGGATTCCGCGCGATCGCGCTCGCGGTCGCCTGGCGCAGCGTCCACAACTTCCTCACCAATCCGGCCTTCCTCTTCCCGGCGCTGGTCTTTCCGCTCTTCTTCTTTCTCGCCTTCGCCGGCGGGCTGTCGGCGATCGCCAAAACCCCCGGCTTCGACTTCCCCAACGGCTACACCGCCTTCCAGTACGTCTTCGTGCTGCTCCAGTCGGCGGCCTTCGGCGGCGTCTTCACCGGCTTCGGCATCGCCCGCGATTTCGAGACCGGCTTCTCCCGCCGCTACCTGCTCGCCGCCGCCAACCGCAACGGGATCGTCGCCGGCTACGCGCTGGCGGCGCTGACCCGCGCCCTGATCACCTGGGCCGTGCTGACCACGATCGCCCTGCTCGCCGGGATGGACATCGGCGGGGCCAGGGTCGAACTGGTCGGCCTCTTCGGACTCGCGATCCTCACCAACCTGGCCGCGACGATGTGGGCGACCGGGGTGGCGATGCGCGTCCGCTCGATCCAGGGCGGCCCGTTCATGCAGTTCCCCGTCTTCCTGATCCTCTTCCTCGCCCCGGTCTACGTGCCGCTCAGCCTGCTCAGCGGCTGGATCCACGCGGTCGCCTCGGTCAACCCGGTGACCGCCCTGCTCGAGGCCGGCCGCGGCTTCATCTCCGGCGAACCGGTCGTCGTCGCGCTCGCCTTCGCGGTCGCCTTCGCCCTGCCGATCCTCTTCGCCCTCTGGGCCCGCGGGGGGCTGAAGCGCGCCGAAGCGTCCGGATGAAATTCTCATCTTTTCTTTAGCCGCGCGCGGATATCGTGCCCCCGCATGACAAAGCGCCGAAACCTGATCGTTCCCGCTCTCATCGTCGGCCTCCTCTTCCTCGTCATCGCGATCGTCTACTTCGTCGAGCCGGCCGGCTCGCTGCCCTCCTTCTTCCCCGGCCACGAAGCGGGCTCCAGCCATCACCATGCCAAGCACGGCATCGCGGCGCTGGTCGTCGCGGCGGCCTGTTTCATCTTCGCCTGGTTCCAGAGCGGGCCCTCCAAGCCGGCCTCTGCATAGGCTGCAGGCTCAATGGACCCCATCTCCTACTTCCAGGCGATCGTGCTCGGCCTCCTGCAGGGCTTTGCCGAGCCCTTCCCGATCTCCAGCCTCGGCCACGCCGTGATCGCCCCGCAGCTGTTCGGCTGGAACATCCACCAGAACGACAAGTTCTTCCTCACCTTCCTCGTCGGCACCCACTGCGCCACCGCGGTCGTCCTCTTCATCCTCTTCCTCGAGGACTGGATGCGGATCTTCCGCGGGATCGGCCGCTCGCTGCGCGACCGCCAGATCGGCGACGGCGACAGCGACGCCAAGCTCGGCTGGCTGCTCATCGTGGGAACAGTCCCAGCCGGCCTGATCGGCCTCCTGCTCGAGCACCCGCTGCGCACCCTCTTTGCCTCGGCCCAGACCGCGGCGGCGTTCCTGATCCTCAACGGCATCCTCCTGCTGGCCTTCGAGAGCCTGCGCAAGCGCCCGCCCCGCCGCGGCGACTACGAAGGCGACGGCGACCTCCGCATCGCCAAGCTCAGCTGGCGACAGGCAATCGCCGTCGGCACCGCGCAGGCCGCGGCCCTGATCCCCGGCATCTCGCGCTCCGGAGTGACGATGGGCGGCGGCCTGCTCACCGGCCTCTCCAACGAGGACGCCGCCCGTTACTCCTTCCTGCTGGCAACGCCGATCATCGCCGCGGCCGGCTTCCTCAAGCTGCCGGAACTGCTCGGCTCGGCGGGGGACGGCGTGCGTGGTCAGGCGCTCGTAGGCGCCCTCGCTGCGGCGCTCACCACCTGGCTCGCGGTCAAGTTCCTGCTCAAGTTCTTCGAGACGAACCGGCTGACGCCGTTCGGCATCTACTGCATCGTCATGGGCGTGTTCTGCAGCCTGGTCTTCGCGTTCTAGCTCGCTGCCGCGGCCCACATCCACCAGGCTGACGCCCGCTCAGCGGCCCGCGTCATCGCCGCACAGAGCGCTGGGAGGTGAGCGCGGAGGAGATGCTCGCTCGGGCAGCTGACTTGCGTCGGGATGAGAACATGGGCGTATCGACCGCAGCGCTCGTCTATCTGACGATGCGAGAAACCTTTTCACCCAGGGAGACGAGATGGCGACGATCGCGCAGCACGAGGCAGAGCAGATCGAGCGGGCGAACGCGACGGGGCGGACGCCGGTGGTGTTCGTCCACGGCCTCTGGCTGCTGCCGAGCAGCTGGGACCGTTGGGCAGGGGTCTTCGAGGAGGCGGGCTACGCGCCGCTGGCGCCCGGTTGGCCCGACGACCCCGAGACGGTCGAGTCGGCTCGGGCCAACCCCGACGCCCTTGCCGGCAAGGGCGTCGCCCAGGTCGCCGACCACTTCGCCGAGGCGATCGGCGGGCTGACCAAGAAGCCCGCGGTGATCGGCCATTCCTTCGGCGGGTTGATCGCCCAGATCCTCGCCGGACGGGGACTTTCCGCCGCCTCGGTTGCCGTCGATCCGGCGCCCTTCCGCGGTGTGCTGCCCTTGCCGATCGCAGCGATTCGCACGACGCTGCCGGTGCTGCGCAACCCGGCCAACCGCGGTCGCGCCGTGACCCTCAGCTTCGAGCAGTTCCGCTACGGCTGGGCCAATGCCGTCGGCGAGGAGGAGGCCAAGCGGCTCTACGAGGAGTTCCATGTCGCCGCGCCGGGACGGCCGATCTTCCAGGCGGCGATGGCCAACCTCAACCCCGGCGCCGAGACGAGGGTCGACTGCAGCAACCCCAAACGCGGCCCGCTGCTGATCTTCACCGGCGAGGACGACCACGCGGTGCCGCCGGCGATGAGCCGGGCCGCCTTCAAGAAGCAGAGCCGCAACGAGGGCGTCACCGAGCACGTCGTGATGCCCGAGCGCGGCCACTCGCTCACCATCGACGACAGATGGCGCGAGGTCGCCGATGCGGCCCTGGCCTTCGTCAAGCGCTTCGCCTGAGCGAGGACGGCGATGCCCCTGACCGAGCGCGTCCGGGTCTGGCGGCAGCGCGGCCGCAGCGAGGAGTTCCGCGGCTACGCGATCCACGCCTTCCGCCAGCCCGGCCCCGGGCCGCTGCTGGTGCTCCTGCACGGCTTCCCCTCCAGCTCCTACGACTGGCGGCTGCTGATCAAACTGGAAGCCGAGCGCAACCTGCTCGCCTTCGACTTCCTCGGCTTCGGCCTCTCCGAGAAGCCGGCCGAGCACGACTACAGCCTCTTCTGGCAGGCCGACCTGACCGAAGAGCTGATCCGCCGTCACGGCGGTGGCCGCCCGGTCTTCGTCTTCGCCCACGACATGGGCACCTCGGTTGCAACCGAGCTGATGGCGCGCGACCTGGAGGGAAAGCTGGCGATGCGGCTCGACGGCATCCTGCTCTTCAACGGCAGCATGGTGCTCGAACGTGCCAGCCCGACGCCGGCCCAGCAGCTGCTGCGCAGCCGCATCGGCCCGCTCGTCTCCAGGCTTTCCAGCGAGCGGATCTTCCGCCACCAGCTCGGCTCGGTCTTCTCCGCGGCGCACCCGCTCACCGACCGGGAGGGAGCCGACCAGTGGTCGCTGGTCTGCCACAACGGCGGCCGCGCCCTCGGCCACCGCCTCGTCTCCTACATGGACCAGCGCGAAGAGCACGCCGAGCGCTGGCACGGCGCGATCCGCGACTGGCCCGGCGAGCTCAGCCTCGCCTGGGGCCTGCAGGACCCGGTGGCGACGACGGACGTGCTCGCGGCGCTGCGCGAGCTGCGCCCATCGGTCCCCGTCACCGAGCTGCCCGAGCTGGCCCACTACCCCCAGCTCGAAGACCCGCGCCAGATGGCGCATGTGCTGCGCGGCGTCATTTAACCGCTGCGACCAGGGCCGTGGCCGCGCCCTGCATGCTCCTCTCGTTGGGATGGATCGGCGCCGCCGGGTTGTTGGGAATCAGCGGTTCGACCCAGCGCACCGAGGAGCTCTTGCAGGCGTCGTGGCCGATGCTCGCCCGGTACCAGTCGACCAAGGTCGCGCCGTTGGCTGCCGCCTCGGCCGCGAGCATCGCGTCGAGCTGCTGCTCCTTTTCCCTCGGTAGGGCGCGTCGGCATAGCTGACCGGCATTTGCGGCCAGCAGCCGTGGCCCGTCTCGGGGAAGATCGCCGGGACGACTTCGGTGCCTGCTTCGAGCGAGTCGAGCTGGGGCGGGTTGGGCCCGTCGACTTCGATGCTCTGCGGGTTGGTCATGTCGTCGGTCTTCGCCCCGCTGCAACTCGGGTCGCGCAGAGGCCCGATGCTCGGCGCCGCCAGGTGCGGGTAGTTGTGATCCGACTTGAGGCAGCCGAGCGGCAGCACCGGATTGGGGATGAATGGCCCGGCGGCGTAGGAATCGCCGGGCGATACGTAGCCGGCTCCTCCCCTGCCCTTGAGTTACAGCCGCTTCGTACCCGATTTCGCGCATCGCACTCCCGCCAGCGGTCGCGCTTTCCCACCCCGCTTCGGTTGGGATGTCGATCTTGGCTCGGCCCGTTCGTCGTTAGGGTGAGGGCGGCGAACGGCGCTGCTCACGAGACAGGAGGAACCGAGATGCAGTTCATGCTTGCTTTGATCGCCGAGGAGCGCAGCTGGGAGGACGTCACGCCCGATGAGGTGAAGGAGAACCTCGCCGAGATGGGGCAGTTCAACGCCGAGTTGACCGAGGCGGGCGCCTTCGTCACCGCCGGCGGCCTGCAGGAGCGCGCCACCGGCACCACCGTCCACTACGGCGACGGGGAGCCGCTCGTCACCGACGGTCCCTTTGCCGAGACCAAGGAGCAGCTATCCGGCTTCTGGCTGATCGAGGTCGAAAACCTCGACGACGCCCTTGCCTGGGCGAGGAAGGTCCCGCTGACCAGCGGCCACGTGGAAATCCGACCGATGGTGACCGGAGGCGACGAACTGCTGGAAAAGGCCGAGCGCTCGTAGCCGTCGCTCGCGACAGCGTCGCCGCTCGCGCGTTCCGCGCGGAGTCCGGGCGGGCGGTGGCGACGCTGATCCGCGTAACCGGCGATTTCGACCTCGCCGAAGAGGCGGTCCAGGAGGCTTTCGTCGTCGCCCTCGAGCGTTGGCCGGGAGAGGGCGTGCCGAAGAGCCCGGGGGCCTGGATCACCCAGGTCGCCCGCAACCGGGCGATCGATCGGCTGCGGCGCGAGAGAGCGCTGCGCGACAAGCTCGCCGCGCTGGAGCGGTTGGAGGCCCTGTACGCCGAGCCCGAGCCAGGACCGGGAGAGCGGCTGGGCGAGATCGAGGACGACCGCCTGCGGCTGATCTTCACCTGCTGCCACCCGGCGCTGGCGAGCGAGGCGCGGGTGGCGCTGACCCTGCGCAGCTTCGGCGGGCTCAGCACCGGCGAGATCGCCCGCGCCTTCCTCAGCAGCGAGAGCGCGATGGCACAGCGCATCGTTCGCGCCAAGCGCAAGATCGTCGCCAACAAGATCCCCTACGAGGTGCCGGCGGCCGAGCAGATGCCCGAGCGCCTGCCCGCCGTCCTGGCGACGCTGTACCTGATCTTCAACGAGGGCTACCTCGCCTCGAGCAGCGAGGCGCTGGTGCGGACCGAGTTGAGCGGCGAGGCGATCCGGCTCGCACGCGCCCTGCTCGCGATGCTGCCGCGCGAGCCCGAGGCGGCTGGCCTGCTGGCGCTGATGCTGCTCACCGATGCGCGCCGAGCCGCCCGGCTAGACGATCTCGGCGAGCTGGTCCTGCTCGAAGACCAGGACCGTTCGCTGTGGGACCGGGAGCAGATCGCCGAGGGGTTGGAGCTCTCGCACGAAGCCGCCGTCGGCGGGCCGGCGGGCCCCTACACGGTCCAGGCTCGAATCGCCGCCGCACACGCCGAAGCGGCGCACGCGGCCGAGACCGACTGGCCGCGGATCGCCCGCCTCTACGCCTGGCACGCCGAGGTCGCGCCGAGCCCGGTGGTCGAGCTCAACCGCGCCGTTGCGGTGGCGATGAGCGAGGGGGCGCAGCGCGGACTCGAGCTGATCGACGGAATCGAAGGCCTCGACGATTACCTGCCGCTGCACACCGCCCGCGCCGACCTGCTGCACCGCCTCGACCGCGACGAGGCCGCGGCTGAGTCCTGCTCCCGCGCCCTCGAGCTGAACCCGAACCCGGTCGAGCGGCGCTTCATCGAACGCCGGGTCGCGACGCTGACTTCGCCTTTACTCGCCGATAGAGCGAAGAAAGGCGAAGTCAGCGGATTTCAGCCGGCCTCGGAGTAGGCCGGCTCGGGCTCTCCGCCGCGTTCGTGCTCCGGGGCTGCTTCGGGAGCGCCCATCGGCATCGGCGCCGGGCGCAGCACGACGAGGGCGATCAGGGCGGCGAGGGCGACCAAGGCCGCGCCGACCAGATAGGCGAGGTGGTAGCCCGAGTTGAGCGCCGCCAGGTGCGAGGCGCCGCCGTCGAGCCGGCTGCTGGTCCGCTCGGTCGCCAGGGTGGCGAGCACGGCGAGGCCGATCGCGCCGCCCACCTGCATGCTGGTGTTGACCAGGCCGGAGGCAAGGCCCGAGTCGCTCGGGGTCGCACCCGACATCGCCAGCGTCATCAGCGAGGGGAAGGCGGTGCCGACCCCCGCGCCGACGAGCAGGAACGGTCCCAGCAGGTCGGCCACGTAGCTGCCGTCGACCGGCGTCCGGGCGAAGAGCAGCAGCCCGACCCCGACCATGATCACGCCGGGGATCAGCGTCGTGCGGGGGCCGAAGCGCATGATCAGCTTTTCCGAGAAGCCGAGCGAGAGCGTCCCCATCACGATCGTCGCGGGCAGGAAGGCGAGGCCGACCTGCAGCGCGTCGTAGCCGAGGATCCGCTGCAGGTAGAGGGCGCCGAGGAAGAACATCCCGAACATGCCGGCGACGATCAGCGCCTGGATCGTGTTCGCGCCGGCGACGTTGCGCGAGCGGAAGAGGCGCAGCGGCATCAGCGGGTTGGCGATCCGCGCCTGGCGAACGGCGAAGGTGGCGCCGAGGATGAACGAGATCGCGGCCAGGACGAGCGTCTGGGTCGAGGTCCAGCCGTGTTCGCTGATCCCGAGGATCGTGTAGACGCCGAGCATCAGCGAGCTGGTGATCAGCACCGCGCCGGGGATGTCGGCGCCCTCCTTGAGGCCGATCCCCTCCTTGCCCTCGACCAGGCGCAGCGCTCCGTAGGCGGTGGCGACGCCGATCGGCAGGTTGATCAGGAAGATCCAGTGCCAGCTGATCGCCTGGGTAAGGGCGCCGCCCAGGAGCAGGCCGATCGAGCCGCCGGCGGAGGCGACGAAGCCGTAGACGCCGATCGCTCTCGCCTGCTCCCGCGGCTGCGGGAACATGGTCACGATCATCCCCAGGATCACCGCCGAGGCCATCGCCCCGCCGACGCCGGCGACGAAGCGCGCGGCGATCAACATGCCCTGGCTCTCCGAGACAGCGCACGCCAGCGAGGCGACGGTGAAGACGGTCAGGCCGATCAGGAAGAGGCGCCGCTGGCCGATCAGGTCTCCCATCCGCCCCGCCAGCAGAAGCAGGCCGCCGAAGGGGATCAGGTAGGCGTTGACGACCCAGGCGAGGTTGCTCTGGGAGAAGCCGAGGCTGTCCTGGATGGTGGGCAGGGCGACGTTGACGATCGTCGCGTCGAGGACGATCATCAGCATCCCCGCGCAGAGCACGTAGAGCGCCAGCCAGCGCCTGCGGTCGTCGGCGGTACCTGCGGTTGTAATTGCTGCCTCAGCGGTCACTGGTGACTTCCCCTTCTTCGCTTGCCTCGGTTTTGGCACCTTAGCGAGGCCCGCAGCTCGGCCCGAAGGCCGGATCAGGGCGCCTCGAGCAAGCCGGCGAGGGCTCCGAGCTCGGCGGCGGTCGGGCTCTTTCCTTCGACGATGCGCCTGCCGACCAGGGAGGCCATCGCCGCGACCGTGGCCCAGGCGCGATCCGGCTCAGCTGCGGAGGCACCTGGCTCACGGAGCCGGGAAGCCAGCCGCTCGATCGCCCCCTGCTGCGCTCGCACCCCGTCGGGGCCGGCGGCAAGGATCTCGACGCTCAACAGGCGGGCGGTGGGCGGGTCGGCGGCGAGCAGCTCGGCGGCTGTGCGCGCACCCGCTCGCGCTCGCGCCGCCGGCGTCGACTCCGCCGCACAGCCGCGCTCGACCTCCTCGGCCAGCCGCCGGAACAGCTCCTCGAAGCCGGCCAGCATGCACTCGTGCCGGTCCCTGAACTGGCGGTAGAAGCTGGCGGTGGAGACGCCGGCTTGCTTCGCGACCTCGGCGACCGAGGTCTCCCCGTAGCCCCGCTCCGCGCAGACCTCCGCCATCGCCGCGATCAGCCGTTCGCGCTGGTTGCGCTGGATCAGCTCCGGGGGCAGCCCGTGCGGGCCGGGCGGCAGGCGGCGGGTCGAATGATCGGGCTCCTCCTTGGTCACGGCCAGAGGTTAGAGCCGGGCCCTCGTAAGCAGCCCACCCTCACCGCACCCCACAGCTGCGAGTCAGCACCTGAGAGACCGGCCCGTGCCCGGCGAAGCTCAGCGTCGCCTCGGCCAAGGAGAAGCTCGCCTTGCCAAAGCCCTTGGGAGCGGGGCAGGCGGCGCTCAGGTAGGGCCTGTGCCCGCCTGAGGGACGTCCGAGGTCCAAGGAGATCCCGGTCACGTATCCCCATTTGCCCGAGAAGCGCGGCAGCTGGGCATGCAGCTTGGTCCCGTAGGTGCCCTTGGCGATCTTGGTGATCATGAAGGGCATCGTGAAAGAGGTGGGGACGGGGGCTGTGCCGTAGACGTGGGCCAGGATCGCCGGGCGGTGTTCATAGGTGCCGTTGAAGGCGACGATCCTGCCCACCGAGGGAAAGGGGGACTTCTGGCTGATCAGGACTTTGGCAAAGAAGCGCCCTTCTCCTACGAAGGAGCTGCGGCAGGCGTTGAGAGCTCCTTGTGTGGTCGAGGGCTGGACCTCTTCCATCGTGCAGACCGGAACTGCCGAGGGATCGATCTGTCCGTTTCGGTTGATCTTCACCGTCAGGCCGCGCAGCTGCGGTGGGATCGAGCCGTCGGTCGAGGCGATGTTGGCGCTGACCGAGAAGCGGATCGGGGCAGGGGAGCTGCGCGGCAGCTTGTGGGGGGCCAGCTGGGCTTGCATCGCCACCCGCAGGGCGCCGTGCTGGACCACCTCTGAGGCGTTTGCGTTGCCGGTGTGTGTTTGGCGACGGGCCGCTGTTGTCTGCCCGGCTGGGGCAGCAGCGGCTTGGGGGCCTAGGGCAGAAGGGGAAGAGGGCGCGGAGGGGCCTGCCAGAACAGCCGCTTCCCCACCTTCGGAGTAAGGCCCCCAGGCGAAGACGTTGGAGCCTTCGCTGTTGCCCGAGGTCGCGTAGAGGTTTCCGGTTTCGGGATCCACCACCAGCCCCGCGGGGAGGGCGTCGATGATCTGTTCTTTCAACTGACCGAGGAAGTTGCCTTCTGCGTCGAACTCGTCGATCGCGCCGTGGGGGTGCTCGAAGCCCGGCTGCAGATTGTCGAGGACGAGCAGGTGGTTGTTGGTGGGGTCTATGGCAAGCGAGGCGTCTGTGAGCGAGACGAAGGGTTTTTGCGCTGAGGTCCCCTCGATCGTCAGTTTTGGGTTGACCGGGTCCACGGAGGGTTCGAAGACCTTGACTTCGTCTGTGCCGGCATCTGCGACGAAGGCTTCTTTGCCCGAGACGGCGAGGCCGTAGGCATCGGTGAGATGGCCTGTGCCCACTTCCTGAAGCAAGGTTCCGGCGGGGCTGTAAACGTTTAGGTGGGTTCTGTCGTTGACGTAGAGGTCCCCCGCCGAGTCGGTTGCGAGGCCCGTCGAGGAGGCGATGTCGAAGGTCTTGGGTGTAGGGGCGACGCGCAGGGCGCTTTGGTGCCAGACATTGGCGTAGAGGGCACCCGCTGGTCCCACTGCGAGCTGGCAGGGGCCTTCGGGAGAGATTCCCACCGAGGTCGAGGAGCTGTATCCGAACTCTTCTTTGGGGAACTGTTCAGGCCGAGTGTAGGAGTAGACCTGGCCGTGGTAGTAGTCAGAGACGTAGAGCGTCTGTCCCGAGAAGGCAAGCCCGCAGGCGGCTTCGATCTCGCCGTCGGGTGGCGGAGTGACAACTTCTTTTTCGCCAGGATTTTGGGATTTTATGATCAGCGTCTGCAGCGTCACTTTGGTGAGTAGTGTGCGGCCCGCCTGCGCGCAGGGAGCGAGAAGGCAGAGGGAAAGCAGGGCTCCGCCCAACAGCAGACAAGCAATCGATCTCTTCCTCATCTACTCCCCCTCTTGTGTGCTTTTTTGCCTTTGCCTTTGCCCTTCTTCTTGGCCTTGCACTCGGCCCGCACTTCGGGCTTCCAGACGAGCCCCTTGTTGGCGTGGCCCATGAACTTGGAGTCGGCCAGCTGGGCCTTCGCGCAGAGGTTCCTGGCCGAGACGACCAGGAGCCCCTGCTTGCCGGCATCGAGCGTCAGTTCGAATTTGGAGACCGGGGCGTCGGGGATCGAGCTGAAGGTGCCTCTGAGGCCGCCGTTCACGGAGTCGATCTTTCCGGCGACGTCGACCTCGATCCCATGCCCTTTGAGGACGAAGACGAGGTCCGGCAAGACGTTGGCGGAGGAGCGCAGGATCGCATCGCCTGTCAGCGGTTCTTCCAGGAGCGGGGTGTAGGCCTTTACGTGACCGTAGACGGACTGCGGCGGACAAGCGTGTCTTGCGAACTGGGGCTTGGTGCAGATCGTCTTGATGTGGCCCTGGTCGAGGAAGAGCGAGGAGGGAAGCGCGACCTGGGCCTGGGCGATGTTGGCGTCTCCTGGCCTTGGCTTGACGACGACGCGAAGGGCCGGGTGCTTTGAGCGTTTGGTGCCGCCTTTTAGGTGCAGGGCGAGGCTCGGCTTGAAGCCCAAGGCCGAGCAGTTGAAGGCCTGGAAGGGGGCGGTCGCCGTCGCCAGGGTGTCATCTGCTGGATCTCCGAAGCGCTCTCCCGATCCGTTCAGCGCAGAGGAAACCGCCGAGGGTTCGCAGGAGGTCGGGTTGATCGTCACGCTCGGTCGGTCGATGTAGGCGCGGATGTCCTTGAGGTGGATCGGGATGCCGTCGATGATGTGGGGGATCGGGTCCGTTCCCGTTGCATCGATCGAGGCTTGGGTAGTTTCCGGGTCGATGCGAATCGCTGAGCGGACGATCACCACGCCGAGGTCGAAGGGTCCGACCAATGCCGAGTCGATCGCGACGATCGAGAAGTCAGAACCTCTGTATGGGCCAGCGAGGTAGAGCTTGCCGGGGGCGTAGGTGAGCACCGGGCCGAGGCCATAGCCGGCAGAGGTCCTGCCGATCTGGCTTGAGGCGGGGCAGGAAGGATGGTCTCGCTCCTGCACTCCCGTTCTGTGCGAGGCGGCCACTATCGCCGCATCGGAGCAGTAGGGGATGCCGGCGATCTTGCCCAAGAGGCCGGTTGGGAAGGTCGCCGAGTAGGAGGTGATCTCCTGCTCTACGTCTTCCCTCGTCAGATGCAAATAGAAGGGCGAGTAGGCGCCGGCTTGGGAGTTGAGCGTGCCTCCCTTTGCCTTCGGCGCGAAGGGAGCCAGTCCAGAGGGACAAGGCCCCCCTCCGACTCCGGCGCTGATCTGGGCGGGCAGCGATGCGTGGACCGTCTGGCTCGCGTTGCGCCAGGGGGTGAGGTCCGCCTCGGTTGAGATCTGACCGCAAGACGCTGGCGTCGCAAGCGGGCTTCGCTGCCCTTCGCGGAAGTGGATGCGCAGCGTTTCGTAGGGCAGCTGGGGCAGCTTGTCGAAGGTGGCGGTGAGGGTCCCGTCGCTTTGGTCTGCCTTCAGTTCTCCTGCGACCTTGACCAAGATGCCCCTGTCGGTCGACTTGGCGACCAAATAGACCGCGATCAAGGAGCCGAAGGGGTTTTCGTAGGGGGTGGCGAGGAAGATCGCCCCTTCGATCGTCTTGTCGATGATCGGGCTTTTGACCGTGAAGTCGCCGATCTTCGATTCGTTGGGACAGCCCGCCCCCGGTGGGGAGGTCGGCGTCTCTGCTTCGTATTGGGCCGGCGAGCAGACGCCGAGTCCTGCTCCCACCGAGGGGTTGATCGTCACCCCGCGGGGCAGGGAGACGACCGCCTTTCTGATCGGAGAGGGAGCGAAGCGTTCAGGGTCGAGCACGCCGGAGGTGTCGACGTCGAGATCGAACTCATAGCCCGAGGGAGAGGAAGCACGCGGATTCGATAGCTGGGCTACTGCTTTCGGTTCGAAAGCAAGCGTTTCGCAGCCTTCCAGGGCTTTGGCGGTGGTGAAGGAGCGTTCGATCTGGGCTCCTCCCTGCCAGGAGTCGGCCCTGGCCGTGAAGGGCAAAGACCCGCAGGCGGTGGGCAGGGTCAGGTAGGCGGTCTGGGGGTTTTTCGAAGGCCTGCCGACGGAGCATTTGGACCAGCCGAAGGAGGGTTCTTGCTCGTTTAGGCAATTGCCCCTTTGGGGGTCGTTGAGCACAGACCAGGGATTGCCCCAGAGGTTCAGGGTGAGGCCAGAGACGTCGGTGAGCTGGGAGACGTTGGCGCTCTTCAGCGTGATCCCGTATTCGCCTTGGGCCTGGCGGATCTCGGGGATGAAGATGATCGGAGCGCCGTAGGGGTTGGCGCCGACCTCCGAGGGAACCCCCGGCGGTGGGTCGAGGTTGTAGAGGCCGAAGGTTCTGGTTTCGCCTCCGGCGAAAGAGGACTTCAAGGTCAAGGTCCCTACCTGGGCCTTGTCTTGGCAGCTCTCCCCCGATTTGCTTTCTTCGAAGGGGTTGAAGCGAGGATCGTGGAAGGCGGCTTGTGTGCAGGTGGGAACTGCGGTCGGGTTTTCGAAGAGCCCGCCGGGCAATTCGAAGCTCAGGTCCTTGAGGTCTCCTTCGCTGAAGGGAGCTGGGCTTTGGCTGAAGCCGACCGAGAGCTTCAATGCCGTTGGGTGAGAGCCGGCCTGGGTGGAGGCTTCCCCGCCTTGCTTTTGTGGCTTTGCTTCGAAGCCGGCATTGCCCGGCAAGAAGGAGAAGGCAGAGGCCTGGGCTGGAACCAGAAGGAGGACAGCAAGCCCGAAGAGGATGCTCAAGCGCCTCATTTGGCTCTCCCTCCTCGCTTGTGCTTTTTGCCCTTGCCCTTCTTCTTGCCTTTGTGGCCTTTCTTCCTCTTGGCTTCTTCCTTGACGTACTTGGCCGGTGGGTTGCCCGAGTTCTTGATCAGGGTTCCGGGGTCGGGGTCTTCCGGTGCAGCGGGGAGCGCCTGGCAGGCATCTGCGACGCAGGGGATCGGCTTGGGCGCTTCTGGGAAGCCGCCTCCCGCCCTTGCGTCGTAGAGGTCGATCGAGCCGGGGTCTTGACCTACGAGTGACTCATTGGTCAGGAAGTAGGCGTCGGTGCCATCGGCTGAGGCGTCGATGAAGCTGGCGCCTTCGGTGGCTCTGCCGCTTGAGATCGGACCGAGGCAGCCGGGCTTTGTGGCGCAATCGCCCTCGCCATATGCCTCCCACTGATAGACGTCGGGCTGGCCGTTGGTGTCGGTGATCGAGAGCTTGTCGGTCGAGTCGAAGAAGACCCTGTGCCCGTCAGAGGAAAGGGCCTTGGGGCGGTAGGCAAGGGTCGAGCCGTTTGCCTCGGTCCCGGGGATCGAGGCAAAGCCCGCTGCCCTTTCCCCACTCGGGTTGCAAGAGGCGCAGATCAGCTGCGCCGCTCCTCCTCCAACGGGAGGGCCATAGAGGTAGACCTCCGCTCTTCCCGCGTTGTCGAAGCCGGCCAGTTCCTTGTTGGAGAGGAAAGCGAGGTGGGAGCCGTCTGCGGTTACGCGGGAGGTTCCGGTCGCCGGTGGGTAGTCGCTCGGCGTCGCCGCTTCTGCTCCTGAGACGATCAAGGTCGTCGTTCCCGAGGACCACTCTTGGATGCCAGAGGTGTCTTGGTAGTAGACAATCGAGCCGTCTTGGGATGCGCCTAGGACTCCAACCACTCCTCCGGAGGGGGTGAGGTCTGTCTTCGCCTGGGTTGCAGCCAGGTAGCGGAAGAGGTGCTCTGATCCGGAGACTTCTTCTGTGAAGAGAGCGACCGATCCGTCTGCCGATGCCGTCTGGAACTTGCCGGTCGCGGAGACCGACTTGGTCTGAGCGCCTTCGCGCAGGTAGAGGCTCCCGGCCGATGTGAAGTAGACCTTCGAGCCGTCGGCCGATACCGCCCCGATCGGGGCGGCGAGCACCGTCGGCCCGGTTTCAGGCGTGGTGTGGGTTTCGCCGGGCAACAGGCTCAGCGCTGTGAACGTCCCCCCGCTTGCCTCATAGAGGTTCTGATCGGATTCCTCACAGCCACCCGATCCGTCGGGCACCTCGGTCGCGTTGGACGTCAGCGCAGAGCAGCTGGAGAGGACCACGTGGGAGAGGTCTTCGGTTGCGCCGGCGAGGGAGACGGAGAAGTCTTCTTTGCCGACCGCGGTGTGGGAGAGGTCTGAGGCTGAAAGCAGCGAGGAATAGGAGCCCCCCGCTCGCAGGTAGTAGGCCATGAAGCCCTGCGGGGCTCCCGAACCCGCGATCACCGGGTTGGGAGCTGGGCAGCCTGCGATCGCGCCGCGGCAGGGAAGGCCGCCGAAGAGAAGTCCCTTGCTGAGGTCTGAGGAGAAGACCCGGTAGGGGGCGCCGTCCGGTTCGTCGCCGTAGGCGTCGGATTCGAGTGGGGCGGAGACGTTCTGGGTGGCCCACCCTGATGGGGTCCTCGTGGAGAGGTACTGGCTCACCGACGGGGCGCCCTGGGCTTCGCCGAAGGAGGTCGAGGAGCCGTAGGAGATCGCAGCGCCTTCGGCGGAACTGCTCGGCGATGCCTGCAGGTCCCCGCCGCCGAAGAGCGATTCGGGCGGAGCTATCGCCCCGCCCCCTTTATCGACGGGGGAGACCATCTCCCAACCGCGGTTGTCGGGCAGGCGGAAGGTCAGTTCCGTGCCCTGGGTGGAGAAGAGGTGATCGGGGCCGATCGCCGCGGCTTCAGATGCGTGCTTTGCCGTGACCCGATAGCGGTACTGGGTTGCGGGTTGAAGCGGTGAGAGCGGCGGTCCGACCGGCTGGGCGACGAGCAGGAAGTTCGTGCCGGAACCGAGCGGCGCAGCTCCCGACACCGGGATCAGGGTGGCGCCTTCGAAGCCTTTTTCTTCGAAGGCGCTCTGGGTGGCGTATTCGAAGCGGTAGGTGCTCGAGAGCCCCTCGGGGTTGATCTTCGCCCGCAGGCGCACCGAGTCGGCCTTCACTTCTTCGACCCAGGTTTCGGCGATCACCGGCGGCCCCGCCGCATGCGCGGCGGGGCAGAGGGCGATAAGGGCTCCTGTCACCAGGGCCGCCAGGGCCCCGGCTCTCATCGGCCGCTCTTGTGCTTCTTGTGGCGCTTGGCCTTCTTGCAGGAGTTGGCGAGGGCAGGTTCGCTGTCGAAGACCTTGCCGTTTTGCCCCTCGATCAGCGAGATGGCTTTGTTGGCGTTGGGGTGGCGACAGAGGTTGGTGCTGTTGATGAGCAGGCCCTTCTTGGCGCCCTGCATCTGCAAGGTGAACTTGGAGACCGGGGCGTCTGGGGCAGCTTCGAAGGTGGTCCTGATCCCGCCGTTTACGGAATCGATCCTGCCGTCGAGGATCACGTCCACCTGTCCGTGCAGGTCGACTACGAGGTCTGGCAGCTCATGCGAGGAGGATCTGAGGTAGACCGGTCCCGCCAGCGGGTTTTCCAAAAGCGGCGTGGTCGCGGATGCCTTGCCGTAGATCGACTTGGCCGGGCACTGATCTGCTTGGAACTGCACCCTGGTGCAGACCGTGCCGATGTGGGACTGATCGAGGAACTCCGCATGGGGCAGGGTGACCTGGGCCGTCTTGACGTTGGCGTTGGGGCCGGTCTTGGGGAAGGTGAGGTTGGCGGTGAGGGCGGGATGGGCTCCTCTGGTGGTTCCTCCCTTCAGCCTCAGGGCCAGCTTGGGCTTGAAGGCAAGGGCGGCGCAGTTGCCGACCTGGAAGGGGACCGAGAGGGGTGAGGCGGTCCCTGCCGCCGTTGTCAGGGTGCCGCCGATCGACATCGGATCGCAGGAGGTCGGGTTGAGGGTGAACTGGTTTCGGTCCAGTTCGAAGGCGATCTGGCGGATGTCGAGCGGGATCCCGTAGAGGATCGTCGGCAGGGGACCGGAGACGGCGGTGACCTTGGCGGTTTCTGGGTCGAGGTGCAGGGCGATCCGCACCACGACCGTTCCCAAGTCAAATGGGCCGGCGATCGCCGGGGTGATCACGACCAAGGAGAGCGGAGCGCCCTGATACGGACCTGCCAGGTAGGCGTTGCCCTGGACGCGCAGCGGGGTGATGCCCGCGCCTGAGGCGATCTTGACGCTCCCCACCTTCGATGCGGCCGGGCAGGAGGGGTCGTTTTGCTCGAGGATGCCTTCGTTGGGCTTATTCCTCGATTGGGCTCTTTGGATGCCCGACTCCGGGCAATAGGGCACTCCGGCCAGCTTTGCGGTCAATCCCGGTGGCAGGGTGGTGTCGACCTTCTGCACTTCTGCGGTGTCGTCTTGGCGGGTCAGCTTGAAGACGAAGGGGGTATAGGCGGCTGCCTGGGGATCGATAGTCCCTGCGGTGAAGGAGGGATTGCTGGGCAAAGCCTGTCCCTGTTGGGGGCAGGCTCCCCCGTTGGGGTTGGCCTGGATCGCCCAGGGGTCTGTCGGATGGGCCACCGGGGTCTGCGGAGCGCTCCAGGGGGTCATGTCGGCCCTGGTGGCGTAGTTGCCGCAGGCGGCTGGGGTCCTGAGCGCCGCCCTGGGACCGGTGAAGAGCTTGGTCCTGATGTCTTCCAGCGGCAGCTGGGGGTTTTCTTCGAAGATCGTCGTCAACTGGCCTGTCTTGGGATCTGCCTTCACTTCTCCGGCCAGGTTGGAGACGATTCCCGAGGATGGGTCGTTCAGCTCCAGGTACAGGCCGATCAACGAGCCCGTCGGGTTCTTCAATGGCTGCGCCAGGTACAGGGCCCCCGGAACCGGGTGATTCAGAAGCGGCGTGATCACTTCTGCCGAGCCGAGCTTAGAGCTGGCCGGACAGTCGGTCGGGATCAACGTGTGGACGTGCGCTTGGGCTTCTGAGCAGGCGCCGAGCCCATCGGCAGACGACGGATTGACCGACATGCCTTCGGGCAATGCCAACTTCAGGTCCCTCATCATCGCCGGGGAGAGACCGCCTGGGTCTTCGTTGGTCGGCTGGTGGATGTCGACGTTCAACCCACTTGGCGAATCGGCCAGGTTGGTCGTCGGCTTGGCTTCGAGGCTCGGTTCGTATTGCAGCTGGTTGCAGCCGCTGGTCGCTACAGGCGTTCCGGCCAAGTCGGCACTTTCATAGCCGGCCGAGTGAAACAGGCCCGGTTCCTGCCAGGAGTCGGTGCGCCCGTGGGCAACGGTCGGCTGGCCGGTGCACTGCACGGGCGCGGTCAGAAGCGCCTCTTTCGTTTCTTCTTGAGTAGGACAGGAGTTCGTGGTGTCTACGCAGGAGCCACGCTGCCTATCATGGGCAGAGCTCGATGGATCGCCCCAGAACTGCAGGCGCACGCCGAGCACCGAGTTCGGCCCACGGGCGAGGATTTCCTTGGAAGAGCCCGTCAGTCCGTAGTCGCCGTCACTTCTAAGCGAGCCGACGATGTGGATGAAGAGGCCAGAGGTTGCTTCGAAGGCAAAGACCGAGGGTGTGCCTGGTGCCGGCACCATGTTGTAGAGGGGGGAGTCGAAGACCAGCACCCCAGAGAAGAAGCCGGGCACGATTGCGGTCACCGTGCCGATCTGGGAGGCAGCCGGGCAGCCGCCCCCGCCCCCGCCCGTCAACTCAGACTCGGTGCAAAACGCCGCGGTCGAGTTGGGGTTGACGATCTCACCCGGGGGCAGTTCAGTGAAGGCGTCTCGGACGTTGCCGGCGCCGATCACGTATGCGCCTGGCCTTTCGCTTGGCCAGCCGAGCTCCACGGTCAGCTGGTAGGGATGAGAGCCCGCCTGGGTGGCGGCTGCGCCGTCCGCGGAGGTGAGCGACGTCGCGAAACCGGCGCCTCCCGAGAGAAAGTCGAAGGGAGCGACCGACGGACTGATCGTGATCGGTGTGTTCGTCACGGCCGGGGTGGTGCCACCGCCTTCGATTGCGATTTCGTTCGTGCCGCTGGTGGCGAGCGGGTCAACATTGGCTTCGATCTGAAAGGTGATGGCGCCGCCGGGAGGAATCGCTTCCGTGCGGGTGCAGGAGACCGTCTGCACGCCCACTGCGCAACCTTCTCCGTAGCTGCTAGCGATTGTCAGCCCTTCGGGCAGGGTGTCTGTGATCGTGATCGGGCCGTGGCTGATGGCGCCGCCGACGTTGACGGCGCTGATGATGATTTCGCCTTGGCCACCGGCTTTGAAGTTCGTCGGGATCTCCATCCCCGAGAGCTTCCAGGCCGGCGAGCCGATCGCCGTCTTCAGCTTCGCTTTGGCGGTGGATGCGCCACCGCCTTCGACGCTCGCTTCGTCAAGAATGCTTTCGCCCGAGGTGCCGGTGGCGACGTCGACGGGAACGATCGCTTCGGCCTTCCTGCCCGGTTGGATGGCGTCTGCCCCCGTGCAGGTGACTTCCTGCCCGCTGGTCGAGCACGAGAGCGGCTTGGATTCGACTTTTTCGACGTTGCCTTCGGAGTCGTCGATCTCGAATTCGACTTCGCCGGAGACTTCTCCGGCCACCGGCGTGACATCAGCCGGCAGCACGTCTTGGATCGTGTAAGGGGCGGTGGTGGGACCGTCGCCTTTGTTGGTGGCGGTGATCCGGTAGTTGGGTCCTTCGCTTGCATCGCCGCTTGCCCCCGCGGGAAAGCTCGAGGGCTGGGCCGCAATCGAGAGCGACCACTGCGGTGCCGCCGCGCCGGCGAGGCCCGGAGCCGCAAGAAAGGCAACGGCGAGAAGCGACAACGCCATGGCCGCAAAGCGGATCTTCGTCTTCGTCCTTACCGCCTTCATCGCTGCGCCCTCCCGTTGCTCTTTGTGTGTCGCTTGTGCTTGTGGCTGTGCTTCTTATGCCTCCCCTTCTTTGCCTTTGGCTTCTTGTGATGGGGCTTGGGATTGCCCGGTCCCGAGAAGAGCGGCGTCGTCGGCGAAGAGATCTGCGGAGCGGGACTCGCCCCTCCCTTGCATCCTTCCGCTTCGCAGGGGGGCGGCGGCGGAGCTTCATTCTGGGAGGCGAGGCCCCCTCCGACCCGGGCGTCATAGACGTCGACGAAGGAGTCCGTGTCGGATCCGACCAGGTGATCGCGGGTGAAGAAGAAGACGTCGTTGCCGCTTGCCGAGGCGTCGAGGAAGTATGAGGGTCCTGAGCTCTTGCCGGTGGAGATCAAATACAGGCAGCCGCCATTCTGGGCTTCCGATTCACAGGAGCCGGTGCCCTTGGCCTCCCACTCATAGAGATCTCGGCAACTTGCGTTGTGCAGACTGTCAACGTTGGTGCAGCCATCGTTCCCGTTCGTGTCTTCGGCGACGAGCGCTTCTGAGGTCTCGAAGAAGACCCGGTTGCCATCAGCGGAAAGGTTGCGGGAAAGCAGCGAAGTTGGAGCAATGCTGGAGAAGCCCGCTAGTTCGATGCTGCCAAGCATCGGCCCCCCGCCGGGCGGCAAATCGGTCGGGTTGCAGGAGACGCAGAGGATCGGGTCGGGATCGCCGAAGCGATAGCGGTATAGCTCTTCCCTACTATTGTTGTCGTAAGCGGTGAGCTTTTTAGTGGAGCTGAAGAGCAGCGTCTTCCCGTCGGGGCTGACGCGCGACTTCTTCTGCCCATTTTCTCGGCCCTTGAAGGGATCCGTCGTCTCGTTCCAGTCGAGGCGATCGGTGGCGGAGTTCAACGGGGCGATGAAGCTGAGCTGTCCTTCGTGGGCGACGTAGAGGTCACAGACGCCGCTGAGCGCTTCGGGCTGTCCGTGGCAGCCGCCCGGGCTCGCGTCTTCGGTCAGCGCCGCACTGGCGACGAAGTAGACGTAGGAGCCGTCGTCTGAGCTGCCGAGGAGCCCCCGCACTTCGGCGCCATTCCCTTCGGAGTGCGGGGCGAGGTCGGTCAACGCACCGCTGCCGACGTCGTAACGGTAGAGATCGTTACCCGGGTTTGCGCCGCCTTCGCCGTTGACCGACCAGTAGAGGCGTTCGCCGTCGGAGGCTAGGCCGAAGGGAGCGCCTTCGAGCTTGGCGTATTCGTAGTCGCAAGTTGAGATTTCGAAGCAATTATGGGGAAAGGCTTCGTGGAAGTCGGTGAGCAGCGTACGGCCGATCATTCCCGTCGCTTCTGAAGCCCAATAGATATACGGACCATTTATGACCAGGTTGCGCGGCTTGCTCGACGAGTCATTTTCCCCGCCGATACCGACGAATTCTTCTCCCCCCCCTTCCAGTGGTACTCGCCTGATGAAGGAGAATTCGGTTTCCGTCGCTCCACCACTGGTGTCGAAATAGACATAAGAAGAATCCAATGCTAGATCGGATGGGACTTGTGCCCCAGAAGAGCTGGCGAAAGCTTGGTCGACTTCTCCTCCGCCAATCGCTGCCCTTGCTATGGCGCTTGTCTGTCTATTTACCCAGTAGATGTCGGATTCATTGACGGCTACCCCTTGCGGATCGCTTGCTCCGGTAATGAATTCCGGTTCGACCACTTCGCCTTTACTGGCGCCGATCTTTGCCCGGCCGATCGTGCCTGCGCCGTTCAGGATGTTTTCGAAGAGGACCGTGCCGCTGTTGTTTTCGTCACCCAGGGGTCCGCGGTTGGTCCAGTAGACGTGTTCGTCGTCGACGGCGATGTGGCGGATCACGCTCGGGGCCGAGTGGAACACCCCCGGTTCGGCGATCGGGTGTGTTTCGAAGGAGGTTTCGCCGGGAACGATGTATTCGTCGTCGATTTCGGTCGGTTGGCCCGAACCGTTCAGCTTGGCGCGGCCGATCGTGTTCTGGGTGGAATCGACCCAGTAGAGGTATGCCCCGTCAGGAGAGGTGGCAAGCCCGAGGGCGTGCTTGGGCAGTAGATCTGGTTCGACTTCTTCGGCTTCGGTGGCACCGATCTTCGCTCGACCGATCTGCGCAGGAGGCTGTTCTGGACCGGTGTTGGCGTCGTTGGTGAGCATCTCCGAGGAGGTGAAGAAGGCCTTTGAGCCGTCGGTGCTGGCACCGAGGAAGGCGGCTGGCTGAGCGCCGGCGGGGTCCGGGCCGCCACCCGGGCCGTTGGTCTTCTGGGAAGCGGAGACATGGATGGTGCAGGCCAGTTCGGGCTGGATACATTCTTCTTTGCCGCTGCCGTTGATCACCACTTCGCTTTGGGGATCGGTCGGGTTCTCTCGCAGGTACAGCTGTCCGGTCTTGCCGGCGGTGAAGTAGACGCTCGAGCCGTCGGGGGCGACTACGTGCTGATCGCGGGTGTAGTACCAGCTCTTAGCGCCCCCGGAGCCGAGATAGAAGTCGTTCCCCCGACCGGCCAGCATCCAGTCATAGGAGCCGCCAATGGAGCCGCCGGCAGGCGCTTTTTCGTCGTTGAAGATGCCGGCAAGGCGATAGGTGTCGGTTCCGCGGTCCCAGGCGTAGAGGTTGGGCTTGCTGTCAGGAGCTTCGGGGACAAGTGGGGCGCCGGTGTTTTCGAAGAAGACGACCGAGCCGTCGGCGCTCGAGCCGGCAACTGCCGGTTCGCTGAAGCCGGCCGTATGCGGGACAATCGTTGTAAGCGAACTGCTTATCGTGGAGCGCTCGAGCAGCGTCGTCCTTTCCGGTTGGGTGAGAGCGCGCGCCCAGGAGAAGACGTGGGCGAAGTCCGGCGTCCAACTGGAGACGCGGGCCACGCCGCCTTCGCGCTCGGGCGGCAGCATCCCCTGTGTGCTCCAGCCGTTGGGGCCTCTCGTGGCGAGGTAAAGCGGGTCGAAGGTTCCCGAGCCTTCACCGCCGGGGATCGGTGAGGTGGCGGCGAAGCTGACCCGGTTGCCTTCCACCGAGGCCCTGGTCTGTTCGATCGAGCCGGTGACGTCGCCGAAGTTCTTGTCGACCGGAGAGGCCTGCTCATAAGCGCGGCAGTCGGGCAGGGCTGCCCCGGCGCCGCTGCGATAGGCGTCGTTGGAGCAGGGTTCAAAGACCTGCGGAGGGAGGTAGGTGGTGAAGGCGAAGGCTTTGCCTTCCGCGTCGCCGAGCGAGTTCGTCGCCACGACGCGGAAGCGGTAGGCGGTGTGCGCCGTGAGGCCAGCGATTTCGGCGCTGACCGGAACGCCTTCGTAGCCGTTGCCGGCCGATTCGGGCGAGGCAGGTGCCGTCAAGGCTTCTTCTGGCCCCGAGAAGCTTTCCCCGTTTGCCTGGTAGGCATCCTCGCTCAGGTATTCGAACTGGTAGCTCGTTTCTTCACCGTTGGGGTTGATCGTCGCCTCGAGCACAGCCGAAGTGACACGGGGGAGGACATTCTCGCTTTCGATCGCCGGCTTGGCGTTGAACTTGGCCGTGATTTTGCGATTGGCCAACATCGTCATCTTGCATTCGTTGCCGATGACCGTGTTGCAGCCCTGCCAGGTCGCGAACCCCGAGCCCGGTTCCGCGGTGGCGGTGAGGATCACTTCCGTGCCTTCCTTGACGCTGACTTCGCAGACCGTGCCACAATTGACCCCCGCGGCAGAGCTCGTCACGGTGCCGTGACCGGGACCCGTCTTCACGACTTTCAGGTGGAAGAACTTGGCGTAGGTGAGCGGCCCGAACGCGATCACGCTCGAGGGGCTCTGCCCGGCGCTGATGAAGACGTCGCCCTCGTTTTCCCCGCCGGAGTTGTCGGCCGCCAGGCCGGTCGGATTGGCGTCTTTGAGGGCGGGAGGCGTGGGCAGTTCGGAGACCAGCTCGCCACCGGAGTCGAACTCGTCGACGACCCTGTGTCCCCCTTCTGCGGGACCGACGTCTGAGAGGTAGAAGTGCCCGTTTGACTGATCGACGGCAAGGCCGTGGAAGGGGCTTTGAAAGCTTCCCGCCTGGGTGCCCGAGCCGTCGACTTCGGTCAGGACCTTGGAGCCGTCGGGGCTGAGGACGTAGGCCTTGGCGCTTTCGGAGTCATACGCATAGATCTTGCCCGTGGAGCCGCGTACGCCAAGGCCGGAGAAAGCTGCGCCTGGAACCGCTGCTTCGCCGATCGTTTCGGAGATCGGCGTGCCGTCGGGCTGGTAGGAGGAGATGTGGCCTGAGAAGGAGACGTAGACGTCATCGTTGGCCGGGTTGACCGCTACTCCCCTGGCTCCTTCGGAGGTGAGCACGCCGTTGGTGTTGACCGACGTGTCAGGCGCGTAGGTCGTGGAGGCGGTCGGCGGGAAGGAAGAGGGCTTGTACTTCGCCACATCGGAGAGACGGCCGTTGACGTAGACGTCGCCCTGGGAGTCCACGGCGAGCCCGCAGGGGCTGGCCCCGTTTGCCGAGGTCGCAAAGCTCGTGATCAGCGTGCCCGAGGGCGAGTAGACCTTGACTTCCTGGGCGGTGAATTCGGCCACGTAGCGGTTCCCGGCGGAATCGACCGCGAGGCCACAGACCCTTTCGAAGCCGGTCTGGTTCAGGGCGGGGAGTTCGGCGTGGGTGGGGAGCACCGCGCTTGCCGGCGACGCGACGATCCCGAGGACGCAGGCGGCGGCGCTGAACACGGTCAGAAACCTGCCCGAAGGCGCACCACTCCCGCTAACACCGTGGGCTTGCACACGCGCAGCAATCACTCCACGGACGACGCTGCCGGGGCCCTTGGCCCGGCGCATGCTCGATCCCGCGGACGACGCCTTCGCGTGACTTCTCACGTAGCTCTCTCCTTGTCCCGTGAGCCCCTCTGCCGGCCGCTTCCCTTGGCGGCCCCCGTGGGCTCGGTTTCCCTGTTGCAGCGTGTTCCTGTATCGCCTGTTAGGTGCGAACAGTTCCCAGATGGTGACGTTCGTTACCCGACAAGTGGCGCTAGTGAAGCACCCCGTTCAGGGGTTGTCAAGGAGAAGTTCCCAAAAGAAAAAGAGCGTTCCCAAGCGCGTTCCCTGGGCGGATACGCGGGTACCGAATTACTCGGCGTTGCCGGCACCTGTCGCTAGACTTTGTCGCGTGGCGGTTGAACTGCTCAGCGGCGATATCGGCGATCTCGCAAGGGCGCGAGCCATCCGTCTCGAGGCTGACCGCCGCGCAGCGATGAGCGACAGGCTGGCCCGGTGCACTCGCTGTGCAGGCAGATGAGCGCCATCAAGGGCGCAGCGGCTGCGCGTTGAGCGAGTTCGACCTCCGCTCGCTGATCGAGGCCCTGCACGACCGCGACCTGCTCGGAATTCCGGTTCGAGTGTGCTCACTCGCCAGGCTGCGCGAGATGAAGCAGGCGCAGAGCCGCACGCAGGACCGGCTCGACTTGGAGAATCTGCCCAAGCCGGAGGATTAGGCCCCTGTGGCGAGGAGGGACGCCTCCTCCGCGCCGAGATAGGGCGCGAGGATGAACTGGGCGAAGTCGGGGAGGAGGTCCTCGAGCTGGGCGGCTTCGCCGGCGGCGACCTTGCGCGAGGCGAGCATGGTGAGGGCGCCGACGATCGACTCCTCGGTGGTGGGGGGCAGGTCGCGGGCGGCGGGGCGCTCGGCGCGGCCCTGCTGCAGGTAGGGGATGGCGTCGTGGACCGCCTCGTGGAAGCGGGCGGCGACGGCGGGGCCGGCGGCCTGGGACTCGACCAGGCAGAGGCGGGCGAGATCGGGCTCGGCGGCCAGGAAGGCGAGCACGGCGCGAGCGGCGGCGACCGCGCGGTGGGGCCAGTCTCGCGCCCCGGCCCCCGCCTCCTGCGCCAGCTCGCGGACGTGGCCGGCGACGACCTCGAAGGCGGCGAGGAAGCACTCCTCCTTGCCCTCGAAGTTCTCGTAGAAGACGCGGCGGGAGACCCTCGCCTGCTTGGTGATGTCGGTGATCGTCACCGCCACGTAGCCGCGCTCGGCGACGGCGCCGGCGAGGCCCGCGATCAGCCGCTCGCGCTGGTTGTGGGCGACCTGCTCGCGGCTGAAACCGTGACGGCCGGCCGGCAGCGGCCCCAGTGTCTCCCCTTCGGCCACGCTGGAGGCGATCAGGCGGAGGCGGCCTCGGCGCCGCGCGCCTCGCGCGCCGCCTCGTCCTCGCCGACGTAGGGCCGCAGCAGGAACTCGAGCGTCTCGGGCAGCAGCCCCCGCAGCTTGTCGGCTTCGCCGGCGATCAGGCGCTGGCCGACCACCCAGAGCACGCCGCCGACCAGGGTCTCCTCGAGGCTCGCGGGCAGGCGGTCCTCGCGCGGGTTGAGCTCGCGGCCGGGGCGCAGCATCGGCGCGAAGCGCTTCAGCGCCGCCTCGTGGCGGGCGGCCGCCTCCGCCCCGGCGGTCGCGGCCTCGACCAGGCAGGCGCGGGCGACGTTGGGATGGGCCGCGATCTGCGCCAGCAGCGCCCCGAGGGCGGCGCCGACCTTGTCCGGCCAGGGACCAGCTTCGCCGTCGTAGGCTTCTTCGACGGCGTAGACCGTGCGCTCGATCGCCGCCTCGAGCAGGGCCAGGAAGGCCTCTTCCTTGTCGGCGTAGTGCTTGTAGAAGGTCGCGTAGCCGACTTTGGCGCGGCGCACGATCTGCTCGATCGTCGCCTCGGCATAACCGCGCTCGGCAACCAGGTCCGCGGTTGCCTCGAGGATGCGGCGCCGCTGGTCGGCCGAAACCGCGGCGCGGCTGACCGGCTCGGGGCCGGGCGGCTGCCGGGAGGCCTTTCCAGGCAATGCGCGCACCAGGTCAGGATAGCGCGCGTTCCCATTGGTACGAAGACAGTATATGAAGTGACATAAGTTCCCAAAAATGGGCTAAGGTACCCCGAGTGAAGGCACCGACCACGCTACGCGCAGTCAGGTCATGGGACGAGGCGGTTCCCGCGCGGGCGTCGGATGAGGGAGTGCTGGAAGCGATGCTGCTCAGCGTCGGCGCCCGCGGCTACGAGAAGGCCAGCGTCCAGGAGGTGCTGGAGCGCAGCGGCATCTCGCGGGCGAGGTTCCAGAGCGAGTTCGGCGACAAGGAGTCCTGCTTCGCCCGGGCCTACGAGATGGCGGCCGACCGGCTCTGCGCGGAAGTGCTCGAGGCGGCTCATGGGGCCGAGAGCTGGCGGACGGGCTTCCGCGCCGCCGTGGCGACGCTGCTGCGCGCGGTCGCCGAGCAGCCGCTGCTGGCCAAGGCCCTGCTGATCGAGGCGCGGTCGGCGCGCGGGCGCGCCTGGGCCAAGCACCAGCAGGCGACCGAGCGCTTCGCCGCGGCCGTCGGCTCGGCCCTTGCCGAGCCCGGCGCCCGCGAGAGCGCGACCGAGCTCACCGCCCAGTTCGTCGTCGGCGCCATCGAGGAAGCGATCTGCGCCGAGATCGGCGCCGGCCGCACGGCGACGGTCGAGCGCCTCCTCCCCGACCTCGCCCACCTCGCGATCCTGCAGTACTTCGGCGAGAACGAGGCCTGGCTGGAGCTCGGCTCCCCGGACCTGGCCCCGGTCGACCCGTCGGCCTGAGCGCCTCCGCTCAGCTCGGCTCGTGGGCGAGCTTTGCTGCCTCGGCGCTGCCGAGGTACGGCGTCAGGGTGAACTCGACCAGGTCGGGCAAGAGCTCCTCGAGCTCTTCGGCTTTGCCGGCGATGATGCGGCGTGAGATCAGCGAGACCATGCCGCCGACCAGGGCCTCCTCGGTGGTCGGCGAGAGGCGGGCGAGGACCTCGGGCGGACGACCTTCGCGACCGCTCTGGAAGTAGGGGACGAAGCTCTGGATCGCGGCGTCGTAGCGCTCGACCACGACCGGGCCGGCGACCAGCGCCTCGACCATGCAGAGGCGGGCCAGGTGGGGCTCGGCGGCGAGGAACTCGAGCATCGCGCCGATTCCGGCTTTGACCGCGTGCGGCCAGTCGTCGGCCGCCTCGAAGGCCGCCGAGACGCGCCCGCGCAGCTCCTCCATCACCGTGTCGTAGGCGGCGACGAAGCACTCGTCCTTGCTGGAGAAGTGCTCGTAGAAGGTGCGGCGGGAGACGGCGGCGTGGCGGGTGATGTGGGCGATCGTCGTGCCGGAGTAGCCGTTTTCGGCGATCGCCTCGGCGAGGCCGGCGATCAACCGCTCGCGCTGGTTGTGGACGACGAACTCGCGTGGCAGGCCGTGCCGGCCCGGGGGCAGGCGCGCCAGCTCAGGCGGGTATTCCTCTGCGGGCACACCTTGATCGCCCGCTTTGCGGGAAGAAGACTTCTTGGCCACATCCCGACGATATCGTGCTGGCGGGTCGAAGCCACGCGCCAGCTCGGCCAGGCCCGCCTCGACTCCGAGGTAGGGCATCACCGCGGCTGACATCAATTGGGGCACAAGGGAGGGGAGCTCGTCGGCCTCGCCGCGCACCACCTTGGCGTAGACCTGGCCGTAGGCGGAGCCGGCCAGGGCCTCGGCGGTGGTGTGGGGAACCGATTCGGGATCGTCCATCTCGTTGCGGCCGGCGTCGATCAGCGAGGCGATCACCCGCATCGTCATGTCGCGGCGGGCGCGAGCGGCGTCGCCGGCGGAGAGCACCTCGACCGCGAAGGAAGCCCGCCCGGGGTCGTTGCGCAGGCCCTCGACGATCTCGCAGGCGACCGCGCGCAGGCCGTCGGGCCAGCTCTCCTGGCTGTTGAAGGCGGCCAGCATCTCCTGCATGCAGCCCTCGTTGATCTCCTGCCAGGCGGAGAGGAAGCAGTCGTACTTGCTGCGGAAGTGGCGCGCGAAGGCTGGCCGGTCGAGACCGGCGCGCTCGAGGATCAGCTCGACCGTGGTCTCTGCGTAGCCGCGCTCGGCTGCGATCTCGATCAGGGCCTCGACGATGCGCTCGCGCTCGGGACTGGCGGCGCGCTCGCGAGTCTCCAGGTCAAGCACTAGGTCATGGGACCCCCAATCCCTGCCCCTGGCTCAATCCGCAGAAGGTGTTTGCGGTTCCTCGCCGGCGATCCGCTTGGCGGACTCGGCGCCGAGGTACGGCGTGAGGGAGAACTCGACCAGCTCCGGCAGCAGCTCCTCGATCTGCTCGGCCTGCCCCATGATGATGCGCTGGTAGAGGATCCAGAAGATCCCGCCGACGATCGTCTCCTCGAGCGTCGTCGGCAGCTCGTCGCCCTTCGAGGAGACCTTGCGGCCCATCCGGAAGAGCGGCACGAAGGCCTGGATCGAGCGCTCGTAGCGCTCGACCGCGGCCGGGCCGGCCGAGAGGGCCTCGACGATGCAGGTGCGGGCGAGCGCCGGCTCGGTGGAGACGTAGTGCAGGAAGGCGGCGAGGCCGGAGTTGACGCGGGCCGGCCAGGTGTCGACCTTGCTGGCGGCGTCGACGACCCGGCGCAGCGCCTCCTTGACGGCGAACTCCGAGGCGGCGAGGAAACAGTCCTCCTTGGAGGAGAAGTTCTCGTAGAAGGTGTTGCGGGCAATGCCGGCACGGCGGACTATGTCGGCGACGGTGACGGCCCGGTAGCCCTTCTCGACGGTCTCCTCGGCGAGCGCGGCGATGATGCGAGCCCGTTGGTGCTGGGCGATGAACTCGCGTGGCAACGGATGCCTGCCCGGCGGCATCCTTGTTGCTTGAGGTGCCCGATCGGCCACGAACGCCAGGGTACCCCTATGGGTATCCGTTTCCAAGCTGGACGTATTGGCCAGATACCGTTACAGTACCGGAGTCCAGACAACCGGTTCCCTTGATCGACTGAAGGAAGGTCAAATGGGCAAGCAGGCCGCAACCAAGGTCCAGGCAGGGGCTGCGGGGACCGGCGCTACGGGGAGGGTCTTCCCCGGGGCCCCCACACTCAGACTCGTGAGCTCCGCCAAGCGTCAGATGATCCTCGAAGGCATGCTCGAGGTGGTCGGCACGAACGGCTACGAGGCAGCATCCGTGCGTATGGTGCTCGACCATACAAGCCTGTACCGGCAGGCTTTCTACGACGAGTTCGCCGACAAGGACGCCTGCTACCTGGAGGCCTTCGACTTCGGCGTGGCCCAGCTGGAAGCGGTGGTGAGCGCCGCGGCCGCCTCCGAGGAGAGTTGGCAGGGCCAGCTTCGCGCCGGCCTCGGCGCCCTGCTCGGAGTGCTCGAGGCGGACCCGGGTCTGGGCCGCGCGATGCTCGTCGAGGTGCACGCGGCGGGCTCCGAGGCACTGGAAAGACGCTCCCAAGCGATGAAACGAGTGACCGATTTCATCGATTCGGCACGCCACGTCTCGCAGGACTCCGAGGCGCCGCCGCCGATCGCCGCCGAGGGCATCGTCGCCGGCATGCACGCCGTCGTCCACGCGAAGCTGGCGGCGGGAGAAGATGACGGATTCCGACGGTTGCTGCCCGACTTCATGTACTTCGCGGTGCTGCCCTACTTCGGCCCGGACGCCGCCGACGCCGAGATGAAGGCCGCCAGAGCCTGACCAGGTTTCTTGGCCTCGATGCCCCCGGGGCGCGCCGGGAAGTCGACGGCGAGCGGCAGGCCGACGTATCCGAGCCCCACTATGCCGATCTTCATTGCCTCAGCGTAGGCGCCGCAGGGACCCCTTTGGACATCGTGGCGTGAGTTGGTCGATCGGCTGCGGAAGGGGTTGGACAGCTTGGGAACACTGCCCTACGCTGAATGCATGGATTCGCCATCTACCTCGGATCCAGAGCAAGCTCCCGATGCCGATCAGGAGCTTCCCCGCGCCTACCTCGTGCGCTCGCAACGCGAGCGGTTGCTGGAGGCGATGCTGCGGGTGGCGGCCGCGAAGGGCTACGAGGCGACCACAATCGACGACGTGGTCGAGGTCGCCGGCGTCTCCCGCGAGAGCTTCGACGAGATGTTCGGCGACAAGTCGGCCTGCTTCCTGGAGGCCTACGACGCCGTCTTCGACGTCCTCGTCGCCCATGTCGCCGCCGCCTTCGAGTCGGCGGCGGGTCAGCCCTGGCCAGAGCGGATCGCCGCCGGCCTGCGGGCTCTGGTCGGATTGCTCTCGATCGAGGCCGACATCGCCCGGCTCTCGATGGTCGAGGTGACCGCCGCCGGCGACGACGCGCGGTCGCGCTACCGCGCCGCGCTGGCTCGCTTCACCCCGTTTCTCGAGGAAGGCCGCGAGTACTCCAGCCAGGGCGAGGAGCTGCCGGCGGACACGGCCCGCTTCGCGATCGGCGGCGCCACCTCGATGATCTTCGACGAGGTTCGCGCCGGTCGCGGGCCGGAGCTGAAACGGATCCTCCCCGACCTCGTCTTCGCCGTGCTGATGCCCTACCTGGGTCCCGAGCAGGCCGAGGACGAGATGCGCCGGGTGACTCGGGAGTGAGCGAGGGGAGAAGTCCCTCGCTCAAACGCCTTCGCCATGCCTTCCGGCTCCGTCGGCGAAGCGCTTGGCGCCCTGGGCGGCGACGTCAAGGACGCCTCGGCCCAGCTTGTGCTCCAGCGCGATCCCCTCGGCGAGCGGCAATCCGAAGCCCTCGATCGCGGCGCGGCGGTCGGCGAGCATCGTCTCCTGCGGGAAGGCGGCGATCCGCTCGGCAAGCTCCAGGGCCCGCTCGAGGTGGCGGCCGGGCTCGACGACCTCGTTGACGAGGCCGATCCGCTGTGCCTCGTCAGCCTCGACCCGACGGCCGGTGAGGATCAGGTCGAGGGCGCGACCCATGCCGAGAACCCGCGGCAGGCGCTGGGTGCCGCCGTCGACCAGTGGCACGCCCCAGCGTCGCTCGAAGAGGCCGAAGGTCGAGCCGGGGGTGGCGATCCGCAGGTCGCACCAGAGCGCCAGCTCCACCCCGCCCGCCAGGCACCAGCCATCGACCGCGGCGATTGCCGGCTTGGCGGGGGTGAGGCGGGTCGGTCCCATCGGCCCGTGCGGATGGTCGACGTCGAGGTCCATCGCCTTGAGGTCGGCGCCGGCGCAGAAGGCCTGGCCGCCGGCGCCAGTGAGGACGAGGACGCGCGCCCCGGCATCCGCCTCGAAGTCGCGCAGGCCCTGGCGGAACTGCTCCGCGGCGGCGGCGTCGATCGCGTTGCGGCGCTCGGGCCGGTCGATCGTCAGCACGGCGGCGGCGCCGAGGCGCTCGTAGCGAAGCTCCCCGCTCATCGAGCACAGGGTATGGGGTATGGGAGTGGGCGGGCTAGTTGTTGGAGTTACTCACGGGGCGCCAACAACGCCGACTCCCGAAACTGCGTCCCGGCACGCGCGACGATCGAGGGCAGGTGCTCGACGGTCGGACGCAAACGCTAGGCGCCGGGCCGGACAGCACGGCCGCTGACTTTGTCTTTTTTCGCCATATAGACAACTAAAGGCGAAGTCAGCCTTTCGGGCACGAAAAATGCGACCGGTGATGACGCTCGGTTGCCTGCCGTGCGCGTAGCCTTCGCGCACTGAAGCTCGTCGCGCCACCTTCGAGACGTGCTCCGCTTGGCTTCCGCGGACCCCGTCTCTCCCAGTCGCAAGGCGAACTTAGCGCGCCCCTCAGCGAAGCGCTAGGGGGGCGTCGTAAACGTTCCCGCAAAATCCGCAGAAATGGCGCATCCGGAGGGCTTTATACGGTCGCTTTTGGGATGAGCGAAGGCCTCGAGGCGTCCCGGAGGAGGGCGCGGCGCAACGTGGTGCACCATCGCCTTCTGCTGGAAGTTCGTGCCGGAGACCAAGGGCAAGCACCTCGAGGACGTCCAGGGTTTCTTCCAGGCTCAGGTGGATAAATCAGGCGCCGCCTCCTCTGCTCCCGCGCGGTCGCGCTAGCAATCACCGGCGATCTCGCGACCGCGCTCCCGCGTCCGGGGGCGGCTACGCTCTGCCCGTGCGAATCGACGACATCATCGCGGCACAAGGTCCGACCTTCTCGGTCGAGCTCTTCCCGCCGAAGACCGCGGAGGCGACCGAGGCGCTGTTCGCGACGGCGCGATCGCTGCGCGAGCTGGAGCCCGACTTCGTCTCCGTGACATACGGCGCCGGTGGCTCGACCCGCGAGGGGACGGTCGAGATCACCCGGGCGTTGAAGGACGAGCTCGGCTACGAGACGATGGCGCACCTGAGCTGCGTTGGCGAGAGCAGCGAGGGCATCGGGGCGACCCTGGACCGGATCGCCGCTGCGGGGATCGAGAACGTCTTCGCCCTGCGCGGCGACCCGCCGCGCGGGCAGGAGGACTTCGTCCAGCCCGCCGGCGGGCTCGGCAGCGCCGCCGAGCTGACCGCCTTCATCGGCTCGAGCTGGGATTTCACCGTCGGCGGCGCCTGCTTCCCCGAGGTTCATCCGGAGGCTGCCGACCTTGCGACCGACCTGGCCTACCTGAAGACCAAGGTGCAGGCGGGGGCGTCCTTCCTGATCACCCAGCTCTTCTTCGACAACCGGGTCTACTTCGACTTCGTCGCCGCGGCGCGGGCGGCCGGGATCGACGTGCCGATCCTCGCCGGGGTGATCCCGGTGGCGAGCTTCGCGCAGACGAAGCGGATCTGCGAGCTCTGCGACGCCTCGATCCCGACCCGCCTCGAAGCGGCGTTCGCGGCGGCGGACGGCGACGAGCGGGCCGAGTTCGAGCTCGGCGTCGCCTACGCGGCGCAGCAATGCTCTGAGCTGCTCCTAGCCGGCGCTCCCGGCATCCACTTCTACGCCCTCAACCGGGCGCCGGCAACGCGTGCCGTGCTCGGCGCGCTGCAAGCGGCCCGTCCCTGGGAGCGGCGCCGGGACGACAGCGGCGACCTGGCCAAGTCGCTCTGAGTAAACTGACGACGGCTGATGGCTAATCGCAGGGAGGAAGAGAGGGAGCGTCTCCGCCAGGCCCGGCAGGAGCGCGAGAAAAAACAGGCGGGGTCCGAGCGGCGGCGCTTGATGATCGGCTACGGCGCTGCCGGCCTGGTCGGCCTCGTGGTGCTGGCCGGGATCGTCGCGATCGTCCTCTCCGCAGCCAACAAGAACAACGGTGGCAACGCCCACATCAACCAGGCGTCGGGTTCCACCAACGGGGTCCAGCCGGACGAACGGACGGGGACCACGCCGCCGCCGGTCAAGGTCGCCAACCTGCAGAAGGCGGCGAAGGAGGCCGACTGCGACCTCCGCCTGCGCCTTCCCGAAGAGGGCCACACCCATATCCCGCCGACGGCACCGACGCCCGCCTACAAAACGAACCCGCCGACCTCCGGCAACCACGTCGAACCGCCCTACCAGCAGGCCGACGGCGCGTACTCCGAAATGCCGCAGGAAATCGACTTCGTCCACTCGCTCGAGCACGGTCGAACAGAGCTTCAGTACTCGCCGCACCTGTCGGGAAGCGCGCAGCTGGAAATGGTCGGGGTCTACGACTCGATGTACGGGGCGGCACTGCTCTTCCCGAACGAAAACATGCCCTACGAAGTCGCCGCGACCGCCTGGCGGAACCTGATCGGCTGCAACGAATACAAGGGCGCGATCACGTTGGACGCGCTTCGCGACTTCGCCAAGCAGACCTGGGGCCACGGCCGGGAGCCCGCTGCCGGGTTCCCCTTCACCGGCCCGACGCCGGCGGAACCGACGATCAACTAGCGCGGTAGGCGGGGAAGAATCCGCCGGCCTCGCGCCCCTCTGAGAGGCGCGCGTAGGCGGCGGCGTCGCAGACCACCTCCGAGGCGAGCCAGGGCAGCTCGCGGTTGGCGAAGCCGCGCTTGAACTCCTCGAGGCGATCGCCGCGGGCGATCCCGCCGCCGAGGTTGAGCGGCAGCGCCAGCTCGGCGGAGAGCTCGACCAGCGAGGCGACGACGTTCTTCATCGGCGAATCGCGCAGGTGGGAGTCGGCGCTGCCGCTGAGGTAATAGTGGAGGTAGCCGTCGCTGCGAGCGGCGATCGAAGCCGCGGCGATCCCGCCGCCCGGGGCGAGGGCGAGGGCGAGCCAGGTCTGGGCCGATTCGAGGATGCGGTCGAAGTAGGCGGCGGCGAAGAAGTAGCGCTCGCCGGCGCCGGTGCGGCGCATCGTCTGCTCGTAGGCGGCGAGGAAGCCGGCGCGTTGCGGCGCGGTCGTCTCCGGCCCGGGGACCAGTTGCAGCTCATAGCCGCGCCGCAGGTTCTTGTTGATCTGGTTGCGATCGCTGCCACGGCTCTTCTGTGGAAGCGCCGGGTCGGCGATCTGGACGACGTTGCGCTCGGTGGCGCCGCTGAGCGGTGGGTCGCCGAGCGTGTGGCGGAGGAAAACCGTGACCAAGCCGACAGTCGAGAACTCGATCGCAGCCGGGGCCAACAACGCATCGGACATTGGCCCCACTCTGGCGTGGTCGATGTCCGATGCGTCGACGATGCCGGGGTAGCCGTAGGGGGAGATCGCGTCGCGCTCCGCGCTGCCGTCGATCTCCCGCACGATCAGCGGCGCCAGCAGCTCCGCGTCGGCGGCGGCGATGCGGAGGGTGTGGGTGACGCCTTCGGCGTCGAGAAAGGGGCGGGAGCGGAAGAACTCGCCGCCGCTCGCGGCTTCGCCGCGGTCCTCGATCAGCTCGGCCCTGGCGATTGGCTCGCTCACCGGAGGAGGTCGTCGGCAGCGGCGCGGAACTCGTCGGGGAGGACGCCCCAAACCTCGCAGTCGTCGGCCGGCGCGCCCTCGCGGCGCAGGTGGCCGCGCATCGTCCCCTCGTGCTTCCAACCGAGCCCGGCGACGGTCTTCTTGGCAACCTCGTTGCGGGCGGGGATGCGGCCGTAGACGCGGTGGGCGCCGAACTCGTCGAATGCCTTGGCGAGGGTCAGCGCCTCCGCCCGCCGGCCGACTCCTTTGCCGCGCACGTCGTCGCCGATCAGCGCCCCCAGCTCGGGGGCCGTCTGACGGAAGAGGCCGTAGAGGGCGGTGAAGCCGACCGGCTCCTCATGGCCCTCGACCACGATCGCGTACTTGCGGTCCTCGCCAGAGTCGTCCATCGCCCGCCCAACCCAGGCCGCGGCTTCCTCAAGCGAGAACCCGTCGCGCTGCTCCATCAGCGAGGCGGTCGCCTGCGGGTTGTTGAACCAGCGGTGCGCCGCGGCGACATCGTTCGGCTCGAACGGGCGCAACGAGACTGCGGGACGGTCGGTCACTCTGAAAACCCTACGTCGTAGGCCACTCGCGCGGGTGCAACGTTTTTTCGTCCTATAGCCACCAAAAAACGTTGCGGCCGGTTAGTCGGGGGCCAGGCCGTGGCCGGTGACGAGGAGCCAGAGCGTCTTGGCGAGGATGCGGGCGTCGAGAGTGGCGCTGCGGTGCTCGACGTACCAGAGGTCCAGCTCGATCCGCTGCTCCCAGGGGATGCCGGCGCGGCCCTGGACCTGGGCCCAGCCGGTGATCCCGGGGAGCACCTCGTGGCGGCGGCTCTGACGCGGCGTGTAATCGACCACCTGGGCCGGGATGGTCGGACGGGGGCCGACGATCGCCATCTCGCCGCGCAGGACGTTGACCAGGTTGGGGATCTCGTCGAGCGAGGTGCGGCGCAGGACGCGGCCGGCGGCGGTGACGCGGGGGTCGTCGCGGGTGACGACGGCGCCGACGCCGACCGGGTCGGAGCCGGCGACCATCGTGCGCAGCTTCAGCATCTCGAACTCCCTGCCGTCGAAGCCGACGCGTCGCTGGCGATAGAGGACCGGGCCGCGGCTCCCCAGCTTGATCGCGGTAGCGGCGATCAGCAGGACGGGCGAAAGCACGATCAGAGCGACGGTGGAGACGAGGATGTCCAGGGCGCGAGGCATCGCTATCTGGTTCCCGGCGCCTTCTCCCACTTGGACGGAGGCCCCTTGCGAAAGCGATCCCAGAGGCCGGCGGCGATCGAGGCCGTGGCGATCGCGTAGTAACGGGCGATGCGCAGCGGCCCGACCGGGAAGCTGCCGCCGAGCAGCGCCGCCGCGATGGCGACGACCTGGATTCCGTACGTGACGACGTACACGCCACCCTCCCCCAGCAGGGCCAGGTTGGCAAAGAAGGCAACGAGATGGAGGAACGGCGTCAGGTAGCGCAGCAGCCGGTGCGAGAGCAGCTCGAAGGCGTAGAGCGGCCTGTAGCCGCGCGGCGAGATCATCCGCTCGCCCACGACGATGTCCCAGAGCCCGACCATCATCCGCCGTTTGCGGGCGAACTCGCCCTCCAGCGTCGGCGCCATCTTCTCCTCGGCGCGCGCGGCGGGGACGTAGAGCGAGCGCTTGCCCCGCTTGGCGAGCAGGAAGGGGAAGGAGAGGTCGTGGCTGCCGGAGGGGGCGAGCGGCAGGTAGGCGTCGGCGCGCACTGCGTAGATCGCCCCATTGCCGGCGGTGATCCCGGCGAGCGAGGACTCCATCCGCCGCACCGCCATCTCGTAGCGCCAGTAGGCCCCCTCGAGGTTGTCGCCCCCGGAGTCGAGGAAGCGGACCTGGCCGCAGGCGTAGGCGACCGCGGGGTCGGCGAAGACCTCGGCGAGGTGGCGCAGGGCATCGGGCCGCCAGGCGCTGTTGGCATCGGAGAAGGCGAGGATCTCCCCCGAGGCGCGCTCGGCGGCGGCGTTCTGGGCGGCGAGCTTGCCGGCGCGCGGCAACTCGAGCACGAGGTCGGCGCCGGCAGCGCGGGCGCGCTCGGCAGTTGCATCGGTCGAGCCGTCGGAGGCGACGATCAGCTCGAGGCGCTCGCGCGGGTAGTCGAGGACGAGAGCATTGGCGACCTTGGCGGCGATCACCTCCTCCTCGTCGTAGGCGGCGACTATGAGAGAGACGCGCGGGGGCTCATCCGAGGCTTGCGGCGGACGCGCTCGCCGGCGGCGCAGGACGAGCAAAAGCCGCAACGCGATCGGGTAGCCGAGGTGGGCGTAAGCGATCAGGCCGGCGCTGATCCAGAAGGCGATCGCGACGACGGTCACCGGCGTGCCTCCAGCAGCTCGTCGTAGAGGGCGAGCGTCCGGGCGGCGACAGCGTCCCAGGAGTAGGGGCCGGCGGCGGCCTCGCGGGCCGCGACGGCAAGCCGCTCGCGAGCTTCCGAATCGCTGCTCAGCTCAGCCAGAACATGCGCCAGGGCGGCCGGATCCTCGGGCGGGACGAGCCGCGCTGCGCCCGTCGCCGCGACCTCGGGGAAGCCGCCGACGGCGCTGAGCACGAGCGGCTTGGCGAAGGCGAGGCCGGCGTAGAGGACGCCCGAGTGCTCGGCGTCGCGGTAGGGAAGGGCGACGACGTCTGCGCGGCGGAAGATCGCCGGGACCTCGGCCTCCTCGACGAAGCGGGTGACGAAGCGGACGCGCCCGGGCGCCGTGGCGGCGAGACTTCGCAACGGGGCCAGGTCCATGCGGGGATTGCCGACGATCCAGAGCTCGGCGCCGTTCAGCTCGCAGAAGGCACGGAGCAGCGTGTCGAGGCCCTTGTAGGGGCGCAGCAGGCCGAAGAAGAGGATCACCGGGCCCTCGGCGCCCTCCAGCTCGACCGGCAGCGGCTTCTCCTCGGGCAGTCGGGTCAGGTAATCGAAGGCGCCGTGGGGGATGATCCGGACCCGGCCGGGGTCGACCCCGGCCTCGTAGCGCAGCCGGGCGGCGCCGTGCTCGGAGTGGGCGACGACGGCGTCCATGGCGCCGAACAGCCGCCGGGCGGTCGTCGCCTGCCGGCGGCTCGGCGCCGGGGGCAGAACGTAGTGAGCGGTGAGCAGCCGCGGCCGTCGTGGGGGAAGCAGATGCGCATCCAGGCACGGCACGGTCAGCCACTGGTAGTGGACGACGTCGGCGTCGAGCCCTCGCCGCAGCCGCAGCATGTCCGGCAGGTGCTCGGCGGCCTTGAAAGCGCGGCGGCCGGGGGCGTCGAGGCCACGGGCGGCCGAGCGGCGGTAGAAGCGCTCCCGCACCCGGTAGCCCTGCGACGGCGGCACGGGGCCGTGGAGGAAACGGCTGGTCAGCAGCTCGACCTCGGCGCCGCCGCGGGCCAGCGCCGCGGCAAGCGCGCGGTCATATGGCGGCGTGAAGGCCGAGGGGTCGACAAGCTGCACCTTCATCGCCGCGATTATCGTGGCCCCGTGGCGCCCACGCTCTCCTACTGCGTCGTGAACACGAACGGCCGCGCGTTCCTGCTCGCCTGCCTCGACGCGATCGAGCGCACGCACCCCGCCGGGGTCGAGCGCGAGATCCTCGTCCTCGACAACGCCTCGACCGATGGCTCCGCCGACGCGGTGCGAGCCCGCAGTGGCGAGATCGAGCTGATCCCGCTGCAGCGACGAACCGGCAAGGCCGAGAACGACTCGACGCTGATGCGCGCGGCCAGCGGCCGCTACTGCCTGCTGCTCAACGAGGACTCCGAGCTGCGGCCGGGGGCGGCGGGGGCGCTGCTTGCGGCGCTCGACGCGGATCCCAAAGCGGCCGCGGCCGGCCCGCAGCTGCTCGATTCCGGCGGCGCGCCGGTCGCCTGCGCCTGGCGCTTCCCCGGCGTCGGCACCGCGCTGACGGGCGCCGCTTTCCTGCACCGGCAACTGACCGTGCAGAGCAAGGGCACGGCCACCCGCCGGGTCGATTGGGCGCAGTCGAGCGCCCTGCTCGTGCGCCGTTCGGCGGCGGCCGAAGTCGGCTACATGGACCCGGCCTTCTTCGTCTACTACGACGAGTGCGACTTCGCCAAGCGGCTCGCCGAAGCCGGCTGGCACAGCCTCTTCGTCCCGGGCGCGGAGACGATCCACCATGACCAGCTCTCCACCGACCTGGCCGTGGGCCTGCCCCGCATCGTCGAATTCCACCGCAATCGAGATAGGTACATGCGGGTGCACCACGGGAGCGCTGCGGCGCTGGCGGTCCGGGCGCTCACCGCCTGGTCGTACTCGGTGCGAGCGCTCGCCGCGACCGTGCTGCCGAATCACCCCGCCAGGGTCTACTGGGCCCACGCTTGCCAGGCGCTCTTCCCAGGTCGCGGTGAAGGCATTCGGGACCAAGCTGCAGCCCAGGCCGATCCCGGCAGGGGTTCCGCTTAACTTTTTCGGTGGAGCGGATCGGGCTCGCCCGGCGCGCTTGCCAAAGCACAAGACGTTCCACCCCTGCCGGGATCGGCCTGTCAGAGGCGGGAGTCGTCGTCCATTTGCTCTGCCTCGTAGGTCTCCGACACCGTTCCGTCGACGCCCGCCGCGGCGGGGCGCAGTGAGCGCAGCTGGGTGGCCAGCGCCCCCGGCTGACGCAGGCCCGCGAGCCAGCGGCGCTCTGCAGATGAGAAGAAGCCGACGGCGAGAAGGGCGAGGGGGTAGGCGAGCCAGAGGGCTGTGCGCAGAAGCAAGCCGGCGAAGCCGTCGGTTGGCAGCAATAGCTCTCCAGCCGCGACCAGGCTCGCGGAAACGAAAACGACCCGAGCCAGGCGGGCCCATTCGTAAGGGACCGGGAAGAGGCGCTGGGTGAAGCCGTACATCAGCGCCAGGACGACGAGGTAGGAGGCGACCAGGGCGATGCCGGCGCCGACGATGCCGAGCGGTGGGACCAGCGCCAGGTTGAGGGCGATGTTGGCGGCCAAGGCAGCGATCGTGGCGGGGAAGTTGAACTCGGTGCGGCCGGTCCTGCCGAGGATCACGACCAGGACCATGTAGAGCGCGTAGAGGGTGACGCCGGTGGCGACCAGGCCGATCGCCTTGTAGGAGCCGAAGAATTCGGGCGAGGCCAGGGCGCGGACGATCCAGCGCGAGAGCAGCCACATGCCGGCGACGACGAAGGCGGCGGCGGTGACGAACCAGGTGACCACCGCGGCGTAGGCGCGGCTGGCCTCGTCGTCGTCGCGGATCGAGTAGGCGAGCGGCGGCCAAGCGAGCTGGAAGCCGCGGACGAGGACGTTGATCGCCTGGGCGAACTTGACCGCGAGCGAGTAGAGGCCGGCCGCGGGGAGCCCGGCGGATCGGACGATGATGATCCGGTCGACGAAGTTGAGCAGGTAGAGCGAGAGCTCGGCCGGCATCGTCGGCAGGCCGAAGCGCATCAGCCGTCGCAGCAGCTCCCGGTCGACCCAGAGCGAGAGACGGCGCCGGTGGACGAAGATCAAGCCGAGGACGAAGACCCCACCGCTGGCGAAGCTGCCGAGCAACAGGCCGCGGGCGCCCTCTCCCTCGCCGACGACGAGGACGACGGTCAGCCCGATCGTGACCAGCACGTTGAGGATCGTGGTGACGAAGAAGGCGCGGGCGCGCTCCTCGAGCCGGAAGAGGGTGAGCAGGTATTCGAACAGGGTCAACGCCCAGAGACCGCCGATCGAGATTCGACCGAGATCGGGAGCCGAGTGGGCAAGCAGGGCTTCCGAGATCGCGCCGGCAAAGGGCAGCGCGATCAGCGACGCGATCGTCGCCAGCCAGAAGACAGCCGCGAAGGAAGTTGAGACGACGCGGGCGGGATCCTCGCCGTCCTTGTAGTAGAAGCGCAGCAGCGCCTCGATCATGCCGAGGCGAACGACGATGCTGGCCGAGACGACCGCCGCGAACATCACCTCGGCGGCGCCGTAGTCGGCGAGCGTCAGGTAGCGCGTATAGAGCGGCAGCAGCGCCACCGCGATGATCTTCGAGACGAT